>JAQVBU010000004.1:0-75856 GCA_028690155.1 Alphaproteobacteria bacterium | reverse complement strand
CCAATATCCAAAGGCCCAATATCCAAAGGCTTCTCGATATCATGGCCCGACTCCGGACCCCTGAAGACGGGTGTCCTTGGGATATCGAACAGACGTTTACCACGATTGCGCCCCATACGATCGAGGAAACCTACGAACTGGTCGAAGCCATTGAAAACGACGATCCCAAAGCGATCAAAGAAGAACTGGGCGATGTCTTGTTCCAAGTCGTCTTTCACGCCCAGATGGGACGTGAAGCGGGTCTTTTCGATTTCGAGAGCGTTGCCGGGTATGTCGCGGACAAAATGGTCGAACGGCACCCGCATGTTTTCGGCGACCGCGACGCGAAAACGGCCCACGACGTTCTGGTCAACTGGGAAAAAGACAAAGCGGAAAAGCGCAGCGCGGGGGCTTCGAAAGACGGCTACGCGCCAAGTGCGCTGGACGGGGTCAGTCTGGCCCTTCCCGCCTCGACCCGCGCGATCAAACTGCAAAAGCGCGCCGCACGCGTCGGCTTCGATTGGGACAAGGCCGAAGACGTTCTGGCCAAAATCCGGGAAGAAATAAACGAACTGGAAGCCGAACGAACCCAAAAAAAGCCAAAAGCGTTTCTGGAAGACGAATTGGGCGACGTCTTTTTCGCCGTAACGAACCTCGCCCGCAAACTGGACATCGATCCCGAAACGGCCCTGCGCCGTACAAACAAAAAATTCGAACGGCGTTTTCGCGCCATCGAAAAAGCTCTAGCCGCGCGCGGCAAAACCCCCGCCGACGCAACGCTCGACGAAATGGAGGCGCTTTGGAACGCCGCCAAGGCCGAGGAAAAGAAAAGCTAACCGAAACGGCCCTTGAGATAATCGACGGTTTTGGGATGAGATGGGCTTTCGAAAAGCTTTTTCGCCGCGTCGAATTCGATCAGTTGTCCCATGTAAAGAAACGCCGCATAATCCGAAATGCGCGCGGCTTGCTGAAGATTATGGGTCACCATGACGATGGTGTAGTTTTTCTTCAATGTCTCGATAAGGTCTTCTATTCGCGCCGTCGACACCGGATCGAGCGCCGAGGTCGGTTCGTCCAACAACAAAATTTCCGGCTCGACCGCCAGAGCCCGCGCGATGCACAACCGTTGCTGCTGTCCGCCGGAAAGGCTTTGTCCGCTGGCACGAAGCTGATCTTTCACCTCGTCCCACAGCGCGGCGTTACGCAACGCTTTCTCGACCCGTTCGGCCAAGACGGACGACGGCATTTTCTCGTAAAGCTTCAAGCCATACGCCACGTTGTCGAAAATCGACATGGGAAACGGCGTGGGTTTCTGGAACACCATGCCCACACGCCGCCTGAGCCATGCGGTATCGACATCGGGGTCGAGAATGTTCTCGCCGCCGAAAAAAACCTGTCCTTGGGCCCGTTGCTCGGGATAAAGATCGTAGATCCGGTTCAACGTCCTCAGCAACGTGGATTTGCCGCATCCCGACGGCCCCATGATGGCCGTAATGCCGTTTCCGAACAGCGAGAGGGAAACACTCTTCAAAACCTGTTTGTCCCCATAGAAGAACGAAAGGTTTTTAATCTCCATAACCGCGTCGGCTTGATCGGAGCTGCTCATCGTTTCTTTGTTCCTATATTCTGTTTACAGAGGGATCGCGCGTCAGAAAACGCGTCAACACATTGATCGAAAGAACGGTCAACGTAATCACCATGGCCCCAGCCCACGCCAGTTCGTGCCAGTCTGGATACGGCGACAACGCCAATTGATAAATCGTCATGGGCAAGTTGGGCATGGGCTCGGCCATGCTGACGTTCCAAAAACGGTTGTTCAGAGCCGTAAAGAGAAGCGGCGCCGTTTCGCCCGCGATGCGCGCAAAGGACAAAAGAATACCGGTCATGATGCCGCCCTTCGCCACACGGAAGCACACGGTAAAGACGACTTTCCATCGCGGCGCGCCCAAGGCCGACGCCGCCTCGCGCAAAGGATCGGGCACCAAAGTCAACATGTCGCGCGTGGTCTGCAAAATGACCGGTATCGCGATAAAGGCTAAGGCCACAGCGCCCGCATAACCGGAAAATCCATGTGTGGGCAATACGATAATTTCATAAACAAAAAGGCCGAAACAAATCGACGGCGCGCTCAGCAGAATATCGTTTAGAAAAGCGACAACCATCGCCAATTTACCGTTTCGACCGAACTCGGCCAAATAAACGCCGGCCATCACGCCCAACGGAACGGAAAGAAGCATGGCAAGTCCCGACAACAAAAAACTGCCGACCATCGCGTTGGCGAGGCCCCCTTTTTCGCCCGGCGGCGGCGTGGTCTTTGTAAAGGTGTCGAACGACAAAGCCTGCAAGCCTTCGTGGCAGACCTGAAACAAGATCAGCAACAGAAAACTTAAACCAATCAACGCCGACAAAACGGCAAAAGCGGAAAAAAGACGGTCCTTAAAAAGACGAATTTTATAACGCGACGACGACATCTCATCTCCTCTCGCGGCGGGCCAGAAGAGCCACGGACGCCTTGCCGCAGGCCAGCACGATAAACGTAATCACAAAAAGGATAAGCCCTAACGCAAGCAAGGACGCCGAATGAAGATCCGTCGTGGCTTCGTTGAATTCGTTGGCGATGCTGGCTGAAATGCTCGTGCCGGGCGCCAGCAATGAAAGCTTGAGCCTGTGGAAATTGCCGATCACGAACGTCACCGCCATGGTTTCGCCCAACGCGCGTCCTAAAGCCAACATAATGCCCCCGGCGATACTCGCCCGCGTGGACGGGGTCACGATCGACTTCAAAACCTCCCAACGCGTTGCGCCCAACGCATAAGCCGACTCTTTCAGCAAAGGCGAAACCGTCTTGAAGACCTCGGTCAAAAAAGCCGTCAAAAACGGCAAAATCATAATCGCCAGCACCACGCCCGCCGTCAGAATGCCGATCCCGAAAGCCGGGCCTTCGAAAAAAGGCCCTATTAGCGGAAGCGATCCCAGCGTGTCGATTAAAAACGGCTGGATATATTTCTGAAAGACGGGAGCCAACACAAACAAGCCCCAAAAGCCGAAAACGATGCTGGGGATTCCGGCCAAAAGTTCAATGGCGACGCGAAGCGGCTTCACAAGAAAAGGGGGCGACAGCTCAACCAGAAAAAACGCGATGCCAAACCCGACAGGCAGCGCAAACAACAGCGCCAGAAACGACGTCACCAGCGTTCCATAAATAGCGGGCAAAGCGCCGAAAACGTCCTTCACGGGGTTCCATGAATCCGAAACGAAAAACGTCCATCCGAAAGCCTTGAACGCCGGGGCCGCGGCAACACCCAGCACGAAGACAATCGCCGCCGTCAGGACAACCACGCCCATCGCGCTCAGAAAAGACACATCGCGAATGAAAGCGTTCATGGAACAAAAAGAAGTCCATCGCGGACGAAAAGAAAACCAACCACCCTCGTTCCTACGGCCTTTCTTACGCAAAAACATTTAGTTTTGTTCCCCAAGATCGATTTGTTTCCACGACGCTTTGATCAACGTGACAACGGAATCCGGCATCGGCACATAATCCAGGGCCCGAGTTTCCTCGGCTCCGTTTTTGTAGGCCCAATCAAAAAACGCCAGCGCTTTTTCCGCATTTCTTTTATTGGCGGGGTGCTTGGGCATAAGAATAAAGCTGGCGCCCGTCATAGGCCAGCTCTTCTCCCCGGGTTGATCCGCAAGGTTAAGGCAAAAACCAGGCGCCGACGCCCAGTCCGCATGGACGGCCGCCGCTTGGAAAGTTTCGAACGATGGAGCAACCGTCTTTCCGGCTTTATTGACCATCTTCACAAAAGCCAGTTTGTTCTGAACGGCATACGCGTATTCAACATAGCCGATAGCCCCCAACGTCCGGACGGTCATGTTGGCAACGCCTTCGTTTCCCTTGGCTCCCATACCGGCGGGCCACTGAACCGAAGCCCCCGCGCCGACTTGGTCGGCAAACGCATCGCTGACGGCAGCAAGGTAGCTCGTAAATAAAAAACTCGTTCCAGAGCCATCAGCCCGGTAAACCTGAACGATCAAGCGATGAGGCAAGGATAAGGCCGGGTTTAATTCTTTGATCTTCGGATCATCCCAAAAGGAAATCCGGCCAAGATAGATTGCCGCCAACGTCGCGCCATCCAAAACCAACCCGCCCGGCGCAACGCCATCGATGTTCACAACCGGCACAACCCCGCCGATAACCATAGGCCACTGAACAAGGCCCGCCGCCTCAAGAGCGCTTTCTTCAAGAGGTTTGTCCGTAGCGCCGAACGCAATGGTCCCGGCCTTGACCTGCTTGATCCCCCCGCCGGAGCCAATAGCTTGGTAATTGACCCCCGTACCGGTTTCCTTTCTGTAGGCATCGGCCCACTTAGCATAAACAGGGTAAGGGAATGTCGCTCCGGCGCCGCAAATGTCGCCGGTAGAAGCCGATGCGCCAAGAGCGAGCGAAACAAAAAGGACGCCCCAAAGCAACGCTTTTACATTTTTAGAAAAAGAAGTCATGGCACCCCCCTCCCCCCGCGAAGGGAGAAACTGGAAAGAAACAAAAATGGAATGGCTATATTGATGAGCCGGGGACCTTACTTCTCTGGAAAGGGCGTATAACGTACTCTGCGCTCAAAAGAAACACAAAAAATTCGCCGGACCTTAAAAGGCATCTTTACGAAGAAAACAAAAAACGCCACTATCTAAAACATATTGGGCCATAGTCCTTGATTTTGAATGGACATAATGAACATAAAGAGCGGACGGTTTTTTTATCCCCGTTAAAACAAAAATCGCGGCTCGGAGAAAAAGATCGCATGTTGGATCAAGCTCCACTGCTTATCAAAGAATACGGCGCACGGCTAAGCCGCGCCGGAGTCAAAGAGGCGCATCAACAAGCGTTTCTTATTCTTTCGCGCGTGCCGAGCCGGAAAACATCGCTCGATCAAAAAACGCGCCTTTTTTTGGAAAATGCATTCCTTCTCCGCGAACGCCGAATGCCGATTGAAAGAATTTTTGGCACGGCCACCTTCTACGATATGCCCTTCTTCATTCGAGATGGGGTCGCAACGCTTTCCCCGGAAACGGAACACACGGTTCATCAAGCCCTTCTGTCAAGCGCCAAGAAAAAAGGACGCCTACGAATCCTTGATCTTGGAACAGGAACCGGCTGCATGCTGTTGGCCTTGTTGGAGGCCCTTCCCCAAGCAACCGGCGTGGGTGTTGATCTGAACGAAAAGGCTGTCGATCTTGCCCGAGAAAACGCCCGCCTGAACGGTCTGTTGAATCAAGCAACGTTCCGCGTCAACGATTGGGGCGAAGGCCTCAACGAAAAATTCGACCTCATCGTCTCAAACCCGCCGCATGTCGCAACAGCCGCTATGTTTAGGCTGGCTCCAGAAAAACGGGACTACGATCCTGCCCCGGCTTTGGATGGCGGCAATGACGGATTGGCCTTCTTCAAAAAAACTGCCGAAACCGTCGACCCTTTATTGAAAAAGGGCGGTCTTTGTCTTTGTCAAATCGATCCATCCCACGCGTTTCGCGTTGAGTTTATCTTCAGAAATGCAGGTTTTAAAAACGTTCGTATCCTTAGAACCGCTCGGGGCAAACCCTGTTGCGTGGCAATCGAAAAAAATGAACCCGGGAAAATCACCCCCAAAACCTAAGCACACGCTTTGCGGGAACTGCATGCGGGGATAATGAAGGATTAAAAAAAGACAATAAAAATCAAGAATCTAAAAAAGTTACTTTTTTATTAACGCGTAATTGTGGTATAAAAATTTCGTCTTGATATCGTTTGTTCATAGGATATGCGTTGGTTGTTTTAATTGGTTCTTTAAACGTCGCACACTTCAGCCGGAGATCATAGTCATGGAAAAAAAAGCCGATCCAACTACAAACGTCTTAAATTATGCCGTTGAAAAATCGAACCAGCAAATTAAAGCGGGAAAACTTCCAGAAACGTCCTTTGGCGCGGAAGAGAACAACAACGCTGCGACCATAAACGATGAGATTTTGGGAGAACCGGAAACCGCAAAAGCGGCGGAACCGGCGCTTTCAGAAGCCGAAGCGGCTACAGGCGTGCAGGAGGCCATGGATCCGGTTTTGGAAGAACAGTCGCCGGAAATCGCAAAAGAGGAACCGGTGCTTTCAGAAGCCGAAGCGGCTACAGGCGTGCAGGAGGCCATGGATCCGGTTTTGGAAGAACAGCCGGAAGCCGCGAAAGCGGAGCCATTCTTAGGAACCGCCAATGGTTCGGCAAAATATCAAATTACTCCGGATATGATTGAGGCCATGAAGGCGGCTTTGGCGGAACTCGAAGCCGCAAAAGCGGAGCCGTTCTCAGGAACCGCCAATGGTTCGGCAAAGTATCAAATTACTCCGGATATGGCCGCGGCCATGACGGTGGCTTTGGCGGAACTCGAAGCCGCAAAAGCGGAGCCGTTCTCAGGAACCGCCAATGGTTCGGCAAAGTATCAAATTACTCCGGATATGGCCGAGGCCATGACGGTGGCTTTGGCGGAACTCGAAGCCGCGGAAGCGGAAGCGTTCTCAGGAACCCCTAATGGTTCGGCAAAATACAAAATCACTTCGGAGATGGCCGAGGCCATGGATACGGCTTTGGAGGAACTCGAAGCCGCGGAAGCGGAAGCGTTCTCAGGAACCCCCAATGGTTCGGCAAAATACCAAATCACTTCGGAGATGGCCGAGGCCATGAAGGTGGCTTTGGAACAACCCGAAGCCGCGAAGGTGGTTTTGGAAGAACCCGAAGCCGCGAAGGCCGAGACAACGCTTTCAGAAGCCGAAGCGGCTACAGGCTCGCAGGAGGCCATGGATACGGTTTTGGAAGAATTGGAAACCGTGAAAGCGGAACCGTTCTTAGGAACCGCCAATGGTTCGGCAAAATACCAAATCACTCCGGATATAGCCGCTGCTATGAATGCGGCTTTAGAGGAACTGGAAGCCGCAGAAGCCGAGAGGTCGCTTTCAGAAGCCGAAGCCCCCACCGGGATGGATGATGAATCGAAGGGTGGGTTGGCAGAAGACCAAACACAAAAGCCGGAAGAAATTGTGCCACAACCTGAGGCTCTGACCGGGACCAAACAACCCATCGTTGCGGCGGCCGCAACGGGCACTCCGGCAGAACCTGAAGCAGCAGCAACGCAGGACATCTTCTCGCCGAAAGAAGGAAAAGAGCCAGACAGCCTTCAAGTCAGTCCCGAAAACCTCCCATTGGCAAATCAGGAAGAAGGCGGCCCGTGGTCAAGAATGCTTAAAAACGCCATAACCGCTTTCGGCGCAGAGAATGTTAACAAGGAACTGCAACAGGACGGCCAAACGGGTGAACAGTATATCCACGCAACCGTTGAGGGAACGCCTCTGCGGATAACCGTAGCGGGAGTCACGTTTGCAAAGTTCCGTCAAATAAAAAACAAGGAAGAGGCCGTTGAAAAAGTGTTGGATTTTGCCCAACTGCAGTGGCCAAACCAAGAGCTAAACGTCAAGGGATCGCGAGGCTTCCGAAAAGAGATGATAAGGCATGCTTCGCTCCGCACGCCCCCCATTATCGTTAAAGATGTCTCTCTCATGGGGCGAATGGAAACCCTTTTCCAGAACGCTTATCATAGCGTGATCCCAAGCCGCAGCCCCGCCAAGCAAGGGTCTTCTGCCCCCCTTGCTGCTCCTGGTCTTGGCTAACGACAGCAGGCCTTTTGGCCTTTAAGTCTAAGGTAACGGCAATTGGTGGGCATCGTACCGTTGTGTCTCTCTCGATAGGGGGATTGTCACTATGTCTAGCGACAAACTAAAAGGGCATGACTCGGTCTTTAGGGGCCGTTGGCGTCGTAATGTCTTGCTCGATAAGGGGCTTCCCTTGTCTGGCGATAAAGCAAAGGAAACGAGAGGCCATAAAAGAAAATGGTTTCTAAACTGGAAGAGAAAAGAAACGACCAACGGCCCCGGCGCACGGCCGTCTATATTTAAAACGATATTCAAGATCGGCAGACCCCGACAATAACGAGAAGGCCGGTGAACAAGGCGGCCCTCCGCGTCAAGAGCGCTTTTTCAAAAAGCTTACCGGCATACGCCAAACGCAATCGGCCCGGCAGTATCGAAAATCTAAAGCCTGTTACACGGAACAAAAAAATCGCCTCAAGGCCTTATCTCTCTTTTGCGAAAACAGTATTAAAGTTCTTAATAAGAAATCATGAAAAGGACAATAAAATCAACGCAATGAAAGTTATTATTCCTTTTTTCATGAAAGCTTAATTGTGCTATGATTAGATTGTTTAAAGTTGGCCTTTTGTAACGTTATACACTTTTATCGGAGAGATAGTCATGGACAAGCAAGATCCGACGGGGCGCCCTCTGAAAGAGAAGGAACAGAAGTTCCCGGGAACCGCTAATGGTTCGGCAAAATATCAAATCACTCCGGATATGACCGAAGCCATGAATGCCGCCTTGGAAGAACAGGAAGCGGGGAAGACAGAGACGTTTTCAGGAATGCCTAATGGCGCGGCAAAATATCAAATCACTCCGGAGATGACCGAGACCATGAACGCCGCCTTGGAAGAACAGGAACCCGCAAAAGCGGAAGCGGTTTCAGGAACCGCCCCCGCTGCAGCAAAGGAGCAAATCCCTTCGGCCACGCCCAACGCTATGAATGCTGCTTTGAAGGAACAGCCCTGCTCTCTCTCAATCGGTGATGTGATAGCCCTCAATAAGATGTCGAATGAGGAGCTGGAAAGGAAAATAAAGAACAAGACTTTTACGCCCGAACAAAAAGCCTTGGCGGAGGCAATTCTTCAGGGACGCAATGAAACTACGCCCCCCGACGCTACCGCGAAGGTTGCCAAGCCTTCGTCGGGAGACGGACTTCTTGAAACGGCTCAAGCCATTTTCGGCGAAGGCAATGTCGACCCTTCGTTCAAAATAAATGAAAAAACACAGCAGCCTTACTATCAGGCCCAGTTTGCCGGGCATCTTTTTTCGATATCGGATTCAGGCATTAACATAAAGGATTTCAAAAGTCTGAGCCCGGAACAACAAGAACAAGCGATCGGAAAGGTCCTTGATTTTGCAGAAGAAAGATGGCCTGGACAGGCTATAAACTGGAAAGGACCCAAAGGCTCTGCCGAGCTTGCGGCGCGGCTCGCTGAAGAACGGGGGATAACCCTTAATGATGCTTCTCTCATGGGACAAGCAAAAAAGTTTTTCAGTAAGCATGGACCCTTCAATACGTTGAGGACGGACCATGCCATCACAGTTAAACAACCTGCTGAGAACAAGGGAACAAACAACAGTCTACAGAAGAGGGAGAGGACCCTAGGGCGGCGCGACGCGCCTATAATGGACTCCTGATTGTCTAAGCTTGTTTTTAACAGGCTGTTCCGTTGTGGTTGTGGTTGAGGGTGTCGAAATCTGAAGAGGAGGATTTTGCCATGTCTAACTACGGAAAAAAAGGACCGGAGGGCGGTAGGGAACAAAAGACCCCCACCCCCAAAAAAGATCAGAAACCTTCCCCTAAACAGGAAGAGGTAAAGGCAAAACCGAAAACGCCGACGGAACGCCCTGTCGATGTTCGGTATAAGGAGAGCATCGATAAAGGCCTTTCTCATTATACAATCAAAGGTATGGCTCCGGATACACAAGAACGAAGGGATGCCACAGAGGGGATTTATCCTCGGAAAAGAGGATGGGCCATGATAGAAGATCCGAGCCCTATCCCGAAGAAAGACTAAGCCTTGTAGAAAGCTTGTTGCTAAAATGACAAAATGAAAAAAGTAAGCAACGGCGCTTTGACAAACAGACGTTTCGATAAGGAGGTTTTTTGCTATGTCCAACGATAAAGAAAAAGAAAAGGTCTTGAAAACGAGCCACCGAGGGTTCTATGCGACACTAGGGACTGAAAATGCGCCGGAGCCTACAAGGAATAAAGTCACGGATGAAGAAGTTCCTCCAAACCGCGACGGAATGGAATTGGGTCAAGCAAAAGCAACCCTTGAACCTCAAGCAAAAGGTGATGCAAACAAAATTAACACGTTAGAAAATCAGGCCGACGCCCAAAAGCCGGCTCACAGCGCTGAAAAAATTGCCGAATATAAAGCCATCTTGATGCAGCTTCCGGGAGTTATAAGCGGCCCGCTTTCCATGGATCTCAAACGCAAATAAAACATCTTGGCTTTTAAATAAGTCAAATGTCTTTTCTTTAACGAAAACCTTGCGTTATCAACGGGTACGTGGGTATCTTAGACCGCTGCCGCTTTTTGAGCGGCAACGGTTTTTTGTTGGGTTTTTTGGGTTTAATCATGGACACCCCCTATCGCTTGCAAGATCGAACGTGCTGATGCCGCTTGGCGGCAAGGCAGCCATGGCCTTCAAACAACGCGTGGCGCCGTTCTTTTTGTTCGATCTTTTTAGGAGAATGTTGATGTCTTCCGTTTCGTTTTCTGCCCCTCTTCGCCTAACCCTTCCGGACGGCTCGGTGAAGGAGTTCGACCAACCGACTTCGGGCGCCGAGCTGGCCGCCAGCATTGGGGCTGGTCTTGCCAAAGCTGCCTTGGCCGTCAAGGTCAATGGCGAGCTTCGCGATTTAAATCGCCCTATCGCCCAAGACGCCAAGGTCGAGATCGTCACCCGCAAGTCCGACGAGGCTTTGGAGCTTATCCGCCACACGACCGCCCACGTTCTGGCTCAGGCCGTGCAAGAGCTTTTCCCCGGCACCCAAGTCACCATCGGACCCAATGTCGAAAACGGGTTCTACTATGACTTTGCGCGGGACATCCCCTTCTCGGTCGAAGACTTCGATGGCATCGAAACCCGCATGAAGGAAATTGTCGACCGCGATGAACCGCTGGAACGCCGCGTCATGACCCGCGCCGAGGCTCTGTCTTTGTTCAAGGAGCGCGGCGAGGATTACAAGATCGAGTTGATCAACGACCTGCCCGAAGATGCGGAGATTACCGTTTACGCCCAAGGCAAATGGCTGGATCTGTGCCGCGGGCCCCACCTGCCCTCGACCGGCAAGGTCGGCCATGGCTTCAAGCTTTTGAAAGTTGCGGGCGCTTATTGGCGCGGCAACAAGGACAACGCGATGCTGCAACGCCTGTACGGCACCGCGTGGCGCGACGAGAAAGAGCTGAAAGAATATCTGACCCTTTTGGAAGAACTGGAAAAACGCGACCACCGCAAGATCGGCAACGATCTGGACCTGTTCCACTTTCAGGACGAAGCGCCCGGCCAGGTTTTCTGGCATCCGCACGGATGGGAGATTTACCTGAACCTGATGGCCTATATGCGCCGGATGATCGCGGCCAAGGGTTATGTGGAAATCAACACCCCGCAAATGCTGGACGCCGGTTTCTGGAAAGCATCGGGCCACTGGGACAAATACCGCGAGAACATGTTCCTGATCGAGGAAGAAAACCGCGACAATCCCTATGCCATCAAGCCGATGAGCTGTCCCGGCGGCGCACAGGTGTTCCTCAGCCGCTCGCGCAGCTATCGCGAGATGCCTATCAAGATGGCCGAGTTTGGCCATGTCTTTCGTCGTGAATCGTCGGGCGCGCGGCACGGCTTGATGCGCGTTCAGGCGTTCACTCAAGACGACGCGCACATCTTCTGTACGCCCGAGCAGTTGGAAGACGAAGTCATCAAGATGTGCGACCTGATCCAAGAGGTCTATACCGACCTTGGTTTGGCCGAAAGCATCACCGTCCACTTCTCGACCCGACCCGAAAAGCACATCGGCACGGAAGAAGACTGGGATCGCGCCGAAGCGGCCTTGCGCCATGTGTGCGAACGCATCAATATGAAGTGGGTTCTGAACGAAGGCGACGGCGCGTTCTATGCACCCAAGCTCGACTTCGTCATCAAGGACGCGCTGGGCCGCGAGTGGCAGTGCGGCACCATCCAGGTCGATATGAACATGCCGCGCCGTTTGGGGCTGAGCTATATCGGCGACGACGGAGAAAAGCATATTCCCAACATGATCCACCGCGCGATCATGGGCTCGATCGAGCGCTTTATCGGCGTTTTAATCGAACACTATGCGGGCAAGTTCCCCTTCTGGCTGTGCCCGACGCAAGCGGTTGTGTGCACCATCACCAATCAGGCCGACGACTATGCGGTCAAGGTCTTTGAAACCCTGAAAGCCGCCGGCATCCGTGCCGAGTTGGACATTCGCGGCGAAAAGATCAACGCCAAGATCCGCGACCACAGCCTGATGAAAATCCCAGCCATCCTTGTCGTCGGCGGCAAGGAAGCGGAAAACGGCACCGTGGCGCTGCGCCGTCTGGACGGAAAGGCTCAGGAAATTCTTTCGCTGGACGATGTTACGGCACGCCTGAAAACCGAGGCTTTGCCGCCGGATCGGACGCGGAAGCGCGCTTAACAGTCTGCTGAAAAAGGCCTCGATTGGACGCGAAGAACGAACGGTTCTTCATTCCGAAAGAAAACTCGAACCTAGAGGGAAAGAAACGAGGAAACGGTTGCTCTCAATGTCTCCACAGACTTGTCTGTAGGCGCGTGCGGCCCCTCAAGTTCCTCGAGTTTATTTCGGACGATTGTCTTTATCGACGCGGCGAAACGGTCGCTCTCGTCAACGGCCCGGAAGAGGTCGATTGTCTCCTTGCGGACCGTGTCATCAAGATTTCCGAAGTCGTCGACGATCCCCTTCAAGGCCGCCATCTGACGCTCGGGATCCTGCGAACAAAGAAGGACGTACTGATTGGCTCTTTTGCGTTCCTCAGCGGCGGCGAGGCTCGACACATCGTCGCTGATGTTGTTTGCCGCTTTCTGTTTTTGAGCCTCCGTCGCCCATGAAGAATCGATGACAGATATATGGGCATCGACACGGGCCGATGGCTCTTTCAGAAAAGCCGCGTGCTTGAGCACGCCCTCCAAGGCGCGTTGAGCCAAGCCCTCATCGACAGAACCATAACGAGACACCGTCCTATAAAAACCTACGAAATTGGATTCCGGGGGTATTTTTTCGATGCTTTCGAGTGCATCGCTCAAGGCTCGTTTTTGAACCTCGGTATCCTGATCGTAGCCGGTGAAGGAACCCGCAACATATAAATCGCTTTCGACGCGCAACGGAAAAGGAAGCTCTTTGGCCAAACGAAGGATGACGCCCCTCACTTCCGGACGCTTGTAGCGATGCTCGATAAGATATTTGCCCCAAGGAACAACTTCTGAACGAGGCAGTTTTTCGAAATTTTGATAGATGCCGTCCAACGCTTCTTTTTCGGTGTCGTTTCCTTTTCCCCGCGCGTTTTTGGGATTTTCATGAGTGGCAACGGTCTTAAAGGCCTCAAGCGCGGGCACTGTATAATACGGGCTCTTGGCCAGCGCCTGAGCCATCAGCATAAGAGGATCGATAAGAGGCTCGCTCGTAGACGAAAATTGCTCCACAAAGTGGGCTGTTTTTTCTGTCACGCGGGCAAGCCCGTCAAGGCCTCCCGCCACAGAAGCCTTTCCGGAAACGATAGCCGCAACGGCTTGTTCGATGAGTTGGTCTCCTGTTTCCATAAAATTCTCCTATTCAAATAAAGCGCGCAATCAGCCTATGGCGTTAAAAAATATAACAGACATTCATGAAAATAATTCAACAAATAGAGGGGCAAGCCCCCTTTGTTTGAGCCAACGCTTGGCCAGACCCAAAGAAAGCCTCCGGCGGCGCCCCGCCGCTGTGGTTTGGATTCTACCGGATTATCCCGACCGTCCGCTCTCCATACCGCAAGCGGGAGCTACCAATAAGAGCCGCTCTCCCATTGGTTAGGCCGCACCATAAACGGCGGCTTGCGAAATGAAAGATAAACAAAAGCCCGCGGCGGCCACGCCGCCTAGACCGATCCGGGGGCCAACGTAACCTTCAGCCCATCAAGATCCTTGGTAAAAGGAATCTGGCAGGAAAGGCGGGAATCCTCCGTCACCTCGAACGCGCCATCCAGCATGCCGACTTCTTCCTCGCTCGGCTCTGGCAGCTTGGCTTTCCACGCCGGATCGATATACACGTGGCATGTCGCGCAAGCGCACGATCCGCCGCATTGAGCCAAGATAGGAAGGCCCCCTTCGCGGATAATTTCCATAAGCGTCCAATCCTCGGTGGCTTCAAGTTCGTGCTCTTTGCCTTCTCGATCCGTCACATAAACTTTCATTGTCTTGTCCTCTCTCTCGTTCAATCAAACGGTTCCTTTTTCGACGTGAAGCTTCCCCTGAAGATCGCTGCTGGACGTCGTATACTGGAAGCGATAGCGCCGATCCGGATGAATATAGGTAAAAGCCTTTTTAGCCATAAGGGCAGCCTCATGGAAGCCCGAAAGAATAAGCTTCATCTTCCCCGGATACGTGTTGATGTCGCCGATAGCAAAAATCGTCGGCACGCTGGTTTCGAAATCGGCCGTGTTGACAGGAATAAGATTGTCCTTCAACGCGATCCCAAAATCGGCCACGGGACCAAGCTTCATGGTGAGCCCATAAAACGCCAGAATGGCGTCGCACGGAATATCCAAAGCGTTTTTATCGGCATCGACAATTGTCACTTGGGAAACCTGCCCCGCCTCGCCAGCAAGCGCCGAAAAATTGCCGATCTTCAAATCCATTTTTCCTTCGGCAACCAAGGCCCGCATTTTGCCGACGCTGCCCGGCGCGGCGCGGAACTCATCGCGGCGATGAACCAACGTCACGCGCTTGGCAATCGGCTGAAGATTCAGCGCCCAATCCAAGGCCGAATCCCCGCCGCCGGCAATAACGATGGTCTTGTCGCGGAACGTTTCTTTCTTACGCACGGCATAGAACACGGACGAGCCTTCGAAGTCTTCAATACCCTTGATCGGCGGGCGCTTGGGCATAAAGCTCCCGCCCCCGGCGGCAATAATCACCAAGCGCGCGTCAAGAATCGTACCTTCGTCCGTCACAAGCCGCCACCGCCCATCATCAAGCTTGGTTAGGCTTTGAACCATTTGACCAAAGTGAAAAACGGGGTTGAAGGGCTTGATCTGCTCCATCAAACGCTGCGTCAGCTCGGACCCCGTGCAAACGGGAACCGCCGGAATATCGTAAATAGGCTTTTCGGGATAAAGCTCGGCGCATTGGCCCCCGGGTTTATCCAAAATATCAACGATATGGCACTTGATATCGTTCAGCCCAAGCTCAAAAACGGAAAAAAGTCCCGCAGGTCCGGCGCCGATAATCGCGGCATCGGTTTGAATGGGCTCTTTCATCGATTGGTCTTCGGTCATTACCTTATTTCCTCTATTTCAGACCTTGCGTCTTTAGCTGAATGCTCGCGCAGCATCAAGTCTTTCAATAAGATGGGGGTCATACTCCCATCTTGCGGGAGACTTTAGGGTATCTTAATATAAAAATATGAGCACAACTGAAATCTTAATGGAAATACAGCGCATTGGCACGGCTCTGCGTGTTTGCGCGGTCGATGCAAAAACAGGGCTTGAAGTCGTCTTCCAAGCGCCCGCCATGGCCGGTCAGGAGGAACTCAAGCGCCTCGCCGCCCAAAAAATTCATTATGTGGCCACAAAGAACAAAAAAGAAGCTAAAAATACCGACAGATTCTCGGCCTAGAAGAGAAAAAAGCGTCGCAACCAATATCTTACTTGATTCAAAAGCCGTCCTCGGTTAACAGTGGCCCGCCTAGATCGCAGTTATTGTGATTTACGCTTGTCCCCTTCGTCTAGAGGCCTAGGACATCACCCTTTCACGGTGGTAACACGGGTTCGAATCCCGTAGGGGACGCCAACGAAAAGACCCCCGATTGGGGGTCTTTTCGTTGGCGTCGCTTACGGAGCTGAAAAGCCCGTCGGGTTCGACAATTTTCGGGAGCGACCGAGCGAAAGCGAAGGGCGCGACCAGAAAATTGAGACGCAGCAAGCCCGCAACACGGGCGCAGCGCGTACATCCCGTCGTCGGCAAAGCCGACGTCGCCGTCAGGCGGGGTAATTCTAGGAGGCAGGCTCGAAATGGCCGCTAAAGGGTTCATCTCGGCCGCAAAGCTTGTCTTCCATTAAACGCAATGTCTTTTTAGAAATCGCATAACGGACTAACAGCAATAGGGCTAGCCTCTTTTGTTTCTAAGTACTTCATAAAATGCTTTGTATCTACTGTTCTGCCATGAAGAATATAATTATTCAGGCGTTTTACTAATGTGCCAAAAGCTGACTGGCTTGATGGGGAAAGAACGTCAAAGCGCTACGCGCAACAAGCCGGGATCAAAAAAAGGCCCATCCCTTCGGGCCCTTGTAGTTTTCGCTTAAAGACGGCTTACTGGGGTAAGCCTTTTCTATTATATTATACCCACTCTCCCGTCCTCCGGGACACACTATGGCCCGGTCTACAATTTTGGCTTTGCTTGCAATCTCTGGCGGCACTCTGAATTCTGCGTTTGGAACAACGCCCCCTCTACAAAGATACGCCTCTAACTGCTCCGCCGGAACATCGACATAAGACAACTCTCCCCCATATCCATCTCTAAACGGCAGGGCTATGCCAACCAATGAATTAGTAAACGAAGGATTTTGGCCCACTTCGCCGGGACGGTTTCCGCGCCACAATCGCGTGTGGCCTTCTTCTACGGACGGCAAATTTTTCTTGATTTCGTCGGCCCTAAGGATATTTAGGCGAACTCTTGGTATATCGTCATAGTAATCCCCATCGTATGGAATGCGATGATACTGCGACATAGCAAATCCCTTCTTATCCTTATAATAGAAACAACAAAAATCCGATCAATAAACACGCTCGCATTATATCTCGGGTTCATCCAAAAATTCTCTTTCAGAGAGTTTATGATAGAAAGATTTCTCTATAATTAATATGTTCAACTGGTTCTCATACCATCCTTTTCTCCACGTCGACGCCTTCGGCGCAAACAAAAAACGCTTAACATCGCCCTCCCTTCAGCCTTCCTGGAATAACGCCATGATCAATAAGTTTTATATGATCCGACACGGCGAAAGCATCGCCAATGCGGCCGGATATGCTTCAGGTTCCATAGACACACCCTTGACGGACCGTGGAAGGGCCCAGGCGGAAAAGGCCCGGCTTGTGCTCAACCTCCTACCGGAACCTCCTAAGCTTATCGTTCACAGTCCCCTGTCGCGAGCTCGGGACACGGCGCGTATCTTGGATGCGGAGCTTGGGCTTCCTTTACGCGAAGACCGGCTCTTCAGCGAACAATCCTTCGGCGACTGGGCGGGAAAGCCGTGGAAAAATATTCGAGAAAAAATAAACAAAGGCCTCACGCCTCCGCATGGCGAATCTTGGGAAAACTTCACGGCGCGCGTCAGACAAGGCTTCGATCAGCTTGACATGCTCCCTTCTTCTCCTGTGTTAATTGTCACACACGGCGGCGTGTTTCATGCTGTTTTATCCTTTCACCACCAAAAAATAGCCCACGTTCCAAATGGTGGGCTTTGCACCTTCTCTTTCGACGCAACGGCCTCATGCTGGCGCGTTATCCTCAACGAAATCGGCGACGATGGTATGCTCACAACGCGCCCTATCGAAATATTCTCTGTAATCGTGTAAGATTTCTCCGATTTCTTTCATCTTTTCTGCGCACACCCAACCCTTTTGGAAAGGAGAAACTCATGAACAAACTGCATCCTTTGGCCCTCGGCCTTTCTTTCGGCGCTGTATGGGCTCTCGCTGTTTTTATTCTGGGCTTGGTTTCTCTTTGGGGATGGGGAACGTCGCTGGTGTCTTCTTTGTCCTCTCTTTATATTGGGTATACGTCTACGTTCGGCGGCGCATGCATAGGGGCCTTGTGGGCTTTTATTGACGGCTTTGTCGGCGGGTTTCTTGTCGCCTGGATTTATAACAAAATCATAACGACTTATCCGTAACGAATTTTTTCAAGGGGGTCTCACTTTCTGGCTTTTAAGCCAGACCGTCCGCCGATTGTCTTCCCCGAATGGAAGAAACGTCGACAGAATTAAAGATGGCGCAACCGCGTTGCGCAGTCCTAATTCGTGCAATTTTGTAAGCCAATGCCGACAGCGCGCCGACCAATCGCGTTCTCGACACGTCCTTTTTTCCCTGCAATACTACCTTTCATGTTCCGCGACCGAACCGAAGCCGGAAAAGCGTTGGCAAAAAAGCTGGCTTGTTACAAGAACGATGCTTCTGTCATCATTCTTGGCTTGCCGCGAGGCGGCGTCGCGGTCGCAGCCGAAGTTGCCAAGGCCCTTCACGCGCCGTTGGACCTCCTTCTCGTCCGGAAGCTGGGCCTCCCCGAAAATCCGGAACTTGCCATGGGCGCTCTTGCTCTACCCTCAACATGCGTCCTGAACGACGACATCATCAAGCTCTATGATGTCCAGCAAGCCTCCCTCGATCGCGTCATCGCCCGCGAAAAAACCGTGCTCCAAGAACGAAACGCCCTTTACCGTGAAAACAGGCCTCCGCCGGAAGTCCGTGGGAAAACCGTCATTCTTGTCGATGACGGTATCGCCACGGGCGCCGACATGCGCGCCGCCCTTAATGCCACAAAGGCTCAGAATCCCGACAAGGTTATCGTCGCCGTTCCCATCGCTCCGGAGGAGGCGCTTTTACCGCTCCGCACTCAAGCCGACGCTATCTTTTGCCTTGAAAAACCCTCATTGTTTATGGGCGTCGGTCAAATCTATGAAAATTTCGAGCAGGTTCCGGATGAAACCGTTATCGCTTTCATGAAAGACGCAAAAAAACGACAATCGAAAGATAATTAATTACTCCCAGCCGTTCTTGGTCGCTCTCGAGCAAAACCGCAACACGTTGGCCATAAAGCCTTTTTTCTGAAGATTCTTGATTTCTGAGTATAACGCGTTAAAGTCCGTTGCTTCTTTGAAACGGTTTTTAGGGCCTTCTTATGTCTTCTTGCGTTGCGCTTATCGTAGCGGCCGGAACGGGTTCGCGTTTTGGCGACGCCATACCCAAGCAGTATTGCTCGCTGCTCGGTATGCCCGTTTTAAGACGAAGCGTTCTGGCTTTTCTGAATCATCCGCATATCGACGGCGTGCGCGTTGTCATCAATCCCGCTCACAGGGATATGTACGACGAAGCCGTTGGCGATTTGGGCCTTCCCGATCCTGTGGCCGGAGGCTCAACCCGGCAGGAAAGTGTTCTTTTTGGACTCGAAGCCTTGGCTCAGGAAAATCCAAAGCCCGATTTTGTCATGATCCACGACGGCGCGCGGCCTTTGGTCGATACGAATACGATTACCGATGTCCGCCGCGCGCTCGACATGAACAAAGGCGCGATTGCCGCAAGGCGCGTTGTCGATACCCTGAAACGCGGCGACGATACGACAATCGTCACGACCGTGGATCGCTCTAACCTTTGGCAAGCTTATACCCCCCAGGCTTTTCACTTTAGTGACATTCTCGCGGCGCACCGGCAAGCGGCAGGCGCTCAGTTGACCGACGACGCCTCGGTCGCTGAAAAAGCCGGCATCCCCGTCATTCTCATTCAATCAAGCGCGGATAACATGAAAATTACCACCACCGACGATCTCGACAGAGCGGCTCGCCTGATGGGCCAGCATTACGGCGACTGCCGCACGGGCCTGGGCTTTGACGTTCATCGCCTTGTCCCCGGCGACCGTATCATCCTGTGCGGCGTAACCATTCCCCATACTTTCCGCTGCGAAGGCCATTCAGACGCCGACGTCGGATTGCACGCTCTTG
Organism: Alphaproteobacteria bacterium; assembly: GCA_028690155.1. Lineage (GTDB taxonomy): Bacteria > Pseudomonadota > Alphaproteobacteria > UBA9219 > UBA9219 > CAIXLI01. The sequence continues at coordinate 56,207 of JAQVBU010000004.1, read as the reverse complement.
TCGACGCGATCCTCGGCGCCATCGGCGGCGGCGACATCGGCCAGCATTTTCCGCCTTCCGATGCAAAATGGAAAAACGCAGACAGTGCTCTTTTCGTACATCATGCCGTAAGCATGACAGCCGAACGTGGAGGCATTATATCCAACGCGGACATAACCTTTATGTGCGAGGCGCCCAAGATCGGGCCGCACCGCGAGGCCATGGTCAAGCGTGTGGCCGAGCTTCTTGAGATTGACCCCGAACGCGTCAACGTCAAGGCCACAACGACTGAAAAACTCGGCTTCACCGGGCGCGGCGAAGGGATCGCCGCGCAGGCCACCGTCATCGTCCGCTTTGCTTGCTAACGCCATGTTGCCTGCACCCGTTATCCTGCTTGTCGAACCGCAGCTCGTCGAAAACATTGGCATGACGGCACGCGCCATGATGAACACGGGGCTGGAAGAGCTTCGCCTCGTTAATCCTCGCGATCCATGGCCCTTGGGCGAGGTTCATCAAAAACGCATGGCCGCGGCCTCCAGCGGCGCCGACGAAATCCTGCAAAAGGCCCGCGTGTTCGGCTCGCTGGAAGAAGCTCTTGCCGATCTGAACTTCGTCTATGCCACGAGCGCACGCACGCATGACATGACCCATCGGATTATGACCCCCCGCGCCGCCACACCCGACATGATCCAAAGAACGCAGAACGGCGAAAAAATCGGCGTCATGTTCGGCCGCGAACGGACCGGCTTGATCAACGATTATGTCGTTCTGGCCAACGCGTTAATCACCATCCCGTTAAATCCGGCGTTCACCTCGCTAAATCTGGCACAATCGGTTTTGCTGATCGGATACGAATGGTACCAAGCGCAAGACAAGACGCCGGATAATGTTCTTCATACAGGGGGAAACCTTCCGGCAACGCGTGAAGAATACCTGAATTTTTTCCACAGGTTGACAGACGCGCTGGACGACGCGGGTTTCTTCTCGACCGAAGCCATGCGTCCCGCCATGATGCGCAATCTGCATAACACGCTTCAACGCGCGGCCATGACGGAGCAGGAAATCCGGACATGGCATGGCGTGCTGTCGGCTCTGATCGACACACGCAACCATAAAAAAAGCAACGACAAGGCATAAGATGGCAAGGTTGGCTCTTGTAACCGGAGCGGCAAAACGAATTGGACGCGCGATCGCGATGGATTTGGCGTCGCATGGTTGGGATATTGTCGTCCATTACAACCGTTCGGCCGAAGAAGCCAAAACCTTGGCCAACGATATCCAAGCCATGGGGCAAAACGCCTTCTTGGCTGAAATTGATCTGGCAAATGGGGCGTTGGCCGACCAATTGATCCCCGCCTTGGTTAAGGAACTCGGCCCTCTGAATGCCCTCGTCAACAACGCGGCCCTTTTCGAACCGGACGAACAAGATCCCGACGGATCACGGCATCAAGCCATCAACGTCGATGCCCCGCGCCTTTTAAGCAAAAGCTACCGCAACAATCTTCCGGCCAAGGCTAAAGGCGTTATCATCAACATACTGGATGCCACACCACTCCCCCCCTCCTTTAACGCTTATGGCCGCAGCAAGGCTGCTTTGAAAGAAATGACCCTTAATATGGCGCGCAGCTTTGCCCCGTCCCTCAGGGTGAACGGCGTCGCGCCCATGTACGTCCTGCCAAGCCCGCGCCAAACCGAGGAATCGTTCCGTGCCATGGCAAAAGGCCGCCTCGCCCTTCCCGAAGACGTCGCCTCAGCCGTTCGTAAACTTATTGAAATGCCGGATTCTACAGGACTAATTGTGACCGTTGGTTAAAAATCCGATGCCCTAAATTTGCCACAACGTCTTGATAGGAAGGCGGTAAAGGGAGATGATACCGCCTATGGATCGCTTAGGAATCTTGTTCGGTTGCCTTATTATCTTTACCGGCTCAGCCTCTTCGGCTTTTGCCGGTGAAGCCTCGGCGCTTGGCACGGTATTGGGGGCAACGGCTGGGGCTGTCTTAGGAAACCAGATTGGCGAAGGCCGCGGACGCTTCGTTTCGACGACCCTAGGGTTAGCGACAGGGGGCATGGTCGGCAACATGATCGGCCAAAGCATTGATCGTGAGTTTTCTTACCGCTCGGTTTCGATGCCGGATTTCGATGGAAACCGAAGGCCAACAACCTATTTTTACACCTATGCGCCTAATTATGTCGCACCGCCGACCTACATCGATCGGCACACACAAAGCTATTGTCGCCCCTATTCACAAGAAATCCTTATCGACGGCTATCGGCAGGAAAGCTATGGCACCGCCTGCCTCCAGCCGGACGGCTCGTGGCGCATCGTCCCTTAACGTCAAAAGACGCCATCCTTATCACAATCGGCGTTAGTTTGATGAGCGAGCCGATTCACATGAACGGCTGTCGTCAAAAGACGCCAACCTTATCACGATCGGCGTTAGTTTGATGAGCGAGCCGATTCATGTGAACGGTTGTCGTTAAAAGACGCCAACCTTATCACGATCGGCGTTAGTTTGATGAGCGAGCCGATTCACGTGAACGGTTGTCGTTAAAAGACGCCAACCTTATCACGATCGGCTCTGTTATTGGCTGACCCGCAGGTTCGAAAGGGAATCTCCGATTGTATAGAAGACGTTTTGAAGCTCGTCCGTCGTCGGCGACAGGAAGAAATAATTATCCGCCGTCGCGCACTCCTTTAAAAGGGCCTCGTTGATATCGTAAGAAGGCCCAAGGCCGATGGTATAAACATAGATTCCCGCGTTTTTCATGGCCGAGCACAGAGCGAGAGTCTTCTCGTCCAAGCTCATACCGCCAAGCCGATCGCTTCCATAATACCAGTAAGACCCGTGCGCATAGTTACTGATGGTATTTTCGCCATCGGTCAGAAGAACGACGGCCTTGGCCATGCCCGGCGTTTTGTAGTCGAGAGGCAAGCCGTTTGCGTTCATCAACCCGCCCCACAGCCCCTGCCACCGGGGCGACAGCAGACGCCATCCCCATGCCAGACCGGCGTTGATTTCGGTATTACCCTTGGCCACCATGGATTCAAGTGCGGAAAGAAGCGTCGCTTTTTGATTGGTCATCGTCGTAACGGTTTCGGGGCAATAGAGGTTTGGTCCTTGATCCGTAGTGTTTAAAGGCGACGCGTAGGTCAGGGTGCAACTGTTGTAGGGAGCCGTACACGACGCCACATTGGTGCAGGTTTCGGTTCCAAGATCCGTACAGGTATAACCGCCCCCTTCCGTACAGGACCCCGTCACCGTGTAGCAATAGAAGTAGTAGCAGCGGCGATAATTCTCCCGGCATTGCCTGTAGAATTTCCAGTTATTGTTGCCCCGGGCGTAATCGTTCGTATTGAAGTTGTCGCTCGTCCAATAATACATGCCGAACAGCGTCGATTCCGAAGACGGCGGTGTGTCGGTAATGTCTTCGCCGTTCAGCCGCGAGTCCACGCACCCGCCCCACGAGGTCGTGCCCCAATCGAGCGTCGCCGAGGTGTCGGTCGTGCTGTCGTAAACGTAGTCCGGGTTGATCCATGACGCATACGCCGTACCGATGTTGACGGCTTGGGAGAAAGGAACGACGCTGACCCAGAGTTTGCCGTTCGTCACGGCGTCGGCGCTTTCAAAAAGCGTGTTGATCAACGTTTCCGAGGCGGTCTTGAGCGCCTGAAGTTTGCTCTCGCCGGCCCCTGTCGAATAACGCATCGAGCCCGTGTTGTCCAAGACGAGAACAAGTTCCAATCCCGTGACCGCGCGCGTAATTTCAGAATTCACGGAGAAGGTCACGTCGTTGACCCCGAAAATCCGCATAAAGGTTGTCGGAACTTTCGCCGAAGCGGCAAGCGTAAAAACCGTCTTGGTGTCGTTCATGGTTACGGATGTGCTGGTAATATCGGCGCCCATGTAATGACCAAAATTCACATCCAGATACTTCTTAAACTCCTCCGTTGCATTGGCCGTGCTGACGGTCGCCCCTGCTGCGAGGCCCGCCGCATCCATGGAAAACTGAAGTTTCGATTGAACCATCTGAACACGGCCTACGTCGATCGCCAATCCCGTAAGCCCCGTTAACGCAAAAAAAGCAAGCGCCAAAAGCGGCAACGTCATACCCTCTTCGGCGTGCAGGAAAAGCCGCGTTTCCGAAAAAAGTTTTTCAAGCCATGAACGAACCATCGAAAAACTCCCTTACGTCGGCGGCGTGATAAGAGGACTGAGCCGCGGTTTGTAATAGGCCGCGCGATAAATAACTTGTGCCAAGAAATTATCGACAAACAATGGGGAAAAAGAAAAAAAGACCTCGGCGACAATAAGATTATCGTTGTTATTAAGCGTTAAGCCTTCAGGCAAGGATGCCGAACTGTCCTGAACCGCCGTGCCGATCTTGCTGTTTGGCGCCGTGACCCCGTCGCCTTGCGGCGGATAGGCATATTGCCATTTGACAATCGGGCCAAGAGAAGGATCCTGATAAACCGACGTCACAATGATGTATCCGGTTGCCTCCGTGTAGTTGCCCGTTAGGGGATCTTGAGCCCCAAGATCCGACGGGTTGAAGGTCAACGGCTTCATAAGATGTCCCGACGCTTCCATAATATCGGCAAGATCGGCCTTGGTAATTGTCTGATACTGGGTCACGATATCCGTAACGGTATAGGCGATACGATCGACGCGTTCGTTAATAAGCAAATAGTACGACCCGTCGAGAATCCCCAAAAGCAGGATCATCCATAGAGAAAGCGTCAGAGCAAATTCGACGGCCGCCACACCCCGTTGTGCATGCCGTCGAGACATCCGACGAATTGTTTTACCCGTAAGGCTCATTGCGCACCACAATGGTTGAGGTCAACATGACCGTGTTCGTATCCTGATTACACGCGGCCCCCATCAACGAGCACATCAACGGCGTAAAAACTTTCCATGGATAGGCTACCGTATAAATCACGATCTCCTGCGCGGAGCCGTATCCCGAAGCCCCCCCGCCAGACGAAGCTCCGACAAAGCTGTTGTATCGCTCCTGCGTTGTCGTAAGCTTTGACGTGTCGATCAACAGCCCATAACTGGACAACTCTTTCGTCAAAACGGCCTCGACGGTCTCGGCCTGCGTCGCCCCTTCGGCCACATAGCCCGTCTTCCCCAAACGCGAAGCGTTGAACGCGGCGTTTTCAAGAAGCTGCTGGGCCGTCTCGATCAGGCATAGCTCGCTTACCCCCACAAGAAGGACGAAAAACGGAAAAGCCAAAAGGGCAAACTCCGTCGCGACGCTCCCACGCCGCGACGCCCTTCGAAAGGAAAACCCGCGCCATCGTCCAAGACAAGAAAACCCGCGTGCCATAGGACACTCCAACCCCTTCGCGACAAAAACGATTTTCGTCTGAGTCCAGTATCGCACTGACGCCTTACCACGGCGTTAACTATGGCGCGCATTTAAGAAAAGTTAAAGAGTTTCGAAATTCGAAGAAACGCCATCCCTTCGCGTTTTCCTTTTAAAAAAACGCGTGGAAAAAGCACAGATTGGCGATGCGTTATTTTGCCGACATAAGCATGATCATCTGGCGGCCTTCAAAGGTCGGTCCGGATTCAACCTTTCCATAGGCATCCAGTTCGGCCTGAACGCGCGCAAAAACGTCGCGCGCAATCTCCTGATGCGCCATTTCCCGCCCGCGAAAGCGCATCGAAACCTTGACCTTATCTCCCTCTTTCAGGAAAGACACCGCGCTCTTCATCTTGACGGCAAAATCATGGTCCTCAATCGTCGGGCGAAGCTTGATCTCCTTAAGTTCAACCATCTTCTGCTTCTTCCGCGCCTCAGAAGCCTTCTTCTGCATCTCGTACTTATATTTGCCGTAATCGAGAATTTTGCATACAGGCGGGTCGGCATTCGGCGAAATCTCAACCAGATCAAGGCCTGCTTCTTCAGCAAGAGCCAAGGCGTCACGCACAGTCATAATGCCGCGCATCTCACCTTGATCATCAACAACTCGAATCTGACGAGAAGTAATTTCCCCGTTAATACGGGGACCGGTGGCGTCTTTGCCGCGATGGAGCGGTGTAGCGCTCCGATTGCGATCGGATGGTAACGAAGAGATGGGAGTCCTCCTTCAAAATTATCATTTCGGGCAAAAGCCCTTCGCGGCGTCAAATTATAGAAAAACTCATTTTCGTCAACAACTAAAGCGGCCAGAGCCCCTCAAAAAAGGCAAAAATCGTTTATACAACACGCTTTTTCAACTTTGGGCTTGTTTTTCCTGCGGCAAGGGGCAATCTCTCAACCTTGCCTTATAAAATAAAGTGACTGCCGATATCCGCACATGCCGCCCCCAAAGCGCTCCCCTCGCCCCCCAAAAAACCGTAAAAAAAGCCGGCCGTCAGCCTACGCCCGCTCAATCGCCCGAGCCGCCCTTCTTGTAGGCATTTGGAGCGTCGTCGCCGCGCTCATTTATATAAGCTATTGCGCCTTGGATTTGCCGGATGTCCATGAAGTTTCCCGACCGCCTTTGCGTCCCTCGGTCGAGCTTGAATCCGACGATGGAACCGTCTTTGCCCGCTACGGCAATCTGGTCGGACGCCCCGTCGTCGCCTCCCACCTTCCGGCACGGATTACGCAAGCGATTATCGCCGTTGAAGACCGCCGTTTTTACCGCCATTTTGGGATCGATCTCTGGAGCATCTTCCGCGCTGCAGCCAAAAACATCTTGGCCGGACATACCGTTCAGGGCGGATCGACCTTGACCCAACAATTGGCCAAAAACCTTTTTCTTACGCCTCAACGCACACTGAAACGCAAAGTCCAAGAGATGATTTTGGCCGTGTGGCTCGAGCGCACCTATACCAAAAACGAGATCCTGACCGCCTATCTTAATCGCGTCTATCTCGGCAGCGGCGCGTACGGACTCGATGCCGCCGCGCAAACGTATTTTGGCAAACACGCCAAAGACCTTACACTGCCCGAAGCCGCGCTTATCGCGGGCCTTCTGCGCGCGCCCTCGCGCTACTCTCCCTTGCACGATCCCGCACAGGCTCTCGAACGATCCAAAATCGTCCTTCAGGCGATGTTAAACGAAAGCTACATTACAAAAGACGAATACACACGCGCCATCGCCAACCCGCCCACCATCGAAATAGTCCGAGATGGAAGTCCGCAAGCCCGCTATTTCGCCGACTGGGTTTATGACGAGTTGGGCCCCTTTATTGTCGATACACAACAAGATCTTGTTGTTCGGACGACCTTGGATCTGACTCTTGAAAAAATCGCCGAAAAGGACGTCGAAGCCATTCTCTCCAAACAAGGCAAGGCCCGAAAGGTTACACAGGCTGCGTTGATCACGCTGGCTCCTGACGGGGGCGTCAAGGCCATGACCGGAGGACGCGACTATAACCAAAGCCAATTCAACCGCGCCACGCAAGCCTTGCGACAGCCCGGATCGGCGTTCAAACCTATCGTCTATCTCGCCGCCATCGAAAAAGGGCTTTTGCCTGACGATATTCTTATCGACGAACCTGTAACCATAGGCCGGTATTCACCCGCCAACTACGACGACAAATATCTGGGGCCCGTCACGGCCCAACGCGCTTTGGCCGAATCCATCAACTCGGTCGCCGTCAAAGTACTGAGCCGCGCCGGGCTGGACAACGTTATCAAGACCGCCCGAAATTTGGGCATTGTTTCGCCCTTGGAGCGAAACGCCACGCTTGCCCTCGGCGCCAGCGAAGTCACCCCCTTGGAACTAAGCGCCGCTTATGCCTCAATCGCTTCCGGAGGCCGTGCCATTACCCCCTACGGGATCAAGGAAATCCGAACCCGCTCCGGAGATCTTCTTTTCCGCTACGACGACGCCACGCCCCCCCGAGTCCTGTCGGCGGATTCCGTGGCCACCTTGACGCGCATGATGGTCGATGTCATCAAAACGGGCACAGGTCGCACCGCGGCGCTGGGCACACGGCCCGTCGCAGGCAAGACGGGCACCACATCGGACTATCGCGACGCCTGGTTCGCAGGCTTTACCGCCGACTACACGACGGTCATCTGGATGGGCAACGACGATAACGAACCGACCAAAAAGGTTACCGGAAGCAGCCTTCCCGCCCTTCTATGGCATAACTATATGAAGGAAGCCGAAAGTCAGCTTCCGGAAAAGCCCCTTCGCAGCGGAAGTCTCGTCGAGCAATTCTTCGAAGGCGCAGGCGCCGTAACCAACGATGTCTCGAAAGCTTTGGGCGACTTTATCGACAGCATCCTTGGCCGCTGAATCCGTTCTTAACGGGTCATGATATGAAGAACCGCTTCGCCATATTTTCGACAAACAGCCAGCGTGCACCCCGGCAACGGATCGAAAGCCTCGTTTCGCGCCGTTTCGGCGACAATGACGGCATGCGGCGCGATCCATCCTGCCGCATCCAGCGCGCGGAACGAGGGCGGAATAAGCCCCTTACGGTACGGCGGGGAAAAAAAGACAAGTTTATGCGTCCGAAAGGCCTTGGGCGGACGGGTTGAATCCCCGGAAAGAATGGTGCATCGATCGGTAAGCTCCAATGAAACCGCGTTCTGACGCGCAACGGCTAACGCTTCGACATCTTTATCAAAAAGCGTCGCGCGTCCGGCGCCCCACGACAACGCTTCAAACGCCAACGCGCCCGTGCCGCAAAAAGCATCCAAAACATCCACATCCTCTTCGAACAAATCCCCTATATCCTTCCCCCACTCATGATGGGCTAGGATATTGAACAAAGCCTCCCGAACGCGATCCATCATAGGGCGGGTCGTCCGGCTCAACGGTGGGGCAATTTTTCGCCCCGACAGACTTCCTCCGACAATACGCATCATGGCTCTTACTCTTTAAAAAATTTTCCCAACGAATCGCGCAACACCCGCCGAGGAACCTCCTCGACATGACCGCGCGGGAGCTTGCCCAAGGGAAACGGCCCAAAGGCCACCCGGATAAGACGCGTCACCTGAAGTCCGAGGAACTCCATGATCTTGCGAACCTCCCGGTTCTTGCCCTCGCGAATCGTAACGGCCAACCAATGGTTCGAGCTTCCTTCCTTGCCCGGCTCACGTTCGATTTTCACCTTGTCGTAGTGAATTCCCGAAATGGTCACCCCCTTCGCTACAGAAGCCAACTTGGCGTCGTCGATGTCGCCATAGACCCGCACACGATAGTGTCGAAGCCAAGCGTTGGCCGGAAGCTCAAGATGCCGCGCCAAAGCGCCGTCGTTCGTCAAAAGAAGCAAGCCTTCGGTGTTGAAGTCCAACCGCCCAACACTGATCACACGAGGCATCTCCGGCGGAAGCCTTTCAAAAATCGTGGGCCGTCCCTGAGGATCGCGCGTCGTCGTCAACACGCCAGCGGGCTTATGATAACGCCAGACCCGCGCTTCTTCCTTGTCCTTAATGGGGCGTCCATCCACCGTAATCTTCTGATCCTCCGTTACATTAAACGCCGGCGACGTCAAAACGGCTCCATCCACACATACGCGGCCCTGCCCGATCAAAGCCTCGGCTTCCCGGCGCGAACAAAGGCCGACGCGCGCCAACCTCTTGGCAATACGTTCGCCTTTGTAAGAAGACGTGGAATTCTTGGAAGATTGATTTTTTTCTTGAGGCATTTTTAGCCCTTGCAATAAAGTCTGTTCGTCGCCCCCTCTATGCATTATAAGCTTCCGCGTTGCAACAAAGCCGTTTTTTAACCATGCCTAGAAGCGAATCGTCCTCCCCTTCTTTCATGGATCTTGCCTTCGAGGAAGCTTGCCGCGCCGCCGAAAAGGGCGAAGTCCCTGTCGGCGCCGTCGTCGTGGCCTCGGATGGCACCGTCCTCGCCCAAGCCGGAAATCGCACGGAAACAGACGCCGATCCGTCCGCCCATGCCGAAATTCTCGCGCTGCGTTTTGCCGCTAAAAAGCGCAACTCGCCGCGTCTTCCCGACTGCGATCTCTATGTCACGCTTGAACCTTGCGCCATGTGCGCAGCGGCTATCAGTATCGCACGATTGAGAAAAGTCGTCTTTGCCGCTTACGATCCCAAAGGCGGCGCCATCGAACACGGTCCTCGCTTCTTTTCCCAGCCAACCTGCCATCATGTTCCCGAAGTCGTCGGCGGCGTTGACGAAGAACGAGCGCGCGCTCTTTTGAAAACGTTCTTTGTCGATAAACGTTGATGGGTTTTCTTCATCTTTCCTTAGTACTTTTTGCGGATAACTATCAGCATCGTGCATGTGCCATGTCGATCTGTCACAGGCACAACGTTCTCTGAATCTTTTTTCGATGCGCTCTGTACCCAGTGCGCAGAATGTTTTCGCTTCGTCGAAAATCATCCTCGTCTTCTCACAAAAAATTGTTGCATGCATGCAACGCGTGTTTGTGATGTGACGCGCTTCACGTCAAAAAAACATACGTCAACAAAAATTGTGTTGACTCTTTTTAAGACACGACACAACATCGCTCTACTCTACTCTAGTCACTCAACAAGGAGGTCATTATGGCTGTGAAGAAAGCGGCGAAGAAGCCGGCGAAGAAAGTTGCCAAGAAGCCGGTAAAGAAAGCCGCCAAGAAAGTGGCAAAGAAGCCGGTAAAGAAAGCGGCAAAGAAACCTGCTGCTAAGAAGAAAACGGTTCGTAAAACAGTCAAGAAAGCCAAGTAATTTTTCTTGCCGCCTTTGGGCGGCGAGCTTTCTTTTCTCAAACCCTCGTTCGGTGTATCACGCGGTTGCTGATAGTCCGGACGAGGGTTAAGTTTTTTTGGGTCCTTTTCAAACGGCGCGAATCGGTTTTTGTTTAACCAAAGACAAAATATCACGGATTAATCAAAAAAAGTGTCTTGGCGGGAAGGATAAGTATTGCTATAGAGACCCCCCAGTGCGGGTATGGCGGAATTGGTAGACGCGGCAGACTTAAGAAAATGGGTCGCCGATCTGGAAACGGTTCGGTTGTATGCTGTCAAACTCGGAGAACGCTCTGTCCTTTAGGGGACGTGCCAACCCCGAGCCAAGCCCGAGAAATCGGGAAGGTGTAGAGACTTAACGGCAGCCACCTAACGGCGAAAGCCTAAGGTGAAGATAAAGTCCAGACCACAAAGGACGAAGGCGCAAAGGGCGCCGGGATACGTGGCGAAAGCCATAGTGGTAAGCAAAATCTGCTTTCTTCACGGAAGTGGGGGTTCAAGTCCCTCTACCCGCACCAATAAAAAGGGTCGGCCGAAAGGCCGGCCTTTTTTGTTGGTGCGTCAGTCGGCCATTACAGCGTATTGCTTTCATCCGTTTTTCGTGGATAAAGAAGATAATTTAAACTTAGATCTGCGTATATATTTTAAATCTGATTAAGGGAGTGCCTTCAGAATGCGAAACTTAAATGAAGAGGCCTTTCGTCGCTTTTTGTTACCTTCTGATGGGCGTCCCCTTTTTGATCTCTCATTGCCTTTTGCTCAGGCCTATGCCGTGGATGCCGCTGCTTACAAGCGCTTCTTAAGCGAAAAGAGCCAAAAATCGCTTACGGCCCTTTTTCCAAGAACACCGAGCCGTCATATAGAGTCGCTTCGTCTTGAGGACGGTCCAGTCCCGTTTTCCGGAGAGTGGTTCTTCAAAATTGAGATTGGACAAGATGTCTCGATTGGCCGTAATGCAAAATTCATGGCCCATGGAGGCGTCTTTTTAGGAGATCGTGCGTCCATTGGTGAACGTTCGCTGTTAATTACTGCGGGACATCCTATACACCCATCACAAAGACATCTTATTCTAACTGGGCCGATTGAGGTGAAAGAAGATGCCCTCATTGGGGCTGATTCGATTTTAGTTGCAGGGGGGGATTCCCAGCCGTTAAGCATCGGACGAAAAACGATCGTACTGCCAGACGCGATTGTTACGAGAGATGTGCCGGATAACTGCGTCGTTGGAGGCGTGAATCAAATTCTCCTTAAGGGAGAAGAATTTTTTAAGGCGGCTCCCGCCGGGGCAAAGGCCCTTGAAGAACGATTGACTTTGAGGGGGCTGGAACGACTTGCGGCGAGTGAGCAAGTCAAGAGAGACGGGATCAAAATTTCCGGAAATATTCTAGGATCGACCACCAAAGAGGCCGCTGATTATCAGACTGTTTTCAGCCCCAGTATTGCTCAGGATATTACGCAGAGAAATGCGTTCTTCGCGTCATCCGATCCCGATGCCTTGGATCGGTGTTTTCTTGTTCCTCCCGTTTACTTCTCTGGGACAATCCCGACTGTTAAGGAACGGTCTATATTGAATTATGCTTCCTCCTTCTCTTCCCCGTGTCATGATGGGATCGTTTTGTCCGAAGGAACCCTGATTGCGCCCTATGCAAAGGTGTTTTCAGCGGAACACGCGCAGATCAAGCTGGAACCGGACGTTTGGGTTGGCGCGAAGGCCTCCATTGTGGCACAGGAAGGCGAGAGTATCACCATAGGCCGGGGTAGTATTCTGGCTGCAGGAGCAAAAATCACACAGAGCGTTCCCCCGATGAGCATTGTTGTTGGATCGGGACGTGTCCTTAGATCAATATCCGACAATGATAAACTCGCTGTTCCAAATGAATGGAATGACAGAGCGTATTGTTCTGAGCAGAGAGCCTCAGCTGTTCGCACAATGGCAAGAAAGTCTCTTAAGGAAAACTGGGTCTTGCGTCGTTAGCCCCCCCCAAGGGTTCCAAAACAGTCCGGGGGACAGTTTTACGCGAGGGGGCCTTGGGCCCAGCCCTCCCTACCCAACCTTCGGCGCTTTGGGCGCGTAGTCTTTGTTCACGTGCACCCAATGATGCCCCGGCCTTTTAGCCTTCAGACGGTAGGCCATGGGCGTTTTGCCGAAAATCTCGATGTCGATGGTTTCGCCGTCCAAAGCGACCCGTGCATAGCCTCCATTGGCTTCGGGCCATGTGGCGAAGCCTTCGATCAAAGACGGAATCGTCACATAGTGCGTCCCGTCGATACCGTGATAGGCGTTCCAATGCGCGTGGCCGTTTAAACATAAGATCACGTTGCCGCTGCGCTCGATCACGTCGCGAATGGCGCGCCCCTGCTCTTCCGGGTAGGCGGCGTGAACGGGCTCTTTGCCGTCAAAATAGAAATTCCCGCCGAAAGAACCGTTATCAAGAGGCAGGTGAGTGAAAAGAATGGTCGGCAGATCCGACGCCGCCAACGTCTTGCGCAGCCAATCCAGATCCTCGGTCTTCAAATCGAAGCCCTTGATCGGATCGAGCCTTGGGTGCGTGTTCCAAAACACCAGATGGTAGCCGTTGAATTCGACAGACCGCGAGGACAGAGACGCGCCGAGAAGGGCTTCGGCCTCTTCCTGCGGCATATCCTCCATGTCGTGATTGCCGAGCAGATGATACGTCGGAACCGGCAGAGTCTTCATGGCCCGGGCGAGTTCCTTGAGCAGCCGCCGCTCCGTCTCGGCATCGGCGTTGGATAGCCGGTCACCCATTTCGACGCAGAAATCGGGCTTGCTCGCCTGAACATAGTCGATGAAATTCTTCAGAAGCTGCGGGGCCTGATCGCCCAGCTTGGTGTCGATATTGGGACCATAGTGGATATCGCTGACAACCGCAAAAACGAGCTTTGACATGGACCTTCTTCTTTCTGTGAACAAACCGGGCCAGTATATCGGCGTTTGAACGGAACGCTACTATGTTACGGCCATCTCTCGTTCGAGGTTAACGCCCCCAAGAAAAGCGTCACGGATGGGGCCGATCCGGTTGATCGCGACGGATATTCAGAAGGGACGGTCTCTCCATACCATTCTGGAAAGTCGCTTCGCCACCGCAGTCGGCCCCCTTAAAGCACCCCTCGTCAGTCAAGCCGTTAATGGTACCGGCCATACGACGCTTGGTCTCTTTTTCGGAAATGCTTTCTAAGACAAGCGACGCGATGCAGAAGGCCATCTTGGGATATTTCTTCGCAAAGCACGTCCTGATCAACCTGTCGGTTTTTTCCGGGGCCTGTTCTTCAAAGAATAGGATAGAAGGCCTTTCCGGAAAGACCTTCAGAAAGAAGGCATCGGCCTCTGCAGGAAAACTCGAAATCAATTCAGAAAACTTCTTAAAAGCACGCCCTTCGAGCTCGCTGCCGCAAGCAGCTTTTTTACACACGCTTGCAACAAGCTCAAAAGCGCGAGGCGTATCCCTATTCCTACCCTTCAACAGGCTGTCGACGGACTCAAGAACCGCCGTAAGATGAAAAGGGCTGTTCAGATTCATCGGCATGCTTTTGCTTGGTAGGAGTGAATATCCACTGCCCAAGGGAATAGTCGGTTCAGTCATAATTCTTCGGTCCTTCGGACATTTTGATAAAAACGTCGCTCTTTCTCTTTGCAAAAAAGGAATACCTTAATATCTACGTTCATACTTCCTTCTTTTTACTTGCGTAAAGACTAGATCGAAATTAACCAATAAAAACACGTTTATTGCCGCCAGATAACTAAAACGAGTGCTTTAATGTTATGAATAAGTCAAAAGCCAAATACTCTTTTTAAACAAGCTGTTCGGCGCCGTAACGTTCGGATTTGCCGACCAAACGTTCTGTGCAATGCAGCAAAAAATGCCTTTCTTTTCATAAGGATGGTATTGCGTCCGGGTATCTTCCCCTTTATAATTGAAAATCTAAAATATTTTCCGGGCTTATCCACAGGGTTTTTATATGCGTTGCCCCTTTTGCGGAGCTGACGATACCCAAGTCAAAGACAGCCGCCCGACCGAAGACAATGCGGCGATACGGCGGCGGCGCGTTTGCGTGCAGTGCGGCGCTCGATTCACGACGTTCGAACGCGTGCAGCTTCGCGACATGATTGTCCTCAAGAAAAACGGTGATAAAGAAATTTTCGACCGGGAAAAACTTCTTCGCTCGATGCGCGTTGCGCTACGCAAACGCCCTGTTGATGACGAGAAGATTGAACAAATTACGAATACAGTCGTACGCGAATTGGAATCCCTCGGCGAAGCCGAAATCAGCGCCGTCAGCATCGGCGAACATGTTATGAAAGCTCTTCGAGATCTTGACCTTGTCGGCTACGTCCGTTACGCCTCGGTCTATCGGGATTTCCGCTCGCCCGGCGATTTCGAAAATTTTGTCGATACACTCCGAAAAGAAACCGTATAATAGATTGGTTCGAGTTGCAGGGCTTCTTATAGAGGACGCCTGTTTCTTGATTCCGTCATGCAGCGACAAGGAAAGGTTTTTTGATGTTCACGGGTCTTGTTCAGGATATTGGCATTGTCACTGACGTCATCAAAGACGGCGATTGGAAAATAAAAATCAAGACGGATAAACTATCTCTTTTCAATATGAATATCGGATCGTCAATCGCCTGCGCCGGCGTTTGCATGACCATCATCGCAAAAACCTACAATACCTTTCAGGTCCAAGCCTCGGCCGAAACGCTCAGCAAGACAACCGTGATGAAATGGGCCTCAGGCACGCGCATCAATCTTGAACCGGCCCTTCGTGTTGGCGAAGAACTCGGGGGCCATCTTGTTACCGGCCATATCGATGGCGTCGCTTTCATCACAGCCAAGGAAAAGGTCGGCGACAGCATACGTTTCCATGTTGACGCGCCGCACGAACTTTCGCGTTTTATCGCGCCCAAAGGGTCCGTTGCGCTCGATGGCGTATCGTTGACCGTAAACGAAATCGACCACGCCTTGTTCACCATCAATATCATCCCCCATACACAAACCGAAACCACGCTGGGAGGGATGGCAATCGGCGATGGGGTCAACATCGAAGTCGATATGATGGCGCGCTATATCGAGCGTTTATCGCATCCCCAATAGCCATGCTGGCGCTTTATATTCATTGGCCTTTTTGCCTTTCAAAGTGTCCTTATTGCGATTTCAATTCCTATCCAACACCACCCGATGATCCGGGCTTTTGGATCGATGCCTACAAGCGCGAATTGGCTTTTTACGCCCAAAAGCTTCCCAAGCGGATCATCCGATCCATTTTTTTCGGTGGTGGAACACCATCGCTTATGTCTCCGCAAACGATTGAAGCTCTTTTGGATCACGTTGCCGCCCTTTGGCCTGTTGCGAACGACGCCGAAATCTCTCTGGAAGCCAATCCGTCCTCCGCAGACGCATCAAAATTCCAGGCCTTTCGCCATGCGGGCATTAATCGGCTTTCGTTGGGCGTTCAAGCCCTTCACGACGAAGCGTTGACTTTTTTAGGACGGCGCCATAACGCCGCCGAAGCTAAAACCGCCATGGGCCTTGCCGCGCGGATCTTTCCCCGTTTTTCCTTCGATATGATTTATGCCTACCGTGGCCAAACGCGCGACGGATGGGAACGCGACCTTAACGAAATCATCACGTTGGCAGAAGACCACCTTTCCCTTTACCAGCTTACCATCGAACCGCGGACGATCTTCTGGAAGCGCGCCGAGCATGGCGAAACGTTGACGCTGCCCGACGACGAGGCCTTCGCCCTTTTTGAAAGGACGCAAGAGATCGCGGTCAAAGCCGGAATACCCGCTTATGAAATCTCGAACCATGCTCGGAAGGGCGCAGAATGCCGTCACAACATGGTTTATTGGCGTTATGAAGATTATTTGGGTATCGGGCCGGGCGCTCATAGCCGTCTGGGCATCTTTGAAAAAAACGTCCGCTCTATCGAAAATATTGCCTCGCCTGCCCTGTGGCGTGAAAGCGTGTTACGGGACGGATCCGGCGCAGACCTGAATGACGCATTGAAGGAAAGCGACGCCATGCGCGAAGCCCTTCTGATGGGACTGCGGCTAACGGAAGGCATCGCAATCGAGGCATGGGATAAAAAATTCTCCACGCCCCTTCTCTCATTTCTTCCGAGCGACCGCGTCAAGCGCCTTGAGCAGGAAGGGTTTCTCGTTTCCGATGAAAAAAAGAGCCTTCGCGCCACCCTTGCGGGGCGGCAACGCTTAAACGCTTTGCTTTCTTATCTTGTGTGATACGGAATTAATCCATAGCCCATCCGGATGGAATAAGCTCCGGATTCACAAACAACGCCCACTGCCTCTCCTTCTTCGACGGCTTTAGGCCCACCCTCTTCGCCGCTTGGGCGATAGAGCCGAAGGGAGTTGTTTTTTCACCTTTGGCAAAGGCCTCCTTCACCATCTTGCGCATGACCTCTTGAGGCAAGTTTTCTGCATTAACGGCAACCTTTTTATTCTTCATCGCCGCGATCTGATCGAACGTGCGGCGCAACTCGAGAAGACGCCGTTGACGAACGCGCGCCAACGGACCGACTGGAGCCGGGCTCAACGCTTTCCGATAATTCGGCCCACCGGCAAGACCCACGCGCGCGGAAAGGCCCTTCTTATCAAACATCGACGCATACATATCATCGCTATGCCGCTGTTTATTCGTCATCGATTCCGAAACAGTCGGCGCATGCCCTTTTTTCGGGGTCCGGGTTACGCCGGTTTTCTTTTCGGCTTGCACCAAACTTTTCTCGTCAAGTTTGATGTCGACCATACCGACTGGCGACGAAACATCCGTCGTCGGATCAATGTTGTAATGGATATCCAGCCCGGCAACGGGACCGCCGGTGCCCGTTTCAGGGCGGACTTGGGCTTCGACATCTTGCGAAGAAAGAATTGTCATTAAAAAAACCTCTTCTTCATTATGAGGTTATTTTACCGTCATGACGGTTAAATCTTACTGAATCCAAAGCTTTTTCTTGAAAAAAGAAGAGAGCGAGGGCTCTTTCCTTAAGGCCGTGTTTGCCAAAAAACCAAAATAAAAATACCACTAAAAAACAAAACGTTAGTGTTTTAATCTCCCTAAAAAAACCTTCCGTCCTTCGTTAAAACTCGATTTTTTACCGTCCGGAAGGCCCTAAATTTTCCCTAAATGGGGACAGAACGAAAGTCGTCGGAGCGGGATCAATCACCCGCACGCCATCCTGAGCGAGTTCATTAATCGCCATGGCGCGTTCAACTTTTCCGGAGGGTTTAAGCCTGAAAATACCGTCGAGGCCAGCAAATCCATTCGGATTTGTCAAGGATGGCTCGTCATACCGGCTCCCCTGCTTGGCCAAAATCGCCGCCAACGCCGTCGCATCGTAAGCCAAGGTCGCCAACCGCGGGGGCTCTCTGTTATAGGAGGCAACATAGCGTGTGATAAAGTTGCGCCTGAGCATCGAATCCGGCGCCGCATACCAGGCCCCGATCAGAAAAGGCTGGCTGCGTCCAAGCCCCGGAACGTCCCAAATGCCCGTTCCCAAAACCCGCGTTCGCGAGGGACTTATCCCCGCCGTGGACAAAGCGTTGACCAGAACACTGAGCGAAGGACCGCTTTCAGGCAAAAACAACGCATCAATCGAGTCTTTTTGAACCGCGAGCTTTTGAACCTTGGCCTCAAGCGTTTGAGGCTCGAAAATCTCGAAGGCAACAAGCTGTCCGCCATTCTGCGCCACCGCACGGCGAAAGACTTCACCCACCAAAGCCCCATAAGGCGTCGCAGGAACAAGCGCGGCAAACTTGCGCAGCCCATGCGCCGCGGCAAAAGCCACAACGCGCTCGACCTGAGGTTCCGGAGCCAATCCCATCACATAGACGCCCTGATCAGCCAACGTCGTATCGGTCGAAAGAGGCATCATCGAAAGGCCGTGAATCTGTGCCACAAGCTTAACCGAAGGAACATCCGAAGCAAAAAGCGGCCCGATGATAAGCTGCGGCCCCCCATCGATAACCGCTTGGGCCGCCGCTTGCGCACCGCCAACCGCAGCCGTATCGTAGGATTGAAGTTCAAAATTCGCATCGGCAACATCAAACACGGCTTGTTCCGCCGCGTTCAGCATCGCCCGCCCCAAAGCAGCATGGGGACCCGTGAGGGGCAAGAGAATAGCGGCTTTGATTTTTTCTTTGGGAATCGCTTTTGGGATGGGAGCCATAGGCATCTCCCCACCCTCCATACCGGGCTCGGCTAAAGAAGGAACGCTTGGCTCCCCCCTTTCCTTTTGGTAATAGGGTTTGTATGTGGGCTCTTGTCTTTGCAAGACGGTTTCTTTCGGAACCGGTCGCCCAAAGTCCGCACATCCTCCAACGAGAACCGTCAGCGCAAAGCATGTCGATAAAAGAAAAATCCTCATCATTCGATTTCCCAAAGTTAGCGCGGTTGGTATCCGAAGGTAGCCGGAATGATGCCTCCTGTAAACCGTCGCCCGGACTTTATCTTGTTGCGACGCCTATCGGCAATTTGGGCGACATCACGCTGAGGGGCCTTGCGATCTTGACCGCCGCCGACGCCGTAGCCTGTGAGGATACGCGGGTAAGCGGTCTGCTTCTGAAAGCCTATGGAATCAAAAAGCCTATGCTGTCGTATCACGACCATAACGCCGACGAAAAACGCCCCGAAATCCTGAAACGCCTGCGCGAAGGACAAATCGTCGTTCTCATCAGCGATGCCGGGATGCCGTGCATCGCCGATCCGGGATTCAAGCTTGTCCGCGATTGCCGCAAGGAAGGCCTGAACGTCACGGTCGTCCCTGGCCCCAACGCCGCATTAACCGCCCTCGCCGCGTCCGGCCTTCCGACGGACAGGTTTACCTTCGTGGGCTTTCTTCCCACCAAAAAAACCGCCCGAGAGAACGAGTTGGAAGCCCTGAAACACCTGTCAGGCTCCCTCATCTTTTACGAATCGCCTCAACGGCTTAAGGAAACGCTCGACGCCATGGCCCGCACGCTGGGCGCCGACCGTCCCGCCGTTGTCAGCCGCGAATTGACCAAGCTTTACGAGGAAATACGTCCCGGCTCTCTGGGCTCCCTTGCCGAATCTTATGCCTCGGCTCAGCCCAAAGGCGAAATCGTCATTCTCGTCGGAAAAGGCGCCGATATCGAACCGGCGTTCGACCTCGATAACCTGCTGTCGGAACGGCTTACCGCCCTTAGCGTACGGGATGCCGTTGCCGAAATTGCCGCCCTAACCGGCATACCCAAAAAAGACGTTTATGCCCGCGCCCTCGCTTTGCATGCCACAAGGAAGACATGATCCGAACAACCTACCAAAAAGGCCTTTATGCTGAAGGGCTTTGCCGCCTTGCGCTTCGGCTGAAAGGCTATCGAATTTTGGCGGTCCGCTATAAAACTCCTTTAGGCGAAATCGACATTGTCGCCACGCGCGGGAACATCGTGGCTGCCGTCGAAGTCAAAGCGCGTCGATCCCATGAAGATGCCCTTCAAGCCCTCTCGGTCCGGCAACAAGGCCGAATCATTCAGGCCTTGGAAATGTTCATAGCCCGCCATCCATCCTTCGGGCGCGCCGATCTTCGTCTCGACGTTATGCTGGTCAGGCCCCGGCATTGGCCAAAACATATTCCCAACGCATGGCAAAAGGGCTAGCCCTTTTTGAGCAAAACATAAAAGGCCCCCGCGCCGCCGTGGCGCGGCGCGGCTTGGCGTAACGCCATAATGCGCGAAGCCTCCGGCAACCGGCCGAGCCACTCTTTAAGCTTGTCGCGCAAAACACCTTTTCCTAGACGGCCCTTGCCCGTCACAATCAACAAACGCCGATATCCACGGCAAACGCTGGCACGCATAAAATCAGCCAACGCCTCGAACGCTTCGGACTGAGTCTTTCCATGCAAATCAAGCCGGGCTTCAACAATCAAGGTTCCCCGGCGAACCGCTTTTTCGCGGCGGCGCTCAAGGCTTGCGGAAACGGCTGTCCCGAGGCCTTTTCCTTCAGAGGGGCCGAGCAGAAGAGATTCCGCGGACCCGCTCTCGGCTTGCCGTCGCGCCTCAACGGGCGGGGAGCGTGTGCGTTTTTTCGGCAAAGAACGTTTTGCCGACGCCAGAGGTTTGACGCCCTTTTTATAGTCGTCCCAAATATTATTCATCGTCTGGCGTCATCGTTTTTGGCAAAAAGACAAAAGCCCGTCCACGATTTTGCATAGCGCCCGCTTGCGCCGCCGCCTCTTCGCCCACGCCCCAGAACACATCGCCGCGCACGACGCCCTTGATGGCGCCGCACGTATCTTGCGCAACCATCAACCGCCGGAACGGGGCTCCCTTTCCATCCGTCGTTTCAAGCCAAACAGGCGCTCCGAGCGTATGATAGGACGAATCAACGGCCAAGCTTCGCCCCGGCGTAAGCGCAATGTTCATCGCCCCCAAAACGTCGTCATTCGGAAGGACGCGGAAAAAAACGTAGGACTCATTCTGGTTCATGACGGCCTCGGCGCGCCAAGGATAGGTTGCGAACCACCGACGAATCAAATCCATCGTAATAGGGCGTTCAAGAAGATCGTATTGGGCCAAGAGTCTTCCGACAGACGCGTAGGCCTGCCCGTTCGAATTGGCATAGCCGAGATTAAGCACGTTTCCGTCGTCAAGGCGCACGCGTCCAGAGCCTTGAATTTCGAGGAAGAAGGCGTCAACCGGATCGTTGACCCAAACAAGCGGCTTGGCACGTTTTTTCAGAGATCCTTCCACAATGAGGGCGCGTTTGTCATAAGGAACAAACGATGTCTCGCGGACGCGGCCCTTGATCTTCTGCCCTTCAAGCGAAGGCTTGAACGCGCCGAGATCGACCGAAATCAGGTCGTCAGGCTGCGCATAAAGAGGCGTTTGATACGCGCCGTGGCGTCTCAAAGAGCCATGAAGCTCGGGAGCATAGTAGCCGGTGAAAAGCCCCTCTTCCCCAGTATCGCCCTCAAGACGATAGGGAATGAAAGCCGTTTCGAAAAAAGCGCGCGCGGCCTCGTCGGTCTGAGGCTCCTTCGCGGCCCCATCGCAAACATCGGCCCATGAGGATTTTTTCTTCAAACGAACGCACGACAGAGAAAACGCCTGAAGCGCCTCTCTGGGCCCGTCGCTTTTCCACCCGTCGAGATCCGAAAAAGAAACGGGAGTCAACGAAACATGCTCGCGCGACGAAGAAGGCCCCATCGCACACGCGGGTAAAAGAAAAAGGAAAAGGAAAAACAAAAAGGAAAAACGTATCGCCATGCCTTCGCCTATCGTCGCCTTCGATACTGAAAATCGCTCTTTTCAACGGCCCTGTTTGCGCCGTGTTCGCACTTTTGCCGGCAAAAGTCGTAAGAAGACTTATCGTGCAAGCACAGCGCTTGGCAAGCGTAGTCGGTTTTTTTGTTTGACGGAAGGTTCTTTTGTCCGGGCGCGCTTTCCTCCCCCTCGTCCCGTCGCAAAAGGCCGAAGACGCGTGGCGAATACCTTTTCTCATCCGGAACGACCTGTTCATGTTCTTCATAAGAACAGGCCTTCAAACAAACCGACGAGGAAGATCCTTCTGCCGCGCACTTTTTAAGGCAAATATAGTCAACGGAAGAAGCGAGAACGGGATGCCCGCCCCCCATCCCTGACAAAAGAAAACAAAGGAAGGCGAGCGCCGCGGCGGTTTTTTTAGGCCGCATTTTTTCGGATATCCGACAGCGCATCTTGAATATCCCGCGTCAGGTCTTCGCTTGAAAAGGACTTTGATACTTGGCGGAAGGAGCTAAGTCCGAATTCATTTCGATCCATGGCCACATCAGCCACAATAGGCAAAGGAATAACGGACAAATCCTCGGAAAAACCGTAGACAAGCGCTTGATCGCACAGCAAATTGATAAGTCTCGGCACACCACCGGTAAAATAGTGAATCGCCGCGCAGGCCTCGTCGCCGAACAATTTTTCCTGACCTCCCACAAGGCTAAGCCGGTAGCGAATATAAGCGGCCGTTTCGGACGGCGTCAGGGAATCGAGGTGACAATGAACGACGATGCGTTGAACAAGTTGGCGAAGTTCCGGCTTACGAAGCGTTTCGAGCATCTCTGGCTGTCCGACAAGAACGATTTGCAAAAGCAAATCTTGTTCATTGTTGACGTTCGAAAGCATGCGCAGATCTTCGAGCATTTTCGGCGTTAGATTTTGAGCTTCGTCCACAATCAAGACAACGCGCTTGCCCTGCCCATACTTCTCCACAAGAAAATCGACAATAGCGCCGTAAAGGGCTGTGTCCTTACGGTCGCCGGCGACTCGAATACCGAAAGCAAAGGTAATCCAATCGAAAAGGCGCCCCGCCGAAACGCTGGGATTCGTAACGATGCCGACGGTAAGATCCGAGCCTGCGGTCTTTAAAAAATGGCGAGCAATGGTGGTCTTGCCGGCACCGATTTCTCCGCTGATGACGATAAACCCCGCATGAGAGGCGACTCCGTAGTCCAAAATCGCCATCGCACGTTTGTGCCGCTTGCTCGGAAAAAGCGTATCGCCGTCCGGCAAAAGCGAAAAAGGCCTTCCCCTCAAATTATAGAACGCTTCGTACATACTCTTCTATTCGCTTCTGCCCGGAACATTCTTGAGGGCCTTCCCTAAAAGGGCCCCCTGATTTTTTATACATCAACCTCTTAGGAAGAAAAGGGTTTTAAAATCTATCTCCTTGCCGAAGAACCTAAAAGACTTATAATGTCTTGTAAACGCGACCTTCCGCTGGGAATCGTATGAAAAAGATTCTTTTTCTTTTAGCCCTGCTGCTGGCCCTTTTCCCCCTTTCCGCATCCGCAATCGAATCTAATCCCTTCAGCGTCCTTGCTGGTGACGTTTTACAAATTACCGTCTGGAAAGAAGATGGTCTTGATCGCGAAGCGCTGGTGCTGCCCAACGGCGACATAACCTTCCCTCTGATCGGAACGCTGAAGGTTCAAGGTCTGACGCCAGCCGAAATCCAATATCTTGTGAAAAAAAGCCTTGAAAAATTTATTCCCGACGCGTTCGTAACCGTTCAGGTCAAAGCGGCTTTGGGCCACACGGTCAGCGTGCTCGGCCAAGTCGCCAAGCCCGGCGAAATCATCCTTTCGCACCGGATGACAGCTCTTCAAGCCTTAAGCCAGGCCGGAGGGCTTACGCCTTATGCCGACGAATCCGAGATTATCGTTATCCGGCACGGCAAAAACAAAGATTCCTCCCTCCCCGTCTCTTATGACAAACTATCCTCGGGCAATAACCTAAGTGGGGACGTTGTCCTTGAACCCGGCGACGTCCTTGTCGTCCCAACGGAAACTTTATTCTAGCGCATGCCTTCCTCCACGCCTTCTTTCCTCAGGCCTCGCATTCCAAGCGCTTTTCTATGCAGCATCGCCGCCGCGGTTTGCGGCACCGCTTCGGCCGAAGGCACGGATGGCCTTTCTCTTCAAACATACCTTGCACAAACGGTCTCGGAATCATCAAATCCCTTGCTTGCGCCTCAGGGGGGCTCGATCTTGTGGGGATCGACTACGTCGCCGTCATTCCTTTTGGAAAAAAGCGCCCAGAGATCCTTGATGCGCATTCGCCTCGGCCTTGATGAAAACGTTTTCAGTCAATCCGCCTACAACTCGACCGATGTCCATACCTCCGTGTCCTTCCTGAAGAAGAATCCACGATGGTCCTTCTCGCTTGAAAAAGGGCTCGACTACGATACAACACGCACCAGCGAAATAACCGGCGCCGGAACGAGCCCCATCGTCTCGCGGCATTTAGGTTTGTTCTTTACGCCCCAAGTCACTTTTTCGCCGTCCTCCGCGACCTCCTTATCTTTACGCGGCTCGTTTCTGAGTTCCCGGTACAAAAAAAAGGACGATTTCACGAGCTACGAAACGTATGCACTTTCGCCTTCTGTCGAGTACCGCTTCACCCCCATCCACACGGGCTTCGTCTCTCTTGAGGCCCAACGCTATCGAACCCTTCGCGACGGCGCGGCGCGTTCCGATACGCTGAGCGGATCTTTGGGCTGGAAAGCCGCGTTCTCGGAACGCCTTCAAGCCGAAGCCTCCGCAGGCCTTCTTGCAAGACGCCAATATGCCTATGGCCATCCTGTGTCGTCATGGGCGTTAAACGGCATTTTCTCGGGCCGTCTGACGTTCACGAGCGAACGCGACACCCTCCTTTTCGAAGCATCGCGCGCCCAAGCGCCCTATGCCGACGGAACCGAAGCCTTGCAGACATCCTTGAGCCTTGCCGAAGACTGCAAAATCACGCCACGGGTTTCGCTTCAGCTCAAAGCCCTTTATCTGTCCAGCGATTATCAAATCAAAAGGATGGGCCAAACAAAATCGCTCGCGGACGGAAAGGTCGGGTTGACGTATCGCCTCGCGGACAACCTTGATGGAACGGCCTTTTACCGCTATCGGCATAAAACCTTTATAAAACAAACCTCCTCCGCGGAAGATCATGCCTTCTTTCTCGGACTGTCCTTTCACTTGGATCCTTACCAATTCTGACGCCCCGGGCCCGCCGGCCTATGAGGAAAAATATGGAAGAAATCTCGCTCACCGACTGCTTAGCCATCCTGAGACGATGGAAGAGGCTCTTCCTTGCCACAGCAGGCGTCTTGCTCGCGGTGAGTCTATCCTTTGCGTTGACTTGGTCGAATTACCGATCGACGGCAACGCTTCAGATTGAACAACCGGAAATCGATTCGTCCGCCACAACAGCTTCCGACATCCCCCCTTTGGCGCAAGCCGAAATCTTGGCCGACAAGCGCGTGGGCGCGCTTCGGCAAAAAATTCTGTCGACGGCGTCTCTGGCCGACATCATCACAAAATTAGACCTTTATGCCGCAGAAAGGAAAAAGAAACCCCTTGCCGCCGTTGCCGAGGCTATGCGCGACAAGATTAAAATCTCCCCCGTCAGCGGCTCGTGGGCATCCCCGTCCGCGGCCAACAGATCTTCCTTGGGGCCCATCGCCTTTACCCTGAGCTTCAGCGCCAACGACCCGCATGTTGCACAGCGTGTCACTAATGAACTTGCTTCGCGCTTTCTGGACCAAGATTTAAAGGAACGGCAGGCTACCGCTCAAGAAACGTCGGCCTTTTTAAGCACCCAAATCAAAACGCTCGACACCTCACTGTCCGAACAAGAAAAAAAGATCGCCGCGTTTCAAAACTCCCACGGTGTGGCACGCCCCGAAGCCCTAGGATTCAATCAACAAATCGTTGCGACGCTGACGTTATCCATGCAGGCTCTCGACAGCCAAATCGCAACCAACGAAGGAACGCTTGGCGCGCTGGAAGCTCAACTCGCTTCCGTCGACCCTTATTCGCGCGTGATGGCCGAGGGACGGCTTTTGACCACCCCTTCGACCCAACTGAAAGCGCTGCAAGCGCAATACGCTTCGTTAACGTCGCGTTACAGCCCAAACCATCCCGACGTCATCAAGCTTCGCCGCCAAATCGCCGCGCTTCATGACCAGATCGATCAAGAAACGGATGGATCTTCTCTTCTGACAGCCCAACTTGCCGATGTTAGGGCCAATCTTGAAGCCGCACGGAAAACATACGGCCCCCGGCATCCCGATGTCCTCGCCTTAGAAAAGGAGGTTCAGTCGCTTGAGCACGAACGCGCCATAACCCGCCTGCCCCTTTCCTCGGATCGCCTCATCGTCGACGATGCCGACAACCCCGCTTATCTTCAGCTTGTCGCTCAATTGCACAGCGCGGAAGAAAAACAACGGTCGCTTTTGCGTCAACGCAAGGACCTTCGGCAGCAGCTCGACACTTACCGGGATGCTCTTATGGCCAACCCTGAAACGCAAAAAGAAATGGCCGGGCTTTCCCGCGATTACGAAAACGCCAAGATTCGGTATCGCGCGCTTAAGGAAAAGAAAATGATCGCCGATATGCGCGAACAACGGCAAAAGGACCGCAAAGACGAACGCCTCATTCTTGTCGATCCACCCGAATGCCCAATTGACACGCATCCTCGTTTGATCGTTCTGATTTTGGGAAGCGTTCTCGTCTCTTTCTTCGGAGGAGCGGGAACCCTCGTCCTCGTGCACCTTCTCAGCCAACGGATCGTCGGCGCTCATCATCTTGAAAGTGTTACAGGAGCACAGCCCTTGGTTACCATTCCCCACATTGAGTCAGCGAAGGAACGTTCAAGGCGGAGGTATATGAAAAAGGGGCTCGTTTTTGCCGGAAAATTCTTGTCCAAGCATTTTCCGCATCGACTTGGCCATCTTATCCCGGTTAACGATCGAGAACGATCCTGACTCTTTTTATGCGGAGAGCTTTATGGACAGATTGGAAAGAGCCTTAGAAAAAGCGAGACAGAAACGCGCGACGTTGAGAGCCGTTCCGGCACAAGATAACGCGCGGACGGCCATTCTACCCGCCCCGAATTCTTTGTCTCCGGACGACGAAAGGCGTCTCGACGCTTATCGAATCGTCGCACACAGGCCGCGCAGCCAAAAAGCCGATATCTACCGCCAATTAAGAACGAAAGTTCTTCATAAAATGAACGCTTCGGGGTTCAAGACGTTGGCCGTCACAAGCCCTTATTATGGGGACGGAAAAACAACCGTAACGCTCAATCTCGGCATAAGCTTGGCGCTCGATCTGAAACAAACCGTTCTTCTGGTCGATCTCGACCTGCGCAAACCATGCCTCCATCGACCGTTAAATCTTACCCCACAAGCCGGTCTGACGGACTATCTTCTCCGCCAAAAGCCCTTGGTCGACTGTTTGCTTCGTCCCCCTTTCGAACGCATCAGTCTTCTGCCGGCCGGGCCGGCATCGGAACAGTCGTCCGAACTTCTCGCATCGCCTAAAATGATCAATCTCGCCCATGAATTGAAAACGCGGTATGCGGATCGTTTTGTCCTTTACGACATGCCGCCGGTTCTGGCTCAGGACGACTCCATCGCCTTCCTGCCCCAAGTCGACGCCATCCTTGTCGTCATCCGCGACGGAGTCACGAAAATCGACGACCTTAAACGCTGTCTAAACGCCCTTTCCGGCGCCAACGTCATCGGTACGGTTCTCAATAATTGCTGGTAAGAAAGGGGCAAAAACAGGAACGCCCCTGAATGGTGACCTCGTGAATGGTGACCTCGGCGGGATTTGAACCCGCGACCCCCTGATTAAAAGTCAGATGCTCTACCAGCTGAGCTACGAGGTCCCTGCACGGAACGGGCTTTGTTATCAGGTATCTTTACCGACTTCAACCCTTACCTTTTGTTTCTCTTCCCTTTTTTATTCCACGTTACCCACAAGGGCCTTGGCAAATTCACCAGCAAGGAAAGGTTGTAAATCATCGGCTTGCTCGCCAACGCCCACGGCATAGATCGGCAGCTTGAAGCGATCGGCCAAAGCGACAACAACACCACCCTTGGCTGAGCCGTCCAGTTTTGTCAAGACGAGTCCTGTCACATTTACCATAGATTGGAAGGCCTCAACCTGAGCGTGGGCGTTTTGCCCTGTCGTGGCATCAAGCGTTAAAAGCGTCGCATGCGGCGCATCGGGATCCAATTTTTTGATGACCCGAGCCACCTTAGCCAATTCCTGCATCAAATCGTTCCTGTTGTGCAAACGCCCGGCCGTATCGATCATCAGAATATCGCTTTGATTGGCCCGGGCCTCCTCCAACGCCCGGTAGGCCAACGCCGCGGCATCGCCGCCGGATTCGCCCGCCACAACCGTGGCGCCCACGCGCTCCCCCCATATCTTAAGCTGGCTGATGGCCGCCGCGCGAAAGGTATCCCCTGCCGCAAGAGTCACTTTAAGGCCATGATCGATATAGCTTTGAGCAAACTTGCCGATGGTCGTCGTTTTTCCCGTACCGTTGACGCCCACGACCAAAATAACGAATGGTTTACGCGAAAAATCGATATCAAGCGGATGCGCCACCGGCTCAAGAACCTTTTCAATTTGCGCCGCCAAAGCCTTTTTAAGTTCGGCTTCGCTCACATCCTTGTCAAAACGCGCGTTTTTTTCAAAGTCCTTGATGACACGAGAAGCCATGGAAGGCCCTAAATCCGCAGCGATCAAAACGTCTTCCAGGTCCTCCACCATACCCCTGTCCGGCCTGCGCTTGGTCAAAACGTCTGAAATTCCTTCACCAAGCTTTGTCGAGCTTCGTTTTAACCCCGCCTGTAAACGTGAAAACCATCCGGATTTTTTTTCGTTCCCGCCCATCATGACGTCACAACCTCCGCAACCGCACCCTCTTTCTCGATCGCCACGCATCGCGCCTGCATTAAAGCGCCCACACGCCAAGGTCCTCTAAGCTTGATCTTGGCAAAATGCCGCGTGCACCCAATCCCATTTTTTTCGACCAAAACCTCGAATGTCTTCCCGATCAAAGATTCATGATATCGCCGCGCGGCCTCGTCGGCCAAAGCACGAAGCTTAGTCGCGCGTTCCTTTCGAACCGGCACCGGCACTTGGGGCATCCGAGCTGCGGGGGTGCCCTTGCGCGCCGAATAGGGGAACACATGAAGCCATGTTATTCCGCACCGACGCACAAGATCCTGCGTGTTTTCAAACATCGCGTCCGTCTCGGTCGGAAAACCGGTTATGATATCGGCACCGAAAACCATATCGGGCCTGACGGTCCGCGCACGATCAACAAGCCGAAAAACCTGATCGCGCGTATGCCGCCGCTTCATGCGCGTCAAGATCCTATCATCGCCGGATTGAAGGCTGAGGTGCCAATGCGGCATAAAGCGGGGCTCATCGCCTAAAAGCTCCCATAGATCCTCGTCCAGCCCGGCCGGATCAAGCGACGAGAGCCTCAATCGCTTGAGATCCGGCACGGATGTCAGCACGCGCCCGGTCAAAAAACCAAGTGTCGGCTCCCCCGGCAAGTCGCGGCCATAGGAGGCAAGATCCACGCCCGTCAAAACAATTTCCTGAAACCCTTCGTCAACCCGTTGGCGAACCTCGTCAACCACACGCTCGAATGAAACCGACCGCGACGCGCCGCGGCCGAAAGGAATAACGCAAAACGTGCACCGATTGTCGCATCCGTTTTGAATCTGAACAAACGCGCGCTGCATGGCGCCGTCAACCGGGGACAGCATCGGCACGGCTGTTTTATCGGAAAAATGGCTGTTTCTTCGTCCCGTTATTGCTTCAAAGCTTTTGGGGTCCAATTTACGGTCGTTCGGTATCACCCCGTCGACTTCGGCCATGGCTTCGTATTTTTTAGGATCGATCTGCGCCGAACACCCCGTGACCATAACTTTAACCGACGGATTTTCGCGCTTCAATTTCCGGATAGCTTGGCCAACTTGCCTCTCGGCTTCGGCCGTTACCGCGCAGGTGTTCACGATCACAACATCTTCGAGGCCCGCCTCCTCAGCGTGCCGTTGCATTGTTTCGGATTCAACGCTGTTCAGCCGACACCCAAACGTCAGAACTTCAGGCCTGTTTTTCATCATGGCCGAAATCCTCGGCGATCGCGCCTGTAAAACTCAACGCAGCCGGACCGACCATGATGATGCGGTTGTCCTCCCGCCATTCGATGACCAACGCACCGCCATCAAGCACGATCGTCGCCCGACGCGCGCTAAGCTCGCGGCGAACGGCGGCCACCAACGTCGCGCATGCGCCAGAACCGCATGCCTCGGTGATACCCGTTCCGCGTTCCCACACGCGCATGCGGATCCGATCCGGCGCCAAAATTTGCGCAATCTCGATGTTGCAGCGTTCGGGAAACATCGGATCCGTCTCAAGATGAGGACCGACTTCGGCCAAAGCCACGGCATCAACGTCCGGAACAAAAAAAACGGCATGCGGATTTCCGACGTTCACGCAACACGGCGCGAACAACCCGCCCGACGCCACCGGCGCGTGAAGCGTATCGACCTCTCGCGCCAAAGGAATAGCCTCCCAGTCGAACGTCGGCTCTCCGAAATCAACCGCAATAAGCCCGTCTTCCTGTTTCCAAACTTTCAAAAGATTGGCAATCGTCTCGATTGTGCACGTATCGCGCTTTGTTTCCTGAAAAAGGATCATGGCCACGCAACGCGTCGCATTTCCGCAGGCGCCGACCTGCGTGCCATCCATATTGTAAATTGCCATATGAACGTCAGCCTCGGCGTTTTCAGGCCGACGCAAAACAATCACCTGATCGCATCCGATCCCACGCTTGCGGTTCGCCACCGCGCGCAAAAACATCTCGGATGGTGCAAGCTCTTCCTGCCGACCGTCGAAAACAACGAAGTCGTTTCCAAGGCCGTGCATTTTATAAAAGGGTAAGGCCCGCACTCTTTTCTCGGTGCCCATATGTCACTGAGCCCCAGCCAAAGGCTTTTTCTGATCGACAGAAAATCCTCTTTGTTCTTCCTCAATCTCTTCCTGCGTAAAGAAAGGGTTGGGAGCCTTCTCTTCGGCAGAGCCTTCCCGCGCAGGAGCCCGACCACGAGAGAAACGCCCTGACGATTCGGAAGGCGCGCGAACCGATGTCGTCCCGTCACTTTGTTCACTCGGAGAAATAAGACCATCCTTCTGGGGATAGTAATCGGCTGGAACGTCAGGCTGCTGGTTCAAAGACGCAACCGCCTCGTTACGCATACGCTGTTCACTCGCAGTCGCCTCGTCGATAGCCTCAATCACACGAAAATAGTGTTCGGCATGCTGAAGGTAATTCTCGGCGACGATGCGGTCGCCGCCCGCCGCGGCGTCGCGAGCAAGGGCTTGGTACTTCTCGTAAACCTGCCAGGCATTGCCACGCACACGCAAATCGCCGCAATTACTGTCGAAGGATTGATGCCTTAACGACGCAGCAGAACGCACACGTCCACCCGAATTTCCATTTCCTCCGTTACCACTGTGATGGCGGTTACGAGGACGCCTTCCGCTAGGACCTTGTCTCATTGCTTAACCGTTCCCCATGTCGTTTCTATTATTGTTTGGAGCTTTCTTGCCCGTCCCCATCCCGGCGGGCCAGCGGCCGGATTGGACATAATCTCATTGCAAGAAGCTACTTTATCTTCTGAGCGCGCCCCTCCTCTTTTTTACGGTAAGGGCCGCTCGCAATGGGGTGATCCTAGTCCATCTCTTGGAAAACGTACAACCTTTTTTTTCGCGCGTTCACTTTAAAAAAAATAAGCGTTTTTCTTTGGGTTCCAATGCCGTTATAGTTCGTTTTCTCCTTTGTTCTCTTTGAAAAAACTCATGCCGGATTTTACCTACGAGATTCGTTTTGGACGTCAAATGGGGAAAATCGTCTGCGGAGTCGATGAAGTGGGCCGGGGGCCTCTCGCCGGGCCGGTCGTTACGGCTGCCGTCATTTTGGCTTCCGATTTTCCCGAGGCCTTGTGCGCCAAAATCAAAGACAGCAAAAAGATGACTCCGGCGGCGCGCGAAAAAATCGTCGAGCCGTTGAAAGAGCATTGCCTCTTTTCCTTGGCCCAAGCGTCCGTTGAAGAAATTGACCAACTGAACATTTTGCACGCCACCATGCTGGCCATGCAACGTGCGGTGGAGGACCTCGGCGCAAAAATAGACGTCGCGCTGATCGACGGCAACCGCGCGCCCGACATCCCCTGCCAAGCCGTTCCTGTCGTTAAAGGCGACGGCACCTCTTTATCAATTGCCGCCGCCTCGATCATCGCGAAAGTTCATCGAGACCGATTGATGGCCTCCCTGGCCAAGGACTTTCCCTTCTACGGCTGGGAACGTAATGCCGGATACGGCACGGCCGAGCACATACAGGCCCTCAAGGCCCACGGCGCCACGGTTCATCATCGCCAATCCTTTGCTCCTGTACGCGAAGTTCTTCAAAAGTCCGCCTGAAACATCAAAGAAAAACCCTTAACAGGATGATTCCGAAGACTCTTTCTCGCATTTTTTACAAATTTTTAATTTCTATCAACGATCCTGCAGCCTATGTCTCAGGTTCGCAAAAAAATGACAAAAAAGATCGAGAAAGCCGCAACAAAATCTGCGCTTCCTCTGGATCAAATCCTTATCGGCGACAGCATTCGTTTGATGAACGAGCTTCCGGAGCATTCCGTTGACGCCGTTTTTGCCGATCCTCCGTACAATCTCCAGCTTGGTGGCGATCTGCTGCGCCCTGACCATTCGCAGGTCGATGCCGTGGACGACGATTGGGACAAATTCGCCGATTTTGCTGCTTATGACGCTTTTACGATCGAATGGCTTAAAGCGGCCAAGCGGGTTTTGAAACCTGACGGCTGTTTATGGGTCATCGGCAGCTATCACAATATCTTCCGCGTCGGCGCGATTTTGCAAAATCTGGGTTTCTGGATTTTGAACGACGTCATCTGGTGCAAAAACAACCCCATGCCTAACTTCCGAGGCAAACGGTTCACCAACGCACACGAAACGTTGATCTGGGCCTCGACCTCTAAGGACGCCAAGCCCTGCTTCAATTACGACGCCATGAAGAACATGAATGACGAAAAGCAGATGCGCAGCGACTGGAACCTGCCCATTTGCAGCGGCAACGAACGTTTGCGCACGGAAAACGGCGACAAAGTCCACCCCACGCAAAAACCGCTGGCCTTGTTGTATCGCGTCATTCTGTCTTCCACCAAGCCGGGCGACGTGATCCTTGACCCCTTCTTTGGATCGGGCACCACAGGCGCGGCGGCTAAGCTTTTGGGCCGTCATTTTATCGGCATGGATCGGGATAAAATTTATGCCAAATACGCCAAGCAGCGCATTGCTCGGACGCCTGTCTCGCCATCGGAAGATCTGCTGACGACGCCCTCTAAACGCGAGGAACCGCGTATTCCCTTCGGCATTATTTTGGAACGCGGGCTTTTGCGGCCTGGCCAGTTTTTGTTCGACGAACGTCAACGGCACCGAGCCTGCGTCAAGGCCGACGCCACGCTTCAGGCAAAAATGTCGGGCGACAATGTCACGGGGTCGATCCACAAAGTCGGCGCGTTGGTCCAAGGACTGCCGGCCTGCAACGGTTGGACATTCTGGTGCTACGACGCGGATGGACGCGGCAATCTCGTGCCCATCGACATCCTCCGCCAACGCGTCCGCGCCGAGCAGACGAGCCATTAAGACAGGCCGCTTTTCTCCAACCCTTTTTTCTGATTTTCCCGAACGGCTCGGACGTCAAAAGTGTCAATGACGTCGTGAAAAATCCGGTACCAGTTAATCGACGCGCGTAGGCGTAAAAACACCGCCCCCAACCCGATGGCCGCCCGATCCATGAACACAAACTCCCTCGGCACCATCACCCCGCCGATGGTGCGCAGTTCGGCATGAACGCGGTTCGCCGTTTCGCGTCCATAAAGCCCTGTGTTGGTCTCGTCGATCGGTCGTGCTTTGTCCTCCAAAAGCGGCGCATAGATAAACCGCGCCCAGATATTCAGAATTTCGATCAGACGTTTGCTTGGGTTTTTGAAGCCCCAGATTTCATAAGCCTCGACGGCATCATCCTCACGGCCTTGGCTTAACGCATTGTAGAGAAGCAATATGCCTTTGATGAGTTCGGGCTTGAAGATCCTCACGCACCCGAAATCCAACAGGTTCAAGCTCAGATCCTTACGGATCGTATAGTTTCCCATGTGCGGATCGCCGTGGATCACGCCATAGCGATAAAACGGCGTATACCATGCATGAAACATATTCGCCGCCACAATATTTCGCTCGTCAAGATCCCGGCTATCCGCGAAAGAAGCCAATCGCTCGCCCTCAAGCCACGTCATGGAAAGAAGCCTTTGCGTCGAAAGATCGTCATAAACGCGGGGAATATGCACGCCTTCCGTCGTGGCATGCATCAGGCCGTACAACTTGATGTGCTTGGCCTCGCGGATGTAATCCAGCTCTTCATAAAACCGCTCGGCCAGTTCTTTCTGCACTTCGTCAGTGGAAACCGCACGATCGTAGAGTTCAAACAAGGCCAAAACGATCTTCAACTGGCGCAAATCAGCATCCACCGCTGTTTCCATGTCCGGATACTGAAGCTTGCACGCCAACGTCTCTCCATCAAGCGCCACCGCCTTATGCACCTGCCCCAACGAAGCCGCCGCCGCCGCATGCAGATCAAAACTTTTGAACTTTTTCTCCCAATCAGCCCCGAGCTCAGCCTTCATCCGCCGACGCACAAAAGGCACGCCCATAGACGGCGCATCGGCCTGAAGCTGGGCCAGCTCGGCCGCGTATTCTTGGGGCACCAGATCGGGGATCGAAGCCATGATCTGCCCTACTTTCATTAAGGGCCCTTTAAGCCCCCCCAAAGCAAGGCGCAAACGTTCGGCCTGCTTGCGACGATCGGCACTAAGGCCAAGAAGCTTCTTGCTCGCCGCATGCGCACCAAAGCCGGCCATCGACGTCGAAACCTTCGCATAGCGTGACAGGCGTTTACTTAACGTGGATATCGGTTGTTTCCTTTTATTAATGGAGATCTCCTCTCTTTTCCGCCGACTCGTAGTCCCTTCTTTTACAAAATTTCTCCAAAAAAGGTAGCGTAATAGGCTATGGTCGGCTGATTGCTGTTTTTACTCGATCGATACCGAATGACCGAACCTGCTTTTTTAAACGTCGAAACCTCGTGCACCGGACGCCGCTGGGAAGCTCGGCCTTATGATGAGCGTATGGCCGAAGCTCTAGCCCAACGGTTGAATCTCCCCGACCTTGTGGCGCGCAGCCTAAACGCGCGCGGCATTGATGTGGACGACGCCGAGGACTTTTTGAATCCCAAACTTCGTTCCCTTATGCCTGATCCGAACATCCTTAAAGACATGGATAAGGCCGTTTCCCGGTTCGTTCGGGCACTCTCTCTAAACGAACGCATAGCCGTCTTTGGCGACTATGACGTTGACGGCGCGACATCGGCGGCTTTGTTGCTCCGTCTCGGACGCGCGATGGGAGTCCCTTTTCGCCTCTATATACCCGATCGTTTAACGGAAGGCTACGGCCCCAACGCGCATGCCCTTCAAAAGCTTGCTCAAGAAGGCGTCAAGCTGGTCGTCTGTGTCGATTGCGGAACAACGGCCCACGATGCTTTAGCCGCCGCGCGAAAGTCCGGGATGGACGTCCTCGTCCTCGACCACCATGTTTCGGAACCCACCCTTCCCCTTAGCGAAGCAACCGTCAACCCTAACCGCATTGATGAAACCAGCGGTTATAACTATCTCGCCGCCGTCGGCGTCACCTATCTTTTCATCGTGGCCGTCAACCGCGCCCTACGCGCCATGGGGTTTTACAATACCGTACGTCCCGAACCCGATCTTATGGCGTGGCTCGATCTTGTGGCTTTGGGAACCGTGTGCGACGTCGTTCCTCTTAGGGGCTTGAACCGCGCCTTTGTCGCTCAGGGCCTTAAAATCGCCACGCGCCGCAAAAATATCGGCCTTGACGCTCTGGCAAAAACCGCAGGCGTTGACACGCTGAACGCCTATGCTTTCGGCTTCATGCTGGGGCCTCGCATTAATGCAGGCGGGCGCATCGGCCAAACCGATCTCGGCGCTCGGCTTTTGTCCACGGAAGACCCGTCCGAAGCGATCTCCCTCGCCCATCAGCTCAACGTCCTAAACGACGAACGTCGCGCCCTCGAAGCCGACGCCCTTCAACAGGCCGAGCTCATGATCGAAACCGAAAACGCGCCTCTGGCCTTCGTCGCCTCCGAAAACTGGCATCCAGGGATTATCGGGATCGTCGCCTCGCGCCTGAAGGATAAATGTTGCCATCCTGCTCTTGTCGTATCGTTGGAAGGCGATGTCGGCAAAGGTTCGGGCCGGTCCATCGGGTCTATCGACCTTGGCGCGGCGATCCTCGCCGCCCGACAAGCCGGTCTCCTGATTAACGGTGGCGGTCATAAAATGGCGGCAGGTTTTACCGTGGCGCGCGACAAGATTGAGGCCTTGCGGCTTTTCTTGATCGAACGCATCGGCAAACAATTAGCGGCCGAGCCCCTTATCCCGCGTCTTAGTGTGGATGGGCTTGTCTCCGGCGCAACCTTGCAGCCGGATTTTGTTCGGCTTCTCGAAAAAATAGGGCCTTTCGGCACCGGAAACACCGAGCCGCGTCTGGCCTTGGCCGATTGTAAAATCGTCCGCGCCGACGTCGTGGGCGAAAAACACGTCAGCATCCTAGCCATGCAGGCCGGAACCCGAATTCGAGGCATTGCTTTTCGCGCTATGGACTCCCGTCTTGGCCCGGCCCTGCTGAATATAGGGGCTCGCGTTCATCTGGCCGGGCATGCCCGGATCAACACATGGCAAGGAGCCGAACACATTCAAATGCATATCAACGACGCGGCTCCATCCATTAACCCTTTGGCCATTAACCCCTTGGCCATTAATCCCTTGGATTAAAAGGCCCTTTGTGGCAAAACCCCTCTATGAACGAAAAAGAATCATTTCCGCCTCTCGCCTGCATCGTCCTTGCCGCCGGACAAGGCACGCGGATGAAGTCGGCGTTACCCAAAGTTCTCCATCGCGTGGCGGGCGTGCCTATGATTCAGCACGTTTTAACGGCCTGCGACCGGATGGGACCCGAAAAAATCGTTGTGATTGTGGGACCCTCCATGGCCGATGTCGAAAAGGTTGTCGCCCCGCATCCCTGCGTGATCCAAAGGCACCCCCTTGGAACCGGCGATGCCGTCAAGGCCGCTGCGGATGCTTTGGTCGATTTCGCGGGCGATATTATCGTTCTCTTCGGCGACAGCCCTTTGATTTCGGCCGAATCGATTCGAAAACTTCAAGAAAAGCGCCAAAAAACGCAGGCGACCGTCGTCGTGGCAGGCTTTTCTCCTGAAAACCCGGCGTCTTATGGCCGGTTGGTCATTAATGAGGAAGGAAACCTCTCGAAAATCGTCGAGGCGTCCGAAGCCACGTCTGAAGAAAAAGCCATTCGGTTGTGCAACGGAGGCCTTATGCTTTTTGACGGAAGCAAGCTGTGGCCTATTTTGGAAGCTCTGCGCAACGACAACGCCAAAAAAGAGTTTTTCCTAACCGACTGTGTCGCCTTGGCTCAACAGTACGGGGGAAAAAGCGTCGTGTGCATCATCCCCGAAGACGATGTTTTGGGCGTCAACACAAAGGTTGAGCTGGCTCAGGCCGAAAAGATCATGCAGCGCCGCTTGCGCGAGAAAGCCATGCTTGCCGGCGTAACGATGATTGATCCGGACAGCGTCTTTCTTTCCGCCGACACGACCTTCGGCCAAGACGTAACGCTTGCCCCAAACGTCATTATTGGCCAAGGCGTCACGATCGGCAACGGAGTCGAGATCAAGGCCTTTTCGCATCTTGAGCATGCCCAAATCGGCAACGGGGCCATCATCGGACCTTTCGCCCGCATCAGGCCGCACTCGCGTATTGAAGCGGATGCCCATATCGGCAACTTCGTCGAGATTAAGAACAGCACCATAGGCGAAGGGACAAAGGTCAATCACCTTTCGTATATCGGCGACGCCAAACTTGGCACAGGCACGAATATCGGCGCGGGCACGATTACAGCCAACTATGACGGCGTGCACAAGAATCAGACGCAAATCGGTGCAGGCGTTTCGATCGGATCAAACGTTGTTCTCGTGGCCCCGATCTCTATAGGCGACGGGGCGACCATTGGCGCGGGAAGCGTCATTACCAAAGAAGTGCCGCCGGATTCGCTGGCTATTGCCCGGGGCAAACAAGAAAACTTAAAAGGCTGGGCCAGCCGATTAAAATGCAAAAAGAAAAAGAGCCCCTAGAACATTTTTTGGTTAAAATTACCGCCGTTAGGCCTTTTTCCGATTAAACTTGACAAAAAGGGCCGTTTTCACGACATTGCGCCCCTCATCTCCCTTTGAGGGAGCGACCGAGAATTTAGGATAACTGCGATGGCAAAAACAAAGAACGACATCAAGCTGGTCAGCTCAGCCAATACGGGCTTTTTTTATGTGACCAAAAAGAACCCCAAGAACAACACCAACAAGCTTGAGTTGAAAAAATACGACCCAGTCGTGCGCAAGCATGTTGTTTTCAAAGAAGGAAAGATCAAGGAAGCCAAAAAGTCCTGATCGGTCTTTTTTATCCGAACAAGTAACAATACGTCGCCAAAGTTGACTTCTGAAGCGCGGTGTTTGTTTTATAAATATCCCTTATGTTCCACAACGATAAGGGCGTGTTATCTTCATGTGCGGTATTGTCGGTTTTATAGGTAAAAAGCAGGCAGCCCCTTTCCTTTTGGAAGGGTTGCGGCGTCTTGAATATCGGGGCTATGACAGCGCGGGCATCGCAACGCTCGATGGCGGAAAGATAACCAAGGTCCGTGCACAAGGCCACTTAAGCTTTCTGACGGAAAAACTCAAAAAGAATCCGTTATCCGGGTGCGTCGGCATCGGGCATACACGCTGGGCCACGCATGGAAAACCCACCGAAGCAAACGCTCACCCCCACAGCACCGATCTTGTCGCGGTCGTGCATAATGGAATCATTGAAAACTATCGTGAGCTTCGCGCCCTTTTGGAAAACAAGGGCTGCATTTTTACCTCGGATACGGATACGGAAGTCATTGCGCACCTGATCAGCGACAATATGCGCCACGGCATGACGCCTCAGCAGGCGACCTCAGCCGCCTTAAAGCAGCTGGACGGCGCGTTCGCTCTCGGAATCCTGTTCGCCGGGCATGACGATCTTTTGATCGGCGCGCGGCGCGGAAGCCCCTTGGCTCTGGGACACGGAGCCGACGCGATGTATCTGGGCTCGGATGCGTTGGCTCTGGCTCCGCAGACGAATAAGATCACCTATCTTGAAGACGGCGACTGGGCAGAACTTTACACCGACAGGATCGTTATTCACGACAGCTCGGACGTCGTCGTCGAAAGAAAAATCCATACATCATCTCTGACGAATGACGTCATCGGAAAAGGCCCCTACAGCCACTTCATGCTGAAGGAAATCTTTGAGCAGCCCAGCGTTATAAAGGCCACGCTGGAGCCCATGATAACCAAGGATCATGCGCTTGCCTTGCCCGCCCTACCCTTCAATTGGAAAAACGTTCCCCGCCTGACGATTCTGGCCTGCGGAACGGCATCCTATGCGGGGCTTGTCGGCAAATACTGGTTCGAACAGTTGGCGCAGCTTCCGGTCGAAATCGATCTCGCATCGGAATTCCGTTACCGGGAACCGCCCATGCCTCAGGGCGGCGTCGCCATCATCATTTCACAATCAGGTGAAACGGCCGATACTCTGGCCGCCCTGCACTACGCCAAGGAACGGGGGCAGAAGATCCTGTCCATCGTCAACGTACCGCAAAGCTCCATCGCCCGCGCATCCGACATTGTGGTGCCCACATTGGCCGGACCGGAAATTGGTGTGGCCTCGACCAAGGCGTTCACCGCACAGCTGACGGTCCTCCTCGCTCTGGCGCTGGACGCCGCCCGGACCCGAGGGACACAGCCTGACTCTCGCATCCAAGATATTTTAACGGCTCTTTGCGACATACCGAACAAGATCGGTTCCGTCCTTCGCCAAGAGAACGTTTTCCAAGAATTGGCGCAAGGCTTCGACACGGTTAGCGACGTTCTTTATCTCGGCCGTGGCCTTCTTTACCCCTTGGCCATGGAAGGCGCGTTGAAGCTCAAGGAAATCTCGTACATCCACGCCGAAGGCTATCCCGCCGGGGAGATGAAGCACGGCCCTATTGCCTTGATCGACGAAAAGCTTCCCGTCGTCTTCATGGCGCCGAGCGACGTTCTTTTTGAAAAAACGCTCTCCAACATTCAGGAAGTCACGGCGCGCGGCGGCAAAGTCATTCTTCTTTCCGACAAAAAGGGCGTCGATGCCATCGGAGCGTCGGTCTTCCGGGCCGTCTCTTTGCCTTCGGTCGATCCAATCGTCTCTCCCCTTCTTTACGCCGTTCCCGTTCAGCTTCTGGCCTATCATGCCGCCGTTGTTCGCGGCACGAACGTGGACCAGCCGCGCAATCTCGCCAAAAGCGTAACCGTGGAATAGGCGCCCCGCCAGTTGGCAGGGCTGCATGGTAACGATAATCCGCGGGTAGAAAGATAAACGAATGGCCGCACGGCCACCGTGCTAGAGCCGAACGCCAATCCAATCGAAAAAAGCTCTAGTTGATCCGTTCGGAGACGATGGGGTTGTTTTCGTTGCCGTTTCCGTGCACGCCCAGAAGCTTCAGCTTGCGGTGCAAAGCCGAACGTTCCATCCCAATAAACGTCGCCGTCCGCGAAATATT
Organism: Alphaproteobacteria bacterium; assembly: GCA_028690155.1. Lineage (GTDB taxonomy): Bacteria > Pseudomonadota > Alphaproteobacteria > UBA9219 > UBA9219 > CAIXLI01. The sequence goes on along the minus strand of JAQVBU010000004.1, from coordinate 15,396 downwards.
GCCGCCGAAACGCGTGACTTGGGCCAAGAGATATTCGCGCTCGAACATCTCTCTCGCGTCACGCAAGGGAAGCTTCATGATTTCGCCGCCCTTCTCCCATCGCAGCACGCCCGGCGCTGTCGACGTAATATCAGGCGGTAACATATCGGCGCGAATGGGCTCGGCTGCATCGCCTTGAGCCATGATCATCAACCACTCCATCGCGTTGCGGAGCTGACGCACATTACCGGGCCACTCGTACGCCTGGAGTGCCGCCTTGGCGTCTTCGCCAAGCGTATGCGGCGCATCGCCCGACACACCGGACGCCCGCGCAAGAAAGTGATCGGCAAGGACCGGGATGTCTTCGCGTCTATCAGAAAGCGCGGGGATTTTAATCGGCACCACACTCAACCTGTAATACAAATCCTGCCGAATGGCTCCATCCTGCATCGCCACTTGAAGATCGATGCTGGACGACGCAACCACCCGCACATCGACTTCAACCGGCATCGAACCGCCGACCCGCATAAAGACCTGTTCCTGCAAGAATCGAATGAGTTTGCTTTGCAGCTCCATCGGAAGCTCGCCGATCTCGTCAAGATAAAGGGTCCCCCCATGCGCACGCTCGAACACGCCGATTTTCCGGCTTCCCCCGTTAAGGCCGTGCTCGGAACCGAACAGCTCCAGCTCCAACTGATCCGGCGAAGCCATTGCGCAATTAATCACCACGAAAGGCCCATTAGCCCGGCGCGATTGACGGTGCAGCACCCGGGCCGCAACCTCCTTGCCGGCCCCGGATGGCCCCATAATCAAAACACGACTTCCTGTCGGCGCCACGCGTTCGATCATCTGACGCACCTGATTGATCGAGGACGATACGCCGATAATTTCATCATCGGCGCTGGCCCGAAATTTTAATTCCTGATTTTCCCGGCGAAGGCGCGCTGCATCCAAGGCATGTTGAACCTGAAGAATAAGCCGGTCCGCCTTAAACGGTTTTTCGATGAAATCGTAAGCACCCATCTTGATGGCCGAAACAGCTGTATCGATGGTTCCGTGCCCGCTGATCATGATGACCGGCAAATCGGGGTAATCGTTGCGGATATGCTGAAGAACCTGAAGCCCATCCATTGAGCTTCCCGTAAGCCAAATATCCAAGATGACCAAAGTCGGCTTACGCGCCGCAATGGTCCGAAGCGTTTCCTCCGAATTCGCCGCCTCGCGAACCGCCAACCCTTCGTCGTTCAAGATGCCTTTGATAAGCGCACGGATATCGTCCTCGTCATCGACGACAAGGATATCGCTCATCAAGCCTTTTTCTCGTATCGGCAACGCCATGAACTTTCCCGTGTTACCCGAATAATTCTAGATCATTTTCCAGCCATAATGAATCAAAATCGAAAAAAGGAAAACGATCTTTCTTTTTGAACCTAACCGCCCTAGGATTCCTCTGTCGCTTTTTCGTCCTGCGGAAGGGTATCCGATTCGCCGTCTTTCGACAAAGACTCCGAAGGTCCCTGACGAAGGGGCCAGATCAAACTCACAATGGCGCCGCCTCCATCCCTGTCCGTAAGAACCAATTGCCCGTGATGATCTTCCATAATCTTCTTGACGATGGCAAGGCCAAGACCGGTCCCTTTCCTGCGCGTCGTCACATAGGGTTCTGTCAACGTGTTCCGTTCTTGAACGGGCAACCCCTTGCCGTTGTCTTCGACACGGAGGGTCACGTCTTCGCCGTCACAGGACAAGTCTACATGAATCATCCCTTTCGGCAAAGGCCCTTTGGCCATCGCTTCCCGCGCATCGATCGCTTCGGCCGCGTTTTTCAGAAGATTCGTCAACGCTTGGGCAATCTGGCGAACGTCGCACTCGGCCACACACGGCTCGGAAGGAATATCTTGCGTGCATGAAAGATTGGGACGGCTGTTGCTTTGCAGAAAAACGGCTTGGCGCACAATCTCGCGCAAATCCTGCCGGGTCATGACAGGAGCCGGCATGCGCGCGAACGCCGAAAATTCATCGACCATGCGCCCGATATCGTCCACATGGCGCACGATGGTTTCCGTGCATGTCTGAAAAACATCGGGATCGGTCACGATTTCCTTGGCGTATTTTCGGCGCAGACGTTCGGCGGAAAGCTGAATCGGCGTCAACGGATTTTTGATCTCGTGCGCAATGCGCCGCGCCACGTCGGCCCAAGCCGCTTTGCGCTGAGCCGACAAAAGATCCGATACGTCGTCGAAGGTCACCACATAGCCGTTCGTCTCAAAGCCGGCCTGTTCGGACGACACGCGAACAAGGATCGTCCTTGCCGGCTGATCGGGTCTGCGAATTTCGACCTGATCACTCGTCAGGGCAACCCCTCTCGGAAGTTGCTTGATGACGTGCTGAATCTCGGGCGAAAGATCCGACAACGGCTTGCCGTTGAACGACGCCGGATCCTCGATCTCAAAGAAAGCCGCCGCCGACGCGTTCATCAGATTGATGGTTCCCTTGTTATCCAGCCCGATCACCCCGGCCGACACGCCGGACAGAACCGCTTCGCTGAAACGGCGGCGAAAATCAAGCTGACGGTTGGCGTCGATCAGCTCGGTACGCTGTGTTGCAAGCTGGGTCGTCATACGATTGAACGCGCGCACGAGAAGGTCGATCTCGTCGTCGCCTTCCTGTGCATTTTCGGCGACACGCGCGCGCAAGTCGCCGCCGCGCACACGGTTTGCCGCAGCAATAAGATCCCCGATGGGCTTGGTCAGCCGCATCGCAAAATTAATGCCGATCCACACGGCAGCCAAAAGAAGCAACAACGCGACAACGACAAAGATCGCGCCAATAATAATCTGAAGGCCCGACCGTTTTCCTTCAAGTTGCTTGTATTCATCGACCGCCGTTTGCGTTGCCGCCATATGAGCCAAGACCTTGGGTTCAACCGGACGTCCGACGAACAAATAGGTGTCCACAAAATTGTCGAGTCTCAACAACGCCCGGACGCGGTCGTCGTTATCGCTGACAAGAAGCACCACATCACCTTGACTTGCACGCGCGCGCATATCATCCGTGATCGGCTCGAACGTCAGCGCAAAGGTAAGCCCCGAACGCGCCAAAATTTTGCCCGAACCGTCGAAGACAAGGACTTCGGTCAAATTGCGCATATACGCTTGCGCCGATACCATTTCGTTGAATCGCACGGGATCCTGAGACAACAAGGCCGCCTGACGGTTCAAATCATTTCCCATAGCCATCGCATCGGCACGAAGAACCTGTTTGTGCTCTTCCAGATAGGCTTGGGCAACTTCAAGCGATTCATTAAGAGAGGTTCTTACATGATTGGAAAACCACGTTTCTACGCCAAAATAGAAGAACGCCGCCGCAAACATAGCGACAAGCATGGCCGGTGCCACGGTCAGAAGCGCAAACACGTTGATCATGCGAATCTGAAGTTTTGAGCCGGCAAGATTGCGGTTCCGCCGATGCCACGCCTGATAAAGTCGATGCGTGACAACCGTGCCCAAAAGAACAAGGAATCCCAGATCCAAAAGGGATAAGATCATGATCGTGGCGGGATCGTTCGCAAAAAACGGCGACCGAGTCATAGCGGCGTACGTTGCCAAACCCGACGCTACCGACGCGATAACCAGCGCGATAACCATCTTGTCGCGAAGCCTTGTCTGAAAGGACCATAGGGCAAAACGCTGCGCTTGCTCGGCAATAAAACGGGAACAGCCCGCAATGCTTAGACCTTTTAATGGGGCGACAGCGCTCTTAAGGCGAAAAAAATTCGCGCTCCAGGCCTTACCCATCCGCCGTCCCTCCCTTTCTTTCTCGCCTCGAACGACGAACATCAAGTCCAAGTTCGCGCAGCTTCTTGCGCAAGGTATTTCGGTTCAGCCCCAGCATCTCGGCCGCCCGCACCTGATTCCCCTGACACGCCTTCAACGCCAAGGATAATAAAGGACGTTCAACTTCTTGCAAGACGCGTCCGTAAAGGCCCGCGGATGGAAGGGTATCGCCATGGGCGTTAAAATACGCGCGCAAGTGCTTCTCAACGCTCAAAGAAAGGCTTTCATAGGATGCGGCCAAAGAGGAAGACGGCTTAGAGGACATCGCGCCTCCCCTCATCCACAAGGGGCTGGCGCCCATCGCCACAAAGAGGCGCATAAAAAGCCTCGATCATCGTCCGGACCTTTTCCGGATCATCCGACGCATTGACCGCCGCTCGAAATTCGGCCGAGCGCGGCAAGCCTTTCGAATACCAGCCAATATGTTTGCGCGCAATCCGAAGCCCGGCGTACGGCCCGTAGTGCGTCATCATCGCGTCCATATGCTCAAGGACCGTCCTTCGTTGCCGAAACGCCGACGGATCCGGAACCCGAACGCCTTCGCACAGAAAATCCATCGCCTGTTTTAAAAACCATGGACGACCGTAGGCTCCGCGCCCAATCATGATTCCGTCCGCGCCGGACTCTTCCAACGCCGTCCGGGCCGTCTCACACGAAACGATATCGCCGTTCACGATCACAGGAAGACGAACGGCATCTTTGACCTTGCGTACAAAAGCCCAATCGGCGTGCCCCCCGTACATCTGGGCCCGCGTCCGTCCATGCACAACGAACATCCGGATACCGCAATCTTCCGCGATCTTAGCCAAACGGGCGGCATTCTTGTGATCGTTGTCCCAACCCAAACGCATTTTCAACGTTACCGGAACGCGAACAGCCCGAACCACAGCATCCAGAATTTTTGCAGCATGAACTTCATCCCGCATTAAGGCCGAGCCTGCATGCCCATTCACAACCTTGCGAACAGGACATCCAAAATTAATGTCGATGATGGCCGCACCCCGCGCTTCATTCATGCGCGCCGCTTCGGCCATAACATCCGGCTCGCACCCCGCAATTTGAACCGAAACCAACCCTTCATCCGGCGCGCATTGTGCCATATGCATCGTTTTGCGCGACGAACGAATCATCGCTTGGCTCGCAATCATTTCGGAGACGACCATGCCCACGCCAAAAGACTTAACGAGACGGCGAAACGGCAAATCCGTCACGCCCGCCATAGGGGCAAGGATGACCGGCGCCTCAAGCGTCAACGAACCAATCTTGATCGGCTTCAATCGGGGTAAAGAAAAGGGCTTTTCCTGCATAACGATGCGTATAGCATCTGCCTAAAAAATAGGCAAACAAGGAAAAGCCCTCGTAAAGTTAATACTCACAAGAAAGCAAGGTCGACGTTTTGGCTTGAATCGTGTCTGGACGAACGCTTTCCGTCCCTCCACACGGATTGCCCTCCCTCGGGCAAGAATCAAGCAAGCCGCCCAACGTAACCCCACGTTTTTTGCACAAGGCTTCAATGATTGACGGATCGATACCCGTTCTCTGCAAACCGCCCGGAACAACATCGCCATAACCGACTCCAATCAAGTTCTGTTGGGACATAGCCGCCTCCTTTTTTGGATAAATCCCCCTCACGACCGGAGGGGGCGGATAAACAAAAAAACGATTCTTTTTCCGTTTTGCTCCTTGTCTTTAAGCAGAACTCAATCGATTTGTCAGGAGAGTAGTCGTGCAATGCAGCAAAACGAAAGGGGCAAGGCATCCTATCGGAAGGCGAAAAAATGCTGTAAAATTGGCACTTTTTGAACTGTTGCCCAAAAGGGACTCTTTCTTAGAATGTTCTAAGGATTCTCTAAGAGAAATTTTTTTGCACCAAAAGACGCAAGCGCAGATCATTTCGGTCAAGAAAAGATTTTTTTGCGACTCACGGGGAAACGCAGCCGTCATTGACTCTTGCCCCAAAAGTTGGTTCCCTCTTTTGCTTCATCTTTTTAAGGAGTCGGCCCTTTCATGCGCAAATCTATCCTTTTCCCGTCCTTAGCCACAGTCGTTGTTCTCATCGTTGCCGGGGGCATCGCTCTTTTTTCTACAAAAGCCCCGGCCGAGAGCTTTTCGGATGCTCAACGCGCCGAAATCGAAACCATTGTCAAAACCTATATCACGGAAAAAAACCCCGGCGTTTTGAAAGACGCCCTTGTGGCTCTTCAAATAAAATCCCAAAAAGAGGCGGAGGGGCTGGCCAAGGAAAAAATCAAAGCGGAAAAGGACAGGATTTTTAACAATCCTTCGTCCCCGATATCCGGCAATCCGAACGGTGAAATCAAATTTGTTGAATTTTACGATTACCGCTGTGGCTACTGCAAACATGTCGAAGAAATAATTGAGCAAGTTATTAAGGAAAACAAAGACGTCAAATTCGTCTACAAGAACTTCCCCATTTTGGGAGACCTGTCCCACGAAGCGGCATTGGCGGCCATGGCCAGCGTTAAACAAGGGAAGTTTGAAGCTTTTCACGATGCTCTTATGAAGAAAAAGGGTGCTTTGACCTCAAAAGGCATTGACGATGTGGCCAAAACGGTCGGTCTCGATACAATCAAGCTGAGAGCCGATATGAAAGACCCGGCGATTGAAAAAGCGATTGAAGAGGATATCCGTCTCGGACAAGAATTGGGCGTTCAAGGCACGCCGTTCTTTATTATAGAGGAGACAAGCATCCCCGGAGCTGTGGATTACGATCGGCTGACGAAAATTATCGACGCAGAACGAAGCAATCTCAAATAGGCCCCTTTAAGGAGAAACGCCCGTGGCATCTATTTTGGTTCTCAATGGCCCGAACCTCGACAAGCTGGGCGTCCGTGACCCTTCGATTTACGGAACGGGGTCGCTTCAAGATGTCGAGGCTTTGTGCGAAAAGACAGCCAAAGAGGTCGGTGCTCATGTCGTTTGTCGTCAATCGAACGCCGAAGGCACCTTGATTGATTGGATTCACGAAGCGCGCGGTAAGTATGACGCCATCGTGATCAACGCCGGGGCCTTTTCGCATACATCCATCGCGCTTCTGGACGCATTAACCCTAACGCAGCTGCCGATTATTGAAGTTCATATCTCGAATATCCATGCGCGAGAAGAGTTTAGACGCCATTCCTACATTTCCCACGCCGCCAAGGCCGTTTTATGTGGGTGTGGCATTGACGGCTACGCTTATGCTATAAGGACCGCCGCAAAATTGTTAAACGGCGGCTAGGAAAAGCGCCGATCTTCGGCCATCCTAATATGAGAAGAAAAAATCGACTTTCCTTTTCAGACGACTAAGGACTTGAGAGAATGCCTCAGAAAACAAGTAAATTTGACATTGATATGGCCTCGATCCGCAAGCTTGCCAAGCTCATCGAAGAGACGGGCTTAAGCGAAATCGAATACGCTGAAGGAGACCGAAAAATCCGTTGTGTCGGCCCGCGCGTTAACGCCGTGGTCCCCGCGGCCGCCGCTCAAGCGCCGGTCCCGTCCCCCGTCGCCGAGCCGACGGAAGCGAAAAAAGAGCTTTCCGGATTGCCCATAACCTCACCCATGGTGGGCACTGTTTATATGGCGCCTTCGCCGGGAGCGGCTCCATTCGTCAAAGTCGGAAACAAAGTCAAGGAAGGGGATACCCTTCTTATTATCGAAGCCATGAAGGTGATGAACCCCATTAAGGCACCCAAGGCGGGAACCGTGGGGTTGATCCTTGTGGAAGATGCCAAGCCAGTCGAGTTTGGCGATACGCTTCTTGTTCTTGAATAGGTCGCGTCGTGTTTGAAAAAATTCTTATTGCCAATCGTGGCGAAATCGCCCTTCGCATTCATCGCGCCTGCCGCGAGATGGGCATTCGTACCGTCGCCGTTCACTCCTCGGCCGACGCAGACGCCATGCATGTCCGTTTGGCCGATGAAAGCGTCTGCATTGGCCCTCCTCCGGCAAAGCTCAGTTATTTGAACATTCCGGCCATTCTTACGGCCGCCTCCATTACCGGAGCGGATGCCATCCATCCGGGAATCGGATTCCTATCCGAAAATGCCAACTTTGCCGAAATGGTCGAAGAGCACGGCTTCACTTTCATTGGACCGACGGCAGAGCATATTCGCCTTATGGGCGATAAGGTGACCGCCAAAAAGACCGTGAAAGCCCTTGGTCTTCCAACCGTTCCGGGATCGGACGGCGCGTTAACAGACTTACAAAACGCCAAAGAAACGGCAGCCGCAATCGGTTATCCTGTTTTGATTAAGGCCTCGGCCGGTGGCGGAGGCAAAGGGATGAAGGTGGCGTCATCCGCCGCAGAGCTTGAAGAAGCCTATAATTTGGCGCGAAGCGAAGCCTTGGCCGCGTTCGGCAACGACGAGGTTTATATGGAGAAGTATCTCCAGCACCCGCGTCATATCGAAATCCAGCTTTTGGGAGACACGCACGGAAACGCCGTTCACTTCGGCGAGCGCGATTGCTCAATCCAACGTCGTCATCAGAAGGTCATCGAAGAAGCGCCCTCTCCGGGCTTGAACGCCTCCGAAAGAAAAGAGATCGGTGCGTGCGCAGCAAACGTCCTGAGAAAAATTGGCTATCGCGGCGTCGGCACGATCGAGTTCTTATATGAAAACGGCAAGTTCTATTTCATCGAAATGAACACACGCCTTCAGATTGAACACACAATCTCGGAAATGGTAACGGGCATCGATCTGGTGCGCGAGCAAATCCGCGTCGCGTCAGGACTTCCTCTGAGCTATAAGCAAGAAGACATCGTCATGAACGGTCATGCCATCGAATGCCGTATCAATGCCGAAGATCCCGAAACCTTTACGCCGTCTCCGGGAAAAATCGCCGGGTTCCATCCACCGGGCGGTTTGGGCGTCCGCGTGGACAGCGCGCTTTACGAAGGTTATCGCGTGCCCCCCCACTATGACAGCATGATCGCCAAGCTGATTGTGCACGGGACGAACCGAAACGAATGTTTACTAAGGCTTCGCCGAGCGCTTGAAGAATTTGTCATCGGCGGCATCCAAACAACGCTGCCACTGCACCGCAGGCTAATCGCCGAGCATGATTTCATCAACGGCGATTACGATATTCACTGGCTTGAAAATTATCTCGAACACAAGTCATAAAAACAAAAAAAGGGGCCGCAAGGCCCCTTTCTCGTTACCGTAAGCCGCATGGGTCAAATCATAGCCATGCCGCCGTTGATATGCAGCGTTTGCCCCGTAATGTAGTGGGCTTCTTCGCTGGCCAGAAAAGCCACACCCGCCGCGACGTCGTCGGGCGAACCGATTGTCCCGACAGGAATGCTCGAAAGAATCTTGGCGCGCTGATCGTCGTTCAAAGCATCCGTCATCGCCGAGGCGATAAATCCCGGAGCGATGCAGTTGACCGTGATGTTGCGCGAGGCAATTTCCTGAGCCAAAGATTTGCTCATGGCAATCAGGCCCGCCTTGGATGCCGAATAGTTGGCTTGCCCCGGGTTGCCTGTCACGCCAACGACGGACGCAATGCTGATAATGCGCCCCCAACGTCGGCCCATCATTCCCTTAAGCGCGGCCCGGCTCAGACGGAACGCCGCCGACAGATTCACGTTGAGGACAAGGTCCCAATCTTCGTCCTTCATGCGTATGGCCAAATTATCGCGAGCAAGACCGGCATTGTTGATTAAAATATCCACGCCGCCGCCCAGCTGGGCTTCGGCGTCTTTCAACATCGCCGCAGGAACGGAAGGATCGGCCAAATTTCCGGCAACAATAAAAACACGTTCGGCAAGCTCGGCCTTCAACGGATCGAGCATCTCGGCCCGCATATCGGCCAAAACAACGGTCGCTCCTTGCGCATGAAGCATCCGGGCAATGGCCCGACCCAAACCGCCTGAAGCCCCTGTGACAAAAGCGTTCTTGCCTGAAAGAGAAAACATCGACACTCTCCATTCCTATAGAAAAGAAAAAGGATTATGCGGCTATGGCTTATTTGAAAGCAAACGTCAATCTTTTGCGCAAGAAAAGGTCGCCGTTTTTTCTTGTTCAAATTCAATTCGCTAGCCATACCGCCGTTTTATCGCGCCGAATATCTTTACCCGCGCATTGTTGCAAGAAGGTAACGTTTTCCTTGCTTTTTAAGGGCCAGAGAGGGTAATCGTTCAAATCCGCGCCGTTAACATGCTAGAAAGAAAAATTGCCTCCGCGCGGAGGCGTTAGGACCCATGACGTTTGAGCGGGAGAAGCCGTTGACAGAACAGCCGAAAAGAATCAAGTCCGAAACAAAAAAACGGCAAGTTTCCCTTGCTGCCTCAATCGAAGAAATTGACGCCGTGGATGTCAAAAAAACATCTCCAGGAAGGCCGGTGACGCCCTTGTTGGATAAAATCAACGTGCCCGACGATTTGCGAAAAATGTCGCCCGACGTCTTGCAGCAAGTCTCAAACGAACTCCGTGCCGAAATGGTTGATGCCGTTTCTGTCACCGGCGGTCACTTGGGTGCCGGACTGGGTGTGGTCGAGTTGACGGTTGCTTTGCACTATGTTTTTGACACGCCGAACGACATCCTTATTTGGGACGTCAGCCATCAAGCCTACCCCCATAAAATTCTAACGGGTCGACGCAACCGCATCCGAACGCTGCGCCAGACAGGCGGCCTTTCGGGTTTCGCCAAACGGAGCGAAAGCCCTTATGACCCCTTTGGGGCGGGGCATAGTTCGACCTCAATCTCGGCCGCTTTGGGATTTGCCATAGGCCGCGATTTCAATAAAAAGAAAAACAACGTCATCGCCGTTATCGGAGACGGATCCATAAGCGCGGGCATGGCTTATGAAGCACTGAACAACGCGGGGGCCTCTAATTCGCGCCTCATCGTTATTCTCAATGACAACGATATGTCGATTGCGCCCCCTGTCGGCGCCATGAGCGCTTATCTGTCACGCATCGTGTCCTCTAAGGAATATCGCGGCATCCGATCGGTCGCCAAGGAATTCGCCAAGCTTTTTCCTCGCCGAATCACCGAAGCCGCCCGCAAGGCCGAACATTACGCGCGAGGCATGGTTACAGGGGGGACGCTTTTCGAAGAGTTGGGCTTCTACTATGTCGGCCCTATCGACGGCCACAACTTGGAACACCTTGTCCCCGTTCTGGAAAACGTCCGCGACGACCCGCACGGTGGTCCCGTTCTGATTCACGTTGTGACGGAAAAAGGCCACGGCTATGCCCCCGCTGAAGCCGCAGCCGATAAACTGCACGCGGTGCAGCCGCGCTTTAACGTCGTCAAAACCGAAGTGGAAAAAGGGGCGGATCAGCCTCAAAAGGCGCCGAGCTATACCAAAGTTTTCTCGGAAGCTTTGGTTCAGGAAGCCGAACGCGACGAAAAAATCCTCGCCGTCACGGCGGCCATGGCAGCCGGGACAGGCCTCGACCTTTTCGGTCAAAAATTTCCCGAACGGCTTTTCGACGTCGGCATTGCCGAGCAGCATGCCGTAACCTTCTCCGCCGGCCTCGCGTGCGAGGGTTTTAAGCCCTTCTGCGCCATTTATTCCAGCTTTATGCAACGCGCCTACGATCAACTGGTCCACGATGTCGTTTTACAGAAGCTGCCCGTACGCCTTATCCTTGACCGTGCGGGACTTGTCGGCGCCGATGGCCCGACCCACGCCGGAACTTTCGATCTTTCCTATCTTTTGTGTTTACCGGACATCGTTGTCATGGCCCCGTCCGAAGCGGCTGAGCTTGCCCATATGGTTGCAACAGCGGCCGCGATCGATGACCTGCCAACAGCCATTCGTTTTCCTCGCGGCGAAGCCAGTGTTTTCGACAAAATTCAACGCGGCGTCGTTCTTCCCATCGGCCGTGGACGCATTATCAAAGAAGGCAACAAGGTTGCGCTTATCAATCTTGGCGCTCGCCTAGACGAATGCCGTAAGGCGGCGGATATGTTGGATTCGCGCGGAATCACAACGACCATTGCCGATATGCGCTTTGCCAAGCCTATCGACCGCGCCTTGATCGACCGTTTGGTCCGCGGACACGAAGCCGTCCTGACCATCGAGGAAGGTTCGGCAGGCGGGTTTGGCGAGCATGTGCTGCACTATCTGGCGTCAACCGGCGCTTTGGATCACGGCATAAAAATACGAACGATGACGCTGCCTGACATTTTCCAAGAGCACGGAAAGCCCTATGATCAATATGAGCAAGCAGGCCTGAATGCGCATCATATCGTCGCCAAGGCGCTGGAAGCCTTGGGCGTAAACGAAAAATTGAGCAGCGTCGCCATCGCTTAACACCCCTTTAAAAAAGGAACGCGTTTTATGCCTTGTTTCCGTCGTATCCTTATCGCTGTCCTTCTTCTGAGCGTCCTGTCGCCGGGGGCGTCGTGGGCCGCCGCGGCTCAGAAGCCTCAAGATATCGTCCGCACCTTCTATGCGGCCCTGACAGAGACCATGAAGCAAGGGAAAAGCTTGGGATTCGACGGACGTTATGCCCGCCTCGAGCCCGTCATTAAAAACACGTTCAACTTTCCTCTCATGACTCGACTGGCGGTTGGATTCGGATGGGCCCGCGCAACCCAAGCCGAAAAAGATGAGCTGATCGACGCTTTCTCGGCCTTCAGCATTGCAACCTACGCCAACCGCTTTTCTTCTTACGATGGCGAGGTGTTTACCGTCACGGGCGAAAAAAAATCGGAAACGGGCGTTGTCGTGGAAACAACCCTTAAGCCAAAAAACGACGACGCCGTAATGTTGAATTATTTGATGCGCGCCGATAAAGACGGAAAATTTAGGATCGTTGACGTTTTCATGAACGGAACCATCAGCGAACTCGCCACACGACGCAGCGACTTTTCTTCCATCGTGCGCCGTCAGGGCATTCCAGCGCTTATCCGCTCATTGAAAGAAAAAACGGCGCAACTGCGCGCTTCTTAAAAACGGCATCAGTTCCGAAGTTTGAATTCCCAAGCGACACACGACGTCGCGCCGCCATTGCCGCACAACTCAATGGCGTGCTGAAGGGTCGTGGGCGTTCCCGTTTCGCACAAACCGTAGTCATTGTTTTTATCGCATCGCACGAGAAAATTGTCAGACGTTGCCCATGCCACCGGATTAAGACACTCACCAGATTTTGTCGACGCAAAAACCTTAACCACACCAAGCGACGAGTCTTTATAAGGCAGCCCCATAAGAAGTTTTACACATGCGCTGGGTGTCAAATTCGTCAAGGTGATCCAAAACCGGGTCAACTGGTCTCCAACACAGTTTTCGTTATCGCACAAAACAGAAAAGGAGCCTCCCGATGCCGAAATGTAATTTGCGCCGTTACGCATCTCAGCCGGTAAAAGCTGTGCCGTAGCAATTGTTGATGTTATGTCAGCATTGTCTGCGCACGCAACATGCTTACCCTGAGCATTTACAACGAGAATGCCCGCCGCATTGACATAATACGCACGAATGTTCTGAACGACCTGCATAACCTGTTGGAGCGTTTTCGAAGCGCGGCTTTGTTCCCGAAAATGACTGGACGCCCCCCAAACAGCGCCCAAAACGGCCCCGATCAAGCCAAGGACTATGGCCATCTCCATCAACGTAAAACCAAGCGGTCCTTGGGTCTTCCTCGCGTCAAACATGACCGTACTCCTAAAGCCTAGAAAGATTGTAATACCAATCGATGTCGTTGTTCTCCTCAGAGCAAACGAAGACAACACCGCTTAACGTGGTTCCCAACCAGTTGCCATTCACAAAAACTAGGTAAAGCCCCGCGTCTTTTTGCTCAACCCCCGTTTTTTTGACCACCGAAACACAAGCACTTTTCGGAACATTTTTATAACGAACAATAAAACGCACAGGGTCCGAGCCGCAAAGCTTGACCTCCGCCGTCGTCTCCGTAAGAACAGGGCTCAGCGGATTGTGCACATAGGTCTCTACGCCGGACGTAACTTCCATGGAAGAAGGGAAAATACCCTTTCCAGAAATATCGTCATAATTGTTAAAGTTCCCGTTACATGCCTTAAGCCCACTTGGATACGCCCGGGCGGCATAGTACGTATGGACGTTATTGACGATCATATTAAGATCTTCGATCGCTTCGTTGAGGTTCATCTGTCCGCGCACCGTGGGGATAAGGGCAAAGACGCCCCCGAGAACAAGCCCCATAATGCCAAGAACAAGGACAGCCTCCAGAAGGGAAAAACCTTGGGAAAAGCGCCGTCGAAGAGAGCGAGTCATACGTTTTCCTTAAAGACGAGTCAGCGTCATGCCGTCCAAACGCCACATCTGGCCCAAAGAATTCGCGTTATTCTCTTCAAAGAAGTTGATGTAAAGCGATCCTTCGTTGACGTCGGCCTTATAGCGCAGGGAACAGCTGTCGAGAGAAAGGAGCTTGCTCCCTCTGGCATCCAGAACCAGCACACGGCTTCGATAGGGACACACAGAATCGTTCGTGCAGAACATCGTAAAGATGATGGCGTCTTCGTCGCCGATCTCATAGGTCGGCGAAATGCTTATCCCTGCGGGTTGGCCGCCGACCGACAAAAGCGTTTCGCCGTTCAACGTGACGACATAACTCTTGTCGCCGCCCCCGCCGTATGAAGAAACCTCGACCCGCGCGAAACGGTTGGGAAGCTCGCGAATGCCGTCCGTCGACAAAGGCACGAGATGCTTTTTGGGAACAGGAACGGGAACGGTGCGGCGATCCGCTTCATTCAGCGCGGCGATGGTTTTTGGGCCCAAAATACCGTCAACAACAAGGCCGTAATCGCGTTGAAACTCTTTAATGGCCTTGCGGGTCTGCGGTCCCATGATGCCGTCGATTTTGCCGAGATAGTATCCCAAGCGGGCGAGCTGTTCTTGCGCCTTTCGGATCGCTGCTTTCGCGACGCTCTTTTTGACGTGCGACACCCGTGTATGTTTTTTATAGGTGTGTGCCTTGACGACAGGCTTATAGGGCTCGTCGGCAACGGCCTGCCCCATCGGCGCGCCGAGAGCCAAGCTCAAGATGAAGAGAGAAACAATAAGCGAGCGATATGAGAAAGATAACGTCATGGAATGATCCTCAAAAAAAGGCCGGGTTCCAACCCCACGGGTCAAGAAGTTTAGAAGCAGGTGGCTACGATTTTATTAACAAATCCTGATTCTTCTTTGTATATCATATCCTGACTTTTAAAACGCCGTTTTTAGAATTTCGGGTGTCGTCGGCCATGAATTACCGCCATATTTACCATGCGGGGAACATCTGTGATGTTGTCAAACATGCGGTTTTGTGCCGCATCCTCGCCAGTTTATTGAATAAAAACAAGGGATTCGCTGTTCTCGATACGCATGCGGGATCCGGGCTTTACCCCCTCGACGACACGCGCGCCCAAAAGACGAATGAAGCCCAAAACGGTATCCGGACTTTTTTGAACGCGCCTGACGTTCTCCCCGAAAACTGAGGCAGTTGAAATTAGAGTCTGTTAACCTTTAAGCGAAGAAGCAGACGATGAAGAAGCGATTCACGGAAGAACAGATCATCAGGATCTTGAAGGAGGCGGAGGCCGGGGCCAAGACGGCCGATCTCTGCCGGACGCATGGGATCAGTCAGGGTACGTTCTATAACTG
>JAQVBU010000003.1 GCA_028690155.1 Alphaproteobacteria bacterium | reverse complement strand
CCGCCATTGAAAAAGGGCCCGAACGGGCCCTTTTTCAATGGGGGGAGGGATGATGTGAACGGAGCCAAGGGTTCGACAATTTTTAGCAGCGACAAGCGCGTTGCGCGCAGGCGCGATGAAAAAATCGTCCCTTTGCGAGCGGCGCAGCCGCGCGGCAAAGAAATCCCACCCCATCCGCCACCCTATTAAAAACCAACCCTATATCCCCATAAGCGTGGCGTGAAGAAAAGCCATTTTCCGCTTTTCTCTAAAACCTCTGAACCGAGATGCGGTTTTTGTCGCATCTGCATAGGCAAGAAAATTCGCTGGTCCTACGCCTAAAAGCCACCTAAACGGGCTTGGGCGAAGCTTTCACCGGAGGCGTCAGTTTCGCTGGCGGTTTGTGCGGCTTGGCCCACTCGATGGGCGAATCCGAAAAAAGATCCTTCAACCCAAAGTCTACGAGGATGCGTTCCTTGCGTTTACGTTGCTCGTCCGTTAGCGCAGGAATGCCTGCTTCCGTGTCATCGCGTTCGACAGAATAAAAGAAATGTCGTTCAAAGAAATCCGTCCAGCCTTCTGTTGGCGGAACGCCTGTGGCTTGGGCTTTTCTCAATGTCATGCTGAGTTCGGACAGGCAGACCAATCGGAACGCTTCATCCGGACTGACTTCGTTGTACATCCTCCGAACGGCTTCCATATCGATTTCATTGATTGTCCGGACATGCGGGTTGCGGACAAGAACGGGAAGCTCGTCTTTTACAAAAACGCGATCCTGCCCAGCCCCACAAACGGCAGTCGCAGCAGTCTTAAAATCGAGGTCCGCAAAGAGTTCAGATATGCCGCCCCAAACGGTGGCGTAGGCATCTCTTACTGCATCTTCAAGCTTTCTTGGATTAGGATAAAGCGGAGCTAATATTTTCGAGAATGGCGGATTAAGCGGTATCCCATTAAGCTCTATCCCTGCAACTGTATCGTTAATTCTTGATGCACTGAACTCAAGAGCCATGTCTTCAGATCGAGTGTCATTATATCTAACCACACATTTTATCTGCTCGCCCACCTTCTTGGACGGGCCAGAATAAAGGATCACAAATTCTTTATGCCCAAGAACATCGGTCCCTGAGGGGTCGGCCATTGCGGTCAAAATGGTGTTTTTGACGTATTCCCGATATTCCCAAATATACTTTTGGGCTTCCTCGGCATATTTGCTGGGATCTGAAGGATCGATCCTATCTTTGGGTGGATCAATTCTGAACGCCGACATCGCTTTCTCCCCATAAAGGATTTATGCGAGGTCGTTCGTCTGGTACGGCAGAGCCGCTCCTCTTATGGGGTATGGTCGTGAGCGTCGATCTTCAAAAGTCTCGCCTTCTTTCTCACAATCTTTTTTGAAGAAAGAAATCATGTCTTCTTGGACATCAATGTCGGCAGGCTTCAAGTGAACAACACGTTTAAATTCTTCTTTGTCGAGATATGTTTCTTCCGCAGGACGAGTAATAACTTCGTTGATGGTGTAAACGGCATAAAAAGGAGGCTCGCTCCTTGACTTAACATACAGGTCTTGAACGATGTACTCTTTGCCAAACTGTTCATCACGGTAGATTTTGCCAAAGTCGTCCGGATCAGGACCACCGGTCTTCCTGCTCAAAGTAGTGACATATGTAAAGCGTGGTGTTTCCACAGCTCGGCCCCGAATGAATAAGCTCACCGTTGACGAAACAATCTTCATCAATCGGTTTTTCAAATCTTTGAGGTTCAACATAATGTCCTCCAATGGCTTTCTCAAATAGTTTCAAAAATGTTAACGGCCCATCCGTGTGACCGGAGCATAGGAAATATTTTATCAAAAAATGGCAGCTCAAACAATTTCATCAATACTTTCAATGGCATAGTTACTTTTCTGTTAACGCTTTTTGTGCGTTAAGAAATTTGTGCGGGATTCATTGCCTTTTTCAGCGAGCGCTTAAACATATGGCACCCTATCTACAAATTTGTGCCGTCCTCTGGCGGTTGCAAACGTGTGCTTGCTTTAAGCCGGACAGAAAGGTTAAATCGCGCGGGTCCCGTGGGGCAGCACAGAGGGAAACATGATCGACTTTTCGGCTTTGGCGCAGGTTCTTGTTGTTTTCCTTCCGGCGATGGTCTCGCCGGGGCCTGATTTTCTTGCCGTCAGCTCCATCGCCGTGGCCCGCGGTCGGGCCGAAGGCATCAAAGCTGGTGCCGGAATCGCCTCCGCGTGCGCCATTCATACAGGCCTTTGTCTTTTGGGCTTGGCGGCGATTTTTGCGGCAAACCCTCATCTCGCTTTGGGCGTGGAGTTTGTTGGCGGCCTCTATCTGGTCTGGGTCGGCCTTCATATCTGGAAAGCCTCGCTGGCGTCGAAGGGCTCGCCTGCCGCGCCGTCTGCGCCCAAAGCCAAAAAGACGTACGGGAGCAATTCCTTCTTGGCCGCTTTTGTCGTCGGGGTGTCGAATCCAAAGGCTCTGGCGTTTTTCAGCAGCATCTTCGTCGGCGCGTTGCCCAAGGAGAATTCTCCCGGCACGATGATCGCCATTGAGATCCTGCTGCCTCTTTGCGCCGTGACGTGGTTTGCCTTCGTCTCGCGCGTCCTGACTGTTCCCCGCCTGCACAGGCGTTTTCTGGATTATCAAACTCTCATGGATCGCGTGGTCGGGACGATCCTCGGCGGTTTTGGCGTGAAGATGGTGATCTCGTCGGGAATCGCGTTGTCGCGGTTTATGTTCCTCTAACAAAAACGCCGCCCGTTTAGGGGGCGGCGTTCATTTTTTGCGTCGGCGTTTTCTTAGCCGTTTGTTAAACGCAGAAAACCTTGGTCTTTTCGAAGGCCCTCACTCAAGTGTTCTTGAGCCCCCGGAGTCTGAAGACTTTTTTCCAAGGTTGGTGCCCCGGGGCTAAGGTTTTGGGCGCGTGTGCGATTGACTCCGTCTCCGAAATAAGCGCGAAATTTTTCTTTGAGGGCTTCGGTGTCTTTTGGGGTTGAAGCCTTGTGGGTGCCTCCTTGGAGGTTCTCGGGGAGGCGGTCCTCTGTTTCAGACATGAGATCAAAATAGGAATTGGCTAGCGTGTTGGACATGGCGATACGATCCTGTTGTAATAAAAGACGGTGAATTCTTTATAGAAGATAATGGAAAGAAATACTTTCAGCAAACGATAACCCGCGGAAGCTTTGGTTAACGCGGTAATAAAGAAGGAGGATCATGACGGGACAGGTTTTTATTATCCAAGGCGATATCACGCATCAGGCTGTCGACGCCATCGTGAACGCGGCCAACGAAACGCTCCTTGGGGGAGGCGGCGTCGACGGCGCCATTCATCGGGCGGCGGGACCGGAACTTTTGGAAGCGTGTCGCGCGTTGCGGGGATGCAAAACGGGCGATGCCAAGGCGACGGAAGGGTTTTGTCTGCCTGCCAACTGGGTCATTCACACCGTCGGGCCCATCTGGACGGGTGGTTCTTGTCGCGAAGACGCTTTGTTGGTTTCGGCCTACCGCCGTTCGCTGGAGGTCGCCGTCGCCCTTGGCGCGAAAACGGTGGCCTTCCCCAGTGTATCGACGGGAGCCTATCGTTTTCCGTTGCCGCGCGCCGCGGCTTTGGCCCTGAAAACGATTGGCGCTTTCGTTCGGTGCGACGACGCGTTGCACGAAGTGCGTATGGTCTGCTTTGACCCGGCGACGTTCGACGTTTACCGGAAAGAAGCCGCTTCTCAGGGCTTGCTTTCGCCGGGTTGAGCGCTTTTGGCCAAAAGGCCCGCCGCGATTTCGAACACGCGCGAGGCATAGTGCGCGCCTTTGATCAAAAGGAGGTCGCCGTCTTGGAGCAGGGACGTCTCAAGCTCTTCAAGAAGTCCACAGGCCGTCTCGCGAAAGATCTTGGTTTTTGTCTCCGGCACGGCGTCCAGAAGGGCTTTCGTTTCATCGCCGACCCCGATCACGATGTCGATGTCGGTTGCGGCGAGCTGCGTGCCGATCGACCGATGCTCGTCTTCGCTCCGTGCGCCGATTTCGGCCATCTTTCCGAGAAGCGCGATTTTCCGGCCATGGCGTCGCGGCATCGAGGCCAGCGAGGCGATCGCGTAACGAACGGCTTCGGGCTGGCCGTTGTAGGAGTCGTCGATCAGCGTGATGGTGCGGGCGCCGTCAAGAACGACGCGCGAGGTCTTTCCGCGTCCCTTCGGTGGGAAGAAGTCCGTAATCGCATCAAGGGCCGTGTCGATGTCGAGGCCCAGCGTATAGGCGGCGGCGGCCGCGAAAGCGGCGTTGTACGCAAACCGTTCGCCAAGGCCCGGCAGGCAAGCGGCGTACGTTTTCCCCTCGATCTGAAGCGATACGGCCGTTTTGCCTTCTTGGGTCGTCTCAAAAGAGACCAATCGAACGAACCCGTTTCGCCCGAAGGTGACAAGGGGGGTCAAGCCGCGTTCCTTGGCTGTTGGGATAAGGATTTCATCCGCAAAGGGGGCATCGGCGTTGATGATGGCGGGCGGCAGGGCGCCCTGATAGGCCGTGGCGCCCTCGAAAATCTCAGCCTTGGCGCGGGCAACGCCGCGAAGGTCTTGGAAGTATTCCATATGCATGGGGAATACGTTTATCACGGCAAGGACGTTCGGTTGAACCAGCCGAACCAAGGCGGCGATTTCGCCTGCGTGATCCATGCCGAGTTCAAAGACGGCATACGGCGCGGTTTCGTCGAGACGGCACAGGTTGTACGGCGTACCGATGTGGTTGTTGAACGATCCCTCGCTGCGGTACGTTCGGGCGAAGCGGGAAAGCATATGGGCCAAAAGTTCTTTGGACGTTGTCTTGCCGGAGCTTCCCGTCAGGCCTATGACGCGGCCTTGATAATGGGCGCGGACGTATGTTCCCAAGGCTTGAAGCGCCGTGAGCGCATCGGGAACAACGACGACGTTCGGAAGGTTGTCGGGATTTCTTTCCGCAAGGGTAAGCGCGGCGCCTTTGGCTTGAGCGTCCTTGATATAGGCGGCGCCATCCTGCTTGTCGGTGCGCAAGGCGATGAAAAGGTCTCCTTGCGACAAGCTGCGGGAATCGAAGCTTATCTTGGCGGTATCGAGAAGGGCTCCGGGGTTTTCGACGCGGTCAAGCGTGCCATGAACAACGGACTGAAGCAGAGAGGGCGTAACTTTCATGGTTGTCCTATGAAACGGCGCGGTCCTTATTTTCAAGATCGTTAGGCCCACGCGTTTTCAGCTTAGCGAAGATAAGGCGTTCGAGAAAGGCTTTTGGCTCAAGCGGCGGATTTTCGGCCAGCGCCTGATGATAAATAACGGTTGAGGGCGTCAGGCCGGGAAGCGTGTTGGCTTCAATGACGACGGTTTTCCCTGTTTTCCGGTTAAAAAAGATGTCAATGCGCGCATAATTTTCAATGCCGAGCGCCTGAGCCGTTTGTTCCATGCCGTGCTTGATTTTATCGACGGCCTCGCGTGAGAGAATGTTTTCCGGGGGTGGCGTGATGTTGACGCCCGTGCCGCCTTGAAATTTTTCCTCTAGGCTTAACGTATCACCTTCGGCGATGGTGATGCTGGGATTGAGGGCATGATAACGGCCTTCCTCTTCCATCACGCCGACCGTCATCTCAATCCAACCGTTGTTTTCCTTGTAAACGATCGCGTTGTTTTCAACCCGAATAAAGTCTTGTTGAATAAAAGGCTCAAGAATATAGATCGGATTTTTATCCTCGGGCAACGCGATCTCGTTTGTCTGATTGCGGAAGGTTTTTTCCGGGATCACGTCATAGGCGGGGTCTCGCGCGATCTGGACGTAGGCCTTAAGCTCATCGGACGAGAAAAGCCGTATGATGCCCGATGAACATCCGTCCGAAACCGGCTTGATCGCAAAGCTTCCGTCGTGAAAAGAGGTCGCGTTTTCCCAGAGCGCTTCAAGCTCGCGGCCGTCCATCGTTTGAACGTTAAACCGCTTTTTGGGCATCGACGAAACATCCGGAATATTTGCCGCGTTGATCCGATCGCCCGTTTCGAATTTGTCCATGCACAAAGCCGAGGCTTTTTCGCCCGATCCGTTATAGGTCAGACCGTAAGCGTCCAGTTTTTTCTGAAGCGTCCCGTTTTCTCCTTCGCCGCCGTGAAGCGCAATGAAGACAAACGCGTTGTGAAGAACGGCTTCCTTGCAAAAAGAGTCCAAATCCGTGGCCCACGGCATGTTATCCGCTTCCGAAAAGCCGTTGGGAAGGCCGAGCTTTTCGTAAATGCGGGCGGCAAAAGCGGAAAGCCGCGCGTTGGTTTCCGGCGCTTCTTCGCACATTTGCCGAACTTCTTCCACCGTATGCCGGAGCGCGAAGGCATAGGGAAGCCTCCACACACAGCCCTCTTTATCCAAAAGGAAGGGGGCTGGAACGACGCGCTTCGATTGAAGCAGTTTAAGCCAAACGTTTGTTCCGCTCATCAAGGAAACTTGGCGCTCGGCGGTTTTTCCGCCCATAAGAATAAAGACATCTTTGCAGGGCATCGGATTCGACGTTGCCGCCGCCTCAGGTTCCGGAATGCCATAGCGGCGGCATGCGTTGGCGACAAGGTGCGCCAAAATGGATTTGTGCGTAAATCCGACCCGAGAGGTCTGGTCGAAGACAAAGCTGTTTTGTTCCATCCCGCTGATCGGGTTGATATCCGAAAACAGGATCTTGCCGTCTTCAAGGACCCAGCCGTCGACGCGCATGAAATCCCTGAACCCGAACAACGAGAATATGGCCTCGGCCCCGGTTTGAATGGCGATGATTTGATCGTCCGAGAATCGCGGCGGATTGTGCAGCCGGACGGCGTCGGTCGGCAGGTATTTTTTTCTGAAGTTGAACAGTTCCGAGCCTTTCAGCATCTCGATCTCGGAGGGCACGAAGGCTACGGGGCGTCCCTGCGCACTTTGAATCACGATCGTCGAGAACTCCCGTCCCGTGCAGAACGGTTCCAGCACGAAAACATCACCCACGTTTAACGCCTTGGCCTTGACCTCGGCCATGGCGTCCAGAACCTCGCGCGGCGTTTGGACGCAGGAGATACCGATCGACGATCCCCCGAGCGACGGCTTGACAATCGCTTTATTGAGTGCGTGTTCCTTGAAAAAGCCTTCGAGGACGGAAAGGTTTTTGTCTCCCTCGCTTTGAGAAAGAGCAAGGAAGGGAAGGGTATAGAACCCGTTTTGTTTCAGAATGTCGTTCGCACTGGTTTTAGGGAAGGCCTTTGTGTAAGCGTCGGCCGTGCCGCCGATGTAGGGGATGCCGTTGTCTTCAAGAAGCTGTTGAAGCTGGCCGTCTTCGCCGAAAAGGCCGTGGATGAGGGGAAAAACAAGATCATGTTTTTTCAGCGCTTCGATCAGGTCGTCCCGGGAAATTTTCTGAGCGCGGTCCTTAAGTTTGAAATCGAAGTCGGACGGCGTATTGGAGTAAAGCTGATGGGTGGACAGGACATAGCAGTCCATGAACACATCGAAATAAAACGGCGTCACGGAGATGGCGTCGGACTGAAGATGGTCGAGCATGGACCGGGCGGAATTGATGGAAATTCCGCGTTCGGCTCCGGCGCCGCCGCAAAGGATGGCAATATTCATACTCAAAAATCCTCTTGGTTTTCTTCCGTCCTAAGAATGTCATCCTATAAGAAAATTAAAAGGAAAAACAACAGGAAAAGCGCGTATAAAATTGTTTTGTCCTTGACGTGATGCGACGCATTTAACGTCAAGCGGAAGGGCATTTTTCGGCGGATTCGGAAGAGGAAACGGGCATCGCTTGTTCAGAAGGCGCCGTCTCGCTTTTTTTAAGGAAAGCGCGTGCGAGCGTCCGGTAAAGAGGCATGGGACAAATAAAGCGCGAAAAAGCGAAACCGATGAACGACGTTGCCATCAAAGGAAGGGCGAGCGACGGATCGTCGGTCATTTCCATGACGATGACCGAAGCGGTGATGGGCACCTGAACGACGCCGGAGAAGTAGCCGACGACGCCCAAGATGACGACGGCGCCGCCCCAAAAGAGAAGCTGGCGCCCCCACAGGCGAAGGGAAATTTCCGGAGATAAACGAAAGACGGGAAGTCTGGCGAACATAAAGGGGAAGCCTTCAAAAACGATAGGCGACAGAGTGGTCTTTTTAAGTCAAAGAAGGCCTTAAGAAAGGGGCTTTTCTTTTTACGGTGAAGGGTTAGCGCCGAAGGAGCGTTTCTTTGACGATCCGAAGCCCTTCGGTCACAACCGCCAAAGAGGGCGGCGTGCCCAGACATAGCCGAACGGCGTGGACGGGATTGTTTCGATTGACGGCGAACGCATCCGAAGACAGGGCGTTGACCTCTCTTTTGGCCAAAGCCTCTTTGAATTGGGCCGCGCGCCAGGGGTCGGGAAGGGGCAGCCAGATATGCGGTGCGCCGGGGCGGATGACCGCCTTGTATCCCTTCAGGACGCGCTTGGCTATGTCTTGGCGCGCGGCGATGTCGCGACGGTGCTGCCGGATGACGGCCTCGGCTTCGCCGGTCACAAGAAGGCGTCCGGCAAGTTCGATAAGAAGCGGCGACGCCAGCCAGGTCGTCAGCCGAAGGATGTCCAGAGCGTTCTGGTAAAAAGCCGTCGGCGCTTTCAAAAACGCAAGCCGCAGTCCGGGCGCCAGCGCTTTGGAAAGGCCGGCGATATAGAAACTTCGTTCCGGAATAAAGGACGACAAGGGCTGGATCGCTTTATCGAGAAGCGGCGCGAACGTGTCGTCTTCGATCAGAGAAACGCCGTGCTTGTCAAGGAGCGCCGCGATGCGCCGCCGCCGCGCTGACGGCAGGGTGGAGGCCGTAGGATTGTGAAGCGTCGGCGCCAGATAAACGGCCGAGACTTTGTTGGTGCGAAGGATCTCTTCCAGAGCTTCCGGAATAACGCCCTCTTTGTCCATCGCCGCGCCTTTGAGTCGCAGGTTGAGGGTTTCCGCGGTTCCTTTGATGGCTTGCGAGGTCAGCGCTTCCGTCACGATCGTATCGCCCGGGCGACACAGGCTGCACAGGCTGATAAAGCCCGCGTGAATGGCGCCGTTAGCGATCAGGACGTTTGGGGGCTCGGCCTTGACGCCGAAACGCCCGATCCACGCGGCGCCCAAAGCCTTGTGGTCGTCGCGGGCGCTGTTCTGCTGGTATTGCAAGAGCTGGGACAGGTTCGGAGCCTTCGCCAAGGCGTTCAAGGCGCGTTGGAAAGGGTCCGTCTTTCGGATCGGGCAGGGAAAGTTGTCGCAAAAATCGATGGCGCGTGCGTAAGGGTTTTCGTTTGGCCAAAGGATGTTGTTCCTTGCGTCGTCGCGCACGAAACTGCCCCGCCCGACCTCGCCCGCGATCAGCCTACGCTTAGCCGCGGTTTTGTAGGCTTTGTGCACGGTTCCAAGGTTAAGGCCCATTGTGTAGGCCAGCAGCCGTTGGGGCGGAAGCTTTTGTCCGGCCTTCAGCCTTCCGTTTCGGATGTCCGCCGCGATGGCGTCCGCAAGGGCGATCGAGATATTTTTCTTCTCGCCGGGAAGCGTCGGAACCCAGTCGAGCCGATAGGGATTGTTCGACATACAAGACCTTATTGTTCTAGTAACAATAGAACAATTGCACATAATTGTTCTATTTGGCAAGAAGGGGGTGGAAAAAACAAAGGAGGGAGTCATGAAAACGTTAGGCCTTATCGGCGGGACGAGCTGGACATCGACGATCGACTACTATCGCTATCTTAACGAAGAAACGGCCCGCCGCCTCGGCGGCCTTCATTCCGCGCGCCTTGTTTTGACAAGCCTTGATTTTGCCGACGTTGCCGCCGCCATGCATTCTGGCCGCTGGGACGATGCGGCGGCGATCCTTCGAAAGGAAACACAGCGGCTCGATGCGGCCGGAGTTGACGGCATTCTTCTTTGCTCGAATCTTCTTCACAAATTCTATGATGACGTGTGCGCTTCGACGGATCGTCCGGTTCTTCACATCGGCGACGCGTTGGCCGAATCGATCAAGGCGCGGCGCTATACGTGCGTCGCGCTTCTTGGTGCGCAGCCGACGATGGAAGAGCCGTTTTACAGGCGGCGCATTCAGGAAAAATCCGGAGCCTCCGTCCTGACGCCGCCGCGCGCGGATCGAGAGTTTATCGATACGGCCATTTTCGACCGGATGTGCAAGAACATCTATACGGAAGCCGACCGGACGGAGATAAAACGGATTGTTTCAGGATTGAAACTCGTGGGGGCCGAGGCCGTTATTCTTGGTTGTACGGAACTTCCCGTTCTTTTGAAAGAAGCCGCTCTACCGCTTCTCGACAGCACGCTTCTTCACAGCCGGAAAGCGGCCGCGTGGGCTTGCGGCGAAGGATGTCCGGCAAGGCCCTGTCGCAAGCCCGAAGCGGCAAAGGCCGGGTCCGAAGAAGGTCCCGGCGTTTTTTGAAAAGGACGCCGCGCGTATCGTGCCGCGCGGCGGGCTGAGACAAACGTTAAGGCAGGCATTTTAAAAAGGTGCAAAGGATGCTAACGATAGAGCCTGAATGACGAGGCGTTCTT
The DNA here is from genome assembly GCA_028690155.1 of Alphaproteobacteria bacterium. Lineage (GTDB taxonomy): Bacteria > Pseudomonadota > Alphaproteobacteria > UBA9219 > UBA9219 > CAIXLI01. The sequence continues at coordinate 138,822 of JAQVBU010000003.1, read as the reverse complement.
CTGGCCCATCGGGGCGGACAAGCATGGCCTCGTGCTTTTCCAAGACGAGCGTTATGACTTTCCTTGCCGATCTTCATGTCCACTCCAAATATTCCCGCGCCACCAGCCGCGATTTGGACCTCGAACGCCTTGCCTTCTGGGCGGCCCTGAAAGGCCTCGCCGTCGTCGCTACGGGCGATTGCGTCCATCCGGCATGGCTCGCCGAATTGAAAGACAAACTTATTCCCGATGGCGGCGGCCTTTTTCGCTTGAAGCCGGAGATCGAGGCTTCTTGTCTTTCGTCCTTGCCGCCCGTTTGCCGCGCCGATGTGCGCTTCATGCTGTCGACCGAGATTTCTACCATCTATAAAAAGGGCGAAAGGACCCGTAAGGTCCATCACCTTATCTATGTGCCGTCTTTCGACGCCGCCGAACGCCTCGCGGCGCAGCTCGCTCGGGTCGGCAACATCGCCTCCGACGGGCGTCCGATTCTGGGTCTTGATTCGCGCGATCTTCTCGACATCGCGCTGTCGGCCGATCCGCAGGCTTATCTCGTGCCCGCGCATATCTGGACGCCGTGGTTTTCCGCTCTGGGCTCGCAATCCGGGTTTGAGTCGATCGCCGAATGCTATGGCGATCTTGCGGAGCATATCTTTGCCGTGGAAACCGGCCTTTCCTCCGATCCGGCGATGAACTGGCGCGTGTCGTCGCTCGACCGCTATCGGCTTGTTTCCAATTCCGACGCGCATTCGCCGCCCAAACTCGGCCGCGAGGCCACGCGCTTTTCCTGCGCTCCCGATTATAGCGCGATGGAGCAAGCTCTTCGAACAGGCGAGGGCTATGTCGGCACCGTGGAATTTTTTCCCGAAGAAGGCAAATACCATTGGGACGGGCATCGCGCGTGCGAGGTTTGTTTGAACCCGAAGGAAACCATCGCGCGTAACGGACGGTGCCCGGTGTGCGGCCGTCCGGTCACGGTGGGCGTGGCCCACCGCGTCGAAGCGCTGGCCGACCGCGCCGAGGAGGCCGTCGTGCCGCCGCCGACGGCGGGTGCGGTCGATCGTTTGGTGCCGTTGCCGGAAATCCTGTCCGAACTTTTGGGTTGCGGCAGCGCCGCGAAGTCCGTCAAACAGGCCTATGACCGCGTGACGGCGACGCTTGGGCCGGAACTCGCCGTGCTTCGCGACGTGCCGATTGACGACGTGGCCTGCGTTCATCCTTTGCTGGGCGAGGCCGTGACGCGGCTGCGCGCCGGGTCCGTGCTTTGCAGGGCAGGCTATGACGGCGCCTATGGCGTGATCCGTCTGTTCGCCGAGGATGAACTGGATCTTCGTCAGCGTGGCGGGCTGCTTTTCGATGCGCCCATTCGCCGGAAACCGCGCGCCGTGCTTGAGCCGTGTGCGAACGAGGAGGAGCCTGCCGGTGACGACGGCCATGACGGGCGCGTCTCTTTGCGGTCGACGAAACGCAAGGGGATCCTCGCGGCGCTTGACGACGATCAGGCGCGGGCGGCGGCCTTGGGCGAAGGCCCCGTTCTTGTGATGGCGGGCCCCGGCTCCGGCAAGACGCGGCTTTTGACGCATCGCGTCGCCCATCTTGTCCAGGAGTGCGGCGTCGAGGCGTCGTCCTGTCTCGTTCTTACGTTTACGCGCCGCGCCACGGAAGAGCTTCGGGCGCGGTTTAAGGTTCTTTTGAAGAAAAAGGCGAAGCATTGCGCGATTCACAGTTTCCATTCTTTCTGCCTTATGCTTTTACGCGACCATGCTTCCGTTCTGGGATTGCCCCCCGATTTTACGATTGCCGACGAGGCAAAACGCAAGGCGGTTCTGGTCGGCGATCTTCACATGACGGCGCGGCAGGCGGCTCAGACGATCAAAGAGATCTCGTTTCTCAAGCGGACGGGCGCGGAAGGTTCAAAAGAGGCCCGGCAGGCGTGCGAGGCCTTGGCGCGGCGCGGACGGGAAGAGGGCTGGGTCGATTTCGACGATCTGATGACGCGTGCCGTCGAGCTTCTGGAGAAGCATGACGATATCCGTGCCTTGTGGCGTCGGCGGTTTCTGCATATCTCGGCCGACGAGTTTCAGGATGTGGATGAAGTGCAATACCGCCTTTTAAAGCTGCTTGCGGGGCCCGAGGGCAATCTGTTCGTCATCGGCGATCCCAATCAGGCGATTTACGGCTTTCGCGGCGGCGACGCGACGTGTTTCGAACGCTTGACGTCCGATTTTCCCGGCGTGCAAACCGTGCGTCTTGACCGCAACTATCGTTCCAGCGGAACCATCGTAGAGGCGTCGTCCGCGCTTGTGGGGCTTCAGGCTCCCGACGCGGCGCTCAGGCCGAAGGGCGAGTCTCTCAAGCTTTATATCGCAGCTACGGAGAATCTTGAGGCCTCTTTTGTCGCCTCGTCGATCGAACAGGTGATGGGGGGCCATGACATGCTTGTGGCGCAGCGAGGCAGGGCCAAACAGGGCAAAGCGTCCACGTCCCTCAGCTTCGCCGACGTCGCCGTCCTCTACCGCACCGACGCGCAGGCCGGCGCGTTGCGCGAGGCGTTGGATCGCGCAGGCATTCCGTATAAGAAAAGTACGCCGTTACCTCTGGCCGATCATACCGGCGTGGCGGCTCTTATGGACGTTTTGGCCCGGCAGGAAGAGAAAGGGGCGCTGTCGGCAAAAATCGATACGGCTCACGAGAGTGCCGGGAAACGGGAAGACGCGGATGCGTCCGCGCTTGCGGAAGCCAAGGCCTGGCTTAAGGTCCTTGGAGCCGCGCCGGGCGTGGACGAAAATCTGGATCGTCTCCGCGAACAAGTTGCGCTTGCGACGGAGGCGGATTTTCGCGACGAACGAGCGGACCGCGTTTCGCTTTTGACGATGCATGCGGCCAAGGGGTTGGAATTTCCGGTCGTCTTTATCGTGGGCATGGAACACGGTTTGATGCCGTTGGTTTTTGCCGAAGGGGGAGCCCACGCCAACGGCGAGGACGAAGAGCGTCGCCTTTTCTATGTCGCCATGACCCGGGCCAAGGATCTTTTATACCTGACGCGTGCGGTCACGCGTTTTTACCGCGGCGAGTCGCGCACGTTGCCGCCGTCGCCTTTTTTGACGGACTTGCCGCAGGATTTGGTGGAACAGCTTGCGACGGCAAAACGCAAACCGCGTCAGCGGCAATACAGGCTGTTTTGATTCTTGCGTGCGGCAGGGCCGCGTTTTGAGGAGGAAAAATCTTCGAACGCGAAGCGCACAAAAAAGGCCGGCTTCTGGCGGCCTTGGTCCTATCGAAGGGTCCGGAAGGACGGTTTTGAAGGGTTTCTGTCGAATTTTAACAATTGATTTTATGAAACTAAAAAAGATGCAAACAATCAGTTGCTAACATGTGCTAAATTTTTTTGAATAAACACATTGGCGGAGATTTTTATGACAGATTTTCATCAAGAGATTTCACCCCAAGATTATTATAGCCTTCTTAAAGAACTTGCCTATGAAAGCAAGGGGTATGGAAAGACCGCCGATGTTTGCGCTTATGAACTGGTGGGCATCAAAATCTGCACAAAGACGAGTGGAGGACAGGTTGAAACCGAGCGCGAGGTGAAATTAGAGCCTGTACACCTTTGTTTCGATCCGAAAATGCATCCCACAAAAATGGGGCGCGAAGCCATCATGGAACGCTTGGCCATTTTATGGGCGGCTAAGGTCGTAGGGAAGAGAGAGCTTTCCAGTAATGAAGTTGAAGGTCCGGGAGTCTGGGTAAGCGAAAACAAGAAATTTCATTTTGACTATATCCCTAAAGGGGGACACGTGAACGATTTCGGAGAGACCGTTACGGATGGTTATAGTCCAAATCCGGAAGCCGTGCGTCTCGCCATCATCCTAGATAAAGATACCGTTCTTTCGGCGCCATGGGCCTCGGGCCAATTTATCGCGAAAGGCGGCAGTCTCGCCATGCGCGAGGCCCAGCTTCCGGAGCTTTTGCGCGCTATCGAACAGATTGAACGGGGCGAGGTTACGATCGAGAAGGCCCTGTATACAACAAATGACAGCGGCGAACGTGTCGCTAGATTCGATATTTATCCTATGGAAGGGCCGACGGCCGCAAATCCTAAGGGCTTTTTGCTTGGCAATTATGGCGAAACCGACCTCAAGCCGGAAACAATCGAAGCCCGCAAAAAAAGCCGTGAAGTTTTTTCTGATTTTGCGATAACCCGAGACAAAGTATCGGGGCGCAAACCCGTGTCTTCTGTGGAAGGGCCAAAGAGGTAGACCCCCGTTTTTTTGACTCCCAAGATCCCGCTTCTTATCAAAAGGAGGACGGGAGCGATGCCTTGACCTTATAAGGAAAAGGGCGGACGAAACAGGAGGGATGTCAAGGACGCACGCTTTCTTTACACAACAAAAGGGCTGAAACAAAAGACACACTGCCCACGTTTCAGGCTGTCAATCGAATTTGTTCCTACTGGCGTTAATCGGTCGTTATGTGTTGGCTCGGATCAAAGGCGGGCGTGGTTGCCATGAACAGAGTCAGCTCGCCCTGCCACACATATTTTTCTTTTGCATCGACAAGGACAACGTCTCCTGGCGCGATCCGTATTTTCTTCTCACCACAAAGGAACATGCCTTCGCCATCCAAAACGCAAACAAGCTCCTTGCATTCGAGATTCATGGCGTGCCCTTTGGAAGGATACCGCCCATGGATTTTGGCAATTCCTCCATTAATGGCTTTATTTACCGTATCGTATTCGTGAACCGTAACGTTGTCGGATAGACGAACGACCCGCACGCGTTCTTTTTTTATACATTCCATAGGGGCCTCGGTTTGAATGGCGGACACATCAGCGTACGCTCAAGGAGGAAAAGGGCAACATCTTCTAGGAAAGAAAAGGGCGGAGCTAATCGGGAATAATTGAACCCCTCTGCTCTTGGACATTAACTTCTGGCGTTACCAAATCCTAAGATGCTTATATTGGCGTTAATCTGTTTATCAGGATTTCTCGAGGAGCGTGAGGATGCCGATGATTACGGTTAAGGAAGTAGAGACAGCTGATGAAAAAGAGATGTGCCTTGTCCTTCGAAAAGCCGTTTTTGTTGAAGGGCAAAAGGTTCCCCTTGATTTGGACGCGGATGGTTTTGACGATGAGGCCTATCATTGGTTGGCTTTTAGCGACGGCAAACCCGTAGGGACGGCGCGTGTTTTACTTTTAGACGAAAGAAAAATTGGAAAAGTTCAGCGCGTTGCTGTTCTTGAGGCGTGCAGAGGCCAAGGCGTTGGCCGCAAAATTATGCAAGCGATCGAAGAAAGCAAAAGTGTGTCGTCTGTTACGTGTTTTAAGTTAGGAGCACAAACACACGCGCTGCCCTTCTATGAGAAATTAGGATATACCGCCTATGGTGACGAATTCGACGATGCGGGAATACCTCACCGTAACATGAAGAAATACAGGTCCTTCCCGTCGTCTTAAGCGTGCGTCTGAAGAACTGTGCTGTGCGCAGGCGCGCATAAACAAAAAGGGTGGTTCTTGGGGAGACAGCCCGGCTTCGCCCAAGGGGGCTACGCTGCGGCAATTTTCCAGCGAAGCTGGAAAATTGGTGGACAAAAACGGCCCTGTTTTGAACGAGAGTGTACACGATGTTCTTCTCAAATGGGGCGCTCTGTTGAAGTATTCGCCAACACTGTCAATTGGTTATTCAAGCGTGGTTAGATAATGAATAAATCCCCGATGATGGAAATAAACTGCAAATTTTAATAATTCGAGTTTTTGGCCAGATGCCAAAAACATAAATCATTCTTGCCCTAAAGAATGAAGGCGTATGGTTGTGGAAGCCGTATCTATTTATGCTTAATTTCCGCAAAGGTGTTTTCGTGGACGAAAGAATTTTGCTTGCAGGTGCCTGTTAGCTTATAAGGGCTTCGAAAGTCGATGATAAGGAGATATATTATTTATGAATAATGTTAGTCTTGCTTCTATTGATAACGGAACGACCTGCTATCCCAGCACAAAGATGGTGTATGGCCTGTATGCCGTCAAGCTTATGCAGGAAGAATGCGAAAAGGCAGGGATCAGATCCGGATACGAGGAATTCTTTAAAGTCATCCCTCCGCGCCTGTTTGAAATGGCGGCATTCGTTTTAGACGAAGCATCTGCGAGAGATGAGATTATTGCTTCGGCCGTTAGAGAAATAAGGGCTAATCCGAAAGCGTACATTGAAGAAAAGGAAAGAGACGTTTCTTTTCGAAAAACCGAACTGGAACTTTTTAAGCGCGACAGGCTGGAAGAATATTCGAATGCGGATTTTGAAGTCGATGTTTCCTATGGAAGAAACGGGCTTTGTTCGCATTATCTTGGGCGCAATCTTTATCCCTACATCTGTATCCAAGAGGCTATCGAAAAAGGGGCCAAGCAAGTCGTCATTCCCGCTTGCGGTCTTGACGCGACGGCGGAACTTTTGGCGACGGACTATCCGAAAGTTCAGTTTTATATATCGGATCTATCGAATGTTGTCGATGAACGCTGCGATTTGATGGGAAAAGATTTTTCGGATAAATTTTTTGAAGGCCGTTCTCCGGAAAACATACATCTCGCGTCCGTTGATTTAAGCAATCCGCAAGGCCTTATAGATACTTTGAAAAATGAGCCGACATTCGATCCTGAACAAAGAACGGTTTATGCCTTTACCGGCATTACAATGTATTTGAAGCCGGATGTTGTTAAAGAAACAATCGAAAATATTGCCAACGCAACGCCGGACAGCGATATCTTTATGGGCATTATTTCGCATTATACAAAAGGCGAAGCGAAATTAACGAAGAACGTTTACAAAAATAACGCCATTTTGCCCCTATATAAAATCTACGAAATGGCCGAAGAAATTTCACCGAACGTTCCGAAGGGAACGGCCGTTCGAGGAATGTCGGCTGCAAATTTTCAAAGATATGTCGATTGGGATCAGGTCACACAAAACTATCTTCAAGATCACCCTGAAATAAATCTTGATGCAGTTGACATAAACGAAGCCCGGACAATGTCCCAAATTTGTCAAGGGACGTACCATTTTATGCCCGAAGCCAGAAAGGCGGAAACTTGGAAAGTTTACGACGCCTATGTGCGGGCTTCCTCCTATCAAGAGTATATGGAGATAGAAAAGGCGACCAAAGATAAAAAAACGCAGTTACCAAAGCATCAACATGATAAAGGCTATGGTTGCCATCTATAATCTCCACAAGGAATGCGAAGAACAAGGTATCCCCTCCGGATACGAAGAGTTATTTAAAGCGCTTCCTTCAAAGATGGTCGATATGGCCCTTTTTATTTTGGATGAAGTTGCTGATGCTGCGGAATTAAAGAACGTAAGTATGGAACTTGTAAAAACAGGGAAAGAAATCAGACGGATCAAAAACAACCCAAGAAAGTATATCGAAGGAATTGAGAAAAAATCATCCTTTCGGCAGGGAGAGCTAGAGTGTTTTCAAACAAATAATCTGGACGGATACATGTATGAGATGTTCAGAAAAGACATTCCCTTCGGAAGAAATTGCCTGACTTCCCACGATTATGGAAGAAGCGCCTATCTCGACCTTTGCATTCGCGAGGCTATCGGAAAGGGAAGTCGGCAAATTGTCGTTCCGGCATGCGGTCTTGATACGACGCCGGAGCGGTTAGCCAGTGAATATTCTAATGTCCAATTCTATCTTTCAGATCTCCCGTCTATTGTGGAAGAAAGAAGCGAATTGATTAAAAATGAGAAGTTCTCAAATAAGTTTTTCGCAGACGGGCGCTATCCGGAGAACATCCACTGGGCGTCCGTCGATTTAAGCAACGCAAATGGATTGACGAAATTATTGAGGAATGAAGCTTCCTTTGATTCAGGGCAACGAACGACTTACGTGTTTTCTGGAATTACTATGTATCTGAAGCCCGAAACGGTTCAGGAAACCATAGCCAATCTTGCCCGTATGACGCCGTTGTTTGACATGTTCATCGGCATAGCTTCTCGTTCCACGCGTGGCGAGGCGAAAATGGTTCGCGGAACGTACAAGGGAAATGCCTTTTTGCCCCTATATCAGGTTCAGGAAATGGTCGGTGAGATAGGCGAGGGGTTAATCGTTTGAGGCATGTCCGGAGCCAATCTTCAAAGGTATGTCGATGACGAACAGATCACGAAGAACTATCTGAAGAGTAATCCCAAACTGAAGTTAGATTCGCGCGATATAAACAGTGCTCGCGAAGCCTACCGTATCAGTGAAGAGGGATTCTATCACATCCGTCCCCAACAATTTGTCTCGGAAGAATGGGCGGTCTATAAGGATTATATAGAAAATCCCGATCACGCCTCTCTTATCAACAAAACAAACGATCAAATCAAACGACGCGAAAACCCCTTGAAACAAAATATCTTGGCAGGAAGTTCTTTGGTTGTTTGACTTTAAAAAATGGTGGACGGAAACGGCCCGGAATCCAACAAAAACCCCCTTGATGAAATGGCTCTGTGGGACAAGATTTTGAGATATGCCCCTGCGTTTTCAGGTTGTTATCGGCAACCAGAGAAGGAGTAAGGCTTGCCCCACGTTCTCATAAAAAGTTCAAATTTTAATAATTGGCTCTTTTTGTAATGTCGCCATTTTCTGGCGAAGTTACGTGTGTTCAAAAGAGCGGATGTTTTTCTTGGAATTATGTTAACCCCTTGTTTTTGCGGCGCTTCGTTTTTTATCAACGGCTTGTTCATAGAATTGCTGTATAATGCCATAACATGATGATATGTAATCTTTATTGCGTTTGATATCTGTGATAGAATGTCGTATATTTGCAGCATGAGATGTCGTATTTTTGCATGGATCAGAGATGCCAATTAGAAACACATTAGAAAGCAGAATTTCCTATCGCATCAGGCGCAGCAAGCCGCCTGTTTTCGTGCGCCAAGATTTTGCAGATATTGGCGGATACGACCAAGTCGGGCGGATTCTCAGAAAGCTTGTTCGGAAGAAACTGCTTATTAATCTTGGCTATGGGGCCTATGCGCGTGCCAAGGAATCCAGATTTTCTGGGGAGCTTGTTCCTGAAGAAACGCTTCCTGTTCTTGCTAAAATTCTTCTGAAGAAAATAGGCGTAAAAACGGGACCGACTCTTGCAGAGGAACGCTATAATGCAGGCCAGTCAACACAAGTTCCGACCGGACGTGTTATTGGCGTTAAGGGCAGGGTCGTTCGACGCATAGGGTACAATGGAAAGTTTATCGTCTTTGAGAAAACAGCCTGATAAAGATCTGATCCAAGATATTGGGTTGAGAATGGGGATCGACCCAGCCTTGGTTGAAAAGGATCGGCATGCGACGCAGCTTCTTGCGGCGCTTTCTTCTTATCAAAACGACAAGGGCATAAGGCTTATCTTTTCCGGTGGAACGAGCCTTTCAAAAGGCTATGACCTCATCCAAAGATTTTCCGAAGATTTGGATTTTGTGCTCGTGGCTCCAGAAGCCAACCCGCCCTCAGTTGGTCAGCGACGTCATTTTCGACAAGAGGTTTTGAGCATTGTTGCCGAAGCGGGTTTTGAGATTGATCCGGATGGGATTCAACGCGGAGATAGTCATCGCTTCTTTAAAGCACCAATTCAGTATCACCGAGTCTTTGAGAATACGGTTCTTCGCCCCTATTTGCAGTTGGAAATGACGTTCTCAGGCTTAAACAGGGTCCCCGAGGATCGCCCGATACAATCCATCGTTTCCAAGGTTATGAAAGAAGATCCGGAAACAGTATTCACCTGTGTTTCTCCGATTGAAACAGCGGGAGACAAATTAAGCGCTCTGACGTGGCGCGTTTTGGTGCGGGATAGAAAATCTCCAAAGGATGATCCGACGCTCATAAGGCACCTGCACGATTTAGCATCGCTTGCGCCCATTATTATGGAGCAAAAAAGGGACTTCATGAAATCTGCCATCACATCCCTTGAGCAAGATCGTACGCGGCGCGGCGGGGAAGCTATAGAAGCGTTGACAAGCCAAGACCGGCTAACAGAGGCCCTTCGTGTCTTAAGGCAGGACGATCTTTACCGTAAAGAATACGAACAATTCGTCGATAACATGTCTTATGCGGATGAAGGACAACGTATGAGCTTTGACGCTTCATTGCTGTCGTTAGATGGAATTATTAATCTCGTCAGCCATTCTGAATATCTTTAACTTCTTCCCCGCGCTAATCACCACGCGCTTGACGTGTGATGGGGATAGTGTAATTGTTCTCGCATCCTCTTGCCCCTTCTTGGATTTATGCTTACTTCTGAACAGATTGCAGTTTCTATTGTTCGTGACGCTCTTGGTGGCAACGAGCCTATTACACCTCAGAATATTGCTGACGTCGCATATCGTTTAGGCCGCTGTAAGCAAGATCACCGGGCAATGACTTTGTTGTGCACCTATTTTTTGATGGCGGTTAAGAATTTTAATTCGGTTTTTGCTGAAAATGGCGAAAGAGCCGTCTTGACGCGCTTGGCTGTTTTCAATCCACGCGTTATTTTCGATGTTGGAGCGAATGTCGGGGAATGGTCGTCTTTGGCGATAGCGGAAATGCCCGGCGTTCACGTTCATAGCTTTGAAATTATCTCAAAAACATTTGAAGAGCTAAAGCGCAATTTGTTCGGGCATTCTCAGGTAAGCCTTAATAACTTTGGCCTCTTCAGCCGCGAAGACGAAATTCAGATGAATGTTTACAATGCGTCGGACACGTTTTCGTCGTTCGTGGATTATCCGCATGGCGCGCATCGCAAAGAGACCTGTCAGGTGCGCACGGGCGATAGTTACGCGCGCGCACAAGGTATTGCGGCCATCGATTTCTTGAAAATTGATGTCGAAGGCGCCGAGTTCGATATTCTGCAAGGATTTTCAGACATGCTGGATCGTGGAGCGATTACGGCAATCCAGTTTGAATATGGCCGTGTCAACATCATGACACATAAGTTGCTTTATGATTTTTATAATCTCCTCGAAAACAAGGGATATGCTGTCGGAAAGATTTATCCGGATTATGTGGATTTCCGCGCTTACGCCCTTGATGACGAAGATTTCTTAGGCCCCAACTACTTGGCCTGCCACCGCAGCCGAAGCGATATTATCGCCGCTCTGGCAAAGAGAGGTTCGGACAGCGAATGCGAGAGCCCGGTTAACAAACTCTCTCAAAAAATAGCCCCCTTATGAGGCCACGGGATTTAAGCCTGTTACAAGATCGCCAGAAATATATGGATTGGCCTTATGCGGGGAAGTTTTTTTGCGGAGGCCGCCCGGCTTCGCCTTCCCGCCGTCGCGCGTTGCGCTATGGCGCGGTAAATCAGGTTACGCCGCGGCAATTTTCCAGCGAAGCTGGAAAATTGGTGGACGGAAACGGAAAAAGATCGAACACCGATGTCTTTGAAGAGCTTGCGCGGTGGGCCATTGTTTTGGGGAACAGGTCAATTGTCTCTACTTGCTGTGAGAAGACTTTCTTTCAGCCGTAATGTTTCCGTAATTATTTCTTGAACCAGTTTTCCCGTTGTCTCCATCGCTCAATATTTTGATGTTTTTTGTTTTTTTTGTAAAATTCATAATCAGATATGGCGGTTTCAATTCTTGGAGAGAGACAATCAATTCCTCTAAAGGCTTCTCTGATTTCGTCAGGTGAAAGGGTCTGTTCTTTCTCTATCAATGCCGAGTACAGAGAATGCCATTCCTTCTTTTTCTCTTTGGAAACTTCCGGATGATCAATACTACTATGAGGAAGAACAATGGCATATACATAATCAGTTTCGATCCATTCATGCCATCGCTTTAGGATGTCTTCTATTTCTTTTTTTGAGAAAGATAGACTTTTGAGCATCTTTTCAATAGAGGTGTATGCCTTTTCCTTTTCTTCCGCTGGGATGCCGCCCCAACAAGAGCCCCCTTGCATTAATTCTATAACTGATCTTGAAAAAACTTCAGCAAGGGGCCTTAGCTCGTTGATAGCTTCTTTTACTTCACGAAGCTCAATATTACTTCCTAGAAAACTAATGGATTTTGCAAGCTCGGGCCAACCGAAAGCCAACATAAAAAGGCTAAACGTGAGATATATGCCAGTCATCGCATAATCTGGATGTTCTATACGAAAACTGAAATGAACTGCAGCCGCAAGAGCGGCGACATATAAAGCAGAAAACACAACCCTTCTTAAAATTTTCATCATAGTAAATCCGCATAATCTCTTAATGCCGCTACTGTCTGAACAAGGCTTAACCCTTCCAGCGTTGCAAATAATTGAGCGACACTATATGGCGGATTCTTGAGTGCTTCGCGCATATGCTTAACAGAAGAACAAACAATGCCGGGAGCAAGATCAATAAGGTGGGACATAAACTCATCGGGATGTTGTGCTTGAATGCCATATTCGCTCAAGACATCTTCAGGGAAGTCCTTTAAGTTGAACGTGACAATAACATCTGTACGCGAACGCAAAGCGGCGGCTAAAACGTGTCTGTCGTTTGGGTCAGGCAATGTTATCGAAGGGATAAGGCTTTCATAATTTTTGACCAAGCAGTCGAGAACGGCACTGTTCATCAATGTGCGCGTTCTCTGAAGCTGTTCCTTCGTTAGATCGGGGCGGGAGACAAGAAGATTTTGTATCCATTCATCATGAATTTGATCCGTCCATTTTGCCTGATAAAGCCCCGTTCTTGCCAGACGAATGAGAAGGTCTCTTATTGGGGCGGGATAAAGCACACAGGCATCGAGGAGAGCGGTAAACGTTGCCATTAATACCCCATGTCTAATTCCTGTGCTTGCTTGGCTAATTCTTTTATGGACTCGTCTTGCTCAACCTCAATTTTCTTTTTATAGGCAAGTAAATCCGACACACAAACACGACGATGTGTCCCAATTTTTTTGTATTTTAGTTCTCCTTTTTCCAAGAGACCAACAAAAAACGGGCGCGAAACATTCAAAAATTCTGCTGCTTGTTGAGTTGTGAGTTCCATCTCAACAGGAATAACCGCGACGGGGTTTCCTTTGGCTATATCTTTTAAGATGTCAAGCAGAAGCCTAACGACAAGAGGGGGCAAAGCAATCTCTACAGATTTTCCGTTTTCACGAAATTGAATTTTGACGGCAGAACCCGTTGGCTTTGCGTAACGCGCAACCAAACGGCTTGCTTTTTCTGCAAGCGATATATCAATGGCACTTGGTGGAATGAGTGGTGTTAGATCATCGCTATGTGTATGCATGTGAACCTCCTTGGACGTTTTTGAACTTATATGAACGTCTATGGATAAGGATAAGCGACAACCTCTTTAAAAGCAATAAACGAAACAACCGAAATATTCGAAAAAATCGGGAGAACCGGAATCGAACAAGCCAACCGTTTGATAAAAAATCGCTTTTAGTCGTTGATTAACGAAGATGGGTGAAAGAGCCAAAAATCAGCCCATTTATCGAACACCGCAACGTGCTGATTCAAAATATAAAAAGGACGTTTTTCTGGGAAGGGAAGTTTTGGTGGACAAAATGGGAATAAGATCGAACCAAAATCCCCTTGATGAGATGGCTCTTTGGAACAAGGTTTTGAGATATGCGCCTGCGTTTTCAGGGTGTTATCGGAAACCAGAGAAGAAGTAAGACTTGCCTTGCGTTCTTATAAAAAGTTCAAATTTTAATAATTGGCTCTTTTTGTGATGTCGCCATTTTCTGGCGAAATTATGTGTGTTCAATAGAGCGGATGTTTTTCCTGGAATTGTGTTAACTCCTTGTTTCTACGGCGCTTCGTTTTTTATCAACGGCTTGTTCATAGAAATGCTGTATAATGCTATAACATGATGATATGCAATATTTATTACGTTTGATTTATGTGGTAAAATGTCGTATATTTGTAGCATGAGATGTCGTATTTTTGTATGGATCAGAGATGCCAATTAGAAACACATTAGAAAGCAGAATTTCCTATCGCATCAGGCGCAGCAAGCCGCCTGTTTTCGTGCGCCAAGATTTTGCAGATATTGGCGGATACGACCAAGTCGGGCGGATTCTCAGAAAGCTTGTTCGGAAGAAACTGCTTATTAATCTTGGCTATGGGGCCTATGCTCGCGCCAAGGAATCCAGATTTTCTGGGGAGCTTGTTCCCGAAGAAACGCTACCTGTTCTTGCTAAAATTCTTTTGAAAAAAATAGGCGTAAAAACGGGACCGACTCTTGCAGAGGAACGCTATAATGCAGGCCAATCGACACAAGTTCCGACCGGACGTGTTGTTGGCGTTAAGGGCAGGGTCGTTCGACGCATAGGGTACAATGGAAAGTTTATCGTCTTTGAGAAAACAGCCTGATAAAGATCTGATCCAAGATATTGGGTTGAGAATGGGGATCGACCCAGCCTTCGTTGAAAAGGACTGGCATGCGACGCAGCTTCTTGCGGCGCTTTCTTCTTATCAAAACGACAAGGGCATAAGACTTATTTTTTCCGGCGGAACGAGCCTTTCAAAAGGCTATGACCTTATCCAAAGATTTTCCGAAGATTTGGATTTTGTACTCGTGGCTCCAGAAGCCAACCCGCCTTCAGTTGGTCAGCGACGCCATTTCCGACAAGAGGTTTTGAGTATTGTTGAAGGGGCGGGTTTTGAGATTGATCCGGATGGGGTTCAACGCGGAGACAGCCATCGATTCTTTAAAGCACCAATTCAGTATCACCGAGTCTTTGAGAATACGGTTCTTCGTCCCTATTTGCAGTTGGAAATGACGTTCTCAGGCTTAAACAGGGTTCCTGAAGAGCGCCCGATACAATCTATCGTTTCCAAAATTATGAAAGAAGATCCGGAAACAGTATTCGCCTGTGTTTCTCCGATTGAAACAGCGGGAGACAAATTAAGCGCTCTGACGTGGCGCGTTTTGGTGCGGGACAGAAAATCTCCAAAGGATGATCCCACACTCATAAGGCACCTGCACGATTTAGCATCCCTTGCCCCCATTATTATGGAGCAAAAAAGGGACTTCATGAAATCTGCCATCACATCCCTTGAGCAGGATCGTACACGGCGCGGCGGGGAATCTATAGAAGCCTTAGCGATCCAAGACAGGCTAACAAACGCGCTTCGTGTTTTAAGGGAAGATAATCTTTACCGTAAAGAATACGAACAATTCGTCGATAACATGTCTTATGCGGATGAAGGACAGCGTATGAGCTTTATCTCGGCTTTTGATGCGGGGGCCGTCATTCGCTCTCGTACGGGTGCTTATCTTCCCGTTCCTCTTCCGGCGGCAGGGAAGCTTGCCGGGCGGCGCAAACTGACCCCGAAAAACTGGGAAGAGCATAACAAGCAAAAACTTGTCTTTGTCAAACGCAAGGGCGGGAACAACCCGATCCTTATTGCCGAAAACATGCGGGTGCGAAAAGGAAAACGCGGCGGTTTTGCAAAAGCCAAGACAAACAAGGGCCTGACGACTGTGCCGATGTTTGTTCTTGTCCCTCAAGTCTCTTTAAAGAAACGTCTCGACGTGAAAAGCGCCGTTGCGAAATGGAGTAACAACCTTGAGCCGCTCGTTATTGAAAACTGGAAGGAGCCTTCCGACAAATGACGACGAGAGAGGGCGTTTTGGAAGCGTTGTTTGCGGTTTTGCAGACAGTCTCCGGGCCTAAAATCATGCGCAACGATCCTTTGCCGGAAAAAATACCCTCAGAGGGTCTTTTGATCTTGCGCGATGGCGAACCGGGAGAACCGGAGGTTATGCTTTCGCCGCTTTCTTACTATTGGGAGCATTCGGCCTCGCTTGAGGTTTTTGTGCAGGCTGTTGATGGCGACACGCGCAATCAAAAGATGGACGGCCTGTTCCAGAACATCGCAGCCGTTCTTGCAACCGATCCAACGCTGGGCGGTTTGTGCGACCGCGTAACGCCGCAAGCGCCCGACACGGACACGTTGGCAATTGAAGGTGCGCCAAGCGTTCACACGGCCATTGTTCCTATCGAGCTTATCTACACGACCGCCAGCCAACTCGGCTAGCCCGCCTTCGCTCCGCTTCGGCGCGGCAAGGCTCTTTTCTTTCCCATCAAAAAAACAGGAGATCACTATGTCACGCACTTACGGCGCGAACGCGCAACTCTTGGGTCAATTTGAAAGCACGTATGGCACCGCGCCATCGAGCGACTTTATCAAGTTCCCCTTTATTTCCTCGCAGCTTGGTTCTGAGCAGGGGCTCATCGAATCCGATCTTCTGGGGCAAGGCCGCGATCCGGCGCAGCCTATGCGCGACGTTATCAACGTTGAAGGCGACGTGGTTGTGCCTGTCGATCTTCGCTATATCGGCTATTGGCTTCGCGCGTTGTTCGGTGCGCCGACGACGACGGGAACGGAAGTGCCTTACGTTCACACCTTCAAATCCGGCGCAACTGATCTGCCGAGCCTTGCCCTGGAAGTCGGAACGCCGGAGGCTTCCAGCTACTTCATGAACGTGGGCGTTCGCGCAAACTCGATGCAGGTTTCTTTTGAGCGTTCGGGTGGGGCAAGCGCGACAATCAACTGCATCGCGCAAGGTGAAGATCGCGCCTCGGCCAGCTTGGGCGGAACGCCGACGGAACTTGTCATGACGCGCTTCAATCAATTTCAGGGGAGCGTGAAAAAAGACGGGGCGCAGCTCGGCAACGTGACGGGAGCGCAATTCACGTACACCAACAATCTCGAAAAGATCGAGACGATCCGCGACGACGGCAAGATCGACGGGGCTGACCCGACGGTGGCCGCGTTTACGGGGACGATTGATGTACGTTTTGCGGATACGACGCTTCTTGACGCGGCGACCGACAACACGGCGGTGGCACTGTCCTTTGGCTATACGATTGATGCCAGCCATTCGCTCATTTTCACCGCGCACGAGGTCTATTTGCCTAAGCCGAAGCTCCCGATTGATGGCGCTGGAGGTATTCAAGCCTCTTTCAACTGGCAGGCGGCAAAGAACGCGACCGCAGGCGTGATGCTGACGGCCATTTTAACAAACGATGTGGAGAGCTACGCATGATAAAACTTGATCTGAAACGCGAAGACTATTGGCTTGATCTTGGCTATGGGGTGCGTGTCAAAGTGCATCCTGCCTCGACACCTCTTGTTATGGCGGCGCGTGTGTCCGCTCTTAAGGCCGACACGGAAGACGCAGGAGAACGGAGCGCGGCGCTTATCAAGAAACTGGCCGCGCTTGCCGTTACGGAATGGGAAGGCGTTGCCGATGATGAAGGCGCCCCCGCCAGTGTCACAAACGAGGGCGTGGAAGCTTTGATGGACTTGTGGCCGTTGGCGGACGCTTTCGAGCGCCTTTATCTAAGCCCGACCCTTCTTTTGGAACAGGAAAAAAACGCCTAGAGGCTCGTTGCCGTTGGCATTTTGGCGGCGGGCCTTCCTATTGCAGCGCGTGCGCCGACGCCGATCTGCCATGCAGCAAGGGCAAAGCCAATCACGAAGGGAAGCGTTGTCCTTATTGTGAGTCCGAGCCTCAGACGATGGAGGGCTGGCAGGCGTGGGATGTCATTCTGCGCTGTTCCGGCCAACTTCGCATGGCTGGGCTTGGTATTGCGGGTCTCGATATGGAAGCCGCGCTCAAGGTTGGTGAGGCGTTGGGCTATGACCTTCACGCGCTGGCGGAGCTTTTGCCGTTCGGGGAATCCGGCCTTGTCACCGCGATCAATCAGAAAATTAACAAGGGGTAAGGCATGACACAAAGCATCGCTGTGCGCCTCGTTGTTGATGGCGGCAAGGCCAAAGCCGAGATGGTGGAGTTTGGCAAGACGGGCAAGAAGTCTCTGAATGAGATCGTCAAGTCCGGCAAACCTGCCTCAAATGCCCTGAAAGCAGTAGGGGCCGCCGCCAATGACGTTAAGGGGTCGGCAACGGGGCTTGCGCACCAAATTGGGCCGCTGGGATCGGGGCTTGCTGCCATTGGCCCAGCCGGGCTTGCAGCGGCGGCGGCGCTTGCTGTCCTGACGCTTGGTCTGAAATCTGTCTTTTCCGCAACGATGGAAGAGGAAAAGGTTCAAAACCGTTTGCAGGGTGTTTTGAAGGCCACGGGGTATGCGGCTGGGCTGACAAAGAAAGATATGGTCGATCTGGCCGACGAGATCGAAAAAACGACCCTCGCCAGCTCTGAAGACATAACGGGAGCTGCCGCTATTATGGCGACTTTCCGCTCGGTTTCGGGAGATACGTTCAAAAAGTCGATCCGCCTTGCGCAGGATATGACGTCTGTCTTCGGGAACGACTTGCGCTCTGCGGCTACGCAACTCGGTAAGGCTTTGGAAGATCCCGTTAAGGGCGTATCGGCGTTAAGTCGCGTTGGGGTCACGTTCAGCGATGCTCAGAAAGAGGTTATCGCCAGGCTTGTCGAGACGGGCAAACAGGCGGAAGCACAGAAAATCATTCTTGATGCCCTTGAGGGGCAGGTCGGCGGTTCGGGCAGGGCGGAATCTCAAGGTCTAACGGGGGCAACGCACAGTTTGTCCGTGGCCTGGGATGATATGCTCAAGACCATCGGTAAGACCGAGACGGTCGGCGGGACGGCAGAAACAATCCTGAACCGGCTGGCATCGACGTTTAGGTTTGCAACCGAAGTCATCTCTCAAGATCCCCTTGATAGGCAGTTAAGCGACGCAAGGAAGGAACTGGCCGAGATCGAAAAAGAGCTGGTGCGGATTCGCGACATTCCTGCCATGTTTCAAGTGCGTGGCAACGTTGCCAACCATGAAGAGCGAGCGGATGAGCTTCGCAACAAGATCGCTTCGCTGGAAAAGAGTATTGAGGCCGAGAGAAAGGAAAAAGAACAAGCCGAGGCGGGCAGGAAGGCGGCGGAAGCGGCGCGAGTTCACGACTTAATTGACCAGCGCGCCAAGCCTTACGCGGAAGCGGTCGAGAAGTTTCTTGAAAAAGACCCGTCCTATCAGATCAAAAAGCTCAATGACGAACTTAAGCAAACCGAGGCCTTTCTGGACGGGTTCCGCACGGATGAAAACGGCGCACAGGTTGACAAGGCTATTGAAACAGCCCGGAAAGCCATCGGGATCAAAATCGCCAACATAGAAGACCCTCTTGCTGCCGCCGCAGAAAAAGAGGCCGCCGCCAATCAGAAAATCGTGGACGATCTGAAGGAAAAGCTTCTCGGCCTTACCGATGAGCGGAAGATCTTCATTGACGAAGCCGTCGCACGCCTTTCCGAAAAAGCGACGGACGCGCAACGCGAACAAACGGCGAAGCTCGCCGGACAGCTTTTCGATGAGAAAGCCTTTCTTGAAGCACAAAAGGTCGTTGATGGCTTAAACGATAACTTGAAAGAGCTTTGGCTGACGGCGCGGCAGCTTTCAATCAAGGAAGCCGTCGATGCCTTGCCGGACACGGCTTCGCCTGCGCGAATTGCACAGGTGCGCGATCTCGCCGGGGCTTATTTTGACCAGAAGACCGCGCAGGAACAGCTCGACAAGCTCCGCGAAGAAGGCAAAAGCCTAACCGACGAGGCCAAAACAGCAACCGAGCTTTACGCTGAGAAAATCGAGCATCTTAATCAGTTGTTGGATGCCGGGGCTATCAGTCAAGGCATTTACAACAAGGCTCTGGCTGGGGCGGATGAAGACCTTCTTTCCTCGCGCCTCAATCCTGCCGCAGGGGTCGTTCGCGCCTTTCAAAATTACAAGGACAGCGCCACCGACACCGCAACGACAATCGAAAACGCTTTTACCGAGGCGATGGGTGCCACGGAAGACGCGATTGTGAACATGGTCACGTCCGGCGAGATTAGCCTGAAAAGCCTAAGCGATCTGGCAAGTTCGGTCGTGGAAGACATTACGCGCATGCTTGTCAAACAATCCATTACGATGCCTTTATTCAACAGTCTGACAGGGAGCGGCAGTAGCAGCGGTGGTTTTCTGGGCAGCATTGTTAGTGCCTTTTTTCATGAAGGCGGCACGGTTGGCGACCCCACATCAAGACGGGCTGTCCCTGCGCATGTTTTCGCAGGCGCACCGCGCTATCACAGCGGAGGAATTGCAGGCCTTAAACCGGACGAGGTTCCCGCCATTCTTCAACGCGGCGAGGAGGTTATCTCAAAGAAGGACAGGTCTCGCCGTTCCTCGGGCGTCAGTTTGGTTATGAACATTTCAACGCCGGACGCAAACTCCTTCCGCGCCAGTCAGGGGCAGATTGTGGCCAAAGCTGCTAAACGCCTTAATCGAGCAAAGAGGAATATGTAGAAAATGATCTTCCACGAAGTCCGCTTCCCTTCCGACATTGCTTATGGTGCGTCGGGCGGGCCGGGTTATTCCACGTCTGTTGTGCAAACGGCCTCTGGGTACGAGCAGCGTAATCAGAACTGGTCGGCGGCGCGTGGCAAGTGGGATGTTTCGTCTGGCCTTAAGAATGTTGACCAGCTTGAAACGCTCATCGCGTTCTTTCGCGCTCGTAAGGGCAGGGCGCACGGGTTCCGTTTTAAAGATTGGACGGACTATGCGGCTACGGATCAGCAAATCGGCCTTGGTGACGATGAAACCCAAACATTTCAGCTTATCAAAGCCTATGAATCCGGCACGGGAAACGAGACGCGCACGATCACGAAACCTGTGTCCGGTACGGTTGTTGTTTATGTCGATGGTGTAGAGGTCACGACGGGGGTTTCCGTAGATACAACCACGGGGATCGTTACGTTCTCCGAAGCTCCAGAAAGCAATACGATCATTACGGCGGACTTTGAGTTCGACGTGCCAGTGCGCTTCGACGTTGATGAAATGGACGTGAGCATCGAGAACTTCCACCTTCATGAATGGTCGGATATTCCGATCATAGAAATTCGCGTATAGAGCAGATCGTGATTGGTTTTTCACCAATCGCGTGAATCTGCTCGGCAGATAGAGGTGCCCATGAAATCCGCCTCCACTCAGCTTGCCTCTCACCTTGAGGGCGAGACCACCACTCTTGCGACCTGCTGGAAGGTTACGAGAAAAGACGGCGTGATTTTCGGCTTCACGGACTTCGATCAAAACCTGATGATTGACGACGTGACTTATGAGGCGCGGACGGGCTATACGCGCACGGCTATTCAAACCATTTCTGATTTGTCCGTTGACAATCTGGACATCGAAAGCGCGTTCGACAGCGAGGCTATCACCGCTCAGGATTTACGCGATGGCGTTTGGGATAATGCCGAAGTTCTTATTTTTCTTGTGAATTGGGACGATCTTTCGGAAGGGAAGATTGTCCTTAAGCGCGGAATGATCGGACAGGTTGAGTTAAAGGACAATCTCTATCGGGCGGAGCTTCGCGGCCTGACGCAACTTTTCTCTCAAAACATCGGAGAACTTTATACGGCGGACTGCCGCGCCGATCTTGGCGATGAACGCTGCGGCGTCGATCTTGAAGCGTTGACTGTTTCCGGCGCGGTGACGGAAGCTTCAAGGCGCTACGGCTTTACCGATAGCAGCCGCGCCGAAGAGGATGATTATTGGAAAGGCGGCCTCATAACATGGGTAAGCGGCGCGAATGAGGGGCGTAAAATGGAAATCCGTTCTTTTGCCTCCGGCGTGTTCACGCTCTTTCTGCCTATGCCTTCCGACATTGCGGTGGGCGATGCGTACACGGTGCAACCCGGCTGCGACAAAAGCTTTGAAACCTGTTGCTCCCGTTACAGCAATGGGATCAATTTTAGGGGCGAACCCTACGTGCCGGGCACGGATGCGGTTCTGAGCTATCCCGATGGTAAGTAGCTCTAAGGCAGTTTTTTATATTCTATAGCTACATTTTAGTATGCCAAAGCCTTTTATTGTGGTATAATGCCACTTTCGATACTTGATAAGGAGAGAAAAATGAAACCAACACCAAAACAAATCGTCAAGCGCATTATAAAACTTTATGAAATGGAATTTGGAAGCAAGGAACGCGGACGGTTTTTCATCCCTGCAGAATTATTCCGAAGGCTTGCAGATAGAAGAAGGATCGAAGACAGCTTCAAGGATCAAGTCATCAACGAAGCCTACGAAAACGATTTGGTCATTACCGATCACAGCGATGGTTACTCCATTATTGAGGAAAAAGTGATGACAAATTATCGAAGAGTCACGAAGGGTGTGATTGAAGAAGTACTGAAAAAAGCCAAGAACAAGAAGAAATAAGAGGGTTCATTTCCTGCTTAAGCCGCTCAGAATTTTCTGGGCGGCTTTTGTTATAAGAAGAGGGGTTATGGTCGGAACAAAAACACGCATGGACGCGGTGGCCGAAGCCCGCACATGGCTGGGCACGCCCTTTAAACACCAAGGATGCGTGCGTGGCGCGGGGTGCGATTGCATCGGGCTGATTAAAGGCGTTGGGCTTGCGCTGGGACTTGTGGATTATGATCCTTCTTCTCCGCAAGCGAGGGCCTTTGCCAATTATTCCGTCATGCCTAACCCGCGCCGGATGCGCGAGGGGCTGGCGACTTGGCTTGTGCAAATTCCCGTGGCCGAGGCGACGCTGGCCGACATCTATTTTATGGCCTGGGGCCGCGAGCCGCAGCATGTGGCCCTGATTACGGATTGCGGCATCATCCACAGTTATTCGCGGGCAGGCAAAGTGGTTGAGCATAGGCTGGACGATCTTTGGTGCAGCCGGATTGTTGCCGCATACCGCTATCCGGCTTTTAAGTCTGAATAATGGCTGTTCTTGCTCTGGGCATGGTCGGCGCTGGCTTCACGTCGGCGGTGGGTATTGGGGCGACGGCAGGGTGGCTCGGTGGCGTTGTGTTGGGGAACCTTCTGTTTGGTTCCAAAACGGAAGTCGGAGGCTCGAAGCTTGACGACCTTTCCGTTCAATCTTCGACCTATGGCGGCACGATCCAGCTTGTTTATGGAACAATGCGTGTCTCCGGCAACGTTATTTGGTCAACCGACTTGCAGGAAAATCGCCATGAAAGCAGCGCGGGCGGAAAAGGGGGCGGTGGGGCGACGCAAGTTTCCTACACGTATTCAGTCTCCTTTGCGGTGGCCTTATGCGCTGGGCCTGTCTCGGCGATCCGGCGCATTTGGGCCGACACGAAACTCATTTATGATGCCTCGGCCAGCAATACGCAGGCCACGGAGAAATACCCCGGCGTCATCCGCATTCACTTAGGAACCGAAGATCAAGACGTCGATAGCACGATGGAAATGCACATCGGAACGGGCAACATTCCCGCGCATCGAGGCCTGTGCTATCTGGTTTTCACGGACTTGCAGCTTGCGGACTTTTCTAACCGCATTCCAAGCATTAGCGCCGAGGTGGTCGGTTCCGGGGACATGGCTTGCGACGCGACGATTTTGCCGAGCGTTACGGGAAGAAGTCGCTCTGGCGGCATGATCTGGCCGTCTGACGGGACGTTGATTGGCTTTACGACCAACAGCACGATTTACAAATACGACCTCATCAATAATGAGCTCTTGCTTAACGTCCCGTATAACGATGATTATGGGCTTTACGGCAGTTTCTATGGGTTCGACGATGAGGGGTATTTCTACCACGCTTCGGACGCTTATGCGGTGGGAATGCATCTTGTTAAACGCCATCCTGAAACGTTGGCCGTGATGGCAAAAACAGAAAGCCGGATTGATTACAGCGTAACCGGCACGGTTCAGGGCGATAAAATTCTTGTTCCGCGCTCCCGCAAGATTTACAGCACGGATTTCGTTCTTTTGCACGATCTGTCTGAAGTGTTGACCTCGCATTTTAACGAAGCCCCTTTGTGCGAGGACGGCGAAGGCAATATTTGGCAGATCTCGGATTCTTACGCAAAAAAGGTTTCTTTCGACTTTTTTGGCATTGCCGAAGTGACTGTTATGGATTGCTCCGCTTATACGGGCGGCGTAAATCCCGACGCCGTCTTTTGGGATGATGCGACGGGATACCTTTACTTCAAGTTCAACAGCCTTGGCCGGATTGTCAAATGGGACATCGCTTCCGGTTATGTGGCCCATGTTGATGGCGTTCACCTCGCCGCTGGGTACAGCACGCAGGGAGATAAATCGTATCCGCAGAACGGGCAACATTGGACGTGCTGCGGTACGGACATATCGTTGGTGAATCTCGCGACGATGAAGATCGAAAAGGAATATGATCTTTCCGCCTATATGCCGACGGCCTCCACACATTTTTGCGGATGCTATGAAAAGTTCACGCACAGCATGATCGTTTCGACCGATGGCGGGCTTATCAAATATCCTCTTGAGAGGTATGGCTCCGATCAGGTCGCGCTTGCGGACATTTTGTCCGATCTTTGCCTTCGCGCTGGGCTTGAACAGACAGATTTTCTTGTGAACGAAGTCGATGAAGCGGTGAATGGCTATGTTATGAGCAGCCGTTCCTCGGCACGCGACGTGTTAGAGCCGTTGTTGGGAACCTATTTCATTGATGCGGTTGAAACGGATGGGCTTTTGAAATTCGTCCCGCGCGGGCAGGATGTTGTCGCCACGATCCCTTATGACGATTTAGGCGCGGTGGAAGGCTTAAACAGCGATGATCCGGTGCGCATCACCGAAACGCGAGAACAAGAAATAGAGTTACCGCTTCGGATCGATCTTACGCATTACGACCCAGACCGCGATTATCAAACCAACACGCAACATGCGTCCCGATCCAGTAATGCCGTCGTCACGCGGGATTTAGAGAGCATTGAGGTTACGGTTGTCCTGACGGTGGATGAAGCCGCGCAAGTGGCCGAAAAGACTCTCACTTATGCGTGGATCGGGCGGACAACGGCCAGTTTTGACCTTCCGCCGAAATGGCTCCGGCTTAATCCGACCGACGTTATCAATCTTATTTTGAAAGAGGCGACGCTTAAGGTGCGGCTGACGCAGGTGGATTTCGGGGCAAATAACATTGTGTCCTGTCAAGCTACGTTGGAAGACACACTGGCCTATAGTTCGGATAAAACTGGCGCGGGCGCGGCGTTGGACGGCAAAACAATCGCAATCGCCACGCCGATCTCGGCCTTTATCATGGATCTTCCCATGCTGCGCGAGGCGGACGATGGGTTAGGGCTTTATTATGCCTTTGGCCTTAAAGGGGGCAGTAGCGCCAGCCTCTACCGCTCTACGGATGCGGTAACGTGGGATATTGTAGGCACGGGGTCTGAAGAGCCTGCTTTTGGTTGGGCCGTGAATGCGCTGGGCGACCCGCGCAGTCCGTGGGTTTGGGACGAGGACAATGTGCTTCAGGTCGCGCTTTCCTCCGGCAGTCTTGACAGTAAGACGGAACTCGAAGTCCTCAATTATGCCAACGTCGCTCTTTTGGGTGATGAGATTATTCAATGGCGGGACGCGACGCTGGTTTCAAGCGGCCTTTATGAGCTTTCCGGCCTCTTGCGCGGGCGGCGCGGGACGGAATGGGCGACGGGCACGCATACTGTGGGCGAACGGTTTATCGTTCTGGCCGCAGGCGACTTATACCGCATGAGCATGGGACAGTCGCAGGTTGGGGCGACGGCTTATTACAAATGCTTGCCGTCCGGTGGTGAATGGGACGACGCCAAACAATCGAGCCTCGCCTATAACGCGGCAAGCCTTCGATGCTTCGCGCCTGCGCATATTGCAGGAAGCCGCGACGCTGAAGGCAATCTGAACCTCTCATGGGTGCGTCGCGCTCGATGGAACGCCGAATGGGTGGACGGGATCGACGTGCCCGTGTTTGAGGCTGAAGAAGCCTACCAAATCGACATCCTGAACGGTGAGGCTGTCGTTCGCACGATCGAGGCCAATACGACGACCGTCCTCTATACCGCCGCCCAGCAGATAGAAGACTTCGGCGCGGTACAGGCATCGGTAGTTATCGCGGTTTATCAGATCAACGCCACGGTAGGCCGTGGCTATGCCGGAAAGGCGACGTTATGAATTAACTGTCGAACAGGTTGATACGACAATAAACTCTCATCCCATTTGGTGAGAGCGGGTGAGGCATGGTTAAAGTCATTCTGTTTGTTAATGTTTTATAAACTATTGATTTTGTTATTACTTTCGCTTCTTGCGTGTAGAATACGCTCTATTGCTTGTGCAAATTTTTTCGGAGCACTTTTGATGTCTCATGTTGCTGCTACAAAAGAATTGCCTGTCGAAATGACGCAGGAGCAAAGAGAACAAAAACTGAGAGATGAATTCAGAACATTTTATGCATCAATAACAAAAAACGTAGAAATTACGCGTCAAGAAGCACAGAACATTTTATTTGAACCACATCAGATTATTGAGGCGAGAGATGTGATAGGAAAACTGACTGTCAGTATGAAGGACATTTCTCAAAAGATCATAGAAATTGGAGCACTGTTGGAGGATTCTCGTAATTCTTCAGAAATTCAATCTTTTCTGACGGAAAGAATTGCTCAATTAAGAACAGATCAGGCTGAAATTCTAATCACACAAAAAGATATGAATAAATCAGAGAAATGCGGTGGGAACGAATTAGATAAAATTATCAGAGAAAAAGACTTCTGGACCAATGCATTTGTTGCAAGCAGTTGTGCTGTGGTCGGTGTTGCTGGAACTATGGCAACGGCAGCCTCTGGACAAATTCTTTGCTTGTCGGTTTTGATAAGCGTTTCTGCCTTTACGCTAATGGCTGCGACAAAGGGATCGATTGCTGATCAGGAATTTAAAATTTTGGAAGAAACGGTCAAATCAGGAACATACTGGTGTAACAGTGGGCCACAAAGACCTGGTACAAGAAAAACGATTCGATTGGTGTGTGAAGGGGCAAAACAAAAAATTCAGAAGCGCCTGCATTTAAGTTAAGAGATTAATGCAAATCTTTTTTGCGTG
Organism: Alphaproteobacteria bacterium; assembly: GCA_028690155.1. Lineage (GTDB taxonomy): Bacteria > Pseudomonadota > Alphaproteobacteria > UBA9219 > UBA9219 > CAIXLI01. The sequence continues at coordinate 112,096 of JAQVBU010000003.1, read as the reverse complement.
GACTTATACCACTTCGGAGGATTGATCTAGGGCTAGCAGGATTTCCTTCAACTGAGGAAACTTCCTTTAGTATTTTCTGAATCTCTTTGGAGCTTCTTTCTATCTTTCTTCGGTTCTCTTCAAAAGCTAGATCCCGTTCCATCTGCGCTTGGACTTCTTCGGGGGAGGTTACAAAATTAATATGTTCCTGTTTTCTCCGGTCGGAAGTGGATTCCTTCTCTGGGAGAATTTTGTCCGTAACGTAAACATACGCGCCGTAGATAAGAAGGCCTGGAACCGCACACAGATCTCTTGCTGCTTCAACAAATCGAGCTGAGAGACTCGGGGTGGGGTTTTCTGGAGGGCGTTTCTGTGTTGATCTCATCATTCACCTTATTTTCTAAAGCTCCGTTGCCTTTATTTACTGGGCTAGAACTTCAAATTGTTCGGAGCGATTAATTTGCCGTCATGCACTGGTCTATGATTCGAAATCCCATCATTCGTAGAATTAAAAAAGAAGATTGCTTCATCAAGTTTGACAAAAGCGGCTTCAATTTTTTTGTCGCGTAAGGCGGCCATCTCTTTTTCATTTTTTCTTGTTTCTATTGCTTCGGGAGAATTTTCTGCCCTTTCAAGCATTGAGATTCGTCGTTCATTTGCTTTCGTTTGTCGTCCATTAACGATCGCATCGACGACATATATGAGGGGCATCGCTGGGGCGCCTATAACGGCCAACGCCTGATAAAAGCGTCGGTTCAGGGTAGATGGGCCCATCTTCTTTGGTTGAGCTGTGGCAACCATCGTTAATCTCCTTAGATGCTCAAGGCTATACTAGGAACTTTTTAACAGAAAGTACATTTCGTTAATAGTTTCGAGTTCTTTCAGAAGCAGCTCTTTCCATCCGCTTGTTTTTTCACAACAAACCTTAAGGGGACGGTTAACGCTGCCATCGTTTTTAGATTGGGCCGCCAAGGAATAATTCCATGATTGAAAGTCATGGACTGGGTTTCAACCTCTCAGGGTGCCTCAGCAGAAAAGGCTAAAACCAAACATGACAACGACCCCAAACCTTCAGATCGACCATATCGTAGCCTCCCAGGCGCAAAAGGAGGTGACAGCCAATGCCGCCTTCGATGCGTTGGACAAGGCTATTTGCCAACTTACTGAGGTGGCTCTTTCGGATGCTGATCTAACGCTGACCGATGATCAAGTGTTGGGTTGTATGGCGCTTTCCTTTACGGGGACGCTTACGGCACAAAGGACGATAACCGTTCCGGCCCACGCAAAAATGCTCTTTGTTCGGAACGATACCGACGGGGGCTATGGGATTGTCCTGACGGTCGATGGGGGAACGGCACTTTCCATTGCCTCGGGCTCGGCCAAGCTTCTTTATGGCGATGGGACGGACTTGGCGGTGGTGGCCGAGGCTGCTTCTGCCGTGCCTTACGATGTTGGTGGATCTTACGTTGGAGCACCGGGGGCCAGCATGGTATTGCTTCGTTACCCCATGCCCCGGGCGGTGCGTTTTTCTGCCGGGCTTTCGGGAAGCCAAGGGGTGGCCAACACAGCAGCAACGGCGGAAGCGTCTTTCTCTATCGCTAAGAACGGCACCGCCTTTGCCTCAATGGTCTTTGCGGCAAGCGCTTGCGTGGCGACGTTTTCGTGTGAAAGCGACACGGATTTTGCGGCAGGCGACGTGTTGACCGTCATGGCCCCCACCACCGCAGACGACACCCTGGCCGACATAGGCTTTTCTCTCGCAGGCATCAGACTTTAAGAGGTTTCCAATGGCTTTTCGTTTTATCGATGGCTTTGACCATTACACAACCGTGGCCGCGATGGCCGAGAAATGGACGACGTGCTACGGCAACGCCGCGCCCAATCAAGATGGCCGCCGTTCCGGAAGCCTCGCCATGGCGACGGGCGGGAGCTATGGCTATGTCTTGCGCACCATCGACGACCAATCAACGTGGGTTATCGGGTTCGCCTTTTGTAGTGCAAGCGCTCCGACGTACGAGCGAACCTTCCTTAGCCTTTATGACAGTTCCGGATCGGTTCAGGTCTCGTTCACCATGACGACGACAGGGATCATTCGGGCCTATCGTGGCGAAATGTCGAGCCTTCTGGCGGCGGCAAGCGTGGCAATCTCTAATGGAGCTTGGGGCTATTTGGAGTTCAAGTCCGTGATTGCGGATTCAAGCGGCTCGGTCGAGGTTCGGCTGAACGGGGCCACAATCCTGACTTTTACGGGCGACACAAAGAATTCGTCTTCGTTGGCGACGGCATGCTCGTTCCGGATTGGAGGATCGGCCAATGGGGCGGGGAGCTATTTGATCGACGATCTGTATGTTTGCGATGCCACGGGAACGTCGAACAACGATTTTCTGGGTGATGTTCGGGTCGATACCCTTCTGCCAACGGGGGCAGGCGCCTCGACGCAATTCACGCCCGTTGGGAACGCATCGAATTACGAGAACGTCTGCGATGCTTCATCGGACGACGACACAACGTATAACGAAGCCGACACGGCAGACAGTGCGGACACTTTTGTTTTCGACGATTTATCGTTGTTGGGGGCTGATGTCTTTGGTGTGCAGGCAAACATTGTCGCGCGAAAAGACGATGCAGGAACACGGACGATGGCCCCCATGGCAACCATCGACAGCACCGATTATGCCGGAGCTGCCCAAAGCCTTGGCGACAGTTATGCCGATCTAACCCATGTTTGGGAGACGAACCCTGCGACTTCGTCCTCTTGGACCGAGAGTGACATTAACGGTGCAGAGTTTGGCTATGAGGTCGCCGCATGACCTTGCGCGTAACCCAACTCGCTGTTGAGGCCCTGCGTAAACCGACGACGGCGCAAGCCCGCGTAACCCAAAAAGTCGTTGAGGTCTTGAGAAAACCCTCAACGGCGAAGGCGAGATGCACGCAAGTTGCGCTTGAAGTTCTAAGGCCGAACGTTACGGCCTCTTCGGGATCTCAGCCCATCGTTATCGTCATTGCCGGATAATCTTTTGTCTGCTCAAAATGAATAGGAGCAAGCCATTATGACTGAAGTTGAATACTTCCGCAGCATTGGCCGCCTCGAAGCGCAGGTTTCCGCGCTTACAACGGCCATTACAGAGCTGAAAGCAAAGTTCGACGTTATTGACACGCGCCTCAATCAACTCGACCGCCTCGCTAATCGTTGGAAGGGCGGGTTTGCTGTCATTCTGGCGCTGGGGGCCATAGCAGGGTTCTTGCTCGACAATCTCATGCGCTGGTGGACGGCGCATCATTAATCATGCCTGAAATTCCGCAAGAGGCGCTCGATCTCGTCAAGATATTCGAGGGATTACGCCTGTCCGCTTACCTGTGTCCGGCGGGCAAATGGACAATCGGCTACGGCCACACGCGAGGTGTCGCGCAAGGTCAGGCCATTACGAAAGAACAGGCCGAAGCGTTTCTTGTGGGCGATCTTACCAAAGCCGCCATACCGATAGATCAATGCGTTGACGTGCCGTTGAGCCGCAGACAATTCGCCGCGCTTATCTCGTTCGTCTTCAACGTCGGCGCGGGCAACTTCAAGCGATCAACCCTTTTGAAACAACTTAATCAAGGCCTTTACGACCGTGTTCCGGCGCAGCTTGCCCGTTGGAATAAGTCGAAAGGAAGGGTTCTGGACGGCCTTTCCCGCCGCCGTGCGGCGGAAGCGGCCCTTTGGAAAAAAGGCAGCACAACTCAACAGAAAAAGGAAAGGACAACATGAATATAACGCAACTTAAATATGGCGCACGGGTCGTTTGCCTTGGTCTTGCGCTTGTCGGTTTATCGGCCTGTAACGGGCTTTTGGCCGAGCAACAGCTTAATTCTCACCTGTCTCGCGGGCGAGAATATCAGGACGTGATCGGAAAGTGCCAAGGCCAGGAAAACTTTGAGGCCGATTACGCGCCAGCCGTTTACACCCACAAAACCAAAATCAAGGCACTGAAAAACGCCGTTGATGCGGATGCCGTGACCGACACGATCACGGACGAAGAGGATGCGGCTTTCGACGCTTTGGCCGAAGCCGCCGACACTTGCAAAAACCAACTGGAAGGAGACGAATAATGAGTTTGGCAACCATCGCAAGCGCGGCCACGTCGGTCGCGTCGATCATCTCTTCCGTAACAACGGCGATCCAAAACGGGGAAACGATTGCTACGGAAGTCACCGAGAAGGTGGAACAACTCGGTACGGCGCTCAAGAGCCTGACAGTGTTGGTCGAGTCCGGCCTTTCGGCAGCGGAGGAATCCGTCAAGGATGCCTTTGAGGCGTTTAATGATCTCTTAGGCCAAGTCGTGACGCTCTTGCATAACGCAGGCATTATGACCGACGAGACGCGCGAGACCATTTATGCCGAATACATGGCTAAGGCCGACGCTCTTCTCAAAGGCACGTCCTTTGAGGCAAAAGCCTAACCCATAACAAACCAAAAGGAGCGCACGGGGAAACCTCTGCGCTCCTTTTGCATCTGCAAGAAAGGAAAAACCCGATGGGCATATTAAGTAAAATCGTCTGGTTCACGAAGTTCCGCAAAAACGGAAAGTCGAATGCGCTTGGCCTAATTGCAGGCGCAGCGGTGTATTTTGCGGGGCAGGGATTGAACGCCTTCCTTGGTCTCGATCCACTTGCGTTTGAAACCTTCCTCGGTGGTTTGGCTTTGCTTGTAGCCGTAAGCATAGAAGAGCAAGCAAAGACATCTGCGCGGCCAGAGGCGCAAGAGGCTTTTCCTTTACGTGGCTTTGTCCTCTGTGCGCATTGCGGCAAGCCTCTAACGGCATGTTGGACGAAGGGGCGCAGTCGTAAATATCCTTACTATTTGTGTCAGACGAAAGGATGCCCCGCCTATAAGAAATCTATCCGCAAGGAAATGATTGAGGAGGAGTTTGAAAATCTCCTTGAGAGCCTAACGCCGAGCGAGGAAGTTTTCCGAATTACCATCCAGTCTTTAAGGGATTGTTGGGAAGAACGCGAAAAGAACATCGGGGAAGAGGTTGCTTACGCCAAAAAGGAGTTAGGAGAAATCGACAAGAAGGTTGCTCAACTTATGGAGCGAATCCTGGATTCGGCTTCGCCAAATGTCATCAAGGCTTACGAAGATCACATCAAAAAACTGGAGGTTCGGAAGGCCGATTTGAGTCTTCTTGCCAAAAAAGGAGGGCGTTCCGAGAAGGGCTTCGATCAAACTTATCGAACCGCCCTTGCATTCTTCAGAAACCCGCAGAAACTATGGGTTTCCGAGCATATTGAGGACAAAAGAATCGTCCTAAAATTGATGTTTGCGAGACCTTTGGAATATGCCCTAAATGAGGGTTATCGAACCGCCTTAACCTCTTGTCCTTTCAGACTTTTTGCGGGTTTTTTAGGGGGTAAAGAAGTTTTGGTGGACCCAATCGGGATCGAACCGACGACCTCTACAATGCCATTGTAGCGCTCTCCCAGCTGAGCTATGGGCCCACACGAGGTCTTCAGGGGGCGCAAAATGAACGAAACCCGCCTGAAGGGCAAGTCTTTTTTCTTCTTTTCTTAAGATTGCAGCCAAGCGCGCCGTCGAGGGCTAGTTGACCATGTGAATCTGAACGTCGACAAGGAAACGGATGGCCTGGTCGAAACTGTCTCTTGGAAGCTTGTCGAGGGAATCAATGCCGAAATGATTCGAGAAAACATGGCGGACGACTTCTTCAGACGTTTTCTTTTCATAGGCCTTGTAGGCAACAAGAGCATTGATCGACGTGAGCTCGAGCGCGTTGATGACAAGATCCTCGGAGGAGTTTAGTTCGAAGCCGTTTACCATGATTAGGATCTCTTTCCTTGGGTTAAGCGACAAGCGCCGAAGGGATGCGGGCTGGCGCGTTCATGACCTTTTCCCAACGGATTTCGAGGGAAAGGATTTCCGCATGACGGATTTTTTCGTTTTGTTCGATTGTTTCGAGGATAGCTTGGACTCCATGTTCGCCGTGACGCATGAGAAAATCATAATAATTCGGCATAATTTATCTCCGTAATAGGAATTCTAAGTCATTTATGTTGACAATATATAGAATTGTTTTTTGTTATACAAGCAGAGAATTAGTTTCATTATGAAATTAAATCAGAAAAAATATGAATTGAAGCTTATTTCGACTTTATGTTATCAATCCCTAGTTATTTAGTTTCCCCTGTTTGGGGTTTTATTTGGTTGATAATATATTAAAATAATAAACGAAGGCGGGCTTTTTAATGATTACTGGACGACAAATACGAGCAGGGCGGGCCTTGTTGGACTGGGATGCCGAGACGTTGGCCAAAAAAGCCGGGCTAAACAAAGACACCATTTTCAATATTGAAAAAGGCATCGTTCAGGCGCGAGAAAAGACGATTGACCGCATCGTTCAAACATTTTCTTCATACGATGTCGAATTTACGCCAGACGAAGGTGTAAAAAGAAGGGCGGACAGCGTTATGAAAATGGAAGGCTTTAATGACTTCAAAGCCTACATGGACCAAGTCTACGAAGCCTGTCTCCAGCCTTATTCGCACGATGGCACAAAGCCAATTTGTATATGTAATCTTGATAATAGTCTGTTCAGAAAATACTTGAAGGACTACTACCCGGTTCATGCCGAGCGCTTGAAGAAGGTCAAAGGCCTCAAGATTAAATCACTTGCGTATGAAGAAGACAAAGACAGTTTTCCAGGCACTTCTTATCTGGAATACAGATATTTAAAAGAACTAAAGGATGTCGTCGCGCCCTTTTATGTGTTCGGCGATAAGTTCGCGCTTATGGATTTTGATGTTCCCAACCCCCCGAAAATTCTTTTGATCCATTCGCCGGCGTTGGCTCAATCGTATAGAGATCAGTTTGATATTATGTGGAAAAATGCATTTAATGGGGAGTATAGGTATGAAGAAAATAAATAATCAATTTTTGGGAAGAGGTAAAAACAATGCACCACGAGAGGTGCTTCGTAATGTTTATGAGAGTGCGCAAGTTGTTCGTTCCGGAAAGCACCTTACGACAGTAAATGAGCTTTGTGATCAAATCCCGGCCCTTCGTCCGGAAGTATTGGGTGCGGCTGTCGAAGAACTCATGACCTTCGGCACGTTTGGCGCCAATAAAATTTTGAGCGAGGAAGATAAAGGGGCTCCTCTTGCTGCTGTGGCCTCACTGGCGTTTCATTTGCCGTTGTGTATGGCGCGTTGGTATCCCTACAAGATTCCCAGTCAAATCGAAGTCGATATCGAAAGCGAATATTATTCCGGAACGCTCTATGTCAATGGCATCGCGCGCGGAGATAAAATTTTGATTGTCGATGATACCTTAAGCACGGGCGGAACGATGGTCGCCTTGATTGAGGCGGTAAGAAAGGCCGGCGCGGACGTTGTTGGCGCGGTGGCTGTCGTGGAAAAAGTCGCTAACGAAGGACATGACTTCGTTTGGATTAAAACGGGCGTTGATGTGAAGTCCTGTATGAAAATCGACGTGACTGAATTCGGTGTGACCGTTTTGGACGATAGCGAATCGAACGCCGACAAACAGCCGCTTACTTCTTTTTTGAAATAAAATCGGCGGCTTTTTCCGGGAGCAGATCAGCAGGGAGGTCGGCTAGAGCCTTTTTCGGAAAGGTTGGCCTTTGCGGCTCAGAGGGTAACGGCTCTATGTTTTTGTTTATCGAGCCGATTCACGCGAACGGCTCTAGTTGACCGTGTGAAGCTGAACGTCGACAAGGAAACGGATGGCCTGGTCGAAACTGTCTCTTGGAAGCTTGTCGAGGGAATCAATGCCGAAATGATTCGAGAAAACATGGCGGACGACTTCTTCAGACGTTTTCTTTTCATAGGCCTTGTAGGCAACAAGAGCATTGATCGACGTGAGCTCGAGCGCGTTGATGACAAGATCCTCGGAGGAGTTTAGTTCGAAGCCGTTTACCATGATTAGGATCTCTTTCCTTGGGTTAAGCGACAAGCGCCGAAGGGATGCGGGCTGGCGCGTTCATGACCTTTTCCCAACGGATTTCGAGGGAAAGGATTTCCGCATGACGGATTTTTTCGTTTTGTTCGATTGTTTCGAGGATAGCTTGGACTCCATGTTCGCCGTGACGCATGAGATACGTTTGATAATCCACCATGATCAATCTCCGAAAAATGCGTTTGGTTAAAAAAGATTAAAAAAAATCTCAAAAAAATTATAGATCAGCGCCTCATGTTTCTAACTATACTCAAAAATAGACTTTTGTCTATAAAAAATTGACCTTGAAATACTTTCAGCTATGTGTATTATGACAAAATAAAATTTTAAGTCTTTTTTACTTCTAAATGGAGCAATTTGTGATTACAGGCCGTCAAATTCGAGCGGCACGCGCTCTTTTGGACATCAGCCAAGCCGAGCTTGCCTCGGCTGCGGGGCTGACCAAGCAAGGTATCAGCAAAATCGAAGATGGCTCGGTCCAACCCCGCGAGGGCACTCTCGCGGATATCCAACGGGTGTTTGTTGATAAACAACTCGAGTTTATGGAGAACGAAGGAGTTCGGTTTCGCTCCGAAGACGTTGCAGTTATGAATGGACAAGAAGGATTGGGGCGATTTTTTGATCTGGTCTTTTCTTTTGTTCAAGTATCCGGGGGCGTGCTTCGGCAAGCGGGTATTGCTGAAGAACGATTTGATCAATGTGCCGAAGAGAGGACAACCTTTCATCGGCACCGGATGGCGAGACTTGTTAATTCCCGGAAGGATATTTTTGTTCAGGCGATTTTAAATGAAGGCGATACAGACTTCGTTTGTACCGACTACGCCGACTATCGGTGGTATCCCCGAAACATGCCGCCTATGGTTCCTTATTATATTTTTGGCGATTCCGTGGGCCTTTTCTCCTTTGGGGCACAGAACCCGCCAAAGATTGTTTTAATTTCGTCTTTTGTTATGGCTCAGGCCTTTCGCTCCCAATTTGATGAGATGTGGGCTCAGGCAAAACAAGTTTCATAAAGAGATTGTCGATGAACGAACTGATATATCACCATAGTAGCCCGTTAAAAAACGGGCATCTTGATGCCGACTTTTTTTATGACATGTTGGCGCTTTTTCCTGATGCGTCGGGCTTTTCTCCGATGGCGGGTTGCGTTGGAAAATATATTTATGACGGCGATAATTGGAATGAGATTGTCGAAGAAAGCCACGATTTTTATATTCCGCGCGGTGATAAAGAGCTTATGGATTGTTTTTTTCAGGACCGCGAAGGGCTTGAGGCTGTAAGGGGGCTTCCTTGTGTCGATTTTGGTGTTGGCGGACGGGCTTCTTTTTTGAGCCACGTTCTTCCGTTAATGCGTGCGATCGGATCATTTCAGTATACGGGGGTCGATTTTTGTGAGGAGGCGTTGGATCGTGTTTGCGCTCTTCAGGACGATCTTTCTAATGATATTATTTTAGATAAAGTCTGCATGGATTTTTTTGTGCCGACGTGGCGCCGTGCATCAATGGTTCCTGCCTTGGGTATGATGAATGGGATCACCGTGACAAACATGTATGGCTCGTTTTATGACAGGAACATCCGGAAAAATCTTGTAAGAACGTTACGCCGTTTGTCCTATCTCTGCTGTCAAGGGGGCCTCCTTCTGACGATCGATACCAATCAGAACGAAAAATCTCTGAGAAAAGCCTATGAAACCCCTTTGAATAGTCGGTTATATTTGAATGTGTTTCCCCGGATGGCACACGAGCTTCCGGTTAAAAACTTTGATCCATCAGGGTTTGAATATGCGCCTGAATGGCATCCGGATTTAAGTTTATGGGCTCATGTTGTACGGGCGACGAAATCACAAGATTTCTTTTTAGGAACCCGCTTCATTCATCTTGAAAAAGGACAACGGCTTCATTTGCTGAATTCCTATAAATTCAGCAAAGAATTTTTTGAGTCGTGTTGCCATGATGCGTCGCTTTCGGTTGTTCACCAATTTGAGCACGAAACGGGCATGATGCTTTATCTGTTGAAGGACCTTCAAGAAGCGACGCATGGGATTCAAAGAGTTCATTAAGACTGCCTTGAACGTAGCTTTTTCTTCCCCCTTGCTCCTTTAAGCGGATTTGATTAGCCTCCTGCCGAGCTTTTCTTTCGTGCGGGTGGGGGGCATCTCATGTTTCAGCGGCGTGCCGTTTTAGGTGTGTATGCCTTGGCGTTTATCGGCCTTTTGGATCAGGTCACCAAGTGGATGGTTCTTGAACGGATGGGCGATGTTCATCGCACCGTTCCGCTTTCCTCTTTTTTGAACCTTGTTCTCGTTTGGAATAAGGGCGTGACTTTTGGCCTTTTTAACCAAGGCCCTAGCCCTATTATGCGTTACCTTCTGATCGCGTTGGCGGCGGGGATCGTCCTTCTTTTGGGGCGGTGGCTGTACCGGACCTCCTCGACAATGGTTGCGGTGGCTTTGGGATTTATCATGGGGGGCGCCTTGGGCAACGTGATCGATCGCCTCCGTTATGGGGCGGTCGTTGATTTTCTTGATTTTTATTACGCTAATTACCACTGGTACGCCTTTAACGTTGCCGATGCGGCCATTGTCACGGGCGTTGCGCTTCTTCTGATCGATGGTATGGTACGAGGACAATAGACCTCGAGCGCTTTCGGCCTGCGTCGAAAGCGTGAGACGATGTTCGGTGATTGGATTCGGTGTTCATTTTTCTAACCCATGAGTATCTTATGGCCTCGTTTCGTTCCTTCCTGTTTCTTGGCGTTGCGGCGCTTCTTTTGTCGTCTTGCGGCGAGCTCCGGGAGGATTTAGGCCTCGGGCGCAACCCGCCGGATGAATTTGCCGTCGTCGATCGTCCTCCTTTGTCGGTGCCGCCGGATTTCGGGCTTAGGCCGCCTCGACCCGGCGCGCCTCGTCCCCAAGCGGTGAGCACGGCTCAACAGGCCCAAACGGCGCTGTTGGGCGAGCCGACGGCGGCTTCGTCTTCCGCAGAGATCTCTTCCGGGGAAAAAGCGCTGCTTGATGCCTCGGGCGCGGCCAAGGCAACGCCGGACATTCGTGCGCTTGTCGATCGGGAGGCCGCAGAAAAGGTTGTGGCCTCGCCGCATCTGATCGAACGTCTGACAAATTGGTCGGACGACGACGATGAAGGGGCCGTTGTCGTCGATGCGGCGGCGGAGTCGGCGCGGCTCAAGAAGGCCAAGGAAGCGGACGAGCCTCTGAACAAAGGCGCCACGCCCATCATCGAACGCCAGAAAAGCGGCTGGCTGGGGCTTTGATGACCCGGCGCGTTTTTCTTTTGGCTCTCGGCCTTCTTCTTGTGCCGTGGGCCGCCGCGCGTGCCGCCGTTTTCTCCCCCGCTTGTTTTACCTTGGCTAATGGGTTGACGCTTATCGTGGTGCCGAATCCCATGGCGCCGGTCGTGAGCCAAATGGTCTGGTACAAAGCCGGAGCCGCGGACGAAGCCGGGGGCAAAAGCGGCCTGGCTCATTATCTGGAACACTTGATGTTTCGCGGGACAAAGACGATCCCGGCCGGGGCGTTCAGCAAAATCATTGCGGCTCAGGGCGGCGAGGATAACGCGTTCACGTCTTACGATTATACGGCTTATTTCGAACGCGTCGCGGCGGATCGTTTGCCCATGATTATGCAAATGGAAGCGGACCGCATGCGTTTTTTAAGCCTTGATCCGAAGACTTCCGAGGCCGAGCGTCAGGTTGTCCTGGGCGAACGCCAGGAAAGAACGGACAACAGTCCCCAAGGCCTTTTTCTTGAAAAACTTCGCCAACTTCTTATGCCGCATCATCCTTACGGACGGCCTGTGATCGGATGGGAACGCGATATTGACCGTTTGTCGCTTGACGACGTTCGCGCGTTTTACGACGCCCGTTATGCGCCGAACAACGCGATCGTCGTGATTTCGGGCGATGTCGATGTCAAACGGGTCGTCGCTTTGGCTGCTGCGACGTATGGCCGCGTTCCGAGGCGCTCCGGCGTGGTCCGAACGCCGATGCCTTCTATTGAAGCGCCTGCGCAGACATCTTTTCGTGTTGACGATTCTCGGGTTGATCAAACGGAAGTTCTGTGGAGCTTTCTTGTTCCGTCTTACGGAACGCAAAAAAAACGGGAAGCCTATGCCTATGAAGTGCTGTCGGAAATTTTGGATGCCGGCGAAGTGGGCCTTTTTTATCAAGATCTTGTCGTCGACAAGAAAGTCGCCAACGGCGTCCAGATTCGTTACGATCCGGACGCGCGCGGTCCCGCGATGCTTGCCATCGCGGCGTCGTTGCGAGACGGCGTGGCTTTGGATGTTCTTCAGAAGGCCCTGCGCGGGCTTATAACGCGCTTGGCCGCCAAAGGCCTTGCGTCCCAGCAGGTCGAAGAGGCCAAGCACCGACTTGAACGGCAAGCGATTTTCGTTCGCGAAGGCTTGATGGCGCCGGGGTACGCTTTTGGCGCGGCGCTGACGACGGGACACGCGGTTGCGGATGTCGAAGCGTGGCCGGAACGCATTCGTGCCGTGACGGTTGACGAGGTTAATGCGGCTCTTCGAGCGTTGGCGTCCTCCTCGCATCAGGTCATGGGCGTCTTGGCTCCCAAGCCGGAAGGAGACGCGTCATGAAAAGAGGCGCTGTTTTCCTTGCGTTTGTGGCCGTCCTGATCACGGGTCGGGCCCACGCCTTGACGGTTCAGGAGGTGGTCGGGCCGAAAACCGGCGTCAAGGCATGGCTCGTCGAAGAACACAGCGTCCCGGTCATTGCCCTGCGCTTGGCGTTTCAAGGCGGCGGCGAGCAGGACCCCGTAGAGAAACAGGGCCTCGCATCGTTGACGGCCGACGCGTTGACGCAAGGGGCGGGATCTTATGACGCCAACGCCTTTCAGAAAGAGCTTGTAGACCGGTCGATTTCTTTGGATTTTGCCGCCGGGCGCGATGCGATCAATGGGGGGCTGAAATGCCTTCGCGAAGATAAAGAGAAGGCCTTTTTCTTATTGCGCGAGGCGTTGACCGAGCCTCGTTTCGACAGGGAGGCTCTGGAAAGGCTTGAGGCCCAACACCGCGCCGCCATTCGCCAGCTTTTTGCCGATCCGTCATGGCAGGCGCGATACGCTTTTGTTTCCCATGCCTTTAAAGGCCATCCTTATAGCCAACGATTGTTAGGAACGCTTGAAACGTTGGCGTCTATAACCCGAGACGATGTCCGCATCTTTGCCGCGCAGCACATGGCCAAAGACACGCTGACGGTTGCCGTGGCGGGCGATATAACGCCGAAAGAACTGGCTTCGGCGCTTGATACGATCTTTAAAGACTTGCCCGCCCATGCCCGGCTCAGGCCCATTGAAGACATTGACGTGAAAGAAATGCCTTCGCCGCTTCTTATCGCGCGTGAAGGGGCTCAAACGGAGATCCTTTTCGGCATGCAGGGCCTCAAACGTGCCGACCCCGATTATTATGCGGCCGAGATTGCCAATTACATTTTGGGAGGCGGAGGGTTTTCGTCGAGGTTGATGCAGGCCTTGCGCGATGAACAGGGCCTGACCTATGGGGTCGCGACGAGCCTCGCGCCGTCGCAACACGCTGCCTTGATCGTTGGCCGACTGGCGGTGAATAACGCTTCGGCGGGCGAGGCGTTCAACGCTTTGGGCGTGACAATACGACGTTTTTATGAAGACGGGCCCACACAAGCCGAGATGCAAGCAGCGAAGGATTATTTGACGGGTTCGATGCCCCTTGCCTTGACCTCGACGGACAAAATCGCCGATCTTTTGGTGGCTATGCAACGCGAAGATTTGGGCCGCGATTATCTTGATCGGTATAATTCCTTGATTCAAAAGGTTTCTTTGTCTGACGTTCAACGAATCATTAAGCGTTTCTTTAATCCCGCTGCGATAAATTACGTTATGGTCGGGGACCCCGAAGGCGTCTCCGTCGCCCAAACACAGGATGTTGCTCGTCCATGAGTGTTTCCGCATCGTCGGCTTGGTGCGCTTTGATGCGCCATTGCGAGGCTCTTAAGCCTCAGAACCTCAGCGTGCCTATGCGTGAAGAGGCATGGATGGATGCCTGCACGCTTTCTCAAGACGGGCTGACGCTTTGCTATGCCTTTCAGCACGTCACAAACGAAACGCTCCGTCTTTTGGAGGCCTTGGCCATCCAGCAGAAAGTGGCGGAGTGGCGCGCGCGGATGTTTTCTGGCGAGGCCATCAACGACACCGAAAACAGGGCTGTTTTGCATACGGCCTTGCGTCAAGATGGGGACGAACCGGTTTTGGTCGAGGGGAAAAATGTTCTTCCCGACATTCGCCGAGTCCAAGCGCAGATGAAGGCTTTTGTCGAGGCGGTTCGGTCGGGCGCACGGAAAGGCGCGACGGGCCAAGCCTTTCGGACGGTTGTCAATATCGGGATCGGCGGTTCGGATCTAGGCCCGCGTCTGGCGGCCCATGCGTGTGCCCAAAACGAGGATCCGCTGAGGGTTCGTTTTGTGGCTAACGTCGACGCCTTTGACCTGAACGAGGCCTTGAAAGACGCCGATCCGGCGACGACTCTTTTCATCGTTGTGTCGAAGACGTTTAAAACCCAAGAAACGACGATGAACGCGCAAAGGGCGAGGGCTTGGATTGAAGAGGCTTTGGGCCCCGATGCGGTCGGACGCCATATCGTCGCCGTGTCGGCAAACGGCGAGGCGGCGCGCGCCTTCGGCATTGAGGGCGATACTCTTTTCCCCATGTGGGACTGGGTCGGCGGCCGCACCAGCGTCTGGTCGGCCGTGGGGTTAAGCGCGGCGTTGGCGATGGGGTTCGATCGCTATCGGGAGTTTCTGCGCGGCGCGGCGGCCATGGATCGGCATTTCCTTCGGCAGCCTTTTGGGCGGAACATGCCGGTTATGTTGGGCCTTCTTGGAATTTGGAATCGGAATTTCTTGGGCTGTGGGGCAAAAGCCATTCTGCCCTACGGCGAAAGGCTCCGCGATTTTCCGCGCTATGTGCAGCAGCTTGAGATGGAAAGCAACGGCAAGCGCGTCTCCCGTCAGGGAACGGTTGTCGATTACGCGACGGCTCCCGTCGTTTTCGGCGAATGCGGCACCGTCGGGCAGCATGGTTTTCATCAGTGCTTGCATCAGGGGACCGATACGATCGCCGCCGATTTTCTGGCCGTGGGTACGGATGATCTCGGCCAGCCCGAACAGCACAGGGCGCTTTTGTCGAATCTTGCCGCGCAGGTGGAAGCGTTGGCGTTTGGGCGTCCTGAGGCCTCAAGGCCGTGCGATGTCTATCCGGGGCAGAGGCCGTCCACCGTCATCAAGCTTGATCGGCTCGATCCTTACACCTTAGGCATGCTTATGGCGCTTTACGAACATGAGGTTTTCGTTCAAGGCATTATATGGGAGATCAATTCGTTCGATCAGCCGGGAGTCGAGCTCGGCAAGAGCCTTGCGAAAAAGTTCGAATGTGAAGGCGCAGCCTCCTCGTTGCTTTTCAAGAGGCTGTCTTCATGACGTTTTTGTTTTAACCGGCTGGGCTTTGTATGCGCGTCGAAGAAGCATCGCAGTTAATTTCGATTTCATCGGAGGATTTTGCCGAAATTCTCCGTAAGCACGGGATGTTTCGCGCCGCACGCGTCGGGGGCATGCGGGCCATGTTGGCCCGGCATGATCTGTCTCGATTTGACCTCAGAAATTGCGATCTTTCCTATGCGGACATGACGGGCGTTTCGTTGAACGGCGTGGACGCGCGCGGGGCGCTTCTGAATTACGCGAATCTGTTCGGCGCGGACCTTCGTTTCTGCAATTTGCAAGGCGCGCAATTGATGCGCGCGGATTTACGTGGTGCCTGTTTGCGTGGGGCGACGTTGATCGGCACCGATATGGTCGGAGCCGATCTTCGCGAAGGTCTTTTGGCCGGGACCGAAAAGAACGGCAATATCGTGCCCTTGCACAAGGACTGGCCTATTCACGAAAGCGGGGGCGCCGATTTTTCCGGCGCGAATCTGACCGACGCAAAACTTTCGGGGGCCGTCGCCGTCGGGACGAAGTTTAGCGATGCGACTATGAGGGGATGCAAAATCATTCGTGCCCGGTTGGACGGCGCCGATTTTTCCGGCGCGAATCTCGAAGGCGCGGATTTAAGCCAATGCGACCTGTCAACGGTGAATATGCGCGGCGCCGTTCTTATTAACGTGGCCTTGAACATTGCAAGCTTGCAACAGGCGAACATCATCAACGCGATGACCAATCTGCCTTTGGGCCCGACGGCCAAGGATTTACCCGTGTCTCTTGAACAGTTGATCAAACGGCATCGGCGGTGGGTTGATACCGACGGGGCCGAGGGACAACAGCTTGACATCAGCGGACACGACATGCGCGGCACAAAGCTTTTTGCTTATGCGAGGCTGAGCCTTGTCGTCGCGGAGGATGCCATCTTTTATGGCCTTAACCTTATGGAGTCTCAGCTTCAAGCGGCTTTTTTGCGCAATTCGGATATGCGCCATATTATGGGGTACCATGTCGACTTTCGCGGCGCGGACATGTGCCGCGTACGGTTAACGAACGCGGATTTGCGCGAGGCGCGCTTCGACTCTTTTGTTTCGTCCGAAGGCCGCATGATGCGAACGGAACTGTCTAAGGCTAATTTCCGTTATGCGGATCTTTCCGGTGCCCGCTTTCGGCAAGCCAAGCTGGATGGAACGGATTTTTCTTATGCGAATCTTTTGAACGCCGATTTGACGGATGTGGATACGTCAACGGCGATTTTTACGGGCGCGCGGCTTAGTGTGAGCCAGAGGGCGCTTCTTGATGTCGATTAAAAGAGAAATTAAAGGATAGGCGCCGGACCCTTTTGGCGGTAGCGTCAAGGGAATAAAGCGTAGGAGAATCATCGTTCAATGTCTATTCGTCGTTTGCCCGAATCTCTCATTAACCGCATCGCCGCTGGCGAGGTTGTTGAACGACCGGCGGCGGCCGTGAAAGAGCTTGTGGAAAACGCGCTTGATGCCGGCGCGCATAGAATTGACGTTGTTCTGCGTCAAGGCGGCCAAGCTTTGATTTCGGTAACGGACGATGGCTGCGGCATGGTGCCCGACGACATGGCGCTGGCGTTGGAGCGTCACGCGACGTCGAAACTGCCGGATGACGATTTGTGGAACATTCACAGCTTCGGTTTTCGCGGTGAGGCGTTGCCGTCTATCGCTTCGGTGTCGCGTCTGACGCTGATCAGTCGTCCTCAAGGCGCGCCGGAAGCTTGGCAACTCGACGTTGATGGCGGAGCCGTTGGGCATCCCCATCCCGCGGCGCTGTCGTTTGGGACCCGAGTTGATGTGCGGGATCTTTTTTTCGCGACACCCGCGCGTCTCAAATTTTTAAAGACGGTTCGTACGGAAGCGTCCTATGTACGCGATGTCGTGAATAAATTAGCTTTGGCCTATCCGTCGGTCGAAATTTCATTCCAAGAAGACGATAAAAAACGGGTTCGATACCCTGCCGTTGACGAAAGCGGCGATCGCATCCGCGACGTAATGGGCGCCGATTTTATGGATAACACGGCGGCGGTGTCGATTGAACGCGAAGGCCTTGTGGTGAAGGGATATGTTTCTCTGCCGACGCATCACGCCATCACCACGAGGAACCAGCATCTTTTTGTCAACGGCCGCGCGGTGCGCGACAAAGTTCTTTTTTCGGCATTAAGGGCGGCTTATGGCGATTTGATGCCGATGGGGCGGTACCCGATGGCGGTGTTGTTTGTGACGCTTCCTGCCCGGGATGTGGATGTGAACGTTCATCCCACCAAGGCGGAAGTACGGTTTCGCGACGCGGCGCGCGTGCGCGGTGTGTTGATTTCCGGCGTCCGGCATGCTTTGGAAGAATCGGCGGGGCTGACGACAAGTACGCTTGCGTCCCAAACACTGGAACGGTTCAAGATTGAGTCCCCAGCCCATTCGGTTGAGCGCGGCTTTTGCGAGAATATTTCTTTCCCTCCGTCTGTTGTGGGGTCGCGGGCGGCGTTTCCATCCGCGCCGATGCTGGCGTCTTTTCTCCCCGAGGCGCGGTGTGCCGTCCCTTCGGTTCAGCCGGTTTTTGCGGGGCGTTTGGGTGCAGCCGTGGCGCAGGTGCATGAGACTTACATTATCGCGCAAACGGAAGACGGCGTGGTTATCGTCGATCAGCATGCGGCGCATGAACGCCTTGTGTATGAAGATATGAAAAAGGCGTTGAGCGAAAGCGGCGTCAAACGGCAGATTCTCCTTGTGCCCGAGGTGGTCGAGATGGACGAACCTTCGGCCCAGCGCTTGCTCGGCGCGGCGGAGGTTTTGGCACAAGGGGGGCTTGTGATTGAGATGTTCGGCGGCGGTGCGGTGTTGGTCCGCGAGATCCCGGCGCTTCTGGGCAAAGTCGATATCGGCGCCCTTTTGCGCGACATGGCCGACCAAATAGCGGAGTTTGACGAGGCCCGCGCGTTGTCGGATAAACTTGAAAAAATATGCGCGACAATGGCTTGTCACGGTTCCGTCCGTGCAGGAAGGCGCCTGACGATTGAAGAAATGAACGCCCTTTTACGCCAGATGGAGGCGACGCCCAACAGCGGCCAGTGCAGCCATGGCCGTCCCACCTATGTCGAATTGAGAAAGACCGATCTGGATGCTCTGTTTGACCGGCGTTAGAGCCTTTTCCCGATTATTTAGAATCGACACCTAGTACCGGAAAGGGGCCAGCCTCTTAACGGGATCGGCTTTAGGCCGTTTTTTTCAGAAGGTCTTGGGCGGCGGCAAGGACGCGTTCGACGGAAAGGCTTTGCATCAGCGTCTTCGGCGGCGGCGTTTGCGTCGCCGCTTTTTTCAAAAGGGCGTCCCGGCTTTCCGGCGTTGTGATGGACACTCCCTTCCAAGGGCCGTAAATGTCGGGAAATCCGGGGCCAAAAAGACCCAGCGTGGGCACATGCAAGGCGGCGGCAAGATGCATCAGCCCTGAGTCGTTTCCAATGTAAAGACGGGCCTTTTTTAAGCAGGCCGCTACCGTTTGAAGATCATGCCCGATGAGGATGATCCGCCTGTTTTCGGGAATAGCCTCGACCAGAGGCTCGATCGTCGGACGTTCGTGACGATCGGCGAACACCATGACCGGGGCATCGGGCAGAGGCCCATCGGGTCCTGTCAACGCCTTCATAAGCGCCACAAAAGAGTCGACGGGCCATTGCTTGAGGGGCCAGTTGGCGGCGGGGCCAAGGGCGAGCACGGGCCTGTTCGATGGAACGAGAGTTTCGGCTTTCTTCAAGGCGTCGTCGCTGAGCCAGATATGAGGATCGGGCGGCGGTACGAGCTTCAGCACGGACGCGTTGTCGATAACCTTGTGCGCTCCTGTGTGATGCGAAAGGATCGCTCTTTTTTTGGCATAAAGAAGCCGCGACACAAGGCTGTTGCGAAAATCGACGATCAGATCCCACCGCGTTCCGATGCACCGCGCCCACAGGGAAAGCCAATGGCCGTTCGCCTTTCTTTTTTTCATGATGAGCAGCCGTTCAAGCCTTGGTACGGCACGGAAAAGGTCGGCGCCATGAGGCCCACAGGCAATCGTAAAAGTCGCGGACGGATAATGGCGCTCAAGCCAAGCCAGAACCCCGGTTGTCAAAACGGCGTCACCGATGCGATTGGATGTGATGAAAAGGATTTTCACGCCGCCTCGATTTGTTGGAGGATAAACGATCCGATATGGTTCCAGTGATCGGCCAAATCTCGTGTTGGGATGATAAGATGCGCCAAGGCCTTATAACGTTCGGCGCGCGTCCGGAGAAGATCGGCGTAGCCTCGCGCCATCGCCTGTTGGGCCGTTTCGTCCGGGCGAGGGGCGTAGGCCTCGTCCCAGATAACGGGTTTGGGCCGGACGCTGGAATAGCTTCTGAAAAGCTGATTTTTTTGTTCCTCGGACGCTTCAAAGTAGATGACGCGGGTCTTTTCTCGTAACCCGTTCAGGATGTCGTCCCCGAGATAGATAACGCTGCCCGTTGTGTCGACGACAAGAGGGGATTTCTCTTTGTTTTGGGAGAGGGAATCTAAAACGTCGCGCATAACCGTGCGTTCGAGATCGAGATAGCGGCGGCTTTTTTCGGCATAGCCGGGGTCGGAAGGAAAGCCCATCCATCGGGCCATTCCTTCGACGCCGCGAAGGCCGAGGGGCTCAAGGGTTTCGGCGAGTTTCTTTTCAATCAGGGCGTCGCAATCAATGCGGCGGTAACCATGATGCGTCGCAAGATTCTTGGCGCAAAAAGACTTGCCGACGCTGGACATGCCGATAAGGGAAAGGCGCATAAGGAAAACCTCATAAGGGCTTTGATTGTAGGCAACAGAGCTTGTATAAGACAAGGTCTTTTACCATAAGGAACGTCATGGGTTTTTCTTGTAAAGAAGTCGAAATTTTTACCGACGGCGCGTGTCGGGGCAACCCCGGTCCCGGTGGGTGGGGCGTGTTGCTGCGCGCGGATAGCGTTGAGAAAGAATTGTCGGGCGGCGAAAATCCGACGACCAATAACCGGATGGAATTAACGGCAGCGATCAAGGGGCTTGAAGCGCTGACGCGTCCGTCGGTGGTGAGGCTTTATACGGACAGCCAGTACGTTCAAAAGGGCATAACGGAATGGCTTCCCGGATGGATCAAAAGAGGGTGGAAGACGGCAGACAAAAAACCCGTCAAGAACGCCGATCTCTGGCAACGTCTTGCCGACGCTTGCGCAAGGCACAAGGTTTCGTTTGTTTGGGTTCGGGGGCACAACGGGCATGAAGAAAACGAACGTGTCGATCGCCTTGCCGTTGAAGCCAGCCTCAACGCGGGACGAGGAGAATGACGGTCGAAGAAAAAGGAATTCGTTCGCTGGACGATCTTGTCGGCGCGGGATTTGTGGCGTCGCCGACGCCTGCGTTGCGGGCTGTTGTGGAGCGTTATCCCGTGTCGATTACGACCGCCATGGCACGGCTGATTGATCCGGCCGATCCGGCCGATCCCATCGCGGCGCAATTCGTGCCTACCGAACATGAAGCTGAGGAACGTTCCGAGGAGCGCGCCGATCCCATCGGCGATGCAGCCCATAGTCCTATTCCCGGCCTCGTTCACCGTTATCCCGACCGTGTTTTGCTGTCGTTGCTTCATGCGTGTCCCGTCTATTGTCGTTTTTGTTTCCGGCGGGGAAGGGTCGGTCCGTCAGGAGGCGTTTTATCGCCTGACGGGTTGGAGAAAGCGCTGGCTTATATCCGCGATCATCACGAGATTTGGGAGGTTGTTTTTTCCGGAGGCGACCCCTTTGTGCTGTCGCCCCGGCGGCTGGCCGAGGTCGTGCGCCCCCTTAACGCCATGGATCATGTCAAGATTCTACGTTTTCATACGCGCGTTCCCGTGGTCGATCCGGCGCGCGTGACGAACGAGCTGGTGGCGGCGATCAAGGGTCGAGCGCCGGTATATGTTTTGCTCCATTGCAATCATCCGCGCGAATTAACGGCCGAGGCGCGTGCCGCCTGTGCGCGCCTGATCGACGGTGGCGTGACCATGCTGTCGCAAAGCGTTCTTTTGAAAGGCGTCAACGATACGCCCGAAACGCTCGAAGCGCTTATGCGCGCGTTCGTCGAAACTCGGATCGTGCCGCACTATCTTCATCATGGGGATCTCGCGTTAGGCACCAGCCATTTTCGATTGCCCCTTGCCCGCGCCCAAGCACTTCTTAAAACGCTTCGGGGCCGCGTGTCGGGCTTGTGTCAGCCGACCTATGTTCTCGATATTCCCGGCGGTTACGGTAAGGTCCCTGTGGGACCGACCTTTGCCAAGGCCAAGGACGACGGTTGGTCGCTCCAAGGATTCAAGGGCGACGTTCGTTTCTACAAGGATTGTCTTTAATCAGCTAAAGAGACTGGAGACCGAGCGTTCCTGATTGATGCGAATAATCGCTTCGGCCAGAAGAGGCGCCACGCTGAGATGCTGGATTTTGTTCGCGGAAAGAACATCCGGCGTCGGTTCGATCGAATCGGTGACAATCAGTTTTTCAAGCGGCGAGCTTTCGACGCGTTTCACGGCCATGCCCGACAAGACACCATGGGAACAATAGGCCGTGACCGTCTTGGCGCCCGCGTTCTTAAGCGCGCCGGCTGCGTTGCACAAGGTGCCCGCGCTGTCCACGATGTCGTCCAGCATGATGCAGTCGCGGTTGGTTACTTCGCCGATGATGTTCATGACTTCGGATTCGCCCGCGCGTTCGCGGCGTTTGTCGATGATGGCGAGGCTGCAATCGAGCTTTTTGGCCATGGCCCGTGCGCGTACGACGCCCCCGACGTCCGGCGACACGATGGTCAGTCCGTCGGGGATTTTGCCCTGAACGGCCAGCGTATCCTTAACGTGGCGGATGAAAACGGGGCCGACGAAAAGGTTGTCGACGGGAATATCGAAGAAGCCCTGAATCTGGCCGGCATGAAGGTCCATCGTCAAAAGACGGTCGGCGCCGGCCTTGGTGATAAGGTTGGCCACAAGTTTTGCGGTGATCGGCGACCGCGAGGTCGTTTTACGATCCTGCCGCGCATAGCCGAAGTAGGGAACGACCGCCGTGATGCGACGAGCCGAGGCCCGGCGCAAGGCGTCGATCATCACCAAAAGCTCCATCAAGGTGTCGTTTGCGGGAAAAGAGGTCGGTTGAATGACGAAGACGTCTTCGCCGCGGACGTTTTCCAAGACTTCGAAGAAGATTTCCATATCGGAAAAATGGCGTGTGGCCGCGCGTGCCAAATTCATGCCCAACGTTTGTGCGATCGCCTCAGCCAAGGGGCGATTGCTATTGCCCGCAATGAGCTTCATGTCGAGAATCTCCCAAGCAACGGATGACGGGCGAGGGTATATCAGCGTCCGGGGTTTGTGTAAAGGCTTAGTCCCTTGTTCTTTTTTAAGTCCCTTGCTCTTTTTTAACCTTTTGTTGGATCGGGAAAAAAGCGAAATTGGGGCTGGCGCCGGGACGATGAGGCGTGTAAACAAGAAAGCGTTTGCCTCTTGGAAAATCGGGGTTTTCTCATGTCTCCTTCCTACAAAATTGCCCGCGCCCTTGTGTCGGTCTCCGACAAAACAGGCCTTGTGGATTTCGCACGTAAACTTTCGGAAAGAAAAATCGAGATTTTATCAACCGGTGGATCGGCCGACGTTCTTCGCAAAGCGGGAATTGCCGTGACGGAAGTTGGCGATTACACAGGATTCCCCGAAATGATGGACGGGCGCGTGAAGACCCTTCATCCTCGCATTCATGGCGGCTTGCTCCAACGGCGTGATGTGTCCAAGCATCAAGAGGAAGCGGTCAAACATAACATTCCCCCCATCGATATGGTCGTGGTCAATCTTTACCCATTCCGTCAAACGGTGGCCAAGGGGGCGCCTTTCGAGACCTGCATCGAGAATATCGATATTGGCGGGCCGGCGATGGTGCGTTCGGCGGCCAAGAATCATGCCTTCGTGGCGGTTGTGACGGATCCGGCGCAGTACGACGAGGTGGTTGCCGAGATGGACAAAAACGACGGCGGGACGACGGTGGCTTTCCGGAAGAAACTGGCGGCGGCGGCCTTTGCCCATACAGCCGGATACGACAGCGCGATCAGCGCATGGTTTGCTGAACAAAACGGCGATCTTTATCCTGACGCATGGGGCGTGTCTGCCGCCAAAAGGCAGACGTTGCGTTATGGCGAAAACCCCCACCAGACGGCGGCGTTCTATGTGTCCGACCCGACGTGTGTGGGCGTGGCGAGCGCTATTCAGGTTCAGGGCAAGGAGCTGAGCTACAACAATATCAGCGATACCGACGCGGCATTCGAGCTTGTCAGCGAATTTGTCGATGAGCCGGCCGTGGCTATCATCAAGCACGCCAATCCCTGCGGCGTGGCGACGGGGCCGGATTTGGTGACGGCGTACCGTCGCGCGTTTGCCTGCGACACCGTTAGCCCCTTCGGTGGCATCATCGCGTGCAATCGTCCGCTTAACGGTGCGGTGGCCCACGCGATTACCGAGATTTTTTCCGAGGTCGTCATTGCGCCGGATATGGATGACGAGGCTCGGGACCTTTTTGCGGCCAAGAAGAATCTTAGGGTTCTTCTGACGCGTTCGATGCCCGATCCGGCGGCTGTAGGCCGTGTGATCAAGTCTGTGGCAGGCGGCTTTCTGGTTCAATCGCGCGATCATACGATCTTGGATCGAACGGCGCTGAAAGTGGTGACCAAAAGACAGCCGACCGACCGGGAAATGGCGGACATGATTTTTGCTTTCACGGTGGCTAAGCATGTCAAGTCGAACACGATCGTCTATGCCAAGGATAAAGCGACGGTCGGCGTCGGCGCCGGGCAAATGAGCCGCGTCGACAGCGCACGCATTGCCGCCCGCAAAGCGGAAGATTCGGCTAAGGCCGCCGGGTTGACAGAGGTTTTGACCAAGGGAAGCGTGGCGGCCTCGGATGCGTTTTTCCCGTTTGCCGACGGGCTCGAAGCCCTTGTCGAGGCCGGAGCCACGGCGGTGATCCAGCCGGGCGGGTCGATCCGCGATGACGAGGTCATTGCGGCGGCCGACAAGGCGGGCTTGGCCATGGTGTTCACGGGCATGCGGCATTTCAGGCATTGATGCCGCTCCGTTGCGTCTTGTTCTTCCTGATCGTTTTGGGTGCGCCCGGCGCGTGGGCGCAGGAAAGCGCGATTGGCGACCGGGCGACGTCCGGCGATACTTTTTTGTTGAGGGACGGGCGTGAGGTTCGTTTGGCGAATGTCTGCGCGGCCGACGAAAAGGCGCAGTCTTTTTTGGATGCGGCCGTGAGCGGCGCGCCGCTTGTTTTAAAGGACGCTGTAAGGGATCGGTATGGACGGATCGATGCTCAAGTTTTTCAGTCGAATTCGGGTACATCCGTTGGCGAAGATTTGGTTCGTGAAGGAAAGGCCTATGTCTGTCCTGCCCGCGCAAGCGACGATCTTGACGCTTTGATGGAGGCCGAGAGGCGGGCGCGCGATGCGCGGCGGGGGCTTTGGTCCGCCGAGCAGGATACGAGGGCCAAGGACGCGGCGGTTCTTCGGGGACGCTATGGCTTTGTTGTGGGGACCGTGACCGGCGTCAAGCGCGTTCGAAACAAAGTTCATCTCTTTTTGGATGGAGCGCCTGGGTTCAAGATGTCCCTCGCCGCTCGTTTTTTAAGGCCCCTCAAGAAAAGAGGCCTTGATCCTTTCCTTTTAAAGGGTGAACGCCTCCGGGTCCGCGGCTGGGTGAGTGACGATGAAGGGCCAACCGTTCTTATGGCCGATCCCCACCAGATGGAACGTCTGGATTTTAGACCTTAACCTCTTCATAAAGATCGCGCAGCGTTGCGAAGGCAAGGTTGATCTGTTTAAAGGTCTCTTCGCTTTGACGCGTGCCGCCGTGAAGGTCAGGGTGGTGCTTTTTGACGAGTTCCCGGTATCGGGCTTTGATGGCGCTGAAGTCGAGGGGAGGAACGAGGCCTAAAACGGCCAGAGCCTCGCGCTCTGTGCCGGACAGGGAGGGCGCGTTTGTCGGCGGCGAATCCTGAGGCGCTTGGCCAAAAATGTCGTGCAGTGCTTTGTGGCGCAGGGCGCGTTCGGCCTCGCCCCATTGACCCAACGGCCATGACGGACGTTCCCATACCGTGGCGTTTCGAGTGTAGGATTCGACCTCTTCGGGCGAAAGGCCGGAGAAGAAGTTCCAAGCTTTATTGTACTCTTGCACATGGTTAAGGCAGAAAAAATAGTATTCATTCAATTGATTACGGCTTTTTGGGGCACGGTAGAGACCCGGCTCGGTGCAGCCGGGGTGATCACAGAGACGGATGCGGGCTGGGCAATCCGGAATGTTGAGAGAAAACTTACGAAAAATAGGCATAATTTTATAAATTTATCATAGAGAAAGAAGGGAGAGGTCAAAAAAACATTATGGTTAAGCAAAAAAGAAAAAGGGCTCTCCTTTCATGTAATTAAAGGCTCATTAAGAACTTTGTTGGCAAAATGATCTCGTGCGCAGTACTCTGCTCGAATTATTGAAAGAATCATGAATGTCCTTGAAAATGAAGAGGCTCCATTGTTTGGAAAGAATTTTTTAAAAATTCCCGCGACGCCTTTATTTTTAGTTGTCGTCGTCGCTTGCTGGATGGGGTCGGCGGGTCCGGCCGCCGCGCAAGTGGAAACGTTCGGCGAGGTTCTTTGCCTCGCTTTCGACAACGCGAAAGAGTTTACGAACGTATTTGAGTGGATTTCTTATGTTTGTGGCGTGATCGCCGCGTTGCGCGGTGTGTATCAGCTCAAGCTTCATGCCGACTCGCCCCAGAACAACAAGATCAGCACGGCCCTTTGCTATTTGGGAGGCTCGGCGGCCCTGTTGTCGCTTCCCAGCGTTGTTTTCATGCTGGAGAATACCCTCGAATTTGCCCTCGGGAGCCACATTGAGTGCGACGCCGGTGCGACCCATCCGACCGAAGGCCTTGATGGGTTGATTACAAATTTCGTCAATAATGTCAGAAGTCCGTTGTTGGGCGTGGCGTCGCTGACAGCGTTTCTGTGCGGCCTTTTCATGGTGGTGCACGGCCTTATCAAGGCCTCGCGTTATGGAACGGATCCTCGAACGAATTCGCTTCACAGCATTCTGACCAATCTCGGTTTCGGCGCTATCTTGATGGCGATGGGCAGTAGCCTTAGTACGATGCTTGTATCTGTTTTTGGGGACGCAACCGTCGCGACCGAACTGTCTTGGGACAATTTTTCGGCGACTATCGGAGACGACGAGGCGTCGCGTCATTTTTTTTCGACCGTCAACGCGGCGTTAACCTTCGTTCAAATTATCGGGGCAATCGCTTTTGTGCGCGGCTGGCTCGTCATGAAAAAGGTTGTGGAGGGCGGGTCGAACGCAACCGTAGCTCAAGGGCTGACCTTTATTATCGGCGGGGTCTTGGCCATTAATATTTTCGAGTTCTTGTTCGTTATGGACAACACGTTTGGAACGGGTTTGTTGAATACGGGTTTGTTGAATTAAGAGAGGATCTTGTCAGAGGACTATGATAAAGGATACAATAAAAAAATATAGTCTTTTGAAGGTCACGGCGAGGCCTGAAGAGTTCGGATGGGGCATGTGGTTTTGCTTTGTTCGGAGTGTGATTGTAACCCCTTAAGAGGAGAAGACGTGATGAACGCAACTATGAAAAAAGAACTTATCAATGATGTGTTGACGGGCCTTGTCGTTGCCGCGACCTTTGCGGCCGTGGTTCCGGCGGATGCGTTGGCGCAGCTTAATGCGTCGGTCGGGAAGGCCGAAGAGAGTATCGTTAAACCGTTTATTACAATCGTCAGCTATATTTCTTACGGCATCGGCACGGTTCTGACCGTGGCGGGCATCGCGCAGGCGAAGAAGCATGCGGATCAGCCGTCGTCGGTTCCGCTGGGCAACGTGCTTGGCCGCCTTGGCGCGGGCGCGGCTTTCTTGGCGGCTCCGTCGCTTGTTGGCATGATCGAGGCGACGGGCGGTAATACGCTGACGGGAACGGCGAATTTCGATGAGATTGGCGGCTTCTAAGTTAAGTAAGGAATCGTCTTGTCTTTACTTCCTCTAACCTTCGGCGTCGGACTTTCGTCCGACGCCAAGGGCGGGGACCTTCGGGTTCCGTCCAAAAAAGAAACGGAAAGCGTCCTGAGAAAGGACAATTTCACGTGCCGTTTCTGCGGGTTTCGTGCGGCCCAGTATCAACGCGTCATTTCCTGCGGGGGCGTGTTTGTGACGTCGTGCATCTTTTGTGAGCAAGTCGTCTTTCTTGACCGGGCCGGAATTATGGGATCGGGCGTTCTTGTCTGGCTTCCCGAAATAACGCAAGTTGAGCTTCAGCATCTTGCCCGCGCGATTTATGTGGCCGAGGTCAGCGGTGATGAGGCGTTGGCGCAAGCGGCCAGTCGGGCCAAAGAGGCCATTTTGGCGCGGAAGACGGAGGCCAAGCGGCGGCTTGGAAGTGACGACCCCCTTCTTCTTTGCTCGGTGCTTCAAGAGCATTTGAATCCGGCCGAGCGTGCGGCTGCTTTGGAGAAACTGGAGGGGGTGCGGCTTTTCCCCCTAGCCAAGCATATGATGCGAAGCCGCAAGCGGGATATTGATGCTTTTCCTCAGATCGTCGATTTCTGGCGTTCCGCTCGAGGGCCTTTTGCCGAACTTCCAATCGGCATGTGGCGAAAGCTGTTTGATAAAATTGTCGCGTGAGCTTCGTTCGGCGCGTCTTTTCTTCCCTTTGGGCCAACGAAACGCCCTTCTTATTTTATTGAGACCCGAGCCCGATAAGGTTGTCGTCTTCTGACGACTCCTGTTTGCGCAAAAAGCGCCAACCTATTCGAAAAAGATTCTAGGATTATAAGAGTGCTTGGGCCAAGGCGTCGACAAGGGCTTCGGCGGCTTGGCGTTTACTCCGGACGCCAAGGGGTATTGGCGGCGCGTTACGCGAGACGAGAAAAAGCCGGTTTTCCGTTTTATCCAGAGAATTTGCCGGACCTACAAGATTGGCGCAAATCAAGTCGGCGTTTTTGTCGATGCCTTTTTTCGAAGCATAGTCCAAAAGAGTCTCCGGATCGGTTTCGGCCGCAAAACCAACGACCAGCCGGGGCCGTTGCGTGGCATGGGTGGCTATGGCCTTGAGAATATCGGGATTTTGACGAAGCGTCAGCGTATGGGACTCGTTCTCATGAAGAGGCAAATCGATCGGCGTCTCGCAGCCGAAGTCGGCGACGGCGGCCACGCCGATGAACATATCGGCGGGAAGAAGATTAAGGCAGGCGTCAAGCATGGCGTGGGCGGAAAGAACTTTCGTGACATGAATGTTAGGATGGCCGGGGGGCAGAACCTCGGCATTGCCGACGACGAACTCGACCAAGACGCCGTGTTGCGCCAAAGCCGAGGCCAAGGCAGCGCCCTGTCTTCCGGAAGACGCGTTGGTTATAACGTCGCCGGCGGTCGTTAGCGTTTCGACGGTGGGACCGCTGGTCAGAATGACGGTTTTCCCGGCCAGCGGAGGGGCGGAAGACAGAACAGGGAACGGATCGGGTTCCGGAGTGGAAAGAAGGGGCGCGGCGTCCAAAACAAAAGGGGCGTAGGCGTCAAGCCATGACGGAATGTTTCCTGCGGCAAAAGGTTGTTGTCCTGTATCGAATCCCAAAACGGGCAAACCGAGGTCCTTGACCTTTTCTTTGATATCGGCGGTTCCTCTGACGATAAAAGAGACGGGGGTTCCGTCGCCTTCTTTGATCTTGAGTTTTTGGTTCGTCGTCTGCTCTGGCCGGATGGACGGCAAGCAAGCAAGGCACAACAGCGCATCGCAAGGATGTTGGGCGAGGAAACGTCTTATATCCGGTATCGAATCGTCGGTATTCAAAGGTCCGGGCCGAACGAGGATGTTTTGGGCCAAGCACGGGCCGCAGTCTGTTGGTGTGATCAACGATACGGCGGCTCCGTGGTCGCTCAGGAAGGCGGCGGCGGCGTGTCCTTGATAGGCGGGGCGGCGCAGATTGGCATAACAACGGACGCCATCGATGTTTTCGATCGTGCGGCCCGAGGTCACGAGGATTCTTTTGTTGTCCAACGACGGAAGTGAAACGTTCATAAGTCGATCCTCGACGCTAAGATATCATGGAAATCGTCAAGACAAACCCACCCGTCTTCGTGCAAGCTTTGCGCAAGGGAGGAGGGCAGCGCGGCGAAGCGAGAAGAGGGCGCGGCCACGGGTGCTTTGGAGGCAAGGATTAAGGCGAGAAAGAGAGAACCGGCCTGTCCGTGAACGGCGTTTTGAGCCGTTTCCTGATCCAAAAAAGGGAAAAAGACACAGCCCGCGCGTTCGGGAAGACGAATGTGTTCCAACCCATCCAGGCCGTCGACTTGTCCATAGTCTGTAACGACGTCTTGCCCGACGATTGAGGCTATTCGGGCGGCGCGAGGTTTCCAGGAAGGGGCTAGGACATAATCGGCGGTTAAGCCCGACCGTTGGACGGACGAGGCAAGGCGGCGCACGTCATCCTCGTCGCCTCGCCCTCCAAGAGCGATTAGAATATGGCCGTTTTTCTTGAAAGCGGGCCGCGCGGTTTTGACGCGACGCGCGAGGTCATAAAAAGCCAATGTTTCATGGGGTTGGCCGTCGCAAGCGGCCGCGCTTCCGCAGGCCAAAAGCTCAGGATCCGCCATGCGTCCGAACCCCTGAACGCCGCAGGCCAAGGCGCCGGAAACGGGGCCAAGGATGACGGCTCCGAGCCGGTTCAGCGCCGAGACATTCCGCTGAACGGCGGGATGTTCCCACATTTTGGTGTTCATAGCCGGGGCGACCATAAGATGGCGGGGAGACGCCGAGGCGTTGACAATCGCTTGGATAAAAGGCGAGCGCTCATACGTCATTCGGCTTAAGAAATCCGCGGATGCGGGCGCGACGAGAACGGCATTTGCCCCGTTCAGAAGGCGGCTTTTTTCTTCCTCGGCGGAAACGTTTGTCAGAACGCTCTCGACTGAAGCGTCGCGAAGCGTGTCGCATGTTACCCACCCGAACGTTTCCGGCGCCCGTGTTAAAATGACAGAGACGTCAAAATTTTTGGAACGCAAGGCCCCGATCAACGGAAGGGTTTTAACGGCGGCAATGCTTCCTGTAACGACAAGGACAAGAGAACGAGATGGCTTCATATCTTTCCTTTTCGGCGCGCCCGGCAATCCGGCAAAGGCTCGGCTCAAAGGCCGCCAAGGCTTGTTAATTTATCGCAGCGCGCCGCATAACGGTCACCCAAGAAATCCGTTGTCATGAAGACGTCCAGACAATCCAGCGCGACTTCTTGGCCGATGATGTGGGCTCCCAGGACAAGGACATTGGCGTTGTTATGCTGTCGAGCCAGCCGAACCATGGTTGTGTTTGTGCAGAGAGCTGCCCGTATATGGCGGTAACGGTTGGCGGTCATGGCCATGACTTGTCCCGTTCCGCAAATCAAAACGCCATAATGGTCGGGGTGTTCCCTGAGATCAAGGGCGAGTTTTTGGGCAAAATCGCCCGCATCGCATCGGGCGTCGCTGAACGGTCCGACATCGACAATCTGAAAGCCTTTTTCTTTCAGGGCGTTGATAAATAAACTTTTCAGGGGGAAACCGCGATGGTCCGATCCCAAGGAAACGGTCTTTTGAGACATAAAAATCCTCCATTAGGAAAAACCAAGAATATCCAAACAATTTTATCTTTAAAAGATATTTAAACGTAAGGCGCTATACTTATTGCATGGCAAAAAAAAGAACCATGGCACACGATACCGGAAGGGGCAGGATCGTTCAGTTCTATGCTGTCGCGGTCCTTTTGTTGCTTTGTTTGCTTTCAGCGGGGTATTTCTTTGCGGACCGGGCGTTGCATGCGTCCGCCCCGCAGGAGGATGTCGGGATCCAGAGCGAGGCTCAAAAAACATTTATAAGCGATATGACTTATGTGGATTTGCCGCGGTTGACCGTATCTTTTGGAGGCGGCCTGTCCAATGTTCAGCTGGATATAGCGCTTGAAGTCGCGCGCGATGACATTCCCGTGCTTGAGAAATACGTGCCTCAGATCGTCGACCGTTTTAACGCTTTCTTCCCCCATGTTCCGTTTGAAAACGTGCGCGAGGCGCGGTTTGTTTTTTCTCTTCGCCAAGACCTGTTACGTCAGGTCCGTTCGATTGGCATGCCCATCCCTGTGCATGATCTGATGCTTCACAAGCTGTTGATTCTTTGATCTTGTAATTTCCTTGCCGCACCCTACATCATGAAGGACAGTGCGGTGGAGGAGCCATGAACATCGAAAAATTTACGGAACGTGCCCAGCGCATGCTTCAAGACGCGCAAATGCAAGCTCTTGAACGGCGCCATCAGATGGTGGTTGTGGACCATATACTTAAGGCTTTGTTGGACGACAGTGAAGGCCTCGCTTCCGGGCTTATCCGGGCGGCCGGAGGCGATCCGACACCCGCACGAGATGCTGTCGAGGCAAACTTAGCCAAAATCCCCCAAGTTTATGCCGAAGGGTCGGCGGACACGCTGCATCTTTCCCCTGAAATGGCGCGGTATCTTGGCGGCGTGGAAGAGTATGCCAAGAAAAACGGCGATACGTATGTAACGGTCGAAGGCCTTTTGTTGGGGATTCTTCAGGCTAAGGATACGACGGCATACAAAGCATTGATGGCGTCCGGTCTGCATGTTGAGGCGTTGATGCAAGCGGTTCAGGCCCTGCGCGGCGGGCGCAAGGCGGATAGCCCGCAGGCCGAGCAAGGGTACGAGGCGCTCAAGAAATACGCGCGCGATTTGACCGACGTGGCGCGTCAGGGAAAACTTGATCCTGTGATTGGGCGGGACGAAGAAATTCGCCGTACGATTCAGGTGTTGGCGCGTCGCACAAAGAACAACCCGGTCTTGATTGGCGAACCCGGCGTCGGCAAAACGGCGATTGTCGAAGGCTTGGCTCAACGGATCGTACGCGGCGACGTGCCCGAAAGCCTGAAGAACAAAAGATTGTTGTCGATCGATTTGGGTGCGTTGATCGCGGGCGCAAAATTTAGGGGCGAGTTTGAAGAGAGGTTGAAGGCGGTATTGCAGGAAATTGCGGCCGCTGCAGGCGAGATCATCGTTTTCATTGACGAACTTCACACGCTCGTGGGGGCGGGCAAGGCCGACGGATCAATGGATGCGTCGAATATGCTGAAGCCTGCGCTGGCGCGCGGAGAGCTCCATTGCGTCGGCGCGACGACGCTTGACGAATACCGCCAGTATATTGAGAAGGACGCGGCTTTGGCGCGCCGTTTTCAGCCCGTTTTTGTTGATCAGCCTTCGGTGGCCGATACGATTTCGATTCTGCGGGGCCTTAAGGAAAAATACGAACTGCATCACGGCGTGCGCATTACGGACGGCGCGATCGTTTCGGCGGCGACTTTGTCCAACCGCTACATCACCGATCGCTTTTTGCCGGACAAGGCGATCGACTTGATTGACGAGGCGGCGGCGCGGCTTCGAATGGAGGTCGACAGCAAACCGGAAGAAATTGACGAGCTGGACCGCCGGATCGTTCAATTAAAAATTGAACGGGAAGCGTTGAAGAAAGAACAGGATGCCGCATCTCAAGAACGTCTGGGCAAATTGGAAAAGGAATTGAACGGGCTTGAGAAAAAGGCGGCCGATTTGACGGCGCAATGGCGCGCGGAGAAAGAGCAGCTCGGCAGCGCGCAGAAGCTTAAGGAACAGATTGATCGTGCCCGGGGCGAGCTTGATCAGGCTCAGCGCGAAGGCAACTTCACGCGCGCGGGCGAGTTGACCTACAGCCTTATTCCTGAGCTTATGCGCAAGCTCGACACGGCCCAAAAACAGTCCAAAGGCGCGATGTTGGACGAGGTGGTTAAAGAAAGCGACGTGGCCTTAATCGTCAGTCGTTGGACCGGCATTCCCGTCGATAAAATGTTGGGGGGTGAACGTGAGAAGCTTTTGAGTATGGAGAAGCTCCTCGGTCGACGCGTCATCGGTCAGGCCGAAGCCATCAATGCCGTGTCCGACGCGGTGCGTCGGGCCCGCGCGGGACTTCAAGATCCGAACCGGCCGATGGGATCGTTTCTGTTTTTAGGGCCGACCGGGGTCGGCAAGACCGAGCTGACGAAGGCGTTGGCCGAGTTTTTGTTTGACGACGAACAGGCTATGCAGCGCATCGACATGTCGGAATATATGGAAAAGCATGCAGTCGCGCGCTTGATCGGTGCCCCTCCAGGCTATGTCGGCTACGAAGAGGGCGGCGCGTTGACCGAAGCGGTTCGCCGTCGTCCCTATCAAGTTATTTTATTCGATGAGGTCGAAAAAGCTCATCCGGACGTGTTTAACATTCTGCTTCAAGTTCTGGATGAAGGACGCCTGACCGATGGACAGGGCCGCGTGGTCGATTTCAAGAATACGATTATCGTTTTGACCTCGAATCTGGGGTCTGATCTTTTGATGCAGGACGAGGAGGAAGAAATTTCTTTGTCGATGAAAGACAAAGTGATGGAGGTCGTGCGCGGTCATTTCCGGCCTGAATTCCTGAACCGTCTTGATGAGATTCTTATTTTTCATCGTCTTTCTCGCGCCGATATGGCGGCGATTGTCGAGGTTCAGCTTGCGCGGCTTCAGAAGCTTCTTCAGGACCGAAAAATCACGCTCGATGTTGGTAAAGCGGCGCTTTCGTGGTTGGCCGAGGCCGGATACGACCCAACCTATGGGGCTCGGCCTTTGAAGCGCGTGATCCAGCGTACGATTCAGAATCCTTTGGCTCAAGCCCTTTTGGCCGGGACCGTTCGGGATGGCCAAAAGGTTAAGGTCGACCTTGACTATGACACGCTGGTTCTGAAGGAAGAGACGTAAAACAGGTCTGTCTTGCCTTGCGCTTGGGGCGCAAGATGCTATAACTCCCCCGACTATAACCTTAGGGAGTTAGAACCATGGCCGTTGAACGGACCCTTTCTATTTTGAAGCCCGACGCGACGCGTCGCAATCTGACCGGCAAAATCAACGCGATATTCGAAGCGGCTGGCTTGCGCGTTGTCGCGCAGAAGCGCGTGCAGATGACCCGCGCTCAGGCGGAAGGTTTTTACGCGGTACACGAAGCGCGTCCTTTCTTCGATGATCTTTGCACCTATATGTCGTCGGAGCCGGTTGTGGTGCAGGTTCTCGAAGGCGAAAACGCTGTTGCCAAGAATCGGGAAGTGATGGGGGCGACAAACCCCGATAATGCGGCACCCGGCACGATCCGAAAAGAGTTTGGCCTGAATGTTCAGGAAAACTCGGTGCATGGCTCGGACAGCTTGACCAACGCCAAGATCGAAATCGCTTATTTTTTCAAGCCCGAAGAGATCGTCGGTTAAGATTGCCGTTTCGGGAAAAGCGGGAAAAGACCCTCTATGGGGTCTTTTTTCCGCTTTTTTTATGGGAAGGCACTGATAAAGTAAAGCTATGACGCAAACTTGGACCCTTCGTCGTCCTGACGACAACCACGTGCATCTTCGCGAAGGCACCGTGATGAGGGCGGTGACGCCTTTTACGGCTTCCGTCTTCGGACACGCTCTTGTGATGCCTAATCTTAAAGATCCCGTGACGACCACAGCCAAGGCCAAGGCCTATCGGGAGACGTTGCGGGCTGCGGCTCCTGTCGGGGCTGTGTGGACGCCTCTTATGACGCTTTATCTGACCGACCTGACGGATCCGGATGACGTCCAACGCGGATTTCAAGAGCAGGTTTTGACGGCGGTTAAGTTTTATCCGGCGGGCGTTACGACGAACGCTGAACGAGGCTTGACGTCGCTCCGGAACGCTTATCCCGTTTTTGAACGCATGCAGAAAATCGGCATGCCGCTTTCCATTCATGGTGAAGTGGCGGACCCGGACGTCGATGTTTTCGATCGCGAAGCCGTTTTCGTCGAACGCGTGCTGACGCCGCTTCGCCGCGATTTCCAGGAGCTTAAGATCGTGATGGAGCATCTGACGACCGAAGCGGCGGCGGCCTATGTCCGTCAGGAGGGGGCCAGAGGGCGTCTGGCCGGAACGATTACGGCGCATCATCTGCATATGAACCGAAACCGCCTGTTCGAGGGAGGGTTGCGGCCTCACGCGTATTGCCTTCCTGTGGCCAAGAGGGAGCGGGATCGTCAGGCGTTGATCGCGGCGGCGACTTCCGGCGAAAAAATGTTTTTTCTGGGAACGGATTCGGCCCCGCACGTCCAGGCAGCCAAGGAGGGGCCGTGCGCGGCGGCGGGCGTGTTTACGGCGCCCTTGGCGTTGCCTCTTTATGCTCAGGTTTTTGACGAAGCGGGAAAATTGGAACAACTTGAAGCGTTTGCCAGCCTGAACGGAGCCGCCTTTTATGAACGAGCCGTTAACGCGGATACGATAACGCTGGAAAAAGTCGATGGTTTGGCTTTTAAGCCGATTTTAACGGAAGAGGGTCAAAACATAATACTGTTTGCTCCCTCTGCGCCTCTTTCTTGGCGCATAAGGGACAACGCTTGAAACCCCCAGGAAAAGGGTCACGGGCATGATCGACAGCAATCAGGAAGGAACGGGCGGGGCGGAAAGTACGCGGCTGCGCGGCCTTCCCTTTATGGACCTTTATGTCCGTTTGGATCCCAAAGGGCGAGGCGAGGCGCGCTATCGCAGCCCGGCTCGCGATTACAGCAACAATTGGAGCCGACCGTTGCCCGATTTATACCGTGCCGAGGTCGAGGCGATGGCGACCCTTTTGGCCGAAGACGGCGCTCGGGCGGACTCGGCCTTTTCGTATGACGGCATGCGTTTCCGTCGATCCGTGCAAAAGATGGGAAATGGGCAGCTCTGGGTGACCCTCCGTCGTATTAATGCGCGTGTGCCCATGCTCGAAGAAATGTCGGTATCGGAACAGCTGATGGCGCAGCTTCGCCGCTTTGGCCAACGCGATGGACTGATTTTGATTTCGGGCCCGACGGGGCACGGCAAAACGACGATGGGCTTTTCTTTGCTCTCGGATTACTTGCATCGTTTGGGCGGCGTTGGGATTACCGTCGAAGATCCGGTCGAATACGATCTTGACGGTCCTGTCGGCGAATACGGCTATTGCTATCAAGTTGAAGTAGAAGACGAAGATGGGTGGGTCGAAGCGCTCAAGCGGGCGTTGCGCTGGACCCCACGGTATCTTTTTGTCGGCGAGGTGCGGAGCCCTCGCGCCGCGGAACAGATTTTGCGCGCCGCGACGACAGGGCATCTTGTGATTACGACCATTCATGCGGGCTCGATCGAGGAAAGCATTATGGGGCTGTTGCATCTTGCCAGCCAATGTGTGGGCGATGCGGCGCCGTATATGTTGGCGCAAGGGTTAACGGCGGCATGGCACCAAACCCTCACGGAGACAGGGCCTTATCTGCGCTATGTTTTTACGGAAGAAAACAACAACGGTGATCCGGTTCGCGCGTTGATTCGGGAAAATAAGGTTGGTATGATTAACAGTTATATTGATAAGCAGATAGCGCGGGTTGGCGCGCAACGCGGCGTCGATCCCATTACAGGAAAAAGAACGTGAAAGCAGCCTCACGGCGCATCATGATCGCGTGCGATCGTGTGACGCCATGACAGAAAAAAAGCCAAACTTAATCGGCCTTGACCTTGACGAGATGACGCAAGCGCTGACGGCGCTTGGTCTTGAGAAATATCGCGCCAAGCAGATTTGGTCGGCGGTTTACTGTTTTGGCGCGCGCGATTTTGCATCGATGACGACCTTGTCTAAGGATACGCGTACCCTGTTGGCTGAACACTTCACGCTCGACAGGCCATCGGTCGCGCTTGGGCAGAAATCGGAAGACGGCACGCAAAAATGGCTTCTGCGCATGGAGGATGGCCATGAGGTTGAATGCGTTCACATTCCCGAAGAGGATCGAGGATCTTTGTGCGTGTCCTCACAGATCGGCTGTGTGATGCGTTGCGCCTTCTGCCATACGGGCACACAAAATTTGGTGCGCAATCTTACGGCATCGGAAATCATCGGCCAGGTTATGGTTGCGCGGGACGTGTTGGGCGAATGGCCAAAGCCCGGCAAGAAAAATCAGGATGCGCCACCCAAGCCTGGCCGCAAGGGTCCCCTCGACCCACGGTTTTTAACGAATATTGTTGTCATGGGCATGGGTGAACCCCTTTATAACTACGATAACGTGGCCAAGGCGCTTCGGATCGCCATGCACAGCGACGGGATTGGAATCGGGCGACGGCGGATCACCCTGTCCACATCGGGCGTTGTGCCGATGATCCGGCGTTGCGGCGACGATCTTGGCGTTAACTTAGCCATAAGCCTGCATGCGGTGACGGACGTGTTGCGAGACGTCCTTGTCCCGATCAACCGCAAATATCCGATCAAAGATCTTCTTCACGCGTGCCGGGATTATCCGGCCGCCGGGAATTCACGGCGCATTACGTTCGAATACGTGATGTTGAAGGGCGTTAACGACAGCCTCGCCGATGCGCGGCAGTTGGTGCGTCTTCTGCGGGGCATTCCGGCCAAGATCAATCTGATCCCGTTTAATCCTTGGCCCGGCTCGCCGTATGCTTGTTCGGATTGGCCGACAATCGAAAAATTCGGCGATGTGGTGAATGCTGCCGGGTACGCGAGCCCCATTCGTATGCCACGGGGCCGTGACATCATGGCGGCGTGTGGCCAGCTTAAGTCGGCCAGCCGTAAACTTTCGGCGGCTGAACGAGTCAAACTCGAAAAACCATAATAAAAAAAGCTGCCCAAATAAACTTGGGCAGCTTTTAAGAAGAACTTGGGGAAACTAGGCTGTTTTAGCCGATGTTTCTTGCGCGCCGACCTCGGCGTTTTGTGGATCGCGCAGCACATAGCCGCGTCCCCAGACGGTCTCGATATAGTTATCTCCGCCCGCCGCCGCCGCCAACTTTTTACGCAATTTGCACACAAAAACGTCGATGATTTTCAACTCCGGCTCGTCCATGCCGCCATAAAGATGGTTCAGGAACATTTCCTTTGTAAGAGTCGTTCCTTTGCGCAACGACAGAAGTTCGAGGATTCCATATTCTTTGCCCGTCAGGTGCAGTGGGGCGTTGTTCACCTCGACCGTGCGCGTGTCCAGATTAACGACCAGCTTGCCGGTGCGGATGATGCTATCGGAGTGCCCCTTGCTGCGGCGGATGATCGCGTGGATGCGCGCCACCAATTCGCGGCGGTCGAAGGGCTTTGTTAAATAGTCGTCGGCGCCGAAGCCCAATCCTTTAATCTTGTTGTCCAGTTCGGACAGACCCGAAAGGATAAGAATCGGCGTGGTGACCCGAGCCGCCCGCAGGCGGCGCAACACTTCGTATCCGTCGATGTCGGGCAACATAAGGTCGAGGATGATGATGTCATAATCGTAAATTTTACCGATCTCAAGACCGTCTTCGCCAAGGTCCGTGGTATCCACGATGAATCCTTCGGCCTGCAGCATGAGTTCGATGCTTTTTGCGACAGAGGTGTCGTCTTCGACAAGGAGAACACGCATAACTATGCCCCGTTAACTGTTTGAATGGCAGTTATCTCATTAATCATACTCTAGCATAGGTTTTAAGGAATGGTAAGCTTTATTAACAATAAAAAACAAAAAAACGCTTTATGAATAATCTTTATAAATCAATCCGTTATAACATATAAGGATGCGGTACGAAAAAAATCCCTTAGAAATACTTTCATATAGTCGCAACGCAATAAAAAACTAAACCGTCTTGACGATGTGCGTTTCGATGGGGAAGGGGATCTCGATCCCCTCGGCGTCGAAGGCTTTTTTAATGCGAAGCAGCAAGGCGCGGCGAACCGACCATTGTCTGCTGGGCTGGGTGCGCATGCGGGCGCGGATGACGATGGAGGATGCTTCCAAAGCCTCCACGCCCATGATGTCGATCGGTTCGATAATTTGGTGCCTGAACTCCGGTTCTTTTTGCATCGCGGCGCCGACGCCGCGCATGACATCCATGACGTGATCGAGATCGGCGTCGTAAGAAACGCCGATGTTGATGACGGCATAGGCAAACCCTTTGGACATATTGGTGATCTTCGAGACTTCGCTGAAGGGCAGAATGTGCAGGGAGCCATCTAAATCGCGAAG
This sequence comes from Alphaproteobacteria bacterium, assembly GCA_028690155.1. GTDB lineage: Bacteria > Pseudomonadota > Alphaproteobacteria > UBA9219 > UBA9219 > CAIXLI01. The sequence goes on along the minus strand of JAQVBU010000003.1, from coordinate 72,535 downwards.
ACGGATGGTCCGAATGCTTAAGTCTTCAACAATGCCGGAAAAGGTGTCGATTTTAATAATATCGCCAACGGCGATGGAATTTTCGGCAACGATGAAAAGGCCGGTTAAAAAGTCCTTGATCAAAGTTTGAGAGCCGAAACCGATGGCAACGCCGATAATCCCGGCGCCGGCTAGAAGCGGAGCGATGTCGACGCCAATCGAGGATAAAGTCGAAAGGATGGCGATGGCTGCAAAAAGGATGAAGATTGACGCGCGAAGCATAGGCAAGAGAGTCCTGGCGCGTGCCGAGGCGAGGGGCGTATGGTTTTTCCGGTCGGTGCGGGTCAGGTGGTGTTCGATCGACCGATGGATGAGTTCATATAAAAGCGTCAGGATAAAAACGGTTCCGACGATTGAAAGCACGGCGCTGAGAACGTGTTGTCCCGATTGGGATGAAAAGAGAAAAGAGAGGTCGAACCCCCAAGAGAGGGCGATACCGATGCCGGTGAAGAGCCAAAGCATGGGGTGGAGAAAAAAAGCAAGGATACGACGATGAAGTAAGGGAGGCTTGGTCCGTTGAGGTCTTTTCCATTTCTCGATGACCAGAAAACCCAAACGCGCGGCAATGAGTAGGATAAGGCTTAAAACCGTTCCTCGAAGAACTTGAAAAAGACTCGAGTCCTCATTGAAGAAGATGACGGAAAGACAGGCGACGATATAAGCGATGGCAAAAAGGTGCCAGTGCCTGGCAAGCCAAACGCGCATGGCCGGAATGGATTCGGGCGCAGCCCCGTGCACCCGTTCGCCGCGGAGAAATGTCGCCACAACGCGATGAGCTTTAAAAATAGCCGCAACGGACATGATGCCGAGGAGGAGCGTTAGAAGGTTTCTGAAAAGGCCTATGGCGTTGGGGGGCACCTGAAGCGGTGCCGCGGCGATAAGGACGAAATACCCGATGGCTCCGACGAAAACGAAGGCGACGAACCAGCGGTAAGCCGAGAGCATACGCGCCGGGGCGAGGGGAAGGACTCGTAAGGACCCGGAAACGGGAACAAGAAGGGTTCGTAATCCCTGTTTAATGGCGTAAAACAAGGCCAGAACGTTGATGGCGTAGGCCAAAACGACGTGCGGTACGTCTTGAGGAACGTTTTGGTTCAAGAGAAGGTGGGCTGTGCCGAAGAAAACCAGTGTGGGCACAAGGCGTAGAAAAAACAGCCCGGCGAGGAGGAGCGACCGAAAAAGAGCGGTCTTTGGAGTTTTTCGTGCCAACCTGCGATGCACAGGAAAAAGGAACAACGCGCAGGCCGCCCCTATAAGGATCGGCGGGATTAAAACGATCAGGGCGTTTTCTCCGAGCGTGAGCCATAAAGTGAGGCGTTTTTTGTTTTTATGTTGCTGGGTAAGCCAAGAATTAAAATCATGAAAAACAGAGGCTTGCGAGGCTTCACGCCCCTTAGCCTTAAGCGTTTCGGACGTTTTTCCAAGGGCGTCGAGAACTTTTTTTGATAAAGGTTCGATCGCTTGTTCGGCAGGCGCTGAATCCGCTTCCTCGGCCTGAGGTGCTTGCGGTTTGGCTAAAAGTTCGAGTGTTTTTCCCAAGGGCGTGGCTGTCGGAGCCTGGAGAATGGCTGGAGCCTTTTTTTCGGCTTCTGCCGCGCCGGTTGCCGCCAGAAGGGGTGTGGCAATCGCCACAAGGAGAACAACCCCTAAAAATGCGCCAAGTTTTCTCATTGTTCTGCTAACCGTTGCGATTATGTCTCTTCGATTTTTCCTATAAAAGTTTTTATGCTGTTCTTGTGGGTGAGGGAAGCAAAAAGTGACATGGGCTCGCTGCTTCTCAGGGCGCAAAACAAAGAAATTGATTCGTCATTTTTGTTTTTGGAATCACTTTTTTATATGTATTTCCTGTGTTGCTCTGGGGGCTGTCTCAAGATAATATCGGCGAATCACCTCTGTTCGCTTTTCATGAAGGTAAAGGGCGCTCGACATGCCGAATAAAAATTTTACCCTTCCCTGTTGCGCTGCGATTTTAATATGGGGCCTTGCAGGGCAGGCTTCCTTGGCGCACGCCGGCTTCCAATGGGTCGATTCCGATTCTGTTGACTATGCGGCGCCGAAATCTTCGCCTGTTTATAAAGGAAAAACAGCGGTTAAAAAACCGCAGGCCGTCTCGCCGCTTGTGTCGCCAAGCCTTCCGACCACGACGTCGTCGGCGCCGGAAGTCCATCCTTCGGCGCCTTTGGAGGCTCCGGCCTTTACGGCGGGGGCGGTCGCGTCTGGGGAGACGATCAGCAAGGCTCAACCTTTTCTCTCTTCTGCCGCCACGACCGAGGAGGTCGTTCACGGTTTTGCGACGAGCGTGCCTTTGGCTCTTGCTTTGCGTCAACTTTTGCCCTCAACCCACAGCTTTTCGATCGAGCAAAACGTCGATATGAATACGCTCGTATCTTACGAAGGGGGGAGCCCGTGGCGCGAGACGGTTGCGGTTATGTTGGAGCCTGTGGGGCTTGAGTATAAGGAACAAGGGGAAGTTGTTCTTGTCGGGAAGAAAGGCCTGTTGCCGCGTCCGGCGGTGCCGGTTGCGATGAGGGAGGTTCCCGAGAGAAAGGAAGTGGCGATGGCCCTTCCCGTCAACGAACCGGGGCTGAAGAATGCCGGGCTCGGCTCTTCGGAAAGTCCGTCGACGGTCGATTGGACCGCCGAACGGGGAGAGACCTTGCGTTCGGTTTTGATGCGTTGGTGTTCGCGTATGGGCGTTGAGCTGAAATGGGTGGCCGAGTACGATTATCCTGTCGAGGCTTCGGCGCGCTTCAAAGGACGGTTTGAAGATGCGGTTCGCGGACTTCTTGCGGGGTTTGATACGGCTCGTCCGCAGCCGGTAGGGTCGCTTCATGCCAACGCCCGGGCGAATCAACGGGTTTTGGTTATTCAGGCGCGCGGGAATAGTTACTCAAACTGATGGAGATAGAGGATGTTTTTGGGAAAGGGACGGCATGCCATGAGTACTTTTGGTCGGTGTGTGCTGACCCTTTCTCTTGTTGGCGTTTTTTTTGGGTTGGCGGGTTGCGAGCAAACAAAGGTTATGCGCGAAACGATCGACAAACAAGCGGCCGAAGCGCGGGATCGGCTTCAGGAGTCGATCAAGAAAGTTCCCGATGCGGTCGATTATAATCCGTTAACGGTGACCAATAAGATATGGGGCGGAAGCGTTGCGGTTCGGATGCATCGCGGCGTACCGTTGCCGTTGCACTATGAAGGCAGTCGCGGGGTTACCCTTGTCTCGTCCGTGCCGATGACTTTGGGCGATATTGCCAATGCGATTAATGCGCAAACGGGCATTTCCGTTCGATTGACATCGTTGTCTTTGCCCGCGCCGCGCCAGCAACAACGCGGCGCCACGAGGACGTCGTCGGTCCAGAGCGAAGATACGGGTTTGGATTCGCTTGAGATGCCGATTTCCTACGAAGGGCCTTTGTCCGGCCTTTTGGATCGCGTTTGTTCGAATTTCGGCGTTAATTGGCGTTACAATGGGTCCGCTATCACGATCTCTCGCTATGAAACGCGCGTGTTTGTTGTTGAATCCTTGCCGGGTACGCAGGAAGTCAACGAAGGAATGGAAGATGACGATGGGGGGGATTCGAGTGGCGGCAGTAGCAGTAGCGGAAGCAGCAGCAGCAGCGGAAGTTCTGGCTCGTCTTCCGCGTCGAGCACGCTGACGCAAAATTCGAAAATGTCCATGACGTTTAAGTATTGGGACGAGCTTGAACGGGTTTTAGACTCGATTGTCGGCAGCAACGGGACGGCGATTGTGTCCCCGACCATGGGAACGGTCACGGTGACCGCGACGCCGGAGGTGGTGTCGGTTGTCGCGGACTACATTGGCAAGGAAAACCGCCGCCTTTCCCGTCAGATTGCCATCAGTGTTCAGATTTATAGCGTCAGTCTGGGAAAAAGCGAAGATTTCACGTCGGCCTTCTCTTTATTCTTGGATAATATGTCCCGGTTTACCAACATTTCTTACGCCTCGGCGGTGGCGCCTTCTTTGACGAACTCAAGTTTATCGGCGTCAAGTCTTGGCTCGTTGAGCGTCGCCATTTTGAATGGAACAGGGGCTACGCAGTCGAGAAACGTCTTTAATGCCTTGTCGACGGTGGGCGACACATCGCAGGTCGCGCAGTTCTCGATGACGACGCTGAACAATCACCCGGTGTCGCGCCGTGTGGGGACGGATACGTCTTATATTCAGTCCGTGACCCAGAATACGACGACGTCGACATCCTCAACGACGATCATGACCCCAATTATCTCGACGATCAGGGACGGTTTTTCACTTCAGTTGACGCCGCGACTTTTGGACGACGGGCGCATCCTTCTTCAGTACTCTTTAAGCCTGATCGGCATCGAAACCATTGGCTCGACGACTTTCAGCTCGGGCGATCTGGATATTCCCATTTCATTGCCCGTGACGGACAGCCGGATTTTCGTTCAGCAATCCATGTTGCGTAGCGGCCAGACGTTGATGATCGCGGGTGTTGATCAGGAAAAAACCGAGCAGAGTCGGCAAGGTGTGGGCTCGCCGGACAATTTCCTTTTCGGAGGCGGGTCGTCCAGCAACAAGAGCCATTTTATGATGTTCATGGCCATTACGCCTCAGGTCATGGATGTTGGGTCTCCCGAGGAGTATAATTAATGTCGGCAGGCGTCGTCACAGTAGGCCGGCATCAATATGCCGTTGGCCTTTACTGGGAAAACAGCCCTGGGCGGGGGCATGTGGCGCAGATTGCGAAGGAAGCGGCGACCCAGCCTGGGCAGCAGGCGGATTTTTATGTGGTGCGGCCAGGCAACAAAGAAGGTCGTGTCCCCCAGTTCGGACTATGTTCAAGTGAAGCCGGCCAAAAGGCGGGCATGCCTGTTTTGGCAGCGTGTTTGGCCAATCAGATCCCGGGTGCTTGGGCGGGGGCCTTTCGCCTAAACGAAGGCTTCGTGGTGATTATTGTCCGCGACGACCTTATCGTTCCGGACGGCGATCTTTTTTTCTCGGACGAATCGGATGCCAAAGATCGTTTAATCCAAGAAATAGGATTCGGCGGGCTGAGGACAATTTATGCGCCGGAATCTTGGGCCATTCCTGGGGCGGACACGATTCCGCTGACGTTGCTTTTAAATGATCATCGGGAAATAAAGCTTCAGCGCGTTCTTATTCCCCCAAAAGTCAAGCTGATGGCCTTGGGGGGTGTGGGCGGTTTTTTTGCCCTTGTGGGCCTCGTTTGGATCATTCAACCTCTTTTTGAAGGAGGCGCGCCACAGCCAGTCTCGCAACCCGAGGCCGTCGCCCCGACGCTCATCCCGTCGTTCGTTAAGCCTCTTTCGGTCGAACCGACGTACGCGCGGGTATGGGAAGATGCACCGCCTGTTTTGGCGGTTATTGAGGCCTGTCGGCAAGGGCTTGCTCATGTTCCGGCGGCCTTTTCGGGATGGCGGCTTCAAAATGTTGTGTGCGGCGGTTCGGCGTTAACGATTCGGTGGACGCGGACAGGGGGCGAATCATTTTTTATCAAAGGCGCGACTATTGATCCGACAGGGGCTTCGGCGGTCCAAACAATCCCCTTGGCTCGGTTGAAGGCGCGCGACGCTGAGTCGCTGAAAAATATAGATTATATAACAAGGCGTTACCTGTCTCAAGATTGGCCCGGATTAATCGGCCGGGCTTCGGATGATCCCTTACCCCCACGACCCGCAGGATACAACGGCACATGGAATCCTACGCCAGCTCCATGGGTTAAGCGTTCGTTTACGCTTAGTGTGGCAGAACTACCGGGAGAGCTCCCCTCTCTCATCGGAGATCTGCCGGGAGCTGTCGTGAATGCCATGAAGTATACACCTGGCTCATCGACGTCAGGGTGGGTTATCGAAGGGGTCATCTATGAGAATCGCCAATAAGATCTTCCAAGCGAAGACGATGGTCGTGATCGGCGTCGGTGCGGTTTTTTTGACCGGCCTTTGCCTTTCTCCGAGGGACGCATGGGCGCGACTTGATCGCCTTGATTCGTTAGAAAAAAAAATCTCGACTATGGAGGACGAAGCCATTGTCGATGCGAAGGAAAAAATTGATCAGCTCAGCCAAGAAGGCGATGAAACGACGCTTGCGGATTTAAATCAGGCAAGACAAGCGGCCTCGCGTATTGATGCCATGATTGACCTCGAACGGCGTTTGATCGAACTTCAAAAGCTTCGTGGAAACAGACGCGGAGGGGGCTCTTCTGCGTCCGCCTCTTTCGATTCGAAACCGGCTATGGCCTTGGATGCTGTTTTACCGGCCAACGCTCTTGCGGTTCCTTTACCCATACGGTCGGCTTCTTTGCCGGTCGATACGCCTGCGCCAGTCAAGAAGGCTTCGTCTGATTTGGGCCGTCCCGACATTCTTCGCATATCGGGAGCCGGTGGTCGCTATACGGCCCTTCTTAAATTTTCAAACGGCGACATGCGTGCGGTCAAGGTTGGGGATCGGCTCTCTGATGAGGAAACAATCCGTTCGATTACGGCCTCGTCCGTCAGGGTTGGCGGCAAGGGGGGTGGCTACACGCTTCAGATCAAGAATGTGGATGTTGTTTTCAGTGCCGCGCGTTGATTAAAAGGCAAAAAAGAGTTATCAAGAAGAACCCCCTTTTCTGAAGCGGCCTTTCTTCGCCGTTTCTGTTTTCCCGCGCGCGTTAGAGGTATGCCGAGTGTTGAGTTTTTCCGAACTTTTGGACAAGACCCGAAAGGCTAAAGGAAAGCCAACGGTTGCCACGCCCCCTCCATCGAAAAAAGTAGCGCCGGCACCCCCAAAAGACCCCCTAAAGAATGGCGCAAACGCCCAACAGGCCTCCGCCGAAATTCCCAAAGCCGAAAAAGTTCAGCTTGAAGACGAACGGACTCTGGTGCTTCTTTTCAGGGGAAAAGTTCTGACGGCGCCTAACGGCGTGCTTAAAATTCCGGACGAGGCGCGTAATTTATGCGCTCTTTTTGAATCGGGGCTTTGGCTTGTCAGCGCGTCGCATCGGCGTTCGCCTTTGGTAACGTCGGTGGCTCAGGCGGCGAAACGACAGGGCTTCAAGGTCGACGAGCCCCGTTATGTCACGCCGAACATCATTATTCAGGCGTATGTGTATGCCGATCGCAATAACGACAGCGCTCATTACGATATGAACGCGGCGCGTCGGCGCATTGTGGCGACCCTTGATAAAGCCGTTCAAATGGGTGCCAACGATGTTCATATTGAATCCGTGAACGGTCGTGCGGTGGTGCAGTTCCGTATCGATGGGTCCCTGCGTCAGCAGGATGTGTGGACGCAAACGGAGGGCGACCAATTTTTGGCCGCCGTCTATTCGCATTCCCGGGGCCAGTCGGGCTCGACGGCGAATTTTCAGGAACCTCAGGCCGCAATGCTCACCTCGGATGCGCGCGGCAAGGACGAAATCACTTTACCCAAGGGCGTGATCAGCGTTCGCTGTCAGTGGGTGCCGTTGTCGAATGGCGGCGCTTATTTGGATATGCGCCTGTCCTATGACTCGGCGCATCTTTGGGGCGAAAACTTTATTATGGCGGATGTCGATTCGCTGGGGTTTTCGCAAGAACAGTTGCGGGTTGTGCAAAGTCTTCGAGCCGCGCCGGGCGGCTTGCGTATTTTTTCGGGGCCTGTGAACCAAGGCAAGACGACAACGCTTCGCGTTGTGTTGAACCGACGCATGGCCGAGACGGAAATGCGGCTGAATTGCCTCGTGATTGAAGATCCTCCGGAAGGCGGTGTTGTCGGCGCGCGTCAGATCGGTTGTTCGGCTTCGGTGAAGGACGACCAGCGCGAGAAGACCTTTGTCGAGATTATGCGCTGCGCGCTTCGTTTGGATCCGGATATTGTGATGTTGGGCGAGGTGCGCGATTTGCAAACCGCGCAGTTCGCGTTTCGTTTGGCGTTGACCGGCCGTCAAGTTTACACGACGGGACACGTTTATTCGGCTCTTGCGACGCCTAAAAGGCTTCGGGATATTGGGGTTGAGCCTTATATCGTTTACGATCACAACCTTGTTCGCGGCATGGCGTGTCAAAGGTTGTTGCGAAGTTTGTGCCCCCATTGCCGTATTTCTTGGAACGATGCGATTCGGGATTTTGGCCCCGGCACGCGTGAACTTGTTCGTCGCGTCCGGGCAGGGCTTGCGATTATGGAGGCGAGCCGAAAAAAAGCGAACGTTGGGCGACCGATTAAAGAGTGTGTGGTCGAGCCGGATATGAGCCATGTTTATTTTGCCAATCCGGAGGGATGTTCCGAATGCTATCGAGGGCGCGCGGGGCGTACGGTCGCCGCCGAGATTATTGAGACGGATGCCAAATTGATGTCCCTTCTTCAAGACAACCGCGAAGATGAGGCGGCCGCTTATTGGTTATCGCCGGCTGGATTGAACGGGATCACAATGCTCCAACGGGGGCTTGAGAAAGTGCGGGCGGGCGAGGTCTCTCCGGACGATGCGGAATTCGAATTGGGCATTTTTGCGCGCGACCGGGAACTTCAGGATGTTGAAGAAAGGTTGGGGCCCCTACCATGACCGAACTCGAAGACAAATTAAACGCCGTTAATCTTGAACTTATAAAGGTTCAGTTTCGCCTCAGCAAGCGTACCCGGTTTCGCATCTATCGAAAGTTGGAAAGCTTGCTTTTGGCAAACGAAGCGTTGTCGCGCGCTTTGGACCGGCTCTATCAGAACGTGACGGAAATGGGAAAGTATCCCCATCGCCCGGCGGCGGTGGCTTTGCGTGAATGGTTTTTAAAGGACCGCGCGGGTATTTCTTTGTCGAAAGCTATGGATGGGTGGGTGCCTCAGTCCGAACTTTATATGATCCGGGCGGGCGAAGAATCCGGCTCTTTGGCTCGGGCTCTCGGCGCCGTGCGCACCATGAATGCGCGTGGGCAGGAAATGCGCCAAGCCGTGAGTTATGCCGTCGGCTATCCGGCGTTTATGGCCGTTTTGGTGGGCTTTGTCATTTGGACCTTTAGCGTCAATCTAATCGCCAATATGCGGGCGAACGCCCCGGCAAGCGTTGTGGCTTCTATGGGGTCCGTTGTGTCTTTTTCGGATTTTGTGACGCAATGGGGCCTTGTGATCGTTTTCGGCATCGTCGTCGTTGCCGTGGTCATTACCTCGACCCTTTCGTTTTGGCGCGGCTCTTTGCGATCGCGTTTTGACAAATATCCCCCATGGTCATGGTATCGTGTTTTACAGGGAAGCGGCTTTCTTATGGGGCTATCGGCCCTTTTGGGCGCGCAGGTTCCGCTTAAGAAATCGCTCGAGATTTTGGGCGAGCAAGGCAACCCGTGGATGCGGGAACGCATTGCGGCGACGCGTCAGAATGTCTTGGCGGGCCACAATCTTGGGGAATCGTTGCGGTTAACGCGGATGAACTTTCCTTCGCCGGAGGTGGCCATCGACTTGGAAATTCTGGCGGAACGTTCGGATGTCAGCGTGGTGATCGAACAAGTGGCTGACGAATGGATGCAAGATCAAGTCGAGGCCATGCGGGCGCAAGCGGCCGTGATTCGCAACGTCGGCATGGCGCTTGTCGGTGGCGTGATTGGCTGGACGATGATGTCGATTTTCAGCGTTGTCGGCCAGATGTCCAAATCGGGCGGCGGATTTTAGGCGCGAGGCGATCGATGGCCAAAGAGGGCGGTGCCTAAACGAACCTCGGTTGCGCCGCAGGCGATGGCCGTTTCAAAATCGGCGCTCATTCCCATGCTGATATGGGACAGAGCCAAATGGTTGGCCAAGGCCTTCAAGGCCTCAAAATAAGACCGAGGCTCCTTGCCTAAAGGGGGAATACACATCAAGCCTGAAACGGACAGGGCGTACGTGTTGCGGCAAAGCGAGAGAAACGCTTCGGTTTCGTCAGGCCCAACGCCCGCTTTCTGAGGTTCTTGGCCTATGTTGACCTCGATATAAAGACGTGGGCGTTTCCCAGACTTAGCGCTGGCTTTGGCCAGAGCTTCGGCAAGCGCGGGCCTGTCGAGCGTTTGGATGACATCGAAAAGTTCAACGGCTGTTTGCGCTTTATTGGTTTGGAGGGGGCCGATCAGGTGCAGCTCGATATCGTCGAAATCCTGCCGAAGGGGGACGAATTTTTTCAGCGCCTCCTGAACGCGGTTTTCGCCGAAAACGCGTTGCCCGGCGTTCAGGGCTTCCCGGACGGATTCAAGAGGGTGTGTTTTGCTTACGGCAATCAAGGTTGCCTGCCCAAGTTTGGGACGAAGGGCGGCAAGGCGCAAGGCAATGGACACTACGGTGCCTTTCCTTTCTGGCGTAAGGCTTTCAGCCAAGTCGTCACATTTTTGTTGTGCTCGGCCAGAGACGAAGAAAACGTATGCCCGCCATTTCCATCCGCCACAAAGTAAAGAAAAGTGTGGTGTTCAGGATGCAGCGCGGCGTTTAACGAGGCCGCCCCAGGATTACAAATAGGTTCGGGGGGGAGCCCGTCGTGAACATAGGTATTAAAGGGGGAGTGAACGGTTAGATCCTTACGAGTCAAGGCGCGATCAAGCGGCTTGAGCCCTTTCGTCAACGCGTAGATAACCGTCGGATCGGATTGCAGCCGCATGGGCCGCTCCAAGCGATTGTAAAAAACGCCGGCAATGCGGGGGCGTTCTTCGGCCTTGCCGGTTTCTTTCTCAATGATCGAGGCTAAGACGATGGCGTCATGGGAGCTTTTAAGAGGAAGGGCCTGCTCGCGTTCGGACCATAAAGCGTCGAGTTTTTCTTGCAGGGCCGTCTGCATGCGCGCCAAAACGCTTTCACGGGTATCGCCGTACGTATAGCGATAGGTTTCGGGCAAAAGAGAGCCTTCGTCCGGAATGGAGTCAACAGATCCGGTTAGCGCCGGGGCTTGATTGAGAAGCGCCACGATATCGGCGGAGGTAAGCCCCTCAACGGCGGTAAAGGTGCGAACGACGGAGTGGCCTTCGTTTAAGATTTTGGCGATGGCAAAAGCGCTGGCCTTGGGAGGAAGTGCGTATTCGCCGGCTTTCAAGGAGCCGACAAGCCGCGAGGCGACGCGGAAAAGGGACGCGTTGAGCACGAGGTTTTGTTTTTCGAGTTGACGACCGATCGTGACGGCAGACAAGCCGCGTTCGACGATAAAGGTTTTTTCTTCCGTGTTGGGGCCTTCAGCAAAAAGGGCAAGCGACAGAAGTGCCGGAACAAAGATCAGAAGGAGTAAAAGCGTAGAAAGGACTTGCGCCAGAATACGGACGGCCGCGTGATCGATAGGAGAGGGCGAAGGCTGGATCATGGATGAGAAGATGCCGAGAGACGCGCCTCGGGTCAAGAGGAAGGCGTGTCGATAGAGGCTCCTAAGGCGTTCATCATGGAAACGAAAGAGGGAAAGCTTGTCGCGATGAACCGGCTGTCGTCGATCGCGACCGGATGGGGGGCACAAAGCCCAAGGACAAGGAAGCTCATGGCGATGCGATGATCCATGGCCGTATCAATCAAAACCCCTCCTGGGGGAGGGGCCCCCGTTCCGGTGACGATCAGGTCGTCGCCTTCGACAACAACATCGGCGCCACAGCGGGCCAGTCCGCGCGCCATAAGATCCAAGCGGTCGCTTTCCTTGACGCGCAGTTCATGAAGACCGCGCAGATGGGTCCGTCCCTTGGCGCAGGCAGCCGCCACGGCAAGGATAGGATATTCGTCGATCATGCGAGGGGCTTGGCTAGCGGGGACGTCAAGGCTGTGGAGTTCGCTCGATTCGACCGTTAAATCCGCTACCGGCTCGCCGCCTTCGAGATGCTGGTCGGCGATGTCAATTTTGGCGCCCATGGCCAAAAGAACCTCGATCAAGCCGGCGCGTCGAGGATTCAGTCCCACGTGTCTTAGCGTGACGCGGCTTTCGGGGACCAGAAGCGCGGCGACCAAAGGAAAAGCGGCCGAGCTGGGATCGGCAGGAATAACGATATTCTGCGCGGCAAGGGAAGGCCTTCCGGTCAACGCGATGACGTCTTGGCCGAGAGCGTTTTTCTCGATGTGAATTGAAGCGCCAAAAGCGCGAAGCATGTTTTCCGAATGGTCGCGCGTCGGTTCGGGCTCGATAACAGAGGTAACGCCTTCGGTATGAAGGCCCGCCAGAAGAATGGCGGATTTGACCTGAGCCGAGGCCACGGGGAGCGTGTAGGTCATGGGGCGCAACGAGGCCGTTCCTTTGACGGTAAGCGGAAGTCGTTCGTCGAGACTTTCGAAGGAGGCACCCATTTGGGACAGAGGCTCAATGACGCGGCTCATAGGTCTTTTTTGTAACGACGCGTCCCCTGTAAAAGAGGCGGAGAAGGGAAGCCCGGCGACAAGGCCGATAAGAAGCCGTGCGGACGTGCCGCTGTTGCCGAGATCCATCGGCGATTCGGGGGCGCGCAGACCGTCGAGACCTACCCCGTCAATGAGCCAAAGGTCCTCTCCTTCCTTTTTGCGAAAGGACGCGCCCATAGCGCGCAGGGCGCCCATCGTGCCCATGACATCGGCGCTTTCCAAAAGGCCCCGAACGGTTGACGTTCCTTCGGCAAGGCTTCCGAAAATAAGGCTGCGGTGCGAGATGCTTTTATCTCCGGGAGGGGTCAGCGTGCCGCACAACCCACGGCTTGTTTTGGAGACTAATTTGTGAGAAAGGGTCATAATATTCTGAACGGAAAAACATCCAAGCAAGGTAAGTTAAACGAAAGAGCATCCCATTTCCATGTCAAAGGAAAAAGCCCCTTGATTTTTCGGAAAAACTCCCAATCTTGTTTAGGACGATATCCCACGGCATGTAAAAAAAGAAGAAGGCACCCGAAACAATGACGACATCGGACATCGAGACGGAACAACCTGTTGAAAAAATGGAAGATTCTTCCGATCTTGTGGAAGAAACAGGTCAAGAAACGCACGCGGCGCTTTCCGAAAAGCCCGCGACGTCGACGCCTGAGCAGCGCATGGCCGAGCTTGAGGAACAATTGGCCAAGGCTAAAGAACGGATTTTGCGCGAAATGGCCGATGCCGAAAACGCGCGTCGGCGCGCGCAAAAGGACAAGGAAGACGTTTCAAAGTATGCGATTTCGGCCTTTGCTAAGGAACTTTTAGGCGTTTCGGACAATTTCCGGCGGGCGCTTGAAGCGGTGCCGGGTGAGGGGCTGGATCCGGCCATGAAAAATCTTATTGTCGGCATCGATGCGACCGAACGTCAGTTGCTGGCGACGCTTGAACGCTTTGGGATCAAGCCGATGGACCCTCTGGGCAAGCCTTACGACCCAAATTTTCATCGGGTCATGACCGAAGTCGAGGGAACGGACAAAAGGCCGGGAACGGTGGTTCAAGTTTTGCAACAAGGCTATACCATTCATGGCCGCTTATTGCGCGAGGCGTTGGTCGCCGTGGCCAAGGGCGGCGAGGCCGATGCGCCTCACCTTGACACGTCGGCTTGATCCGATAGCCGAGCCTTTCTAGAAAAAAGACGGATTCTATGTTAAGCGTGAAAAACGAACCTTGTTTTTCGCGCGAAGAGGTCTGCTATGAAAATCGTCGTCACCATTATCGGGCAAGACCGCATCGGCATTGTGGCCAAGATCAGCACCGCGTTGGCCGAGGCCGAGGTCAACATCATGGACATCAATCAAAATATTATGAACGGTTTTTTTAATATGGTTATGATCGCCGATATGCAACGAGCCACGCTTCCTCTGGACGCTCTTCAGAAGAAGTTGGCCGACGTTGGTCGCGCGCTGGGGGTCGATGTGAAGATTCAGCACGAAGACATTTTCAACGCCATGCATCGCATTTAGGGAGAAAAATTCATGCTGTGGCGGGATGAGATTTTTGAAACCAACCGGATGATCGAACAAAACAAGCTGGACGTGCGCACGATCACCATGGGTATAAGTTTGCGCGATTGCGTTGATCCGGACCTTAAGGCTTTTTGTCAAAAAATTTACGACAAAATTACGCGGTGTGCGAAAGATCTTGTGGCGGTCGGCGTGGCGATCGAAACCGAATACGGCGTTCCGGTTATCAACAAACGGGTGTCCGTCACGCCCATCGCTCTTGTCGCGGAGGGGTGCAAGACGGATACACTTGTCCCCGTGGCCGAAACCATGGACCGCGCCGCACGTGATCTCGGGATTAATTTTATCGGTGGCTTTTCGGCCTTGGTGGACAAAGGCGAGACGAGGGGCGACACACGCCTTATCGCCTCGATTCCCGAAGCCTTAGCAAGGACCGAAAGCGTATGTGCTTCGGTTAACGTCGGGACGACGAAATCCGGCTTGAATATGGATGCGATCCGGCAAATGGGCGAGACGATCAAGCGGACGGCCGCGTTGACGGCGGATCGGGGTGCGATCGGATGCGCTAAGCTTGTTGTTTTTACCAACGCGGTTCAGGACAATCCCTTTATGGCCGGGGCGTTCCATGGCGTCGGGGAGGGCGAATGCGTCGTCAATGTCGGCGTCAGCGGGCCCGGCGTTGTCAAAAGAGCTTTGGAAAGCGTGCAGGGTGCGCCGTTTGATACGGTAGCCGAAACGATCAAGCGGACGGCATTCAAAGTGACGCGCGTTGGCCAATTGGTCGCTCAAGAGGCGTCGAAGCGGTTGGGTGTGAGCATGGGCATTGTGGATTTATCGTTGGCGCCGACGTCGGCGATCGGGGACAGTGTGGCGCACATTCTTGAGGAAATGGGGCTTGAGCGGTGCGGCGCGCCCGGGACAACGGCTGCGCTGGCTCTTTTGAACGACGCGGTCAAAAAAGGCGGTTTGATGGCGGCTCAGCACGTCGGCGGGCTCAGTGGGGCGTTCATTCCCGTCAGCGAGGATGCGGGCATGATCGATGCCGTTGCTTGCGGTTGCTTGTCTTTGGAAAAGCTCGAGGCCATGACGTGCGTATGTTCGGTGGGTCTCGACATGATCGCGGTTCCCGGCACAACGAGCGCGGCGACGCTTTCGGCCATTTTGGCGGACGAAGCGGCCATTGGCATGATCAACAACAAAACCACGGCCGTGAGGTTGATCCCGGTGCCGGGTAAAAAGGTCGGGGACGACGTTGAATTTGGTGGGCTTTTAGGGCATTGCCCCGTCATGGCCGTCAACACATTCGGGGCTGAGGCTTTTGTGGCGCGCGGCGGGCGCATCCCGGCTCCGGTGCGGAGTTTGACGAATTGATCGTCCTTTGTTTTCGTTAAAAAAGATTTGGTCTTGGACGGAAATGTTTTAAAGTCGTTTCCTCTTCAGGAGGAGTGGTTTCTTCTCAATGGTCACCCGCGACTACGATATCTCCAAGCTTCCGCCGCGTCGCGAGACGTTTTTGGCGCGGTATCCCCGCAATTTGAAGCTTTTTGTGACGACGGTGCTTTTTGCGCTCGTCGTTTTGCCGTCGGCATGGTTCTATGGTCAACGCTATGCGCCCTTGACGAGCGGCACGACGCTCAATAACGCGGCGTATACCGATCTTGCCGATGCGATGCTGATGGCCTCTTTGCCCCATGCGCCGGCGCTTAACGATCAGAATGATCGAAGCATTCGCTTGCTTCCGGCGCCGGATATTCGTGTCACCGAGGATACGGAGGAGGGGAGCCTCCCCAAGATCAGCGAATCCGGAGCCCAGCCCTGGCAAGTTTATGCACGCCCCTACAACACGGCGGACAAGCGTCCACGTATTGCGATTGTTGTTTTGGACCTTGGCCTTTCAAAGCTGATTACGGATCAGGCCATTACCCAGCTTCCCCCCGTGGTGACGCTTGCTTTTAATTCGCAGGGACCCGTGGTGGGGGCGTGGGGCGGCCGAGCGCGGCAGGACGGGCATGAGATTTTGCTTCAGATCCCGGTTGAGCCGTTCGATTATCCAAGCAGCGACCCGGGCCCCGATACCTTGCTCAGCAATTTGCCGAATAGCGAAAACATGATTCGGCTTCTTAAGGCCCTTCGCCATGCGACGGGGTATATCGGTGTGACCATGATCTATGGCTCTCGCTTCGCGACAGATCCGGAACGCTTCAGGATCATCCTGCAAGAGCTGAAACAGCGCGGCCTTATGCTTTTGGACACGCGCATGGTTCCGCATGGGGTTATGACCGACATGGCTCTTCGGGCTGGCGTGCCTGTCGCGGAGGCTACGCAGAGGCTGGACGTCAACCTCGATCCCGATTCAATCGATCTTGCTTTTGACGGCCTTGAAAAAACGGCGCGCCAGAAGGGTTTTGCCATCGGGGTTACGACGGCCACGCCGCTTATGCTTCACAAGCTTCAAACGTGGATGCGGTCTCTTCCGGATCGTGGTATAGCTTTGGTTCCTTTAAGTTCGGTGGTTAAGTAACGATGACAGGGTTTGACTTCCATAGTTTGCCGTACCGTTACGGTGTTGGCGTATGTCTTTTCAACACACAGGGACATGTTCTGGTGGCCGAGCGCCGGGACAAGCGCGGCGCATGGCAGATGCCTCAAGGGGGCGTGCAAAAGGGAGAGGATCCCCGCCGGGCCGTTTTTCGGGAAATGAAGGAAGAAATCGGAACGAACCATGCCTGCCTTGTGGGGAGGGTTTCTGATTCGTTGTTTTATGAATTTCCCGATTGGCTGCAAAATCGGCGGTTGGAGCCGGGCGGGCGCGTTTTCCACGGAAAGTACCGTGGCCAAAGGCAGGATTGGTTCGCCCTGAAGTTTCTGGGCTGCGATCAGGATATCGATCTTTCAGGAAAGAACGAACCGGAAAGCCCCGAATTCATTGCGTGGCGGTGGGCCGCGCTTCAAGAGACGCCCGAAATGATCGTCTCGTTTAAGCGGCCTGTTTACGACTGCGTGGTCAAGACGTTTCTCCCGATCAGCGAAGCGTTGGCTCGCGGCGAGGACGTTCCCGAGCTATCGTTCTAGAGCCTTTTCACGTTAGGGCGGCTTTTTGCACGGGCGGTAAAAGCTCTCCTTATCGCGATATCACGATCGGCTCTAGGGCTTCGATCACGACAAACGCTTGGGCCCACGGCGAATCGTCGGTAAGAGTGAGGTGGATCTTGACCGTCATCCCGGGAGGCGTCAGTTCCTGAAGACGTTCCAAGGCGCCGCCCGAAAGAGCCAAGGTTGGCTGGCCTGACCTAAGATTCACAACGCCTATATCGCGAAAAAACACGCCTCGATAGAACCCGGTCCCCAAGGCCTTGCAGCAAGCTTCCTTGGCGGCGAAGCGTTTGGCGTAGGTTTCGGCTTTTCGAACGCGCTTGGCGGCTTTGGCCTGTTCGACAGGCGTAAAGACCCTCTGAACGAAACGATTTCCGAAACGTTTCAGCGTGGTGTCGATGCGGTCGATGTTTGTCAGGTCGCTGCCGATGCCGATGATCATGAAAAAGGGTTATATCATGGCGAGAGACGAAGAAAAGGGGGCCTTTCTTGGTTAATTCTTAACAAACGCCCCTTTTGTGCGCCTAGGAAATAGGCTACCTTGGCGCAGATAACCCTATGTTTTTCGGATCAATCTATGTCGACGCCCCCCGCTTTTCGCCAAGCTTCTTTTTTGCCGGAACTGTCTGACGACGAAAAAACGACCCAAAAAGCGACCCCGCTTTTGGCTCAGTATTTCGATATTAAAAAAGAGCATAAGGATTGTTTGCTGTTTTTCAGGCTCGGCGATTTCTATGAAATGTTCTTTGACGATGCCGCCAAGGCGTCGAAAGCTTTGGATATCGCGTTGACTCGTCGGGGGCGGTATCAAGGCAAGGACGTTCCGATGTGCGGCGTTCCGGCCCATGCGTACGAGAGTTATGTGGCCAAGTTAATCCGGGCCGGATTTCGGGTCGCCATCTGCGAACAAAAGGAATCCCCCGAAGAGGCCAAGAAGCGCGGCGGCAAGGCGATCGTGACGCGGGATGTCGTGCGTATTATGACGCCCGGCACGGTCACGGAGGACAGCCTGCTTGACGCGCGGCAGACGAATTATTTGGCTTGTTTGACCTTGGTCGGCGAGACGCTGGCGTTTTCCTGGTGCGATCTGGTGGGCGGCACGCTTTTTTCGCAGGAGGTCAATCCGTCCGATCTTCCGGGCCTTTTGGCGCAGGTGGAACCAAGCGAGATTTTGGTGCCGCAGCGGTTGGTCGAAAATGAAGATGTGGCCGTGCTGCTCGAACCATGGGCGGAAAGGGTGGCGCCTCAGCCGAACAGCCGATTCGACAGCGCGAACGCCGAGCGCCGTCTTCTGGCTCTTTACGGGGTCAGCGATGTGGGCGCTTTTGGCGACTTCTCGCGGGCTGAAACGGCGGCCATGGGAGCGCTTCTTGATTATGTGGACCTGACGCAGAAGACGGACTTGAAGCACTTCGCGCGTCCCATCAAGGCGGCGGCGCGGCAGGTGGCGATCGACGCTTCGACGCGGCGTAATCTGGAGCTGACGCGCACGCTGTCGGGCGAAAAGAAGGGGAGTCTTCTGGCCTCGATCGACCGAACGCAAACGGGCGCGGGCGCGCGGCTGTTGGCGTCGCGGCTCACGGCGCCGCTTACGGATGTTGCGGCGATCAACGCGCGGCTTGGAACCGTGGCGTTTTTCGTGGCACAGGAACCGGAACGAAACGGGATTCAAGGTCTTTTGAGGCAGACGCCGGATCTTGAACGCGCCTTGGCACGGTTGGCGTTGGGGCGCGGCGGCCCGAGGGATCTGGCGGCGGCGCGCGAGGCGTTGCGTCAGGCCGAGGCGATTCGCAGCGTTTTGATCAACGCCTCCGGAGTGCCCGAGGCCTTGAGTCAGGAAATTGACGGTTTAGGCGAGCACAGCGCTTTGATTGACGTTCTGGAAAGAGCGCTGGTTCCCGATTTGCCGCTTCTGGCGCGGGACGGGAATTTTATAGCGCGGGGTTTTTCGGCTCAGTTGGACGAGATCGTGACCTTGCGCGACGACGGGAAGCGGTTGATCGCGGGCCTTCAGCAGAAATACGCGGCCAAGACGGGGATCGGATCGCTCAAGATCAAACATAACCAGATAATCGGCTATCATATCGACGTGAGCACGACGAATGCCGACAAGCTTTTTTCCGATCCGGATACCTTCATTCACCGCCAGACGTTGGCGTCGTCGGTACGCTTTACGACGGTCGAGTTGTCCGAGCTCGCGCGCCGGATTACGGAAGCGGCGGACAGGGCGCTGGCGGTCGAGCTGACGCTTTTCGACACGCTGGTCCAAGACACGTTGGCGCATCTTGACGCTTTGCGGAAGACAGCCCGAGCGTTAGCGATCATCGATGTTAACGCGGCTTTGGCGGCGTTGGCCTGCGAGCGGCACTACGTCCGGCCGACGGTCGATCAATCCATGGCCTTTTGCATCAAGGGCGGGCGGCACCCGGTGGTGGAGCAAGCCTTGGCCAAGAACGGGCAGAATGCAGCGTTTATCGCCAACGATTGCGACTTGGCGCCGGATCACCGTTTGTGGCTCCTGACAGGGCCGAACATGGCCGGCAAATCGACGTTTTTGAGGCAAAACGCTCTTATTGCGCTTTTGGCGCAGATGGGGAGCTTTGTTCCGGCGTCTGAGGCGCACATTGGGGTCGTTGACCGTTTGTTCAGTCGGGTGGGCGCGGCCGACGATCTGGCGGCCGGGCGGTCGACGTTTATGGTCGAGATGATCGAAACGGCCGCGATCTTGAATCAGGCAACAGCGCGATCGTTTGTGATTTTGGACGAAATCGGCCGGGGCACGGCAACATATGATGGTCTGTCGATTGCGTGGGCTGTTTTGGAATACCTGCAAAAGACCAACGGCTGCCGGGCGCTGTTCGCGACCCATTATCATGAGCTGACGGCGCTTAAGGGGCGTTTGCCCACCCTTTACTGCGCGACGATGAAGACCAAGGAATGGGAAAACGAAATCGTCTTTTTGCACGAAGTCATCGAAGGGGTGGCGGATCGTTCCTATGGCATCCACGTCGCCCGCATGGCCGGCCTTCCCGAAGCGGCGTTGGCGCGCGCGGCGCAAGTTTTAGCGGCGTTGGAGAGCAAGCGGGATGAGGAAGGGAAAACAGGAGCCGGTGTGGCTGACAGCCTGCCGTCGTACGATGAGACGGCGCGTCAGGCCGCGGCGCGTATGATCCTCGCGCCCGAGCTCGAGGCTATTCTTCGGGCCCTTGATCCGGACGCGCTCAATCCCCGTCAAGCCCAAGATATTCTCTACAAAATTAAAAGCCTTCTTTAACCTGTCAGGGTACGGCGGATTTTTACCTTACCGTTTGAAAAGAAGGACAAATTGGCCTTTTTTTATTGTAAATATGCGGCAACATCTTCTTTTTCTTCACGATTTTTTATAGAAGTTTCTGGTAATTAACCTTACCGATTAGGTATATTTTAAACGTTTCCGTGTATTCTGCGCTGGTATTGAAAGTTCTTTTTTTTAGGGAGTCTTATTATGAGCGAAAATAAACCGGCTTTTTCAACAGCTGGAGATCAGGTTAAGATCGTTCGCATTTCACGCGATAAAGACCTTAGCCATCTTCCACCTCCCAATACCCAACGATGGGTCGTTCGCCGCAAGGCGCAGGTTGTTGCCGCGGTGCGCAATGGGGTTCTTTCGTTCACCGAGGCGTGCGAACGCTATCGGTTATCGGAGGAAGAGTTTCAGTCATGGATGACTCTTCTGGACAGCCATGGCGTTCGTGGGCTTCGAGCGACGCGTATGCAGGAGTATAGGCCTGCGGAGACGCGGCATTCGATTGAGGCGCATGCAGAGTAGAGGGGCATGAGTTCGGGGGTTGGTCGAGTCGATACCAACTCCCACATGCGCCTTTTAGATTCTCACCACATGAACGTCGGTGACGGGTTTTTTGCCGATCTGTTCCTTGATGGTACGGCGTACGGCCATGGCGACGGCATGGCGTAGCGCGGCATCGTCGCTGCGGGCCGATTTTGGCATGGCCTCGATGGCGTCGAGAAGGGCATCCGACACCTTGTCCTGCAACGCGTTTAGGGCGCTTTCGTCAACCAATCCCATAAGACTGATTTGAGGGTCGCGCACGGCCTGGCCTTTTGCGTTCATCACGATTGTGACGGCGGCAAGACCGTTCAGACTAAGTTTTTTTCTGTTCTTGGCGACGTCGGCGTCAAGGCTGCGCAACACGGTGCCGTCCAGCCCCCAGCGTCCGGCAGGGACTTCGGCAACAACTTCATGTATTCCCGGCCCCAGACGGATGATTTGCCCGTTTTGGGGTATCATAACATCCTTGACGGCCGCGCGTTTGGCCAGTGCGGCATGTTCGCTTTGATGGCGCGCCTCCCCGTGGACAGGGAGAAGAAGCGCGGGCTTCGTCCATGTATAAAGCTGGGTCATCTCGTCCTTTGCCGCATGCCCCGACACATGAACGGGCGCGTCGTCGGGCGTTATGATGGAAAGCCCTAGCGCGATCAGGTTGTTTTGGAGCCGCGCGATCGCGCGTTCGTTGCCGGGAATGTTGCGTGAAGAAAAAATGACGGTGTCGCCTGCGTCCAGCTCGATTTCCGGATGGTCGTCGTTCGCGATGCGGGCCAGCGCGGCGCGGGCTTCGCCCTGACAGCCGGTCGTGATCATGACGATTTTATCCCGCGGCGACAACATCGCCTCGTTTTCGCTTAGGAATTCGTCGAATTCCGGCAAATA
Organism: Alphaproteobacteria bacterium; assembly: GCA_028690155.1. Classification (GTDB taxonomy): domain Bacteria; phylum Pseudomonadota; class Alphaproteobacteria; order UBA9219; family UBA9219; genus CAIXLI01. Next base: position 50,928 of record JAQVBU010000003.1, on the reverse strand, counting down.
GCCGCAGGCATGCGCGGCTTCGGCGTTGCGCCATAAGGACCGTCCTACCAGGGTCACATAACGGCCCGCCGCTTTGGCGGCCAAGGCGATAGATTTGATGCGTGCCACATTGCTGGCAAAGCATGTGACGACAATGCGCTGTTTGATGGTTGGGAACAGATTCCGGAATTCGTCTTGGGCCTCGCGTTCCGAACCGGAATGCCCTTCGACTTGTGCGTTGGTCGAATCCGCAACGACAGCCATCACACCTTCAGCCCCAAGCGCCTTGATCTTTTGAACGGCCGTGGTGTTTCCGATAATCGGATCTGGGTCGAATTTCCAGTCGCCCGTGTGAAGGACCGTCCCGCACGCGGTTCGCAAAACGAGCATTTGGGATTCGGGAACGGAGTGCGTGACAGGGATAAACTCGATGTCAAAAGCGCCTATGGAAAAACGATCGCCCGGCGCTTTTTCGTACAAACACACAGGAGCCGTATCGAGGTTCTGATAAGCGAGTTTGTTGCGAATCAGGGTGGCCGTGAACGGCGTTGCATAAATAGGGCATTTCAGTTGAGGCCAAAGATAGCTGATTGCCCCGATGTGGTCTTCATGGCCATGGGTAACGACAAGGCCGGCAAGAAACTCGCGATGCTCGATAATAAAAGAAATGTCCGGCGTGATAAGATCGATGCCGGGTGTCGTCTCGTCACCGAACGTAACCCCGCAATCAACGATAAGCCATTGGCCTGCCGTTCCATAAAGATTGAAATTCATACCGATCTCGCCCGAGCCGCCAAGCGGCAAAAACCACAGTGCATCGTCGGGCGGGCGGCGCGCTTGCTTTGATCGTCGGTTCATGAACGCAAAGGCCATCCTTGTTTGAACGTCGGTAGCTATAAGCTTTTTCCGCGCGGGCGTCTAATATTTATCGACCGTATGGGGGAAAAACTAACGTTTACCGTAGAAACGGTAGAATTTCATGCCTTGTTCAAACGCGGCAGCCCGATGCGCCCATAGGGTTATGGTTTGATTGATGGCTTTTTTGGTCGGATAGTCGGGCCGAACGCCCGAACCCATAAACTGGGCTAAGCGAAGGAGGCCCTGCTTAATCTCGGCCTCATACATGTCCGTTTGTTCGTCATGGACGCGCAACGTGACGCCTGCCTTGGCCCAAAGCTCGGCCATATCGACAAGGCTCAGCGGCACCCTTTCGGGTTCAAAGGCTTTCCAAGCAAGAATAGCGGGTTGATTTTGATCTTCCGGATTGACGATATAGTCCGAGAAGGAAAATTGGGCATCCTTTGTACAGCAGTCGACAAGGGCTCGAACGAATGTTTCTTTGTTCGAAACGCGTGACAGAAGTTCCCTTGCGATAACGCAGGTGTATGTTTGCGTTTCGAGAAGGGCGTCAGGATTATAGAGCGTAAGATTAGCTTTTTTGTCAAAGCCCTCGGCGGCCAGCAAGGTCTGCCCTCGTACGGCAAGCTCAGGGTTTGTCTCGCGCCCTTCGACCGAACAATTGAAATCTCTGACGAGTTTCCCCATGCGGTGCCCGATGCCCGCGGTGAGATCGAGCACCTTCATGTCTTTATTCAGGTTTAAAGGACGGCTCAGAAGCTCGTACAGAAGTTCTTCCGCGGGAAGGAGGCTCCCGCTTCCCCACATTTTTTCTTCAATTTCGCCAGGTTTGGCATGCCATAAGCTCTGTGGATTCGGGTCGGAAGAAATCGAATCCGATCTGACCGCCGGTCGAACGCTGAAGCCTTTGCCGTCTTTCCAGAAATCTTGAAGCAGTCCGAGGGCCTCGCGGCGGAAAAGAGCCCATACCCACCGCATTTTTGGGGCGGACGAGGAGGAGAGGGAGAACGAGGATTTCAAAGACGAAAACATGAGACAAGCCGAGGGGGGTAGAAGGGCTATCCTAACACAAAAGAGTATATTAAAAAGCCCCTTCCGTATAAGGGCTTAAAATCAGGGCGTTAAAATTCGCGTTCGATCGTAAAGGTGACGATATCAAGAAGCGCCTGACGGATCGGGGAGGCCGGGAAGGTCCCTAACGCATCGCGGGCAATAGCGCCATAATGACGGGCGCGGTCCAAGGAATCTTGTAAGGCCCGATGTTGGTCGATCAGAGCGCGCGCATGATCGAAATCGCCGTCGCGCTGGTCAATGTTTTCAAGCGTTCGTTTCCAGAACGTACGTTCGTCGTCATCCCCGCGGTGAATGGCCAAAATGGCCGGCAGGGTCATTTTTCCTTCGCGAAAGTCGTTGCCGGACGTTTTTCCTGTCCGCGTCTGATCCGAGGCATAATCCAGCACATCATCCACAATTTGGAAGGCGATGCCAAGGTTAATGCCGAACGTGCGAAGCGCTTCCTCGTCAGCGGCCGGTCGCCTCGCGACGAGCGCGCCAATGCGGCAGGCGGCGGCGAAAAGCTCGGCCGTTTTGGCTCGGATGACTTCGAGATAGGCCTGTTCACTCGTGGTGCTGTCGTTGGCGGTCATAAGCTGCAAAACTTCGCCTTCCGAGATAACTGCGGCGGCACGGGCGAGAACATGCAGCACATCGAGCGAACCGTCTTCCACCATAAGCTCGAACGCGCGACTGAAAAGGAAATCGCCGACCAACACGCTGGCTTCGTTACCGAAGAGGGCGTTTGCGGAAGGCGTGCCGCGTCGAAAGGAACTTTCGTCCACGACGTCGTCGTGAAGCAAGGTGGCTGTGTGAATAAACTCGACGCTGGTGGCGAGCTTGACATGGCGCGCGCCTTCGTAACCGCAAAGCCGGGTGCAAGCGAGCGTCAAAAGAGGCCTCAACCGTTTTCCTCCCGACGCGATGATATGGCCGGCAAGGCGTGGAATGATTTCAACTTGGCTTTCCGTGCGCTGAAGAATGAGTTGATTGACGGCGGCCAGATCGTCGGAAACAAGATCCTTCAATCGCTCCAAAGGAGACGTTGACAGCGTTTTTAAAGGGTGCCGGAGCGGAACAACGGTGGCCATGCGAGCAAAACCTATTTTTTAAAAAGGGAATCGATATCGTTTTTGTGGGCTTGCTTTTGGACGATCATGGCTTCAGCGCGCGCCACCTCGTCTTGCAAGGAGACGATGTACTCCTCAAGCTCGCGGATCGAAAGGGGTTGCAAGTCGCGCGGTTTTGCCAAAGCAGGCGGCGGATCAAGCTCATCAAGATTCATCATCGTCAAGAAGGCCTTTTTTGTGAGGGAGAGAGGGACGGCTTTTTCCGTCACGCCGCCATTCCAGGCTGTTGAAGGAGCCGCAGGGTGAGCAAAGGGGAATCCATACTTCATGAGCCTGTCCGCATGTGCGGCACAGCCATGCGGGATCGGGCGCGGCCTCAGCGGCCTTGCTTAGCCACTGGGCGGCGGCGCGCTCGTCGTGATGTTCACCGCGTTCGAGGCGGGCCAAAAGGCGATAAACACCTTGTGTTGCGCACCGTTCATTGATGCAGGCCGTCAGATGACGACGCGCTTCGCCCCAAATATCGGCATCCAAAGCGGCTTCGGCCATGGCGAGGCGACTTTCGCGCGCGGACGGATTGATCTGACAAAGTTTTTCCGTTTGTTTGAAGGCCTCCAAAGGCGTTTTGGCCATACGGCGCAGAAGATGGGCCAATTGAGGATGCGGTTGTGTTTTCCACGCGTGCTCGATCATGCGCGTCGCGGCCCGCGCATGGCCTGTTGCCGCCAGTGCATCCGCAAGCCTTAAAAGGGCGGGGAGCCAATCGGGCGCCAGCTTAACGGCTTGTTCGGCGGCTTGAAGCGCCTTGCTCTTGTCGGCGGCCATGGCCGCCGCTCGCGACACGGCCACACGCAACGCCGCGCGTGTCTGGCGGCCTTGATCCGAATCCATCAATTTTGCGGCGATGGCGTGAGACAGAGCTTGTTCGGCGTTCTCCCACTGACAGTGGCGCGCCGCGCTTTCCATGCGCATCAGGCTCAGCCAAGGCGTCGACGGCTTCTGACGATGCAATTCGCTTAGAAGAGCGTCGATTTCTTCCCAATTGCCGTCTCGCTTCGCTTCGGCCACAAGCCCGCGATACCCTAAAACCGCCGCCGCGTCATTGGCGGCCAACGCACGGAAAATTTCCTTGGCGGCGCGGCGATCCCCCGCCAGCTGGGCCGCTTGCGCTTGAAGCCATTGAGTCGAAATTGTGCGCCCCATATTTTTGCGGGCCGCCACAGCCAAGCGTCCGGCCTCGCTGGCGTTTCCGGCGGCAAGAGCGACGAGGCCCTGTGCAATCAGGTCTTGTCCGCGTTTGGCTTTGGCAAGGTCGCGGCGCATGCGCCAAAGAGCCGGGCCGTCGCGCAACAAATACCAAAGACGAAACAAAAGATGAATGACAAGGCCGAGAACCAGAACGGCAACGGCCAAGAAGGCGGCGGATGTTTCAATGACCGTATCGTGCCAAACGATATGCGCTTCGCCCGGACGGTCGGCGAGCCACAGGGCTACGCCAAGAAGCAGGGCAAGCTGGACAAGGAAACGAAGAAATCGAATCATGGGCGAGCCTTTGCAGGAGGAGACAGAACCGAAAAGGCAGTATTCAATTCTTTAAGAATCGCGTCGAGCGCAAGCCTTTTATCCACATCGGCCGCCCATGGCGCAAGGGCGGCGCGGGCTTGCTCCGGCAGGGAATCCAACGCCGTGTGTAGGCGTTGGGGGTCTTGAGAGGCCAGAGCTTCCTCTAAGGGGCTAAAGCGGGGATCTTGCCGTGGCTTCACGGTAATCAGGGGGCGAAAAATCCTTTTGATTTTTGTTATCCACGAGGCATCGTTGTCGCTCTCCACAGGAATGTCGGCTTCCTTGAGAACCAAGACGTCTTGAAGTTGGTCGAACGTCGGCGTCTTGCTTGACGCAAAAGGAACAAGCTTGCGTAAGACGGGATCGAGAGAGGGATTATCGGCAAAGGCCACGCGCAGGCGCGCTAACGGTTCGTCAAAAGGCTGGCCATCCTTGGCGGCATCGCGAAGATCCCAAAAAGCGAGGGTGGCAATCACGGCTTCTTGAACGGGCTGGTTGGCACGTGTGTTTTTTTCTTCGATCTGGGCTTTCATATACTGGAATTTTTCTTCCAGCGCGGCCAGCGCCTCGGGTGTCGAGGCGGTTGAGGCCAGCGCGGCGTTTAAAGCCGATTCCAACGCATCGAGCCTGTGATCCAAAGCGTCGAGCCGTTGCGCCCTTTCGTTGTTCTGAAAGAGCGCGCCATCGGTCATATAAAGCCACCCGCCCGCCGTACAGACGGCGGCGGCGAGAAGTCCTACAGCGACAAGAACGACAAGCCCTTTGTGGCTCTGCCTAGCAGGGGCGTCTTCTTGAGGAGGAGGTGTGTTTTCTTCGATGTCGGTCATGGGATCTCTCTTTGAGACGGGCTTTAAGATGGGCCAAAGATAATGGAATTTTTGTATTAGCACAGAAGTCAGAGTAATGCGAAATCCAAGAAAACGAGAGGGTATGCTTTCAGAAATGATGTTTCAAAACTTTGTTGAAAAACAGTGTGTTATTGCGATTTTTAGCAAAAAGAAACAAGGAGGAGATGATTAAGAATGCCACTTTCCCTATGAAAATAATTAGGAATTTCTTATAAGGAAGGATCTCAACGGATCGATTTTTCTTAAGAAAAAAAGCAAGGGATCATTTCAATGTACTCCGGATTAAGTGTCGAACAGGAAAACGCCCTTCGTTCTCGATTGGCGTGCTACCCTGGCCTTACGCTCAAAAATCTCGTCTGTCTGTTTGACTATGATCTGACGATGGCCAAGAAAAAGAATCCCAAAGATTTCGACGATGCGCCGCTTGAGCGCGGTCAGCACGGCTTTTTTGCCGATTTTTCGCGCAAGGTTGGAGGCGTTATCGTCCAGACGGCGCGCGGTGAGGCCAGCACGGAAGACTATCTGAAGCAGTCCGACCACGTTGAAGAATTCGGCTCGTTAGAGAATGTCTTTTTGGCCTCGAACTCGGGGCATTTGTGGCGCGGTAACATTGCCGAAAATGTGGAATCGACCTTTATAACGATCCCCGGCTATGAAGACGATGCGGAAAAGTTGGATCAGGTCATCGACGGCATTCACTCCGTTTTGGACGACATCAAAGCAATGACAGACGCGCGTCCGGAGCTTTACCCTCTGCTGAAGGTGGACAAGCGCGAGAAATGCGGCGCGGTCATTTTCCAAATTGACGGCGAAGAAGAGTCGGCTCTGGTTAAGTCGTTTTTCGAGCAAACCAATACGTTGATCGCCCAGCTTCCCAAGGATATTGCCGCTTGTGTGACGCAAGCGTCCAAGAAAACGCCTGTGATGCTGGCTGATGGGCGTGTCCAGACGCAAGGCTATATCGATTTTAAGCCCCAGGGAATGGATAAGGGGTATACGACACGAAAGATCCTGACGGAGTTCTACCCGTTGGACAGAAAAGATGTTCTGATTGTGGCGGGCGATTCAAATTCGGACTATCCGATGATGAAGATTGCGAACGAGCTCGTTAAGCAAGGAAAAATTCGTGGAGCGATTTGCATTGATGTCGGCGGCCAGATTGATGATAAGCACCATGTCATCGATTTTGTGTTGGATCCCGACGGCGTCGATAAGAAAGAGCGTCAGCACGACGCGATCGATAGGTTTTATGGACTTCTTTCGGCAACGAGGGACATTCTTCCTTATCCGGTGCGCAAGGATCCGAACTATCAGTACCGGATTTCCTATGTTCCAAGAGCGTAACAGCCGCTTTTAAATGCTTAAATCCACGGTGTGGGCGTCTTCCTGATCGTCGTCGCTTTTGCCCTCCATGGCCCGGCGTTTGCGGCGCTCTTCGCGCCCGTCGTCTTCCTTCTTGCGGTTGACCTTATCGACGTTTTCGGCCTTCGGTGTGGGATCCACGGCGTTTTGGCTGAGGGGCTGGACGGCTTGGTGAGTCGGAGCGGCTTGGGCCGCGATTTCTTGAGAAAGCGCGTTGCTAACTAAAGGAGGTGGGATAACGGGCACTTGCATGACAAGAAATCCTTCACCATGGAGAACATAGAGCAACCATTACACATCCGTAATAAATAAACATTTAATCTTTTCGTGCAACAAATTTCTCTTAATCGGCTTTTTCCGGCATAGAACGGCATAGGAAAGGAATAGGGCTGCTATGGCGCGTTTCATAAAGGATGCCTTACCGACGATGATCGCTTTGGCGCACGAGCACAGCGAAGTCTCGCGCTTGCAATTGGCCGGAATGTTGGCCGATGTTTTTCTCTATGAAGAAGCGCCTCTGACGCTGCGGGAGGAAGAGCAGCTTAACGATTTGATTAACCTGCTCGTTTTTAACGCCTCCCCTCAGGTTAAAGAGCAACTAGCCAAAAAATTTTCAGATATGACCAAGATGCCGCGCGGGATTGCCGCGGCGTTGGCCCAAGACGATCTTATGATTGCGCGGCCCGTCCTTATAACGGCGACGTGTCTGAGCGATGCGGATTTGATCCGGGTGATCGAGGACAAGGGAATTGCTCATGCGACGGCAATTGCCCAGCGCGAAAGAATCAGTGAGGTTGTCGCCGACGCTCTTGTGACAACGGGGGATGTTGGCGTGATGCAGGTGGTTGTTGAAAATCTGGGCGCGGAGCTGAGCCCCTTGGCCTTGCGTGTCGTGTCGGACGCGGCCCGGCATAGCCAAGTGTTGCGCAAGCCGCTTTTGTCGCGCAATGAGGCGACGGTTGATGTAGTGCTTAAGCTTTATTGGTGGCTTGAAGAAGATCTCCGGCGCTATACCCTCAGCCGCTTTGGCATAACGTCGGGGCAGATCGATCGCGCTTTGTCGAAGACTATCGGGGCCTTTTTGGACGATCACGCGCAGGAGAAAGGCAACGACAAGATCATGATTCAGGTCGCAAACTGGATCGAAGCTCATGGCGCGTTGACTCTTCAGGTTTTACCCCAGGTTTTGCGCATGGGGCACTATCGCTTGTTTAATATCCTTCTTGGCCGGTTGGCTGGGCTGCCCTTGACGCTTGTCGATGCGATCATGGCGGGCGTTGGCGGACGTGGGCTTGCGGCGGTATGCCGGGCGATTGGCGTGGACAAAATAAATTTTGTGTCGCTGTTCTTATTGTCTCGGGGCGGTCGTCCAGGTGACCAGATCGTTCATCCTCGCGAAATGGAATACGCCTTGACGACCTTTGATCGCATGACGGCTGAAATTGCGAAGGATCTTTTGCGTACATGGAAGGCTGATCCGTCTTATTTTGTCGAAAAGGAGGGTGAAAAATCTTTCGTTCAAGAGATTGCATCCAATCTCTAAGGGGCCTTTTTGAGGCTAAAAGGGTAAAAATAAGACCTTTTTTCCCAATTTTGCCAATAGTGATTGACGAAAGCCTTTTGACCGATTAACCCTGCGCACGCAGAAGCGCGCCGGCTTGAAGCCGCGCCGAAAATCCCAAAAAGAAGTTGATAAGATGAAGTTAAGAAATATTGCGATTATCGCTCACGTCGACCATGGAAAAACGACGCTGGTTGATCAAATGTTGCGTCAATCCGGGACGTTTCGCGCCAACCAACAGGTGGCCGAACGAGCGATGGATAGCAACGACCTTGAACGCGAACGCGGGATAACCATTTTGGCCAAGTGCACCTCTGTGGTGTACGATAATGTGCGGATCAACATCGTCGATACGCCGGGGCATGCGGATTTTGGCGGCGAGGTCGAACGTATTTTGTCCATGGTGGACGGTGTGGTGCTTTTGGTCGATTCGGCGGAAGGTCCGTTGCCGCAAACGAAGTTCGTCGTGTCCAAGGCTCTTGCGATTGGTTTGCGCCCGATGGTGGTGATCAACAAGATCGACCGTTCGGATGCGCGCCCGCACCAAGTTCATGACGAAGTGTTCGACTTGTTCGCCGCGTTGGACGCGACGGAGGAGCAGCTGGATTTCCCGGTGCTTTTTGCGTCGGGCCGCAACGGCTGGGCCGTCGAAAAGATGGGCGATGAGCCGAAGGATCTGAAGCCTCTGTTTGATTTGATTTTGCACCACGTGCCGGAACCTAAGGTTGACGTTGGCGCGCCCTTCAAGCTTTTGGTGACGATTCTTGAAGCCAATCCGTATTTAGGCCGATTGCTGACGGGCCGCATCGAAAGCGGCGTGGTCAAGACGAACATGGCGATTAAAGCGCTGCGGCATGACGGCACGCTGATCGAGCAAGGCCGTGTGAGCAAGATTCTGGCCTTCCGCGGGCTGGAGCGCACGCCGGTGGACGAGGCTCAGGCAGGCGATATTGTGGCGATTGCCGGGCTTTCCAAGGCGACGGTGGCCGACACGCTGTGCGATCCTGCTGTTGTCGAGCCGATGCACGCGCGCCCCATTGATCCGCCCACGATCAGCATGACGTTTTCGGTGAACGACTCGCCGTTGGCGGGCACCGAGGGCGACAAGGTAACGGGCCGCACGATCCACGAACGCTTGATGCGTGAGGTGGAAGGCAACGTGGCTATTCGCGTGAAAGAGTCGGAGGACAAGGACGCGTTTGAGGTTTCGGGTCGAGGCGAACTTCAGTTGGGCATCCTGATCGAAACCATGCGCCGCGAAGGCTTTGAGATGTCCATCAGCCGTCCGCGCGTGTTGTTTAAAACGATCGATGGCCAACGTCAGGAACCGATCGAAGAAGTTTTGATCGACGTTGACGAAGCGTATTCGGGCACGGTGGTCAATAAAATGTCCGAGCGTAAGGCCGAAATGACGGACATGCGCCCCTCCGGCGGCGGCAAGGTTCGTTTGACGTTCTTGGCGCCCTCGCGCGGGTTGATCGGGTATTACGGCGAGTTCTTATCGGACACGCGCGGCACCGGCATTATGAACCGGCTGTTCCACAGCTATGCCCCCTATAAGGGCCCGATTGCGTCGCGTCGGACGGGCGTGATGATTTCGCTGGGCCAAGGCGATGCGGTGCCCTACGCCATGTGGAAGCTGGAAGAACGCGGCCCCATGATGATTACCCCGGGAACCAAGGTCTATGGCGGGATGATCGTGGGCGAACACGCCAAGTCGAATGATCTGGAAGTGAACGTTTTGGAAGGCAAGAAGCTGACAAATATTCGCACGACGTCGAAAGACGAAGCCGTGCGTCTAACGCCGCCGATGATTTTGCCGCTTGAAAAGGCCATTGCTTACATCGCGGACGACGAATTGGTTGAAGTGACGCCCAAGTCGGTTCGTTTGCGCAAGCGCTATCTGGACCCCAACACGCGTAAGCGTATGGCCAAGCTTGACCGAATGGACTAGAGCCTTTTCCGTCCGCGCAAAAAGGGCCAACCTTTCCGGAAAAGGTTCTAGCGCGGCGTTGCGGTTTCCAGACGAGGGGGCGACGATTTACGGCGAAGGCGGCCGCACATGTCCGGACGGTTAAGAGTCGTGACGATCAGTTGGGCACAAACGTTGGTTTTGTCTGTCAACTCGAGGCGGTGCTCATCCGGAAGAACGGTCAGCAACGCTTCGAGAAGTTCCTGCCTAGGTCTATTTAAAGCCATTTCCCCGAAGAAACGGTAATTGGGATTTCCCGGAATCGAAAGGCAATTCGTGATAAGGGCGGCACCATCGGGATCTTGAGGATCCAGAATTTCTTTGCCGTCAAAGAAAAGGGGATGGGGGAGCTCTTTCCCGTCGGGTTTTCTCGCGATAAGCCTGAATTTTGCTTCGGATGAAGTCGTTTTTAAGAGAAAGCCCATAGTCATTGCCTCAATGAATGCAAAAGTTGAAAAACAGCCAAAAACACAAGAGAAGAATAGGTCATAATGCCCGGTAACGCCAATAGTTTCATGGGCAAAAAGGCGTTATCTCCCTGATTTTGTTTATTTTCTTAACACGGCCCCCGTCGCCTTGGTGACGGATTCCCCGATTTTGGCGGCCAGCGCGTCAATTTCGGTATCGGTCAGGGTTTTGTCCTGCGGCTGAATCGTGACGCTCAGCGCCAGAGATTTCTTCCCTTCGTCGATTTTATCGCCTTCGTAGACGTCAAAAATGTCCACCGCGCGGATCAGCTTCTTATCCGCCGCATAAGCGGCCCGGATAACTTTGTCGGCCGGGACGGCACGATCAAGCACAAAGGCGAAGTCGCGCCGGATGGGCTGTAATGTTTCAAGCTTCAAAAGCGGGCGCGCCGTCCCTTTCGCGCGGGTCGCGGGGATGTTAGCCAAGAATACTTCGCAGCCGACGACAACCTCGGTCGATGAAAAATTTTCCCTCAACTGCGGATGGATTTCGCCGAAAGCGGCCAGAAGGTTGGGGCCAAGGCGCAAGCATCCGGAACGTCCCGGATGGTACCATGCCGGCGCGTCCGTCGTGACCTGAAGCGATCCGACGGGGACGCCCAACGCTTCCAACACGGCCATGGCGTCGGCTTTGGCGTCGAACGCGTCCGGCGCGCGGGCCGTCTCGGCCCAGTGGCGCGGCGCGGCGCCCGCGCGCAACGCGCTGGCTACAGGGATTTGGCCGTCTTCCATGGTGTCGTGAAAAGTTGGGCCGACTTCGAACAGGCGGACCGTTGCAAGGCCTCGATCGAGATTGCGCTTGGCGGCAGCCATCAAATTGGGGAGCAACGAGGGACGCATAACGCACAGTTCGACGCTGATGGGGTTTGTCAGACGCAACGCATCGTTAACACCGCCGAACGCTTCGGCTTCCGATGCGGACAAGAACGACCACGTCAGCGCTTCCATCAAGCCGCGGCCCGCCAAGGCTCGCCGGGCCGTATGCGCGCGCCGTTCGTCTTCGTCCAGCGCCAGCCTTGTCACGACCTCCGCGTTGGGCAACGAAACGACGGGAAGATGTTCGTAGCCTTTGAGCCGTACGATTTCCTCGACAAGATCGGCGTCGTTATCGATATCGGGACGCCAACTCGGAGGCAGAACGGAAAGGCTTTGTTCCTGTGCGGTGACGGTAAAGCCAAGCTTTTCGAGAAGCGCGCGCTGCTCGTCGGCGGAAACATCCAGGCCGGTGTGTTTCAGGCATTTACCGAGGTCCAGCGCGATGGGGGCGGTGCGTGGGGCGACCGCGCCCACGACTTCAAGTTCGCTTACGACCGTATCGGCGGTGCCGCATAGCTCGATGACGAGCTTGGCGGCCAGTTCGGCGCCGGGTTGTGTGAAGAGAGGATCGACGCCGCGCTCGAAACGGTACCGGGCATCCGAGGGGATCTGAAGCGTGCGTCCCGTTATGGCTGTGCGTACGGGATCGAAATACGCGGCTTCGATCAGGACGTTTGTCGTTTTTTCATCGCACGCGCTGCCGACGCCGCCCACGACGCCCGCAAGGCTCAACACGCCCGTATCGTCGCCGATCACGGTCATGCCTTTTTCGAGGGTGTAGGTTTTGTCGTTCAATGCCTCCAGCGTTTCGCCGCCTTCGGCTTCGCCGACCCACAGCGTGCCTTTGATTTTGTCGGCGTCGAAAACGTGCAGAGGCCTTGCGCAGTCGATGGTCAGATAGTTGGTGATATCCACCAGCGCCGAAATGGGCCGCAGCCCCACGGCGCGGAGTTTTTTCTGGAGCCACTCCGGCGAAGGACCGTTCTGGATGTTGCGGATTACGCGGCCCACGAACAGGGGGCAGGCTTTGTTATTATCCGGAAGATCCAACGAGATCTTGATGCCGCAAGGCTCGGTGCCTTTGACGGGCGTCACGTCGAGTTTTTTCAGCGTGCCCAACCCGGCGGCCGCCAAATCGCGCGCGATGCCAAAAACACCGGCGCAGTCGGGACGGTTCGGGGTCAGGTTGATCTCGATCACCGGATCGTCATAGCCGGCGTACGCGGCAAAGCTGCCGCCCACGGGGGCGTCTTCGCCAAGCTCGATGATGCCTTCGTGTTCGTCGCCGATGCCCAGCTCGTCAACCGCGCACATCATACCGCACGATTCGACACCACGTATTTTGCCCGCCTTCAACGCTTTTCCGGTATCCGGCATCACGTCGCCCGGGCGCGCCAGAACGACCTTAAGGCCTGCCCGCGCGTTGGGTGCGCCGCATACGACTTGGAGGATTTCCGAACCCGTATCGACTTTGCACACATGCAAATGATCGGAATCGGGATGGTCGACCGCTTCCTTGATCTGCGCGACGATAAAAGGAGCCAGTTTTTTGCCCGGGGCTTCGACGTTTTCGACTTCGAGGCCGATGGCGGTCAAGGTGTCGCAAAGAACGTCCAACGATGCGTCGGTATCGAGATGCTGTTTCAGCCAGGAAAGAGGGAATTTCATGGTGTCTTACGTCCTATCAAGCGGGTCTTGTGATGAGAATAAGCGAAGCAATACCCAGAATGATACCAAGGGCTTTGGATGTTGTCAGACCTTCGCCAAAACAAAGAACGGCTACCGTGCCCACGGCGAGCGTTCCTCCGATTGTGTAAACAAGCTGGGTCGGGATCAAGGCGCCGTAACGCAAAGCCAAAAAGTATGCGGTGTCGATCAAGGCCGCCCCAATGCCGCACAAAGCGGCATAACGCAGCGTGCCGATGTTAAGGCCCTGAAGTACGTCGACCTTAAAAACAAACCGCGTCACCAAACACGCAAGGCTCATCAAAGAAATGATGACAACGTTCAAAGAAAGAACAAACCCGAAAGGATGCGCCTGTGCCGAGCCCAGCTTCATCCCGATGCTGTAAATGGTGATGCCGACCACGGTCAAGGAGGCGGCAAGAAGCCAGGGAAGAGACATAGGGCTACCCTCTCAGCGCCGGGTTGGGAATGTCGAAGGGCATAAAGCCGTAATGTCTCAGCCAACGCATATCGGCGTCGAAGAAGGTGCGCAGATCGGGAATGCCGTACTTCAGCATGGCCAAGCGTTCGATGCCCATCCCGAAGGCGAAGCCTTGATGCTTTTCGGGATCGAGGCCGCAGTTTTTCAGCACGTTGGGATGCACCATGCCGCAGCCCATGATTTCGAGCCAGTCGCCATAGTTGCCGAGCTTCAGCTCGCCGCCCGCGCGCGAACAGCCGATATCGACTTCGGCCGACGGTTCGGTAAAGGGAAAGTACGACGGGCGGAACCGGACCGGCAGGTCGTCGATGCCGAAAAAGGCGCGCAGGAAATCCATGACGCAGCCCTTCAGATGGCCCATGTTGGTTTTCTCGTCGATCACCAAGCCCTCGACCTGATGGAACATCGGCGTGTGGGTTTGGTCATAGTCGCAGCGGTATGTGCGGCCCGGGGCGATAATGCGAATGGGGGGCTTCTTGTGCAACATCGTGCGGATTTGGACCGGCGAGGTTTGCGTGCGTAGGACGGTTTGGTTGGTTTTTTCGGCGGAAGGCAAGAAAAACGTGGCTTGCATATCCCGCGCGGGATGCGAGGAGGGAATGTTCAACGCTTCGAAGTTATAATATTCGGTCTCGATATCCGGGCCCTTGGCTACGGCAAAGCCCATGGAGGCGAAGATCGTGACGATTTCTTCGATGGTTTGCGGTGTGGGATGAACCCGTCCTTCGGCTTCGGGGCGGATGGGCAGGGTGACGTCGAGCCGCTCGTTGACGAGCCGCTCCTGCATGGCGGCGGCGCTTAGGATTTTCTTTTGCTTGTCGAGCACCGCCAAGATGTCATTTTTCAGCGTATTGAGTTCGGCGCCGCGCGTCTTGCGTTCCTCGGGCGACAGAGTTCCCAGCGCACGGGTGAGGGCCGTAATGCTTCCCTTTTTTCCGAGCGCTGAAACGCGGACGGCTTCAAGCTCGGCTTCGGTTGTGGCTGAGGCGATCGCCGACAAGAAAAAGGTCTTAAGCGTGCCGATTTCGTCGGCCATGGGTGCGGGGGTCATAAGCGGTCTAATCCTTTAAGCCTCTGGAGCGGCATGTTCATAAAAAAACACCATGTTTTTATAACCATAACCGCTCGTGTCCGAAAAGAAAAAACGCCGCTCGTTTGTGTCGAGCGGCGTTTTGAAAGACTTTTTTGATCGCGTTTTATTTGGCGTTCAAAGCGGCCTTCGCCTGCTCGACCAAAGCCTTAAAGGCTTCGGGCTCGCTCGCGGCGAGATTGGACAAGGACTTGCGGTCCAGCTCAATCCCCACGAGCTTCAAGCCGTTGATAAATCGGGCATAGGTTAAGCCATATTCACGGGCGCCTGCGTTGATGCGTTGGATCCACAACGCGCGCATGTCGCGCTTTTTGGCACGGCGGTCGCGGTAAGCGTAACGCAGCGCCTTTTCAACCTTTTGAATGGCGATCCGGAAATTCGTGCTGGCGCGGCCGCGAAAGCCGGAACCAAGCTTGACCAATTCTTTGTGACGGGAATGTGTCGTCACCCCACGTTTAACTCGAGCCATATTATGCGTTCCTTTTCTAGAAAATAGTGTCGCTTAGCTGTTGGGCAGGAAGAACTTGATGATGTTCGCGCCGTCCGTCTTGAAGAGGATCAAGCCCTGACGTGCGGTGCGCTTCATGTTCTGGGAACGACGACGCATAAAATGTTTGCGATGGGACGCGCCCGCTTTGACATGGCCGGAGCCTGTGACGCGGAAACGCTTTTTGGACCCGCTGTGGGTCTTGATTTTGGGCATTTTCTTTTCCTTTGTTAGCGTTCAATGCGGCCGGGCATGTCCAAGGGCCAACGGCGCGCGAAGGAGGGGTTGATACCCCTCCGGGGCCGGAAAATCAAGGCTTTCATGGATGTAAAACAACGATCAGTGAGCCTTGCGACGCACGCAGACATCATTCGCTCTGCGCTGTGCTTTTATCGTATTGAAATATATGATTTTTCTGAAAAACGCTCCACGCAACCGCTCATGACCGCATCAAGGGGTCTTTTTGCAAAAGCACTTATCAATCAGGTTTTTAAAGGCGAAAACCCTCGTGAATCACGGCGACTCCGCCCATAAGATCCGTCCAGGCAATGGTTGAGAATCCGGCCTTTTCCATGCGGTTGGCCAGTGTTTTCTGGTCGGGGAAACGGATGATGCTTTCAGCCAGATACTGATAGGCCTCGCGGTCTTGGGCAACAAGGTCACCTAAAAAAGGCATAATATTCAAGCAATAAGCTTCATAGAACGGTTTAAGAAGAGGGCTCGTTCCCGATGAAAACTCCATGCAAAAAAACTTGCCGCCGGGTTTCAGAACCCGATAGGCGTCGCGCAAAGCCGTATCGATGTGCGTGACGTTGCGCAGGCCGAACACGATGGAATAGCGGTCCATGGTGCGGTCGGCAAAGGGCAGGGCTTCGGCGTTGCCCTCGACCCAGTCGATGCCGTTAACAATGCCATGATCCAGCGCCTTGGCTTTGCCTTGCTCCAGCATGGCGGGATTGATGTCGCACACGGTGATGTTGGCTTTGCCTTTTGTTTTCCGGTAGATCCGTTGGGCGATGTCGCCCGTTCCGCCCGCCACGTCCAGAAAAGACTGCCCTTTTTTCGGGTTCATCCGCCGCACGAAAAGATCTTTCCACAGGCGATGCAACCCACAGGACATCAGATCGTTCATTAAGTCATAACGGCTTGCGACAGAGGAAAAAACGCCGCGCACGAGGTTCGTTTTTTCGCTTTCGTCGACAGGACGGAAACCAAACCATCGGGATTCAGGATTTGCGCCGGCCATGGTGAAGTCCAAACATATAATTATTGAGGTTTCGAGCTTAGTTCTCTACAACCAAAGAAGCAATTTTCCAAGGATTCTCGGTGTATTGAGGGGTGCTTTATGGTCCATCGTCCTCGACCTGTTGTTTTGTGCATTCTCGATGGTTGGGGTATGCGTGCCGAAACGGAAAGTAACGCTCTGGCTCTTGCCTCGACGCCCGTATTCGACAAGATGTGGGCCGAGGCGCCTCATACGCTTCTTCAAGCCTCCGAGGAGAATGTTGGTTTGCCCAAGGGACAGATGGGCAATTCCGAGGTCGGGCATATGAATTTGGGCGCCGGACGCATCGTGTTGCAGGACTTGCCCAAGATTGACCGTGCGGTCGAAAGTGGGGAGATTAAAGCCAATCCGACGTTGCGGTCGTTGATCGAGGCGCTGAAGGCAAGCCGAGGAACGTGCCATCTGATGGGATTAACCTCGCCTGGTGGCGTCCATTCGCACCAGAACCATATGATCGCGTTGGCCAAGGTGTTGTCCGAGGCCGGCGTGCCCGTGGCTTTTCATGCTTTCTTGGACGGTCGGGACGTCTTGCCGCGTAGCGCCTTGGACAGCATAAAGCCGGTGATTAAGGCCTTGGCGTCGTTTCAAGGCGTGCGTTTGGCGACGTTGTGCGGTCGTTATTATGCGATGGATCGAGACAAGCGATGGGAGCGCGTTGAAAAAGCGTACGATCTTTTGGTTGCGGGCAAGGGCGAGCCCTTCAACGATCCTCTCGAGGCCATCAAAGCCAGCTATGACGCCGGGGTATCGGATGAATTTGTGAAGCCTGTCGTGCTCGGCGGGTATGCCGGGATGAACGACGGGGATGGCGTTGTTTTTGCCAATTTTCGAACCGACCGTGCGCGCGAGCTTTTGACGGCACTGTGCGTCCCGGCGTTCGACGGCTTTGCGCGTTCGCGCATTCTTCGTCTTGCGGCCGTGGCGGGTATGGTCGAATACGCCGAGACGATCACGCCTTATGCGCCAGCCTTGTTTCCGCCCAAACGGATCGACAACAGCCTAGGCGAGGTTGTGGCCAACGCCGGGCTGACGCAACTTCGCCTTGCCGAGACGGAAAAATATCCGCATGTGACGTTTTTCTTCAACGGAGGTCGAGAGGAGCCCTTTAAAGGCGAAGAACGCATTTTGGTGCCGTCGCCCAAAGTGCCGACCTATGATTTGAAGCCGGAGATGTCGGCCGTCGAGGTTACGGATAAAGCCGTTAAGGCGATTGCGGCAAACCGATTCGATCTTATCGTGATGAACTATGCCAATCCGGACATGGTTGGGCATACGGGCGATTTGGCGGCGGCGATCAAGGCCGTCGAGACGGTGGATGTCTGTTTGGGGCGTGTTGTCGAGGCGGTGGAAAAACGGCACGGTCTTCTCTTTGTGGTGGGCGATCACGGCAACTGCGAAAACATGGTTGATCCCGAGACGAAGGGGCCTCATACGGCGCATACGGTTAACCCTGTGCCCTTTATTGCGCTCGGCGCAGGCAAGGCTTTTTCTCTGCGCACGGGGAAATTGGCGGATGTGGCGCCGACGATGCTTTCGTTGATGGAGATGCCAAAGCCCGAAGAGATGGATGGAAACAATTTGATCGTTCGCCTATGATGAATAAGACCCTTCTTCTCCTGATCGGTGCGGCCGTTCTTTTATCCGGCGTGTCGGCGCATGCCGCAAACGATACGCGGCTTCGACGCGTCGAGGAAGCGATCGAGGCCAAAAAAACCGAGCAAGAGAAATTGGATGCCGCCGCCCTGCAAGCGAACGCGAGCCTGAAGGATCTTCAGGCCAAGATGGTGATTTTATCACGGTCGCTTCAGGAGAAAGAAAGCGAACAAGAGCGTTACGAGAAAAAATTGGCGGCTTTGAAAGAAGAAGTGGCGGAAAAAAGCAAGGATGTCGATCAGAAGCAGCAACGTTTTTCCATGATGATGTCCGCTTTGATTGGGATTGCCAGCCGTCCACCGGAAAGTTTGTTTCTTCAAGAGCGCATTGCCGAAGATCACATTCACCGAAGCGTTCTTTTGCGCGCTATTCTGCCGCAACTTAAAGTCGAGGTTGAGAAGGCCGGGCGCGGCTTGGCCGCGTTGCACGATGTGCGCATGCGTTACGAGAAACAGGCAAGGCTCGTCGACGCCGCGCGGACCAACTTGCGGGAACAGAAAGAATCCCTTGATCAGATGATTGCGACTCGTCAAGGGTTCCTGCGTCGGACTGAAGCGCAAAAGCAAGAAACGGCAAAGCGCTTGGAATCCTTGGCACGGGAGGCGCATAATTTGCGGCAGTTGATGGAGCGCGTTGCGCCCGTGCGGCGACGCGCGCCGAAAGGAACCGGGGATGTGGCACTGGCGTGGCCTGTTGTGGGCGAGATCCTTAAGACCTTTGGCGAGAAAGACGCCGATGGCGTACGCAGCGAGGGGTTGACGCTGGAAGCGCCGCCGGGGGCGCCGATCGTGGCGCCTTATGATGGGCGAGTCGTTTTCGCCGGGCCGTTTCGTGGGTACGGTCAGATCCTGATCCTCCAGCACGACAACGGGTGTCACAGCTTTTTGTCCGGGTTTGGACGTATTGACGCCGAAGTCGGCCAGGATGTGATCGCCGGAGAGCCGTTGGGCGTTTTGCCGGTCAAGGTATCGCCTCGACCGGAGCTTTATTTTGAGTGGCGACGCGGCGACACGCCAATGAATCCCTTAAAGGGGCTTCGCAAAAAAAGCTAAGGAAGGCGATTCGCCGACAGGGAGCATCATCGCGCCTGAATTGGATCGCTTTGCGCTTCCATCCCGGCGGAATCTGATCTAGGCTTTTCTTCTCGGCAAGAGATTCGGAGGCATTATGGAACGCTTGAAACAGGCTCTTGAGGCGCTTGATGACGCTCTCTTTACGCTCGAAGACAAGATTGCGCTTGACGCGGCATCGCGGCGCGACGCGCAGAAACGGCAAACCGATCTTTTTAAGCAAGAGCGTGAGCGCGAGGTAAAAATTTTGGCGGCTACGCAAAAGGTCGCCGCGCGACTCGACCATACGATTGAACATGTCGAACGCATTTTGCAGAATTGAAAAGAAGGGGGAACAAGACATGGGCGCACGATCCGTTAAACTTGGCATTAAACTTTACAATCGCGAGTATATCGTGAATTGCGGCCCCGGCGAGGAAGCGCGTCTGCAGCATGTCGCCGATCTCGTTCATGAGGAAATGGAAACCGTAGCGGATCGTGTCGGAAACGCGACGGAGCCTCGGCATTTGATGTTGACGTGCTTATCGTTGGCGGACAAGCTTCTTGAAGCGCGCAACAATTCGTCAAAAGTTCTTTCCAATCAGGAAGATCTTTTCGTCGCGGCCGTTAATCATTTGCGCCAACGCGTAACCGACCTTGCGTCCCAAGTGGGGAGAGCGTAAAAAGAAGACGGAAGGTTCCTGTGCGATGCGATAGATATGATCATCCCCGGAGCCGTAATGAGAACCTCTAGGGAGCTGTCTCTGTCCCGATCGTGGTCGGGTTATATGGCGCCCACCTGCTTGTGCAGGCTGCGGAGGACTTCAGGTCGTCGGTCGTGTGGTGCCTTCCACATCTGAACTTTGGTTCCGTGGCGGCATCTTTTTGCGCCGGATTGGCATGATGGGATGTCGAGGGCGCCGGGTTCAATCCGTTGCGGTTTAGGGAGGGGTTGGGGCGTCTTTGTCTTTATCACTTCAAGAGCAAAAGAATCAGATGCGCTCTGCGGCGCACGTTCGACGGCGGGAAAACCCGGCCGATTCCGAAGAATGCGCGGCACGTCTCGTTGAAAATTTTTTCAAGCATGTGCGGCTAGGGGTCAGCGATGTCGTGGCCAGTTATGCCGCGACCCCCGACGAATTTAATCCTGCGACGCTGGATGCGGCGCTGAGAAAAAAGGGGCACAAAGTGGCGTTGCCCGTTATTGTGGGCCGCCAGAAACCGCTTGTTTTCAGACTGCACGAAGAAGGTTGGGGGCTGCTTGCCAATCCGCTTGGTATTTTTGAGCCCATGTCCACCGCTCCCGGCGTTGAGCCGGACATCCTTCTTTTCCCGATGCTGGCTTTTGATCGTGCGCGCAATCGCCTCGGCTACGGGGGTGGATACTATGACCGGACGATCAAGCGCCTAAGACGGAGTAAACCGGTCTTGGCGGTTGGGCTTGCGTATGCGTTTCAGGAAGTTGATCATGTGCCCATCGGCCCAAACGACGTTGTTCTCGACTGTATCGTAACGGACCGGGACGTTTTGTGATGGCGCAAAAAGAAAAGAGGAAAAACCAGTTTTGATTCTTCCTCTTTCCTATTGAAGACTGACGTTTTGCGGCTTTTACGCGGCGTCAACGATCTTCAGGTTCGCGGCCGCTGTTTTGCCTTTTTCGGTCGCCAGCTCATAGCTGAGCTTTTGGCCTTCGCGAAGATCGCGGAGACCGGCCCGTTCAACGGCGCTGATATGCACGAAAACATCCGAGCCACCGGCATCCGGTTGAATGAAGCCATAACCTTTTGTAGCGTTGAACCACTTGACTGTACCTGTCGCCATAATTTTATCCTTTAGTCTAGCATGGGCCGGCATCACCGCGACACCTGCACCCGAGTCAGAGCCAGAATGCCGCGGTAGAAAACGCCAACGAGATTCTGTCACCCACCTGTGCGATAAACGATCTACAAAAACGTCCAGCGCAAAGAGAGCCTTCTAAACTCGCTCGCATAACTAGACAAGAAAAGGGGGAAAAGCAAGAAAGAAGTCAACGGGTTTTACCCGTAAACGTGGTAAATATCCGTTTTTCTACTGAGCTTTTATGTCGACCCGTTCCCCATGATCCGGGGAAAAGCCTTCGGCGTGGATGTCCATGCGGCTCTCCGAAATTCCGTGGCCGGACAGATACGTTCGAACGGCCAAAGCCCTATCCAAGGCGCGTTTATGAGCAACGCGTTCCGGCGTGTCTTTCTTGGCGGTATAGGCGAATAAGGCAATCCGGGCGCCTTCATTTTTCCGAAGAAGCTCGGCCAAAAGATCCAAGGCGGCTTTGGCCTTATCATCGAGGTCCTTCTCCTCGGCGGCAAAGGAAAGCGAGGAGAGGGCTTCTGGAATATCAAGGAGATCGGAAGACGTTTTTGGCGTCTCTTGAAGGGTTTTGTTCTCTTGCAAAACGGGAGTCGGCGGGAGCGAGTCACGCACGCCGGGCGGAGGAACGGGTGCGGCGTCGTCAGGAAGGGGCGGTGCCTTTGCTGGAGCTTTATCGGCCGTGATATTCGCCGCTTTGGGGATGGGCGTTGGGGTCGGCGCCGGTGAAAAGACTTTTTCCGAGGAAGGAATGTCGCTTTTTGTTGGGAGAGGCGCTTTTTTTATTGGGGGGGCCGCCTTCTTTGCATCCGTAGACGTCGGGGCCACGTGTTTGGTTTTTTCCGCCTTGGTTTTCTCTTGTACAGCCTTTGCGTCCTTCTTCGGCGCAGGATCCTCACGTTTCAAGGACAGCGTTTCACAGGACGATGTTTTCCCTTCATTATTGGTGCAAGACCATATCCATGGTCCTTGTCCCTCGACTGGGCCAGCCCTTCCTTCGCGGCAAAGATTCTTTTCCGGCGCTTCGTAAGCGAGCGTTTCGGACGCAATGCCGCAAAGCGATGTATCGACTTTGACCGATAGAGGCGAAGGCTCGGCCTTTGTGTCCGAAGCCGGCTTGGCATCAGGCTGTTCCGTTTTCGTAGGCAAGGGGACGGCACGGTCTTCCGTCGGGGCGGCTTCCGGAGTGGAGGCTTTCACGGCCTCTTCTTTTGTTTCTTCCGGCTGTTTTTCCTCCGGTAAAGAGGCCGTCGCAGCCTCATTATCCTTATCTTTCTTTACAGCGGTAAGGCTTTTTTCTTGAGGCTGTTTTTCTTCGGGTAAAGGCTCGGTCTGTGTTGGGGTCGTCGCGACAGGCTTTTCTTCTTCCGATGCCGATGCTGCGACAGGCTGAGCCTGCGGTGGGGAGCAAGAATTTGCCACCCAGAAATCGTGCAAGGATCCATCCTCGCAGGTTTCGCGCGTTTCCCCGATAATTTCGCCGATGAAGGACGATGGATACCCCGCTTCGACGCAGGTCTTTTTCCACTTTGTGATGCTTTTAAAGCATGGAGTTTCAACCAAAGGACCGGCCTTAACTTCGGTTGGAACGGGGGAGGGCGCGGGTTGGGCCGGGACAAAATCGTTTAAGTTTTTCGGTTCGCGTCCTGGCACGAAGCTTATGCCGTTTTCTTTTGAGACCGCGGGTGCCGCGTCGGCGGCGTTTTTCGCCTTTGGTTCGGCTTTTGTATCGGACAGCAAAGAGAGAGGCGCGGCATCCGGTTTTTGGGCTTCTGCGTTGGGGGCCAAAGCTGGCGGCGTAGCCGGAAGCTCATGTTTTTGCAAAACGGCCTTCATGCCCTGATGCATCAGAAAGCCGCTGGCGTTGGGCAGAGACGATTTTTTGGGGGCCGGACGTTTATACGCCTTTAAGACGTCTTCGAGGCTCAAGGTTCCAGCCGGGATCGGTTCGTTCTTGAACCTTTCGGCGGGCAAAGGCGTAACGGGGAGGGCTTCCTCCAAAAAGGTCTCGACCGGCGCTTTTACGGCAGCATGCGCCGTGCCCATATTTGCCCCAAGGCACAGGAACGGAACGATCAGGAACCCGTTGGCGCTAAGTAAAGACCGAAAGGACATGGGCTGGACGCAATCCATATAGAATCAGGAGGTTACATTTCTAAACCGCGAAAGTGTTAAAGGGAAGCCTTTTCAGAGTTTGGAGGATCGATAAAATTAAGAAAAGAGGGCTTGAAAACCAGCTCTTGACTTCATCTTGTCTTTTGTTTTACCACGGCAACTTCGCTTGGCGGGCCTTACCGTCGCCCAAGCTAAAGCCCAGGTGGCGGAATTGGTAGACGCACTAGCTTCAGGTGCTAGCGGTCGCAAGATCGTGGAAGTTCGAGTCTTCTCCTGGGCACCACTTTTTCTTCCGGAATAGTCCGGTCGTTTTCGGAACTCTTTGGATATTCACTGTATTGTCCACGAGATTGTCCACGAGATTTGTCTAAAACCGTCCAGCCCTTTGCGATCACAGTGCGTCCCAAAGGGGTGGGATTGGGCGGCGTTTATTCATGCTTTGATTGTTACTATATTTTTGTGTCTTAGAGCGACAGTTCAAGTTTCCTTCCTCAGCAAGCGGCTTTTCTTACATAAAGAGCGGCCGAGGCCTTTCTTCTAAGGGCAAAGCACGCTAGAAAGAGAAGGTCTTTTTCGGGATCCACTGCATTATGCGTTTCTTTTCTGCCTTCTTGTCGGTCGGATTGCTTGCGATAGGCTTGGGGGCCGTGTCGGCGGCTGTAATTTTTTCTCATTACAGCAAGAACTTACCTCAATACGACTATCTTCAGGACTATCAGCCCCCCAATCTCAGTCGTATTTATGCGGATGACGGGCGCATGATGGCGGTCGTGGCGGCGGAACAACGCATGTTTGTGCCCATTGATTCGATTCCCAAGCGGGTTATTGACGCTTTTCTATCGGCCGAGGATGCCGGGTTCTATAAGCACAAAGGCATTGATTTTGTCGGGATTGTGCGGGCTCTTTTCATCAATCTGCGCAATGTCGGACGCGAGAGGCATCCGATGGGGGCGTCGACGATCACTCAGCAAGTGGCGAAAAACATGTTGCTGACGAACGAGGTATCTTTATCCCGCAAGATCAAAGAAGCCATTCTTGCGACCAAACTGGAGAAAGTGCTTAGCAAAGAGCGAATCCTAGAAATCTATTTGAACCAGATTTTTCTGGGAAATAGGTCCTATGGTATCGCGGCTGCGGCTCTGAATTATTTCAATAAAGCATTGGATGACTTGACGATTGCGGAAGCGGCTTATTTGGCCGCGCTTCCTAAGGCTCCGAATAACTATAACCCAACCCGCGATTACGATGCGGCTGTGGCTCGGCGAAACTGGGTTATTGGACGCATGGTCGAAAATGGCTTTATTTCGTCAGAAGAAGCCGACGCTGCGGCCAAGCAACCGCTTGTGACGCGTTCGCGGGCGGAGCACGAAAGCGTGACGGCGAATTATTTTTCCGAAGAAGTTCGGCGGCAACTTGTCGATTGGTTTGGCGAAGACACCGTGACACAAGGCGGCCTTGCGGTGAAAACGAGCCTCGATCCTCGGCTGCAGGAAGCGGCGACGCAGGCGTTGCGTGAAGGGCTCATCGCCTTCGATCGTCGTGAACGCGGATGGCGGGGGGCCGTGGCGCACTTGGATGATCTGAACGACTGGGCGGTCCGGCTTAAGGCCGTTGCTGCACCGAAAGGCATAGGGGCCTGGCGCCTTGCTGTTGTCTTGAAGGTCGGGAAGACCGAGGCATCGCTGGGCTTTTCCGATGGAACGAAGGGGCGGCTTCCTTTGTCCGAAGTGATCTGGGCGCGGCGCGAGCTTACGCCCGAGACGTTCGGCAAAACGGTTCGTGCGGTCAGCGATGTTGTCAAGGCGGGCGATGTGGTGATGGTCGACGCGGTTCATGACGATCCCCAGAGCAAAGCGTATCCTGAAGGGACGTACACGCTGATGCAAATTCCGGTCGTTCAAGGGGCTCTTGTGGCGTTGGATCCGCATACGGGGCGTGTTTTCGCGATGAGCGGGGGGTTCAGTACCAAGATCAGCCAATTTAACAGAGCCACCCAGGCGTTGCGTCAACCCGGATCATCCTTCAAGCCCTTTGTCTATATGGCGGCGCTGGACAACGGCTTTACGCCGGCGACGTTGATTTCGGATTCGCCCTTCGTTTATGAGCAGGGGGCCGACCTTCCTTTGTGGAAACCCGAGAATTACGATGGCGAGGATCTTGGCCCGACGCCGTTGCGTGTTGGCATTGAAAAATCTCAAAATGTGATGACGGTTCGACTGGCAAATGCCTTGGGCATGTCGAAGGTCGTCTCGTATGCCAAGAAGTTTGGGATTGTGGACACGATGCCCGAACTTTTGTCGTTTTCGCTGGGCGCAAAAGAAACAACGTTGATGCGGCTTGTTACGGCTTATGGCATGATCGTCAACGGAGGAAAGAAAATAACGCCAAGCTTGATTGACCGCGTTCAAGATCGCGATGGGAAAACCGTTTGGCGTGCGGACGATCGGGACTGCTTGAATTGCCGGACGGAAAACTGGCAGACTTTTATGACGCCGCCTTCTATTCCCGATATGCGTGAACAGGTCGAAGATCCTCGGACGGCCTATCAGATGGTCAGCATGCTTCAAGGCGTCATCCAGCGGGGAACCGGTCGGCGGCTGAAGGACATCGATTTTCCCTTGGCCGGGAAAACGGGAACGACGAATGACAGCAGGGACGCCTGGTTTATCGGTTTTACCCCTGATCTCGTTTGCGGGGTTTTCGTGGGATATGACAACCCCATTCCTTTAGGCTCACACGAAACAGGCGCAAGCGCGGCGCTGCCAATTTTTGGCGCGTTCATCAAGGAAGCCATCAAAGACAAGCCTCCCATACCCTTTCGGCGGCCTGCGGGCTTACGGATGGTGCGCGTGAACCCCCTTACGGAAACGTTGGCGCAGCCGGCGGACAAGGATGTCATTTGGGAAGCGTTTCTTCCCGGAACGGAGCCCAAGGACGATAGGCTTCCCTTGGTTCTCGATGGGAGCGTGCCTCGTCTTTTGTTTGATAGTCTTGTCGGAAATATCAAGGGGGCGTCTGAGGATTCGACCGGGCGCGCCAAGGGGGAGGAGGAAGAAGAGGAAACGTTTTTGGAAAGCCAAGAGGAGGTCCTTCAGGACGGCGATCAATTCGATAGCCTTCCGGTTCTTGTTCCTCCGAACAAATGGCCCGAGGCTCTGGGTGCTGAAAGGATTTGGGTTCCTTTCTCGGGCCGAATTGCGGCGGAAGATGGGGAGGGGGAGGGCGGAACCGAGCCTTCCGGTCTTGTGTCTGAGGAAAGAATCTTTCCCTTTGCGCCCGCAAAACCGCCAAGGACGATGACGCCTTCGGTTACAGGGACGGGCGGGCTCTATTGACGGCGCTGCCCATTTTTTTAGGAAAAACAGAGCCTTCAAAGGGACCCGTGCGCAAAAGATTGAAAATTCAGCCGTCTTTACTATATTCTCAACAGTCTGTGCGGAAAACAGCAGGCTTTTTAAAAACAGCTTCGACGAAGGCATCTTTGTGAACAATAACATGGGCAAAAATATCGCGCTTCTTCTTGTGATCGGCGTTCTGCTCGCGCTTCTCTTCAATATGTTTCAAGAAGGGGAGAAGGCGGCGGAGCAAAATACTGTGCCGTTTAGCGAATTCATGAAAATGGTCAAGACAAACAAAGTGGCCGATGTCTTGATCAAGGGGCCCATCATTACGGGACATCTTGTCGAAGGCGGCGCCGATTTCTCGACCTATGTGCCACAGGACGCGGCGATATCGGACAAATTGTTGTCTAAAGGGATCAAGGTGGTTGCTAAGCCTGAAACGGAGGATTCGCCGACCTTTTGGGATTTTGTACTGAGTTACGCGCCATTCTTGTTAATGATCGGCATTTGGATCTTCTTCATGCGCCAGATGCAAGGCGGCGGCCGGGGCGGAGCCATGGGCTTTGGCCGGTCTAGAGCGCGCATGTTGAACGAGAAGACGGGCCGGGTGACATTCGAGGACGTGGCGGGCATCGACGAAGCCAAGCAAGAGCTGCAAGAGATCGTGGATTTTCTGAAGGATCCGCAGAAATTTCAAAAATTGGGCGGAAAAATTCCTAAAGGCGTGCTTCTGATGGGGCCTCCGGGAACGGGTAAAACGCTGACTGCGCGTGCGGTGGCGGGCGAAGCGGATGTGCCTTTTTTCACGATATCCGGTTCGGATTTTGTGGAAATGTTTGTGGGCGTTGGTGCCAGTCGTGTGCGCGACATGTTCGAGCAAGGCAAGAAGAACGCGCCGTGCATCATTTTTATTGATGAAATCGATGCGGTTGGACGCCATCGCGGCGCGGGGCTTGGCGGCGGCAACGATGAACGCGAGCAGACCTTGAACCAGTTGCTGGTTGAGATGGACGGCTTCGAAGCAAACGAAGGCGTTATCCTGATTGCCGCGACGAACCGGCCCGATGTGTTGGACCCGGCTTTGCTGCGGCCGGGGCGTTTCGATCGGCAGGTCGTTGTGCCGAACCCAGATATTTTGGGGCGCGAAAAGATCTTGAAGGTTCACATGCGCAAGGTGCCGCTTGACCCCAATGTCGACCCGCGGATCATTGCGCGAGGAACGCCTGGTTTTTCGGGCGCCGATTTGGCCAATCTTGTGAACGAAGCGGCGTTGATGGCGGCGCGCGCGAACAAGGACCTTGTCAGTATGGCCGAATTTGAAGCGGCCAAGGACAAGGTGATGATGGGCGCCGAGCGTCGGTCGATGGCGATGACGGACGACGAAAAGAAACTGACGGCCTATCATGAAGCCGGGCATGCTTTGGTGGGGCTCAACGTGCCGCAAAGCGATCCCCTGCACAAGGTCACCATCATTCCGCGGGGCCGCGCTTTGGGGCTGACGATGAATTTGCCCGAAAGAGACAAGTACGGCTCGACGATGGTCGAGTTGACGTCGCGCATTGCCATGATGTTCGGCGGTCGTGTGGCGGAGGAGATTGTTTTTGGTAAGGAAAACATCACGACGGGGGCGTCCAGCGATATCGAACAGGCGACGTCGTTGGCGCGGCGCATGGTGACGGAATTCGGCATGTCGGATAAGCTTGGCCGCGTGCGTTACAGCGCGAACGAGCAAGAGATTTTTCTAGGCCACTCGGTGGCGCAGCAACGGAATATATCGGAAGCAACGGCCGAGATAATTGATGAGGAAGTACGCCGTTTGACGGATGAAGGCGAGGCGGTTGCCCGTCGGATTTTAACCGAGCGTTTAGAAGATTTGCATAAAATCACCTCGGCGCTTTTGGAGTTCGAGACGCTTTCGGGCGAGGAGGTTCGGGCTTTATTGCGCGGGGAGAAGATTGTTCGTAACGAGGATGCGACACCTTCTTCCGACCAGGATAAGAAGCGTACCTCCGTTCCGATCGCTTCCGAACAAACGAAGGCGATAACGGTGACGGGACCCCTCACAGCCTAGGACGGCACATGGTGAAAGAGAAGGACCAGAAAAAAGCCGGGAATTCCCCCAAGAAAAAGGGTGGGAAGGCCAAGTTTTTTTTCTTCATGCTGGTGGCCCTTTTCGCAATGCCGTTTATGTTGCCGACCGTTATGATTCTTGTGGTCGGCCTCGCGCCGACTTATGTGGCGTTTCTGACCGACAGCGATCCGGAAAAGACAGGGGCGACGTCGGTTGGCGCCATGAACGTTGCCGGAATGGTTCCTTTTCTGATCGACTTGTGGCTTAAGGGGCAGACTCAGGCCAATGCCATAGCCATTCTTAGCAGCAGCAAGAGCTGGCTTGTTATTCTTGGCGCGGCGGCGATCGGGCAACTCATCATTTACGCGGTGCCTCAGGCGATTGCCACGATGTCGTTGGCGCATGCCGAAACCCGGATCAAGGCCTTGAAAAAGAATCTCGATCTTTTGAAAGATTCCTGGGGCCCCGAAGTCGCGACGGCCAAGCCGATCAGCACGATTGTTCCGATGTAATCGGGCGTAAAAGTTATGCCGCCGCCTCAAGCGCCGCGACGCCCGGCAGGGTTTTCCCTTCCATCCATTCCAAAAACGCGCCTCCTGCGGTCGAGACATAGCTCAGATCGTCCACAACGCCGGCGTGAGTCAAGGCGGCAACGGTATCGCCGCCTCCGGCGACGGACAGGATTTCCTTTTTCTTGGTAAGATGGGAAACGATCTGTGCCACGGCTGACGTGGCTTCGTCGAAGGGTTTGGTTTCGAAAGCACCCAACGGTCCGTTCCAAACGACGGTTTTACACCGGCTCAAGGCTTCGCCGATTTTTTTGATCGACTGGGGCCCGATATCCAAAATCATCATGTCAGGCGGAAGAGCCTGAACGGGCACGGTTCGTGTCGCGATGTTGTTTTCCAGGCTTTCCGCGACGACAGCATCTTCCGGAAGCAAGATTTGGCAGCCGCGAGCCTCGGCCGTCGCGGCGATGGTTCGTGCGGTTTCGAGCATATCCGCTTCGTAAAGCGAACGGCCGACGTTCAGACCTTGAGCGGCCAGAAAAGTGTTGGCCATGCCCCCACCAAGCGCAAGAACGTCAACGCGGGAGATGAGATTTTGAAGGAGCTCGATCTTGGTCGAGATCTTTGATCCGCCGACAAGCGCGGCGACGGGGTGCTCTGGGTTGCCCAAAGCGCGTTCAAG
Organism: Alphaproteobacteria bacterium; assembly: GCA_028690155.1. Classification (GTDB taxonomy): domain Bacteria; phylum Pseudomonadota; class Alphaproteobacteria; order UBA9219; family UBA9219; genus CAIXLI01. Next base: position 21,085 of record JAQVBU010000003.1, on the reverse strand, counting down.
CGCGTTCAATTCAGCTTCCATCAGCCGCCCGGCTGCGCACGGCAACAAGCGGGCCAAGCCTTCGGTCGACGCGTGCGCGCGGTGCGCGGTCGAGAAGGCGTCGTGCACGAAAACGTCCCCCAGATCCGCCAACTTTTGGGCAAAGACCGGATCGTTTTTTTCCTCTCCTTCGTAAAAACGCGTGTTTTCAAGAACGAGAAGATTTCCGGGTTTTAACGCGTCGATGGCCTCTTGAGCTTTGGGTCCGATGCAATCCTCGGCAAAGGCGATCGGGGCTTTCCAAAGCGTTTCAAGGGCTTGGGCGACGGGCCGAAGGCTGTAGTCGGGATTGTGTTGCCCTTTGGGCCTGCCTAGATGGGAAAGGATGACGACCCGTGCCCCCTTTTGGGTCAGGTCCTGAAGCGTGGGAATAATCCGGACAAGGCGTGTTGTGTCGGTGACGTTGCCATCCTTCATCGGAACGTTCAAATCGGCGCGGAGCAGAACGATTTTGTTGCGAACCTCAAGCGTATCAAGCGTGCGAAAACGGGCCATAGGATCATCCACGAAAAGACTCGGAAAAAATGATGTTGCCGAGCATACCAGCATGATCTTCCCCGTACAATAAGGAGGGGAAAAGCCGCGTTTCTAAGCTTTCTTCTTCGAAGAAGCCTTTTCCCGCGTCGCCTTTTTTTTCTTTGGCGCGGCAGGCGTCTTGGCGGGTTTTTTCGCGCCGCTCTTGGCGAGTTTGGCGGCAAGAAGCTCGATCGCTTGATCCAACGTTAGCGTTTCGGGATCGTAGGCTTTTGTAACCGTGGCCATGACCTTGCCCCATTTAACATAGGGGCCGAACCGTCCGCTGTTCAACGTAACGGGCTTTTGATCGTTTGGATGGGGCCCTAAGGCCTTGCCAGACTGTGCGGCGCGTCCAAACCGTCCTTTACCGGGCTCCGCCAACAAGACGACGGCGCGATTCAAGCCGACGCTCAGCACATCGTCTTCGGCCGGCAAGGATTTGTATTGAGGTCCCATTTTCATATAGGGCCCGTAACGGCCAATTCCGGCCGAAATCATCGTTCCTGTTTCGGGGTGGGGGCCAAGATTGCGCGGCAACGCCAGAAGTTTCAAGGCCGTTTCAAGATTGATCAGGTTTGGATCCATGCCTTTAGGCAAGGAAACGCGCTTGGGCTTGGGTGCGGCGTCTTTTTTCCCTTTTTTCTTTTTCTTGCCGCCGTCGTCATCCTTGGGCGTTTCCGTCTCAGGGGCCGGGCCGAGTTGGACATACGCGCCGTAGGGGCCGACGCGAACGGATACCGGCAGGCCTGTTTCGGAATCCTCGCCCAAAGAACGCGGGCCCATAATCGCTTTTTGCGCTTCATCGTTTCCGGCAACGGACAGCGCGCGTGTATTTTTGCATTCGGGATAGTTCGAGCATCCCAAGAAGGCGCCGAATTTTCCAAGACGAAGCCCCATGCGGCCTTTCTTGCATACCGGGCATAGACGCGGATCGGATCCGTCGGTAGAGGGAGGGAAGAAGTGCGCTTCTAGCACGTTGTCCAAGGCGTCGATGACGTCTGAAATCTTAAGATCCTTGGTTCCGTCGATCGCTTTTGAGAAGTTCGTCCAGAAATCCTTTAAGACGTTTTTCCACGCGAGCTGTCCGTCGGAGATTTCGTCGAGTTTCGTTTCCAGATCGGCGGTAAAATCGTACTCAACATACTCTCGGAAAAAGTTTTCTAGAAAAGTCGTGACAATGCGCCCCCGGTCTTCGGGGATAAAGCGCTTTTTGTCGAGCCGGACATAGTCGCGGTCCTGAAGCACCTGCATGATGCTGGCGTAGGTTGATGGGCGCCCGATGCCCAGCTCTTCCATTTTTTTGACCAACGACGCTTCGCTGTATCGAGGCGGCGGTTGAGTGAAGTGCTGTTCGGGCGAAAGCGCTTTTTTGTCCAAATCTTCATTGGGCGCGAGTGGAGGAAGGCGGGACGACCCTCTTTCACGATCTTCGGCACGTCGATCGTCGTCGAAGCTTTCTTGGTAGGCTTTGAACCATCCTTCGAACGCCACAACCGATCCGGCGGCGCGGAAGACGGCTTTATCGTCGGTTCCGACAATATCGACCGAGACTTGGTCGAGCACGGCGTTTTCCATCTGTGAGGCGATTGAACGCTGCCAGACAAGCGTATACAGAGCCTGTTGCTCCTTATCGAGAAAGCGTGCGACCTGATCGGGACGGCGGCGCATGTCCGTCGGGCGAATAGCTTCGTGCGCTTCTTGGGCGTTTTTAGCCGTGGATTTGTAAAAACGCGGGCTGTTGGGCACAAAGCTTGATCCGAAATCTTGCGTGATCACCTCGCGCGCGGCGGTTACGGCTTCATTCGACAAAGCCACGCTGTCGGTACGCATATAGGTAATAAGGCCGACGGTTTCGCCCCCGATGTCCACGCCTTCGTAAAGGTTTTGCGCGGTACGCATCGTCCGAGTTGCCCCCATGCCCAGTTTCCGCGACGCTTCCTGTTGTAAGGTCGAGGTCGTGAACGGAGGATAGGGGTTGCGTTTGACCTGTTTTTTCTCAATACGTCCGACGCGGTAGCGCAGCTGATTTAAAAGGGCCAGCGCGGCTTGTGTGTCCGCTTCGGTTTGGAGCGCGAACTTGTCCAGTTTCGTGCCGTTTAGATGCGTCAGATGCGCCGAGACGCTTAAATTCGTTTTTGTCAGGAAGGCCGCTTCGATGGTCCAAAATTCTTGGGCCTTGAAGGCTTCAATTTCGGATTCGCGTTCGCAAATCAGGCGCAGAGCCACCGATTGCACGCGTCCCGCCGATTTTGATCCCGGCAGTTTGCGCCACAAGACCGGCGAAAGCGAAAACCCCACCAGATAATCCAACGCTCGCCGCGCCATGTAGGCATCAACCAGATCTTTGTCGATCGTTCGGGGGTTGGCGATGGCTTCGGTAACGGTTTTCTTTGTGATTTCGTTGAAGGTGACGCGTTTGATCGGCGCTTTTTTATCCAGCCCTTTGGCGTGAAGAACTTCAAGAATGTGCCATGCAATCGCTTCTCCTTCGCGATCAGGGTCGGTTGCGAGAAACACGGCATCGGCGTCTTTGACCGCTTTTGTAATGGCTTGGACGGGTTTGGCAGCGCGTTCGCCAAGCTCCCAATCCATGGCAAAATCTTCGTCGGGACGGACCGAGCCATCCTTGGGCGGCAGATCCCGGATATGGCCGTACGAGGCCAAAACGGTAAAATCGTTGCCCAGATACTTGTTAATGGTCTTAGCCTTGGCAGGCGACTCTACGATGACGAGTTTGTGCGACACGGCGATCCTATTAGCGCAACTTTGTTTCCTACGAACCTTTCGAGGCGTCCGGACAGATCCAATTCCAATAAGACTGTCAAGACGACCGATGGGGAGACAAAGCACTCTCGCACCAATTCGTCAACCGAAACCGGCGAAGGCCCTAGATTCTCAAGGATTTTTTCTTTTGCCTGCGCTAGGGAGGCTTCGTCCACAGAGGGCATTTCTTCAAAGCTGTCATAAATCGGGGGTTCGTCCAGAGTTTGGACCATGGCGTGGATATGAGCCAAAATATCGTTTGCCGTTTCGGTCAGAACGGCCCCTTGACGGATTAAATCGTTTGAGCCGGTGCAGCGAGGGTCCAGCGGGGAACCCGGTACGGCAAAGACCTCGCGCCCTTGGTCGAGCGCCGCTCTGGCCGTGATGAGCGAGCCCGAACGTAACGCGGCTTCGACAACGACAACGCCCAAGCTCAGTCCTGAAATGATACGGTTGCGCCGCGGAAAGAGCTTGGAAAAAGGTTCAAGACCAAGGGGCATGTCCGAAATCACGCAGCCGACATCGCACAGCGTGTCGTAGAGGCCTTGGTTTTCGTGCGGGTAAACGACATCGACGCCCCCGGCCAGCACGGCGATAGTTCCGGAAGCGAGGCTGGCCTGATGCGCCGCCGTATCGATCCCTCGCGCCAGTCCCGAGACGACGACGATGTCGTGCTCGCCGAGGCCTTTTGCTAATTCGCCCGCCATTTTGCGGCCGTTGAGCGACGCGTTGCGCGCGCCGACAAGGCCGATGCATCTTTTTTTGAGAAGGGACGTATGGCCGCGTAAGGAAAGAAGGGGAGGGGAGTCTTCAAGCGCGGCGAGCGCTTCGGGATAATCCGGTTCGCAAGAGGCGATCAAAAAGCCGCCTAAAGCCTCGATCCCGGCAAGTTCGTCGTCAATGACGGAAGGGGAAGGAATGATAATTTTCTTTTTTCCGCCGCGTCGGGCCAGTTCGGGAAGGGCTTCCAAGGCGGCACGGGCTGAGCCGAAGCGCTGAAGGAGATGACGAAAGGTAATGGGACCGACGTTTTCCGTCCGTGCGAGGCGAAGCCAGTCCCTTTTCTCATTCGGACTGAGCGGGCGACGATTCATGGCGATGGAGGTTTATCTTGGGTTCGGTGCGGTTGATCAGCCGCACGATGTTAGCGTGATGTTTAAAGAAGATCAAAAGGATCAGCAGAAGAGCCAGCGGAAGGATTTCCGTTCGGTTCCAGAGAATGAGGAAAAGCGGAACGCTTGCCGCCCCGGTCAGCGAAGACAACGAGGAAAGGCGGGTCGAGAAAATGGTCACAAACCACAAAACGAGAACGCACGCGGCGGTGGCCGGGCTCAAAGCGGCGACGACGCCGAGGCTGGTGGCCACGCCCTTGCCGCCCTTGAAGCGGAACCAGACGGGAAAGGCGTGTCCCAGCACGGCGCCGAGCCCGGCGGTTTGGGCCAGAGAGGGATCGATGGCTGCGGCGATGACGACGGCCAAGGTGCCCTTCAAGGTGTCAAGCAGCAGCGTTGCCGCGGCGAGTTTTTTGTTGCCGGTGCGCAACACGTTCGTGGCGCCGATGTTGCCTGAACCGATGGCGCGAATGTCGCCGAACCCGGCCATTTGGGTCAAAAGGAGGCCGAAGGGAATGCTGCCGAGGAGGTAGGAAAGGAAAAAGGCAACGAGTGAGGAAAGAAGCATGGCTAAGCACCCTGAGAAGACAAAAGAAGATCGAAAACGGCCATGCGAACCGCAACGCCCACCCCGACCTGTTCGCGAATAACGCTGTATCGGCGATCGTCGGTCAGCGCGTCCGTCATCTCGACTCCGCGATTGACGGGGCCGGGGTGAAGAACGATGACGTCATCCTTGGCAACCTTTAAGCGGTCGTGCGACAGCCCATAGGACGCAATATACGCATCACGTTTGTGGATGAAATCGAAGGGCTGGCCGTCAAGGTCGCGTTCGTTCTGGACGCGCAGCATGATGATGGCATCGGCATCGCGCAAGCCCTTATCCATATCGGCACAGCATGTTACGCCCATGGCGGCGTAATCCTCGGACATGAAGTAATCCGGCGCGATGACGCGAATATCGGCGCCGAATTTTTTGAGAAGATGGATGTTGGACCGCGCGACGCGACTGCGCGAAACATCGCCGCAGAGGGCAACCGTAAGATTGTTCAGCGACCCTTTATGACGGCGGATGGTCAGTGCGTCTAAAAGCGCTTGGGTCGGATGGGCATGCTTGCCGTCGCCGGCATTGACGATGCAGGCTTCGGTTTGCCGAGAAACTTGTTCCGCAAAGCCGTCGCGTATATGGCGGATGACAAAAACATCCACATGCATGGCGTCAATGTTGAAGACCGTATCGAGATCGGTTTCGCCTTTGGTCAGAGAGCTCTGTTCAAGGGGGACGTTAATCACATCCATGCCGAGCCTTTTGGCGGCGAGATCGAACGAGGTGCGCGTGCGCGTGGATTTTTCGAAGAAAAGGTTGACGGCGGTTCGTCCGGAAAGAAGGCCACTCTTTTTGTTGGAGGAGAGGTTTTGTTGAACGTACGCCTCGGCCCGGTTCAAGAGGGCTTCGATTTCGGCTTTGGAAAGGGCGGCCGTATCGATTAAATGGCGCGAAGAAAGGGCGGAAGTCATTGTCGGTCCCGCAGCGAAAGGGTAAAACCATAAGTGACAAACATGTAACACAGGTTTTCCTATGGCAAAACGGCAAATAAGCGTGGTCGAAGGGGACGAAGCCGGAATCCGTCTGGATCGTTGGTTTAAGAGGCATTTTCCCGACTTGACCCACGGCCAGCTTCAGAAACTTTTAAGGACGGGACAGATACGCCTTAACGGCAAAAGGGCCGAATCGGCGACCCGGCTCGAAGCAGGGCAAGAAATTCGCGTCCCCCCCCAGCTGGCGGCCGACGAGGAAGACGGCGGGAGAAAAGAGACTTTTTTCCAGACCCGCCAGACGTCGCGCGATGCAAACGACATCAAAAAGATGATTCTTTACGAAGATTCCGATGTCCTTGTTTTAAACAAGCCGGCGGGTTTGGCCGTTCAAGGGGGTACGGGGCTTCGAACCAGTCTTGATCAGATGCTGGCCGCGCTGGAAGACGAAAAACAGGGCAAACCGCGTCTTGTGCACCGCTTGGATCGCGATACGAGCGGCGTTCTTTTGGTTGCGCGTACAGTCTATGCGGCCGAAAAGCTCGCACAGGCCTTTCGAGCCCGTGCAACCCAGAAAATTTATTGGGGCGTGACGGTCGGGGTGCCTGATTCCGCTTGCGGCGAAATTGATGCGCCTTTAGCGAAGCGTGGCGCGATCATGGTTGTTCCTTCGCATCCGGCGGAAGATGACCGGTCGGTTAAAACGGCTTTGACGCTTTATCAGACGGTCGAGCGTGTGCCGAACAACGTGGCTTTTGTAGCGATGTGGCCGAAGACAGGGCGCACGCATCAATTGCGCGCGCACATGGCCTACATGGGTACGCCCCTTTTGGGCGATCGGCTTTATGGAAAGCCCTTGCCCGATGCGCTTTTGTCTGCCGAACTGGGGGAAGGATTGCATCTTCATGCCCGGCGTCTCATAATCCCTCATCCACGCAAAGGCGTGATTGACGTGACGGCTCCGTTAAGCCCCGTCCTGCGTAAGACTTGGCGTTGGTTTGGGTTTGATGAAAAGGCTGATGTCGATTTCTCATCCTGTGACGCCGGAAAATTTTCTCGATAAGGCCAAGGGGATCCCTATGAAAAAACTCAAAAGAACCATGCTTGTTTTCGGACTTCTGCTTGTCGTTGTGGGGGTGGGTCTTTTTGTTTTCGTTAAAACGATCGATATCGAAAAATACAAGCCCCAACTTATTTCTGTAATGGAGAAAAAAACAGGGCGGACGGTTCGTCTCGACGGTCCAATGGCGTTGTCTTTGGGATTCGGCGGTTTGAGCCTTTCGGTCGAAAAAGCGTCTATTTCCAATCCGTCGTGGGCGCGGCGGCCTCTTCTCGCGTCAATAGGGCGGCTGTCGTTGGGGCTTGATGTCTGGCCTCTTCTGGAGAAGCAGCTGTCGGTGAACAACCTCACCATTGAAGCCGCGGACATTCAACTTGAAACAAACGCGCAAGGAGCAAAAAACTGGGTCTTTATCCCGATGGTTTCCGTTCAAGCCGTGGAGCCGACAAAAGAAACCAAAGATAAAAAAGAAACCCAAAAGACCGTCGCCGCGCCAAGCCGGGCGTCGCTTCGCGTTCAAAACGTCCGTATTGTCGACAGTACCTTAACGGCTGTCGGGTCGGACGGGCAAAAAAAGGACATTCACATTGCCTCACTTCTTTTAAAAGAAGACAAAGGCGTGAATGTTTCCATGAAAGGGGACTCCAACGGCGTTCCTTTGACGGTAAGCTTTCGGACGAGTTTGGACGATTTCCTTTCCCAAGAGCCTTTTTCGTTCGAGGGAACCGTGGAATACGGCGGGCTTCATGGATCGGCAAAAGGGGCCGTGTATATGGATGTCGCGCGGGCCAATGTCAGCGTTTACGAGGTCTTCGTCAAGGAAAGCAAGCTGACGGGCGCGTTCGAGGCGGGGTGGGGAGGACAGCATCCCGTTGTGAAAGGAACGATTCACGGCGAGGCCATCGACCCTAAGGATTTTAAGGGGGCTTTCCCTTCTACTCGTGTTTCCGCCAAAAAGGGTGCGCCGGCAACGTCCGCGTCATCCCAAGCGCCTGTATCGGATTCCGCGCCGGCTCGTCTTTTTAGTAACGCCCCCCTTCCTCTTGATCTTTTGAAAAAAGTGGACGCGTCAATGCAGGTTACGCTTAAGACGTTTGTTGTCGGGCGAGGCGCGTTGAAAGACGTCAAGGCGTCCCTCGCGGTTTCTGGCGGCCGTTTAATTCTATCGCCGGTGCGGGCTTATGTAGGCGACGTTCCCGTGGATGCGTTGCTCGAAATCGATGCGAGCAAAATACCCGCAAAAATTGAAGTCGGGATGAAAGCCGACGGCATCGATTTGGGTTCTTTGCAGAAATTGGGCGATATGTCGGCCTTTTTAAGCGGCAAGGCCGGCGCGCATATTCGCCTTGCCGGGCATGGAAAAACGCCGCATGAGATTGCGTCGAGTCTTAATGGCGTGGTTACGGTGACGGCCGAAAAGGGCGAGATCTTTTCGGGCATCGCGGCCGGCGTATCGTCGTTGCTCGCAACCCTTTTCAACGCTTCGGGAGAAGACAGCGCGCTTAATTGCCTTGCCGCGCGTTTTATCGTGAAAAATGGAATTATGAAAGACAATGGGATTCTGATCGATTCGGCGGCCTCGACGGTTTTTGGAAAAGGCTTTGTCGATCTCAGGAAGGAATCCGTGGTGATGACGCTGCACGCAAGAACAAAGCTTTTGGACATAGGAGGGGTCATCCCGGCGCTTCTGATCGAAGGGCCGTTAAACGACGTGGCCTACTCGGTCAATGCATCCGGCCTCGTCAAGGATATGATCAATACGCTTCTCGAAGGGAACCCTGACATTATCAGCAGCAACGTTCCCGTAATGCAAAAAGCGCCTGCGGGGGGTAACGCGTGTGTTTATACGCTCGATCACCCTCAAAAAGAACCGGAACAAGGCATTCTTCCCATTGATACGCTGGACCGAGCCAGCAAAAAAATACAAAATATAGGCGATTCCTTGGTTAAAGGTCTCTTTGGACAGTAAATCGCGGTTGACAGGACCGAATGGTTTGCCTAAACCTTGCCGCCTGTTTAGCGGAAGCGTGTCTTCCGTCCTACGCGGGTGTAGCTCAGCTGGTTAGAGCGTCGGCCTGTCACGCCGAAGGTCGCGGGTTCGAGTCCCGTCACTCGCGCCATTTTTTTATGTGCGGATGGGCCCCATGCCGCAGCGCCAAGAAACGCAAACCCTTTCTTATAGTGCCGCGCAAATGTTCGACTTAGTTGCGGACATCGAGCGGTATCCCGATTTTCTTCCTTGGTGCCGGGATGCGCGTATCCTTACGCACGAAAACGGCGGCTTTGTCGCCGAACTTTCCGTGGGAACGCGTTTGTTCAACGATTCGTTTACGTCCCATGTGACGATGGAGCGCCCCCAATCCATTAGGGTAACGTATTGCGCGGGACCTTTATCGCATCTTGCTAATGTGTGGCGTTTTTCGCCGCGCGGAAAAACGAAATGCGACGTGTCGTTCTTCGTCGATTTTGATTTCCGGTCGCCTTTGCTGGGGCGGGCTATGGGGCTTTTTTTTGACAAGGCTTTTGCTTCAATGGTGGCGGCTTTCGAGGCACGTGCCAGAGCGCTTTATGGCTAGCGCGTTTGTCGAACATAAAAAACCCGCTTCGATACAAACGAAGCGGGCTTTTCACGACAAAATCTTTCCACGCGATTAAACGCGCATAAGATCTTATTTGCCGACGGCTTCCTTCAGCTCCTTGGCGGCGCGGAAGGCGATCTTCTTCTTCGCAGGAATATGGATCGCTTCGCCCGTCGCCGGGTTGCGGCCCATACGCGCGGCGCGCTTCTTGACTTGGAGAATGCCAAGGCCAGCAATGCGGATGCGATTGCCTTTCTTCAGGTTCTTGACCAGAAGCGCAACCATCGTGTCGCACAGAATTTCGTTGGCGATCTTTTTCGACAGATCGTACTTTGTCGCAATATCTGCAGAGATTTGCTTCAAAGTAACTGTGGTTTGAGTTTTTGTGGCCATATGTGGCTCCATGATTAGAGGTTGAAACTTCTATCACCTAAGCGAAAAAAAAGCGGCTTGGCAAGCAAAAGAACGCATGGGACAGGGGTTTATCGCCCTTTCTCCCGGCGCCCGGTGTTGGGAGTCGCGCGCTCGATTCCCAAAGGTGTCCCTTGGCAAGACGGCGAGGCCTTGGGGGTGCGAGGCCCTTGCCAACGGGCCTAAAATGCCGCATAAATGATGCGTTTTCCGTTTATTACCGAGGCTTTTTCATGTCCGTTGGGAACGCTTTTCTCGCCGCTGTTTTTGAGGTTCTTTACGCCCTGCTCAATTTCTACGTCTGGGCGTTAATCATAGCCGCGCTTCTAAGTTGGCTTGTCGCGTTTGGCATCCTTAATCCCTACAACCGCTTTGTTCAGGTTGTTTTGGGCCTTTTGACGCGAATCACGGAACCCCTTCTGGCGCCGATTCGGCGCGTGCTTCCTCCCATGGGCGGCATTGATCTCTCGCCCCTTGTCTTGATTTTTGCCATCTATTTTCTTCAATCCTTCATAAGGCATTTGGTGATCGGATGATTCTCGACGGCGCCGCAACAGCCAAGGAGCTTCGCCAACAGTTGGCTGAGACGATTCAAAAGCAGGGGCTTGCGCCCGGACTTGCCGTCGTGCTGGTTGGCGATGATCCGGCAAGCCAAGTCTATGTGCGGAATAAGGCACGAGCGGCCGAGGAGGTTGGCATTGCGTCGAGGACGCACCGTCTTCCGGCCGCGACCTCGCAAGAGGACCTTTTGGCTCTTGTGACGTCTCTTAACAACGATGCGGCCGTGCATGGCATTTTGGTCCAACTTCCTTTGCCTCGTCATATTGACGAACAGGCTGTTGTGGCGGCTATCGATCCGTCCAAGGATGTCGATGGCTTTCATCCCGTCAACGTCGGCAAACTCAGCCTTGGCTTGCCGGGTTTTGTTCCTTGTACGCCGCAGGGGTGCATGATTCTCTTAAAACAAGCGTTGCCGGATCCTTCGGGAAAAAGGGCTCTTGTTTTGGGGCGCTCAAACATCGTGGGCAAGCCGATGGCGGCCTTGCTTCTTCAGGCGCACTGCACGGTTACCGTCGCTCATTCGCGCACGCAAGATGTGGCTGAAGAGTGCGCGCGGGCTGATATCCTCGTTTCTGCGATCGGAAAGCCGGCCTTTGTCAAGGGCGCGTGGATCAAGGAAGGTGCGGTGGTGATCGACGTTGGGATCAACCGCGTGGCAATGACGGATGCAGAAGGCAAGACCCGTTTGGTCGGTGATGTCGATTTTGAAAAAGCGGCGCTACGGGCGCGCGCCATTACGCCTGTGCCTGGCGGTGTTGGCCCCATGACCATTGCTTGCCTTTTAAAGAACACCGTCGAAAGCGCGAAGGCTCACCGCGTTCGCAGAGACGGCATATAAAAATCGACGAAGGCGTGATAGAGCGGTTTAAGATGATCGGGCAGCGCCTCGATATTTTTCCGCACCGTTTCCATATCGCCGCGCGCCAAGGGGCCGGTCAGACTTTGGGCCGGGTGGGCGATAAAATTTTCCAAATTTTTTTGAAGATAAAGACTGACGGCGGCAGACGGGACCCCTAGATTTTCGAAGGAAGCCAGACAATCGCGCCACAGGATTTGGGGAAAGTTGCCGCTCATGACGCACAGCGCATGGTAAAGGGGCTTTGCGGTGTCATCGAGAACGAAAACGGGGTTAGGCAGGCCGGGAAAGACGGCATGAAAGCGCTCGGCGGAAGCGCCGGCAAAATAGATTTTTTCGTAAAACTCCAAAGAGTAAAGCGTTGGGCCGAAGGTCATAAGGGGATGAAAGCCTTCAATCTTTTCAAAACAATGGGTTCCGGAGAAGTGAACGATCGTTCCTTTGAAGGATCGCAAGTGCGCTTCATAGAAGGGTTCGATGGCGCAATCTTTAATGAGAAGAAGGACGGTTGAAACGCGCGGCAACGTTTCATCCAAATCATCGTCGCTGTATTCACGGCGGTTCCAGGAGAGAAAGGGAATGTTTTTCAGGGAAAGGTAGTGTTGTATATGTGTGGCAACACGGCCGGATCCGACAATCAGATAGGAAGAGGAGGAAGAAAGCGACATGGGAGAAGATCGGGCACGTTAGAAAAAAACGCAGTTGATAAAGGTCCTGAAACACAGAACCGTCATTTTCTTTGTTTTTCTTGAAGAAAAAGTTAAGAATATCTTAGCGGGTTTAGCGATAACGAATTGTAGAGCAGCGCGACCACGGAACCCTTCTTTTAAGAGCTTTTTCCTCCATGATAGGGTTTAGGACAGAAAAGAAACGATCTTTTTGGGCGACGACGGCCTTTTGTGGCGGTGGCGCTTTGTTGGGCACTCTGACATTGGGGATGCAGGCTTGGGCGACAACGATTCCGGGGCCTGCGGATGCCAGCCGTCTTGATCGGCGTGAGAGGCTCTTTGTGCCTGAAAAAGATCAGCGGCCTATGACTATGCCCTTACAGGTGTTGCCTTCTGCCAAGGCCCCGGAGGAAAGCAAATCAATCACGATAACAATAAAGACAGTGCGTCTTGTTGGCGATTGTCTTTTTCCTTCCGAAAAGATTCGTTCTGTCTATGAACCGTATCTTCATAAAGAGGTTACGTTGGATACGGTATGGACGATCGCGAACCTTTTGACAAAGCTCTACAGGGATGAGGGGTATTTCCTTTCCCGCGTCGTTGTTCCCGAACAAGGCATTGACGACGGGATCGTTACCTTCAAGGTCATTGAAGGGTATATCGGAACTGTGGCTTTCGACGATCCTCTCGTGCAAAACACCATCGTTCGTGCTTGGATCGACAGCCTGCTCGCTCAAAGGCCCATTAAAAGCGATCAACTCGAAAGCGTTTTGTTGCAATTGAACGATCTGCCCGGGGTCCGGGTGCGAGCGATTCTTCGGCCGGGGATTGGGGATGAGGGCGCCGTTCAACTCGTTCTCGAACGGCAAGATGTTCCGATGTTTTCGGGCGAAGCAAGCGCGGATAACTACAATTCGCGCTTTCTGGGGCCGTACGAGGCTGTGGTGCGCATGCAGGCCGTTCTTTGGCCGATGCACAGGACCAGCGTGGCTTTGCTTTCGTCTTTGCCTTGGGAGAAGGTCAAATACGGCAGCATTCGGCATGAAATTTCCGTTTTTCCGGCCGGAACCATAGCGCTCTATGGCTCTTATACGCCGACAACGCCCGGCTATACATTAAGGGCGTACGATGTCAAAAGCCAATCGACAACGCTTGGCGGGGCTTTGGATTATGCGCTCATTCGTCAACGTCGCGAAAATTTAACAGCCCGCGTTGCTTTTGAATGGCACAAGACGCATACGGATCTTTTGAATACCGTTTTGGTCGAGGACAACACGCGTGTTATGCGCTTTTCCGCAACGTACCAAAACGCGGATGCTTGGCACGGCGAAAATAGCGTTGGGGCGGGAATCGCGCAGGGCCTCGATCTTTTCGGCGCCAGCAAGGTCGGGGCCCCCAATTTGTCGCGTTCTGACGCTCGGCCCGATTTCACAAAGTTCAATTTAATGTTGTCGCGAACACAGAGCCTTCCTGACGGATGGCAGCTTCGCGCCGCGTTGGCGGGACAGTTCGCGATCGGGCCCCTTTATTCGTCCGAGCAGTTTGGCTATGGCGGACAAGTTTTCGGCCGCGCCTACGACGATTCCGAAATTATGGGAGATCACGGCCTTGCCGGGGCGGTTGAGGTTCGTTACATGGACCTGCCTTCCGATTGGAAGCTTCGTGTCATTCCTTATGCTTTTTACGATAGGGGTGCCGTGTGGAATGCGGGACCCACCGCGACCTTTAAGTATGCTTCGGGCAGTTCGGCTGGGATCGGTATTCGCGCCCAGACCTCTTCCGGAGTTTACGGTACTATCGGGATGGCCTTTCCTTTAACCCGAAAAATTGAGAATCCTATCTACGGGAACGGGAAAAACCCCCGATTTTTTGCCCAGATTTCCTTTTTATTTTAGCCCAGTCTTGCCTGAAGGCTCCCTTGCAGCCGTCGGGCTTTATGAAATAACAAGGCGTTAAGCCTTGCCCTTTCTTTGCCCCGTTATCCGGAAGGGGCCTTTTGTCTTTTTATACAATCAATACGGTACCTTAAGTCCTTATTAAGCAACCTGCCGTAACATATTTTCGGGGGAGAAATAATTAGGAGCGGCCTTGTCTAAAAGATAAGACGGGTGGAGAGCGCCATGCGAACGCGAAAGCCTTGGCTCCTGACGTTTTTGTTAGCGAGCGTATCACCGTATGCGGTTTTAGCAAACCCGACGGGAGGTACGGTTGTGTCCGGTGCTGCGGATATAGAAAGCAGCGGCGCGACGCTGACGGTAAGACAATCAACAGACAAAGCGATTATCGACTGGCGCAGCTTCGACATCGGGGTGACCGAAACGACGACGTTTGAGCAGCCGTCATCAAGCTCGGTGGCCCTAAATCGGGTGAATAGCGCTGGCGCGTCAATGATCGAAGGGACGCTGACGGCGAACGGAAACATCGTCATTGTGAATGCAAACGGGGTGGTGTTCGGTGCGGGCAGTGTGGTGGACGTGAATGGTCTGCTGGTAACGACCGCGGATATTGAAAATGAAAGGTTCATGGCGGGGGACCTGACATTTGACAAGGCCGGGAACCCCGAGGCGGTGATTGAGAGCAAAGGAACAATCACGGCAAGGGACGCAGGATTGGTGGGGCTTGTGGCGCCCACCGTGCTGAACTCTGGCGTGATTACCGCAAAGCTTGGAAGAATCCATTTAGCGTCCGGAGAAAAAGTGACGGTGGATTTTTATGGGGACGGCTTATTGGAGGTGGAGGCGAGCGCCGCGCTGACGGAACAGATTGTGAAAAATGAAGGGCGACTGGAGGCGGAAGGCGGAACCATAGCGCTGACGGCCGCCGCTGCCGGAGAGGAGATCAACAGCCTCGTTGAGGCCGGAGGGTCGATTAAAGCGACCGCTGTGGAGACGAAGAACGGACACATTTATTTGTACGCGGAGAAGGGCGAGACAAAGGTAGCCGGAACGTTGGACGCGTCGAGTGCCGAGGGAACGGGGGGGCACATAGAGGTCCTAGGCGAGACGGTAACGCTGACGGAAAAGGCCGAGGTTAAAGCGACGGGAGCCGGAGGCGGCGGGACGATAGAGATAGGCGATGCCACGGGAACGCGGCAAACCACCCTGATGAGGGACTCGGTGGTGAATGCGAGCGCGACGGAAAACGGAGACGGGGGGTCGGTCACGGTTTGGTCGGCCGAGGAGACGACGGTGGCCGGGAGCCTGTATGCGAAGGGGGGAGAGGAAGGCGGTGACGGAGGGTTCATTGAGACGTCGAGCGTGGGAAGCGTTCATATTGAGGGCACGGCCAAGGTCAATACGCTGGCGCCGATGGGAGCGACGGGGCTGTGGCTGTTGGATCCGACAGATTACACAATAGCCGCGAGCGGAGGGGATGAGACGGGGGCGAGCGTGACGGCCTCGCTGACGACTTCGAACCGGATGATCAGCACCACGGGGAGCATCTATGTCACGGATGACGTGAGCTGGAGTGCGAATACGCTGACCTTGGAGGCGACGGCGGGAGACATAGCGATTACGGAGACGATGACGGCGACGGGGACGGCGGGGCTGGTGCTGACGTACACGGGGGATCTGACGTTCGGGCTGACGGGGACAGGGTTTGCGGGCTCCATAGACATCGAGAGCACGGGAACGCTGGCGATCAACGGGCAAGCCTACACGATCATCACGAGCTTGGGGAGCGAAGGAAGCACGACAGCAACGGACCTTCAGGGGATCAACGGCGCTCTTTCCGGATACTACGTTCTAGGCTCGGACGTTGATGCATCCTCTACCGCAAGCTGGAACTCCGGCGCGGGTTTTGATCCGCTGGGAGACAGCACGACGCTCTTCACTGGCACGTTCAACGGGTTGGGCCACACAATCACGGGGCTCACCATCAGCCGTGCGTCGGAAAACTATGTTGGCCTCTTCGGCTATGCCGGGGAAACCGCTGTTATAAAAAACGTGGGGCTTATCAATGCATCCGTAGAGGGGCAGAGCTACGTCGGCGTGCTTGCAGGCTATAACATGGGGGCTCTCTCGGACAGCTATGCAACAGGAAATGTTACAGGTGAGAGCCTTATCGGGGGGCTGAATGGAAAGAATTATTTAGGCACACTCCGCAACAGCTATGCGACGGCAAACGTATCGGGAGAGTCCAGCGCCGGCGGTCTTGTGGGCGTTAATCAAGGGGCGGTAACTGGAAGTTATGCAACAGGAACGGTGTCGGCCGATTCTTATACGGGCGGGCTGGCGGGCAAGAACTATTTCGGCTCCATCGAGACAAGCTATGCAACGGGCACCGTCTCAGGGATTGACCATATAGGCGGACTGGCCGGTGTGAACTCTTCCGGCTCCATCGAGACAAGCTACGCGACAGGGGATGTGACCGGAACAGGAAGCTTCGTTGGCGGATTGATCGGATACAGCACGGGGACGATCAATCAAAGTTATGCGACGGGGGATGTCGACGGAGACCTTTATGTCGGCGGCTTAGTCGGAGAGAATTATTCAGGATCGGTCAGCGGCAGCTATGCGACGGGCCTCACAACCGGAAGCGATCAAGTTGGTGGGTTGGTGGGGTGGAGCAACGGAAGCATAAGCGATAGCTATGCGCTTGGTGCCGTGTCTGGGTCCTCGAGCGTCGGGGGCCTCGTCGGCGTCAATCAGGGAAGCATAGAAGACAGTTATGCGACGGGTGCCGTGACGGGTGATGGAGACGGCGTAGGGGGGCTTGTCGGCTCTAACAGTGGCTCGGCAACGATCGCGGATAGTTATGCGACGGGGATTGTGATAGGGCATAGCACGCGTGTTGGTGGCTTGGCGGGCGTTAATATAGGGGATATTGAATCAAGCTATGCGTCCGGATCGGTAACAGGCGACAGTTCTTATGTCGGTGGTCTTGTAGGAAATAATTATACCGGAACCATCAACGATAGCTATGCCACAGGGGCGGTGACAGGAGTAGGCCATGTCGGAGGCCTTTCAGGCATTAACAGCAGCAGTGGAACAATCACCCAAAGCTATGCGACGGGTGACGTGACGGGAACGGGCTCCTGTATTGGGGGGCTGGTTGGCTCGAATGGAAGCGGCAGTACGATCAGCGATAGTTATGCAACGGGCAATGTGACGGGGCAATCGGAAAGCGTCGGCGGTCTCGTCGGCTATAATAGCAGTGCGCCAATCAGTATGAGCTATGCTACGGGGAACGTCGTTGCCGGAGGCAGTTATGCGGGTGGCCTCGTTGGCTATAATTATGAATCGTCTATCAGTGACAGCTATGCCCTTGGCAGTGTGAGTGGGGTCGGCGTTGTTGGCGGGCTTGTGGGCCTCAATCGAGGGGGCTCTGTCAATGATAGCTATGCGGCGGGGTTTGTTAGCGGCTCGTATACCGTTGGTGGTTTGATCGGAACGAATCATTATGAATACGAAGGAACGGTTTATGAAGGTACGGTGAGTGGGAGCTACTGGAACGTGGAAACGTCCGGCATGGCGACAGGTGTCGGAGGCGGTGCGGCAGAAGGAGCCACGGGGCTGACGACGGCGCAGCTGATGACGCAGGCGTCGTTGAGCGGCTGGGACTTTGCCTCGACCTGGGCGATCATCGAAGGGGCAAGCTATCCGTATCTGCAATGGCAGGGCGATATCGCGGTCGTGAGGGGAACGACGGATCTGGCGAGCGGAACGGGAGTCGGGGCCGTTGTGAACGGCGCGGCTGTCGGATCGGGGTCGGTGGGGTCGGACGGCAGTTTCTATGTAATACTGCCGGAAGGGTCGTTGGATGCCGGAAACGCATGGCTTCTCTATGAAATCGACGGAGGGGCGAGCGGATCGAACCTGGTGTCGGATACGGACGGATCATCCCGTGTCTTGTCGGGGCTGACATGGACGGCGGGCGGTCTGAGCGTGTCGAGTGTCACGGATACCGTGTCGAGCTCTACCCTGGTCACGGCGTTGGGAGACCTAAGTCTATCGGACGTTCTTTATACGGTCACAAGCGGGACGATCACGCTGTCTGGGGATGCGGCGCTTTCGGATGCCTCCGTGAGCATCGACAGCCCGATTGCGTGGAGCGGGAGCACGCTGACCTTGGAGGCGACGGCGGGGGACATCGTTCTTGACGCGGATCTTGCAGGGACGGGAACGGCGGGACTGGTGCTGACGTACACGGGGGATCTGACGTTCGGGCTGACGGGGACGGGGTTTGCGGGAAGCATAGACATTGAGAGCACGGGAACGCTGGCGATCAACGGGCAAGCCTACACGATCATCACGAGCTTGGGGAGCGAAGGAAGCACGACGGGAACGGACCTTCAGGGCATCAACGGCGCTCTTTCCGGATACTACGTTCTAGGCTCGGACGTTGATGCATCCTCTACCGCAAGCTGGAACTCCGGCGCGGGTTTTGATCCGCTGGGAGACAGCACGACGCTCTTCACTGGCACGTTCAACGGGTTGGGCCACACAATCACGGGGCTCACCATCAGCCGTGCGTCGGAAAACTATGTTGGCCTCTTCGGCTATGCCGGGGCAGGCTCTGTGATTTCCAACACAGGAATACTTGAGGCCAGCGTCGTGGGGAGTAGTTCTGTTGGGACGTTGGTTGGGAAAAATAGTTCTGGGTCGATTCATTCCAGCTATGCAACCGGCAACGTCACGGGCAGCGGCGAAAGAACCGGAGGCCTTGTTGGTTGGAACGACGGAGGAACAATCAACGCGAGTTATGCGATGGGCAGCGTGACCGGCACGAGAGCACACACTGGCGGCCTTGTCGGCTACAACAGCGGAACGATTAATGGCTCTTATGCAACGGGGAGCATATGGGGGGATTCCTCTGTTGGCGGGCTGATAGGATATAATTATGGAGGGACAATAAGCGACAGTTACGCGACGGGCAGCGTTTCAGGTTCAGGCTATTATGTGGGTGGGCTGGTTGGCTCGAATGCCGGAGGTACGATTGATGAAAGTTATGCAGCCGGAGCGGCCACTGGATCAAGCGATTATGTTGGTGGGTTGGTCGGATATAGTGACGCTTCCGGCACGATCTTGGCTAGCTATGCGACGGGAAGTGTGTCGGGAATATCTTCTGTTGGCGGATTGATTGGCTACAACAGCGGCACGATTGAAAATAGCCATGCGACAGGCAACGCGTCAGGAACAGGTAGTAACGTTGGCGGGCTTGTGGGGAAAAATGACTCTGGCACGATTTTGTATAGCTATGCGACGGGAATCGTAACCGGAACGGGAAATGGCCTCGGCGGGCTTGTGGGAAGGAACGATAATGGTTCGGTTACGGGCAGCTACGCGACGGGAAGCGTATCGGGGGCTTCCTCTGTTGGCGGGCTGGTTGGATATAATTATTCGGGGACGATTTTGTATAGCTATGCAACGGGCGATACCTCAGGAACAGGTAGTAACGTTGGCGGGCTGGTTGGCTCGACTGTCGGCGGTTCAATTGATGAAAGTTATGCGACGGGAAGCGTGTCGGGTTCCTATTATGTCGGTGGGCTGGTTGGGTATAATAACGGCACAATCGGCGTCAGCTATGCGACGGGAAGCGTAACCGGAACGGGAAACGACATCGGCGGTTTGGTGGGGAGGAACGATGATGGCGCGGTTACGGGCAGCTACGCGACGGGAAGCGTGTCGGGTTCAAGCTATTCTGTCGGCGGATTGATTGGCTACAACAGCGGGTCGATCAACGACAGCCACGCGACGGGGAGCATATCGGGTGCCACTTATGTTGGTGGGCTGCTCGGGTATAGTGACGCTTCCAGCACGATCTTGGCTAGCTATGCGACGGGAAGCGTATCGGGAACATCTTCTGTTGGCGGATTGATTGGCTACAACAGCAGCACGATTGAAAATAGCTATGCGACAGGCGACGCATCAGGAACAGGTAGTAATGTTGGCGGGCTTGTGGGGAAAAATGACTCTGGCACGATTTTGTATAGCTATGCGACGGGAATCGTAACCGGAACGGGAAATGGCCTCGGCGGGCTTGTGGGAAGGAACGATAATGGTTCGGTTACGGGCAGCTACGCGACGGGAAGCGTATCGGGGGCTTCCTCTGTTGGCGGGCTGGTTGGATATAATTACACCTCCGGCACGATCTCGAGCAGCTACGCGACAGGAGCCGTCACGGGAACGGGCGATTATATCGGCGGGCTGGTTGGGTATAATGCCGATACCATAACGTCGAGCTACTGGAACGTGGAAACGTCCGGCATGGCGACAGGTGTCGGAGGCGGTGCGGCAGAAGGAGCCACGGGGCTGACGACGGCGCAGCTGATGACGGAAGCGTCGTTGAGCGGCTGGGACTTTGCCTCGACCTGGGCGATCATCGAAGGGGCAAGCTATCCGTATCTGCAATGGCAGGGTGCTATCGCGGTCGTGAGGGGAACGACGGATCTGGCGAGCGGAACGGGAGTCGGGGCCGTTGTGAACGGCGCGGCTGTCGGATCGGGGTCGGTGGGGTCGGACGGCAGTTTCTATGTAATGCTGCCGGAAGGATCGTTGGCTTCCGGAAACGCCTTTCTTCTCTATGAAATCGACGGAGGGGCGAGCGGATCGAACCTGGTGTCGGATACGGACGGATCATCCCGTGTCTTGTCGGGGCTGACATGGACGGCGGGCGGTCTGAGCGTATCGAGTTTGAGCGATACGGTGTCGAGCTCTACCCTGGTCACGGCGTTGGGAGACCTAAGTCTATCGGACGTTCTTTATACGGTCACAAGCGGGACGATCACGCTGTCTGGGGATGCGGCGCTTTCGGATGCATCCGTGAGCATCGATAGCCCGATTGCGTGGAGCGGGAACACGCTGACCTTGGAGGCGACGGCGGGGGACATAGCGATTACGGAGACGATGACGGCGACGGGAACGGCGGGACTGGTGCTGACGTACACGGGGGATCTGACGTTCGGGCTGACGGGGACGGGGTTTGCGGGAAGCATAGACATTGAGAGCACGGGAACGCTGGCGATCAACGGGCAAGCCTAC
>JAQVBU010000016.1 GCA_028690155.1 Alphaproteobacteria bacterium | reverse complement strand
GCAGCGTGGATTTACCCGCGCCATTAGGTCCCAGCACGCCAATCTTGGCGTCAGGATAAAACGACAACCAGACATCATCTAAAACCTTTTTGCCACCGGGCCAAGCCTTGGAAAGACCTTTCATGACATAGATGTACTGATACGCGGCCATAGAACCTACCTTAAAAGAAAAAATGGAACGGGCCTTTTGTAACGAAGAAGCCCTTTCTTGGCAACTGAAAGGCGAGGCGGGGCAATTGCGAACCGCCAAGAGGGACCTATTGTTTCCGTTTCCTTATTTCGGCCCAGTAATCAAGGCGTTTTTTGACCTCGCGCTCGAAACCTCGTTCGACCGGGCAATAAAATTCCTGTCGGTCCATGTCTTCCGGGAAATAGTTTTGACCCGAAAAGCCCTCTGCGGTGTCATGATCGTATTGGTAGCCTTCGCTATACCCAAGGTCTTTCATAAGCGAGGTCGGCGCATTCAAGATATGTTTGGGAGGCATAAGCGACCCGTATTCATTGGCGGCGCTTTTGGCTTGAGCTAAAGCGATATACGTTGCGTTGGATTTGGGCGCGGTGGCAAGGAAGACGACCAACTCGGCTAAGGCCAACTCGCCCTCGGGGCTTCCCAAACGTTCGTAAGCTTCCCAGGCGGCGATGGCGAGCGGTAACGCTTGAGGATCGGCCAACCCGATGTCCTCGCTGGCAAAGCGTGTCAGGCGTCGCGCGATATAGCGGGGATCCTCGCCTCCAGCCAGCATCCGAGCGAACCAGTAAAGCGCCGCGTTGCAGTCGGACCCTCTCAGGGATTTATGCAGCGCGCTGATGAGATTATAGTGGCTTTCCTGCGTTTTGTCATAAAGGGGCCGGCGCTTTTGGACAAACGTGGCCAAGCGGGTCGGGTCAAGTTTCTTATCCGGCGCCAGCGACGCTAACTCTTCCGCCATGCCGAGCAAATAGCGGCCATCGCCGTCGGCCATGGCTTTAAGGGCAGCCCGTGCATCGTCCGTAAGGGGCAGAGGGCGTCCGCAATCTTTTTCGACGCGTTTCAGCAGGATTTCCAAGGCGGAATCGTCCAGCCGATTTAAAACCAAGACTTGGCAACGCGACAGTAACGCGCCGTTCAGTTCGAACGAAGGGTTTTCGGTGGTCGCGCCGACCAAGGTCACCGTGCCGTCCTCGACGTAGGGCAAAAGAACGTCCTGTTGCGCGCGATTAAAGCGGTGGATCTCATCGACAAACAGCAACGTGCCTTGCCCCATGCTTCGGCGGTTGGCGGCGGCATCGAAGATTTTTCGAAGATCGCTTACGCCCGAAGCGACGGCCGAGACGGGTTCGAAATAAAGAGAGGTGGCATCAGCCAAAAGGCGCGCGATCGTCGTTTTGCCGCATCCCGGCGGTCCCCACAAGATCATCGAGGCTAATCTTTTTGCGGCGACCATCCGGCCTATGGGCGCGTCCGGAGAAAGCAGATGATCCTGTCCCACGACATCGGCAAGAATCCGGGGGCGCAATTTGTCAGCCAAAGGCCGCGCCGCCGTGTTTTCGAAGAGAGAGACTGTTGAGTGAGGCATAAGAACAAGTATAGAACACCCGTGGTCTGCCGTCACAGGAAAAAAGAAGCCGAAGAAAGACGGCGTTAGGCCGAATAATACAGATCAAATTCAACGGGATGGGGTGCCCTGTTCAGCCTGTCGATTTCTTCCCGTTTCAGGGCAATATAGCTTCCGATCAAGTCTACCGAAAAGACGTCGCCTTCAAGAAGGAAGGCGTTGTCCTCGTCCAATGCGGCAACAGCTTCGTCTAACGAGCGGCAAATGGTCGGAATTTTGGCCAGTGAGGAAGGGGGAAGAGAAAACAGGTTCTCTTCGGCCGCTTTGCCTGGATCAATCTGATTTCGAATGCCGTCTAAACCAGCCATCAGAAGGGCGGCAAAGGCAAGGTAAGGGTTGGCCAGACAATCCGGGAAACGAACCTCAACCCGCTTACTGTTGTGGTCGTTCGTATAGGGAATGCGGCAGGCCGCCGAGCGGTTTCGCGCCGCGTATCCAAGAAACACAGGGGCTTCATAGCCGGGGACCAAGCGTTTATAGCTGTTCGTCGACGGGTTTGTGAAGACATTCAAGGCCTTAGCGTGTTTAATAATGCCGCCGATATAGTACAGAGCCGTATCCGAAAGACCGGCATACTCGTTTCCGGAAAACAACGACGTGTTTCCCCTCCACAAAGATTGATGCACATGCATCCCCGATCCGTTGTCGTCCACAATGGGTTTGGGCATAAAGGTTGCCGTTTTCCCATACATGGCCGCGACGTTATGGACGATATACTTCAGGGTTTGGACGTTATCGGCGGCTTTCAAGAGCGTATTGTAACGGATGCCGATTTCATGCTGGGCTGCCGCGACTTCATGATGGTGTTTTTCGACAGAGATACCCATCTGGCTGGCAACCGAAAGCATCTCGGTGCGTAGATCTTGGGCTGTGTCGACGGGGTTGACGGGAAAATAGCCGCCCTTTGTGCGTGGACGATGACCGGAATTCCCTTGCGGATAATCTTTGCCGCTGTTCGACGGATTTTCGATGGATTCAAGATTGAAGAACATATCGGTCGGCGCGGTCGAAAAGCGGACGTTATCGAAGATAAAAAACTCCATCTCCGGGCCAAAGAAGGCCTTGCTTCCGATATCCGACTCCACGAAATACGCTTCGGCCCTTTTCGCGATCGAGCGGGGACAGCGGGGGTACGGTCTGTTGACGACAGGGTCGTAAACGTTGCAAATGACGGTCACGGTCGGTTCGGCATAAAAAGGGTCAAGGACGGCGGTCTCGGCGTCGGGTTTAAGGATCATGTCGGATTCATGGATGGCTTGCCATCCCGCGATAGAGGAGGCGTCGAACATGATGCCTTCTTCCAGCGCTTCTTCCGTGATCAGATCAACATGCTGGGTCATGTGTTGAAGCTTGCCGCGCGGATCGGTAAAGCGCAGATCGACATAGTTGGCGCCACTTTTTTTGATAAGCTCGAAAAGGGAGTTTTGTTTGGCCATGGCGGATATCCTTTTATCCGGAGGAAGGTTAACGCAGCATGAGGATCAAGACGGACAAGAAGTCTAACCTCTTGACAAATTTGCCAAGTTTTTTTACAACATGCAACACCTTGCGTGACAAAAGGACGGAAAAATTTTCTTTCTGCATGGCAGGGGTTGCCAACCGCCTTCCTCTCCTTTATGAGGGCTGGCGGTTTTTATTTTTGGCGGTCGTAGCTCAGTTGGTAGAGCCCTCGGTTGTGGTCCGAGTTGTCGCGAGTTCAAGTCTCGTCGACCGCCCCATCACCCCCTTTTCAAAAGCGAGGGGGATGCTTATCCTCTTTCGTATGAGAAGAACGTCGCTTTTCCTTTGTTTTTTTCTTTTGTGTTCTACCGTTTCCTCAAACGGCTGGGCCGAGGTCTTTGTTCCTCAATCGCGGGAGCAGATAAGGCTCAGTTTTGCGCCGTTGGTTAAAAAGGTCACGCCTGCGGTGGTGAACATCTATACGCAAAAAAAGGTGCAGCAACGCGTATCGCCGTTTTTCAACGATCCATTTTTCAGCCAGTTTTTTGGTGGTGCTCTGGCTCCCGGACTGACACGCGAACGTATGGAGCACGCCTTGGGATCGGGCGTGATTGTGCGCGAAGACGGGCTGGTGGTGACGAGCCGCCACGTGATCGCCGGTGCGGATGAAATTCGCGTTGTCCTGTCGGATCGGCGCGAGTTCGATGCCGAGGTCGTTCTGACTGACGACAAGGCCGATTTGGCGGTGCTGCGCTTGGAAAGCACCAAAGGCGGAAACTTCCCCTTTCTTGATCTTCGCGATTCGGACGACGCGGAAATCGGCGATTTGGTTTTGGCTATCGGCAATCCGTTTGGGGTTGGGCAGACGGTGACCTCGGGTATCATCTCGGCGGTGGCGCACAAAGCGGTCGGCGCGGGCGATTTGGGCTATTTTATTCAAACGGATGCGGCGATTAACCCGGGAAATTCTGGTGGCGCTTTGGTCACGATGGACGGCAAGTTGATCGGAATCAACGCGGCGATTTTTTCGCGCGACGGCGGAAACATGGGCATCGGTTTTGCGGTGCCGTCGAATATGGTGCGCGTTTTGATGGGCGCGGCCAAGCAGGGCAAAAGCCGCATGATGCATCCGTGGATGGGGCTTGATGGGCAGGAAGTTTCTCAAGACATTGCGGTGTCGCTAGGTCTGAACCGGCCCATGGGTTTTTTGGTGAAGAGCGCGCATCCCTCAAGCCCTGCTGCTAAAGCAGGGATCAAGGCGGGCGATGTGATCGTTTCGGTAGGCGGAAAGACGATTGAGGACCCGGAAGCGTTCCGGTATCGCATTGCGGCTTTGTCCATCGGCGCGAAGGCGGAGCTTGAGGTCGTGAGCCGCGGCAAAACGCGTACCGTGACGCTTGATCTGATCGCGCCGCCCGAAGATCCGTCTCGGCGCGAGACCGTCGTCAAGGGCCGCAATCCGGCGAGCGGAGCGACGCTTGCGAATGTATCGCCCGCTGTTGTTGAAGAGCTTGGCCTGCCTTCCGATCCGCGCGAGGGTGTTGTCGTGACCGAAGTTAAGCCCGGCTCGGTTGCGGCGCGGATCGGCCTTGTGCCGGGCGACATCGTGGCCGCCGTCAATGGCCAAGAAATCGTAAACGTCCGCGAGGCGATAAACGCGTTTGCCGCAAAGCCATCGCATTGGAAACTAACCATCCGCCGCGGCAATCATGAGATTACAATGATGCTGGGCGGTTAAGGCGTGCCCCCACAAGACAAACTTTATATATCAAGCACTGTTAACGCTTGGCCGTTTCTCGCATAAAGATTCTGTTCGGCGATCATACGTATAAACGTATCTCTGGCTTCGTTCACAACGTTTTCCTTCACGTGTCCCGTTATTCTACTTACAGCGCGCTTATTAAAGCGACGATAGGCTTCAAGGCTTGAGTCTTTGTTTTCGTATTGTTGATCACAAAAATGAATAACTCTAGCACGATCACTCCAGTACATCGAAGGCATGCAGTCAGAATAGCTGCTTGAAACGATGTGGATCTTTACAGGACTTTTCCCCATCTTCTTTTCATAGGCCCTGTAATTTCCATGAATCTTTATATGACCGTTATCTAAAATCGATAGAACCACAACATTCGGATTTTTATTGCTCGGATTTTCTAGTTTTTCAGCCGCCACATAATGGAGGCAGTTCCCCTTATGAATATTTATGTTGCCGACGCTTGTATTCACAACAAAAAGCTCAAAGTTGCTTTTGTCTTCAATGGCCGACATGCCTTTTGTTTTGAAAATAATCGGCTGAACGGCATTGAATAACATCAAAAGCCGTTCTTTGTTTTCACTTTTAATCTTTGCTCTTTTTGCCGCTTTATAGGCGTTGTATTTTTTGCCAACGTAGGCAGTGCCAACATCAACCCCTTTTGCAACGGGGGTTAAAAATGGGGACGTAACTTTGGAAAGAACGGATGAAATTCGTTCATAGTTTTCGGCCCGTGCTTGTGCCTTCTTCCATTTCCTTTCTTCGTTCTCTACAGCCTTTTTTCTTTCTTCCTCATTTGCAGCTTGTTGGGCGTTCGCTTGTCGATTGACATTGAGTACGCATTCATCGACAGCATCAAAGAAGCTCTCCGGCAATTCGTTAGGATTTACAGCCGCGATTTCAACCGAGCCGGGAAGGGCGATTTCTGTTCCAGGATTTGACATTATATTTATTCTTTCAGAAAAAGGGGTTGGGGCGTAATAAGCAAATAAATTATGAACCGATCCTTGATAGCAATTTCCGTTTTATATCATCAATACTTTTATCCACGAAACGTGAGCGGAAAATTAACCTTAACCGATCCCCAATCGTTTCAAATCAAGCCGTAAGGCACGATGATTCGATCAAGCGCGTTCTTTATGTCAGGAATTTTTTGGCGCGTTGGCCGTTAACGGCCTTTGGTTCGTTCGACCGAGTTGATGGCCGAACTCGCGCGCAGTGCGGCGATAATTGTTTTCAGGTGCTTCAGGTCGCGTACCTCGAGATCAATGATGAAATCGTAAAATTCCGGTGTGCGGCTCGTAATCTTCATGTTGAAGATATTCCCGTTATTTTTCGCGATGATCGTGCTCATGCTGGCGAGGCTATTAGGTTTGTTCACCAGAATGACGTTCAGGCGCCCGACCATCAGATCGGTACTTTCTTTTTTATCGTTCCATCCGACATCGATCCAGCGTTCGGGAGAGTCGAGGAAGTTTTCCAGCGTTTCGCAATCGGTCGTGTGAATGGTCACGCCTTTGCCAGTCGTCACGATGCCGACGATGGGATCGCCCGGCAAAGGGTGGCAGCAACGTGCGTAGTGAACGGCCATGCCGGGAATAAGGCCCTTCAGCGTAAGAGGCGAGCTTTCCTTGGTGGGCTCCTTGAGGCGTCCGGCGGTAAAGTGCTCAAGGCTTTTCTTTTCAGGTTGTTTGAGTTTGTGTCCCGGGTAGGCGGCGTTGAAAACTTCTCGCGCCGGCTGAAGGGATTCGCCCACGCTGGCAAAAAGATCGTCTGCCGAATTCCCTTGAAAGTTTTTGGCGACGCTTTCGAAGGCTTTTTCCGAAAAATCGACGGCTTCTTGTTTGCACAATTTTTCGAGAATGGATTTTCCAAGAAGAATATATTCGCTTCTTTGCTGGGTGCGGATGAAACGGCGAATGCACGACCGTGCTTTGCCCGTGACAACGAAGCGTTCCCAAGCCGGGCTCGGCGTGCTGCCTTTTTGGGTAACAATTTCGACTTGGTCGCCGTTTCTTAGGATGGTCCGTAAAGGAACCATGCGTCCGTTGACCTTGGCGCCGACACAGGCGTCGCCTACACGGCCATGAACGGCATAGGCAAAATCGACCGGCGAGGCACCGCTCGGCAGTGCGATCAAGTCGCCTTTGGGGGTAAAGCAAAAAACCTGATCCTGAAACAGTTCCAGCTTGGTGTTTTCCAGAAATTCTTCCGGCTTTTGGACGTGTTCGACGATATCCAGAAGTTCGCGAAGCCAACGGTATTGGTGGCCGTCTGTTTTGGGCGCGCCTTCTTTGTAGCCCCAGTGCGCGGCAACACCAAGCTCGGCGACTTCGTGCATCGTATGCGTGCGGATCTGAATTTCGATGCGCTGCTGTTCGGGGCCCATGATGCCGGTGTGCAAGCTTTGATATTGGTTAGGCTTTGGAGTCGAGATGTAGTCTTTAAAGCGGCCGGGAATAACGTGGTAATGACTGTGGATGATGCCTAACACTTGATAGCAGTTATCAATGGTATCCACCAAGATGCGGAACGCCATGATGTCGGATAATTGCTCAAAACCGACATTTTTACGCTGCATCTTGCGCCAGATGGAATAGGGCGCTTTTTCCCGTCCTACAACGGTCGCTTTGATCTTGGCTTCGCGCAGGATTGTTTTGAGTTCTTTAAGGATCTTTTGCGTAACAGCGTCGTCCTTGCGGCGCAAGAAATCAAGCCGCGCTACAATGCTGGCATGCGCATCAGGATTTAACTCCGCGAAAGCCAAGTCTTCCAACTCGTCCTTCATTTTTTCGATACCGATACGTTCGGCCAGCGGTGCATAGAGGTCCAATGTTTCGCGTGCAATGCGGTGGCGTTTTTCCGGACTCTTTAGGTATTGCAGCGTGCGCATGTTGTGCAGCCTATCCGCAAGCTTGACCAAAAGAACGCGAATGTCTTCGGACATGGCCACGATAAGTTTTCGAAAATTCTCAGCCTGAGTTACCTGATCGGCCTGAAGCTTAATGCGGGAAAGCTTCGTTACGCCATCCACCAGACGTGCGACGCCAGGGCCAAACTGTTTTTCAATGTCGTCAAGCGAGGCCAGCGTATCTTCGACTGTGTCGTGCAGCAAGGCGGTGGCGATGGTGGTGCTGTCCATCTTCATTTCGGTAAGGATGGCGGCGACTTCGAGAGGATGCGAAAAGAAAGGAGCCCCCGATGCGCGAAGTTGGCTTCCGTGGGCCTGCATCGAGAAAACATAAGCGCGGTTCAACAAATCTTCGTTGACGTCCGGATCGTAGGCGCGCACGAGATCGACAAGCTCATACTGACGTATAAGCTTCAATCGCGACGCCTTGCCGTCCGATACGATCTTCGACAACGGGTTGTCGGCAGGGGAAGAAGATTGGTCAGGATTCCGCATCAACGATCCTCTTGAAGCGGGAGTCCTCTTGATAATCCGTTCATGGTATGGGATCCCGCCCTAGCTTCTCGATAAAGCACCAGCGCCACGCATCTGAAAGCGGCAAACAACATCCGTTTCAAGCGGCCGCAGCTTTAAAAAGCTTAATAGCAGGTTCTTCCTAATTAGTCCTTAATATCTGTGTCTTCGAAAGATCCAAGAATTGAGGATGTGGATTCCTCCTCAATCTCGGCCCCTTCTTCGTCGCCGAAGGCGTCGTCGTCGTCCGAGCTTTCGGTGGCAATCGACGTGGCCCAGCTTTGTTTTTTCTGTTCGTCGGCGATGAGTTGGGCAATCTCCATTTCGGGCTGTTCGGGCTCGACGTGTTTTTGGATGCTTTTAATCAAAGAATTCTCAAGACCGGAGAGATCAAGGTGTTTTTCGGCGATTTCCCGCAAAGCGACGACGGGATTCTTGTCGCGGTCACGGCCGACTTTTAGTTCGGCGCCAGAGCCAAGCGCACGCGCACGGTGCGCCGCAAGCATGACCAGCTTGAAACGGTTTGGAATTTGAAGAACGCAATCTTCGACGGTAACGCGAGCCATAAGGCATCTCTCCTTCTACTGCGGGCGCCCATCATTTTTTGTTAAGCATGAAAAGACGGCAAATCCGCAAAAACAATTAGGCGCGGAACGTACAATTTTCATCAACCCTTTGTAAAGAGCGATGTTTCGTCAGGACCTTCTTTAAACAATATAGCCCTATTTCTGTGTCTTGTTAACCGAACCGAATTAAGGTAGATTAACAAAGTTGATTCTCTTTACCCTTGCATGGCAACAGAGGATTTTCTTCAAGATTTATGTACCACTTTTAAGCAGTTAGATGGTGTCAGAGAAGAACGTAGGGACTTTTTAATACGCCACAAAGCAAACGGTTCTACTCGTAGCACATATGGGGAAAGAATGATTTTTTATAAAGAAGAGCGGTCGGCTATGTTTATTGACGGAGCCAACCTTTACGCCGCAGCGCGAGGCCTCGGCTTCGATATCGACTACAAGCGGCTGCTTGAAGTTTTTGCAGGGCGGGGCCGTCTTGTTCGTGCCTTTTACTATACAGCGCTTATCGAAAATGAAGAATATTCACCGATCCGGCCTTTGGTTGATTGGCTGGATTACAATGGCTATTCCATGGTGACCAAGCCGACAAAGGAGTTTACGGACGCCTTTGGCCGCCGCAAGATCAAAGGAAATATGGATATTGAGCTGGCGATCGACGTCATGGAAATGTCTGATCGCGTCGAACATATTATTATTTTTTCCGGCGATGGGGATTTCCGCCGGTTGGTTGAAGCCGTTCAACGCAAGGGCGTGCGGGTTAGCATCGTAAGCACGATGCGTTCGTCGCCACCGATGGTGGCGGATGAACTTCGTCGCCAAGCCGATAATTTCATCGAGCTTCAAGATCTTATGCCCTATATCTCCCGTGCTCGTACCGAGGGAGGGAGCCTTAGCCAGCCGTCTGTTTCCGGACCGGCTCAGCCCTCTATGAAGGACGTTGCCGAGAGTTTGGAGGAAACTCAGGATGAAATTCAGCAAGGCGCTGCTTAGTTAGTGAGCGCCTAGAGCCGATCGTGATAAGGTTGGCGTCTTTTTTGACGACAACCGTTCACGTGAATTGGCTCGGCAATCAAAAAGTTAGAGCTTTTACCGCCCGTGCAAAAACCGCCAACCTAACGTGAAAATGCTCTAGTCTTTTAAAAAACGCGCGTCCTGTTTTGGACGCGCGTTTTTTAGTCACTTAAGCCGAAAAAACTATTCTTTCAGCATGGCATCGGGATCAATGTCCGGCTGGTCGTCTTGTGTGCCGTTTGGGGTTCTGACGAATCCGTCTTGAATATCTTCGACAGCTTGAATTTCATCGAACGACTTTCCGGGGCGGGCCTTTTTTTGAGCTTTTTTCTCTCGTTCGACCCGTCGCTCGGCGCGCTTGACCGCGGCTTCAAGATCCGCCTGTTTGCATAAGCCTAACAGAATGGGATTTTGAGGCTTGATGTTGGGCGAATTCCAATGGCTACGATCGCGTACTTTATTGATCGTTTCCTTGGTCGTTCCAAGAAGGCGCGCAATCTGGGCATCCAGTAAGTCCGGATAATTTTTGAGAAGATAAGCGATGGCATCCGGTTTTTCATTGCGCTTCGAGACGGGCGTATAGCGGGCGCCTTTGGTTCGAACCACCGGTTGAGGAAGGTCGCTTTTAACCATCTTCAGGCGAGCGCGAGGATCGGCTTCGCACCGTTTGATTTCATCCTGAGTCAATTGACCGTTCAAGAGGGGATCAAGCCCGACGATACTCGATGCCACTTCGCCATCGGCGATCGCTTGGACTTCCAGCTTGTGAAGACCGCAGAATTCGCCAATCTGATCGAAGGTGAGCGACGTATTGTCGATAAGCCACACAGCGGTTGCTTTGGGCATGAGGGGTAGGGCCATAACAGAAATCCTCCTCGAGCGTGTTGCCGAATAAACAAAAAATTATATTCCTGCCGGTCGCGACTAAGCGACCGAACGATCCACGACGGGTGTATTGTGAGGATCGGTTAAGGCTTTGTTTAAAAAGCCTCAACTAAGATTGTATCAATATGTTTTTCGGATTGCACCCTCTTTTCGAGCGGTTCGTTCTTTTTTTTAGGGCCCGGAAAGCAGGAGAAAAAATGGCAAAATAATATTTAAAAACAATCTATTATCTTTATCCCCGTTTCCACGAGGTTCCCTGAGGCCCATCTTCCAAAAGAACGCCTTGAGCGGCCAATTGATCGCGAATGCGGTCAGATTCGGCATAATTTTTGGCCTTTTTAGCTTCAAGCCGTTTGGCGATTAACGCCTCGATTTCGCTGTCCGAAGGACCTTCCTGTTCCCCGGTCGGTTTCCAACGGAACCAAGCTTCGGGTTCCTGTTCGAAGAAACCAAGGAACGTTCCGGCCGCGAGCAAACGGGCGCGCAGGGGGGCTTGTTCGTCGGGGGTTTGGGCGCGGTTAAGATCGTTTACATATTCATGAACAAGAGCAATGGCTTGAGGCGTATTCAGATCGTCGCACAGCGCCTCGAGCAAGGCTTCCGGGATGTCGGCCGTTTGCGTTGGCACCGCGCTGGTGTTTCGCAACGCGCCATACCATTTGTCGAGCGTTGCTTTGGCTTTTCGAAGGGTATCGATAGAAAAATCAAGCGGTTGCCGGTAATGACTGGACATCAAGGTCAGACGAAGCGCTTCGCCCGGAGCGACGGCCAGCAGTTCGCGGATCGTGAAGAAGTTTTTCAACGACTTCGACATCTTGTCGTTGTTGATCGTCAAAAAGCCGTTGTGCACCCAATAGTTGGCTAACGGAGCGCCATCGTGGGCGCAGGAGCTTTGGGCAATTTCGTTTTCGTGGTGCGGAAAAATCAGGTCGAGCCCGCCGCCATGGATATCGAAGGTCACGCCTAAATATTTTTTCGACATAGCCGAGCATTCAAGATGCCAGCCGGGCCGTCCGCGGCCCCAGGGACTGTCCCAGCCGGGCTGATCCGGAGCGCTGGGCTTCCATAATACGAAGTCGGAGGGATCTTTTTTGTAAGGCGCGACCTCCACGCGGGCGCCGGCGATCTGCTCGTCCCGCGAACGTCGGGAAAGTGCGCCGTAGTTTTCCATCGACGGGACGTGAAACAGCACATGCCCTTCGGCGAGATAGGCGTGCCCTTTATCGAGAAGGACTTGGATCATCGCGAGCATATCGGGAATATGCTTGGTGCACCATGGCTCAATATCCGGAGGCAAGGCGTTCAGCGCGGCGATGTCTTCGTGATAGGCCTGCGCTGTACGGTTGGTGATGTCGGTAAACGGCTCGTCGGTTTCTTTGGATCGGGCAATGATTTTATCGTCGATATCCGTGATGTTGCGGACATAGAGGACGTGCGGATAAAGCTTTTTCAGCACGCGGTACAACACGTCGAAAACCACGACGGGACGCGCGTTGCCCAAGTGCGCAAAATCATAAACCGTTGGGCCGCAAACGTACATGCCGATACGGTTCGGATCGATGGGATTGAAAACTTCCTTCTGGCGGGTCAGGGTGTTGTGCAGATAAAGCGTCGGCATAAAAACTCCAAAAAAAACTTTACCACTCTACTTTATAAGTGATCTGTTTGCGTTAAAAGCTTTAATTCGTCACGTACCCGGTCGATAACGCTGTCCCAGTCTCCCGGAGCCGACTGGCGGAAAAGACGCATCGTCGGATACCATGGACTGTCCTCCCGGTCTCGAAACCAGCGCCAGCAGGAATCGAAGCGGTTAAGAAGCCACACGGGCTTGCCCATGGCGCCAGCCAGATGGGCGACGGCGGTATCCACGCTGATCACAAGATCGAGATTGTCGATAAAAGCGGCCGTGTCGGAAAAATCGGCGCATAGCGGCATAAGATCGACGATAGGAAAATCGGATGAAAGCGAAAACCCCTTCTTTTGGAGACTATAGAACCGAATGCCCGGAAGATCGGCAAGAGGAGCCAAGCTGTCCTCGTTCAACGAACGGCGGACGTTGGTCATGGCCAGATCTAAAGAGAAACGCCGTGGATTGCCGGTCCAGACGAGACCGACTTTAAGGCTTTTTGAAGGGGCTTCGGCCAAGCGTTCCGCCCACAGGCGCGTTTTTTCAGGGTTGGCAAAAAGATAAGGCCCATTGGCCGGGATGGTGTCAGCCGTCGTTTGAAACCCCAAAGGAAGGGAGAGCATGGCGCAGTGATAGTCAAATTTGGGAAGTTTACGTTTAAGGGGAAAGACACTTTCGACCCCCTCGAGCGAGGCGAGCAGGGAAACGAGTTCCGGCTGGGCTTCGACCAACACGCGTAACCCCTTTTCTTTTGCCGCGAGCGACGCAAAACGGCAAAATTGAATGGTGTCGCCGAAGCCTTGTTCCGCGTAGATAAAAAGAGTTTTTCCCGGGCCCTTTTCTCCTTGCCAGCGGCGGCCGGGAAGAAGACGGTCAACGCCTTTGAACTGGGACGACTTCCACCGCCATTCGTATTCGTTCCAACCCTCTTGAAAGCGTCCAAGCGCCAGATAGGCCATGGCGATGCTGTTGTGAAGTTCAGGATCGTCCGGAGTCAGATCCTGAACGCTCTTGTAGTAGTCCAGCGCCTCTTGCGTTCGTCCCAGCGCTTTGAGCGCGTTGCCCATATTGTTCAGCGCATCCCGGTAGTGAGGATCGACGGCTAACGCTTTTTCGTAGCACGCCGCGCCTTCCTCAAAGTTTCCTTGCATGCAAAACGTGATCCCCAGATGAGTCAGGGCCGCGACGTTATCAGGGCGAATGTCGAGGGCTTTTCTGAAAAAACGCGCCGCCTCGTGGAGGTCGCCTTTCCCATACATGACCGAAAGCCCGATATTGTTGAGCGCTTGGAAAAGGTTGGGGTCGAGATCAAGCGCCTGACGATAGCAGGACAAGGCTTCATCCCATTTCTTTAGGCCTTTATAGGCATTGCCGAGGTTATTGTAAGCTGCGGCGTAAGAGGGGCAAAGGGCTAGGGCTTTTTTGTGGAGGCGAACGGCGTTATCATAGGCTCCTTTGTCGCAGAAGAAGACGCCGAGGTTATTAAGCGCGGCGGCATGGTCGGGTTTCAGGTCGAGTGTTTTTTCATAGGCCTTGGCCCCTTCTTCGCGTTGTCCCAAAAGGGAACGGACGTTTCCCAACCCGAACCAAGCTTCGGCGTGATCGGCTTTTAGCTCGATCGTTTTTTCGTAATGCGTTTGAGCGTCTTGGTTTTTCCCCAAAGATGCCAAGACTTGGGCCAAACCAAAGTGCGTTTGCGCCACGGTCGGCATCAGCTCAACCGAGCGGCGCATCAACGCTTCGGCCTTGTCGAAACGATGAAAATCAAATTCAAGGGTGCCCATAAGATAGAGGCAAGCCGGATTATCCGGCTTTTCCCTCAAAGCGTTTTGGCAAAAGACCCGAGCTTCGTCGAGGCGTTTTTCTTTATACGCATCGAGAGCCAACATAAAAGGATCATCTAGGGATGGGGGTATGTTTGCGAGTGACATTGGCTGCCTTTTGCGATAATCCTTTGTCTTTCCTTTTTTCTTCTAGGTAAAGGCATGCTGAGGTTTTTTGTCAATTGCTTTGCCTTGATCGGCTTCCTCGTTTGTGTGGCGGTTGCGGGCAGCATTTATCTGGCTTTTTATGCGCAAAAGCCCGAAACCTCCTTGCCCGACGCCATGGTTCTGTCTTTGGATTTTAGCCATTCTTTGGCCGAAAAGCCCGGTTTTTCGCCGTTTAATTTTTCATCGGGGGGCAAAGAGCTTCGCCTTTTCGACGTGTTGTTTGCGATCGATCATGCCGCCAAGGACGAAAGAATTAAGGGAATCGTGGCAACCTTCGGCCATGAGCAGCCTACGCTGACCCAAGCGCAGGAACTTCGCGCGGCGCTTGCTCGTTTCAGGGATTCCGGAAAGTTTACATACGCTTTTGGGGCGGATTATGGTGTCTTTGGCTCAGGAAACCGTGCCTATTTTCTCGCCAGCGCGTTCGAGAACATCTGGCTTCAGCCCGTTGGCACGGTCAGCTTGACCGGCGTCGCTGTGCAGTCGCCGTTCATCAAGACGGCACTGGACAAAATCGGCGTCGTTGCCGATTTCATGCAGCGTGAAGAATACAAATCCTTTATGGAACCCGGAATGCGGGATTCTTTTTCGCCCCACGTAAAAGAAGCCATGACGGCGTTGGTGGACAATATTGCCGATCAAATCGCGCGCGGCATTGCGCAAAGCCGTAAATGGGATATCGATCATGTCAAGGCCCTTATGGCGCGGGGACCCTATACGGATGAGGAAGCCTATCAGCAAGGCCTTGTGACGAAGATTGCCTATGAAGACGAATTGAACGACGAAATCGATCGAAAGGCAGGCCGTTCCGTTGAGCACGTCGATGTCGGGGCCTATGTGGGGGCTCTTGCTCAGAAGAAAGCCTCAGGCGAGGGCGCGACGGTTGCGCTGATTCAGGGGCAAGGGCTCGTGATGGACGAAGGCATCGAAGGCAGCGATTTGACGGGCGAACCTATTTTGGGTGCGGATATTGTTTCTCAAGCGTTTTTGGATGCGGCCGATGACGACAGGGTTCGGGCCGTCATTTTCCGTATCGACAGCCCTGGAGGATCGCCATCGGCGGCTGAAACCATTCGACGGGCCATAATCAAAGCCCAAGAGAAAGGCAAACCCGTGATTGTATCCATGGCCGGAACGGCGGCCTCGGGCGGCTATTGGATTGCTATGAACGCCGATCGGATCGTGGCAAATCCGGCCACGTTGACGGGCTCCATCGGCGTTGTCAGCGGAAAGTTTGTTCTTGACGGGCTGATGAAAAAAATCGGCGTGTCGATGGATGGGGTATCGACCTCTCCTAATGCGGGGATGTGGTCGATGATGGCGGCCTTCACGCCGGAGCAGCGTGCGCGCTTGGATGCTTTGCTTAACCGGACCTATAAGATTTTTATGACGGGCGTGGCCGAAGCGCGTAACATTCCAATGGAGAAAATGCCTTCCATCGCAAAGGGGCGCGTTTTTACAGGGGAGCAGGCGGTAAACGTGGGGCTTGTCGACGCGCTTGGCGGTTATGATGTTGCTTTAAGAGAGGTCCGTAACACTTTGAAAATTAGTGATGATGTACTGCTTTCTCTTGTGGAGTTTCCCGCGCCGCTTTCGCCGGCCGAGCGGTTAATGAATTTTATGAAACGCTTCAGCAACGAGGCCGTGCGTATTCTGTCATCGCTTGCGGCCGTCAACAACGTGCAACAGACTTTACAGCGGCTTTTAAGCATGGACAATCGTCCTGTGGCCGCGCAATGGCAGTCTTTGGAGTCGGTGTATGAGTGAGTTGAAGCCTTTTGTCGTTCTTGCCGCAGGTGGTACGGGCGGGCATATTTTTCCGGCCGAAGCCTTGGCGCGCGAGCTTTTGGGGCGTGGCTACAAAGTGGCCTTGATTACGGACCGTCGCGGCTCTGTTTTTGGAAGCGATCTGTTGGTTCCCATTTATCGTATTCGGGCTCGCGCCTTGACAGGCGGCGTTTGGGGCAAGATCCGCAGCGTTATCGAAATGGGCGTTGGGTTCTTGCAGGCGCGTTGGCATCTGAGCCAGCTTAGGCCCATGGTTGTGGTTGGATTCGGCGGTTATCCTTCGGTGCCGACCCTTTATGCCGCTTCGCAGCTCAAAATACCTATTATATTGCATGAGCAAAATGCCATTCTCGGACGAGCCAATCACGCTTTGATGAAAAAAGCGCGGATTATAGCGACATCCTTTCCCCAAGTTCAGGGGTTGGATGCTCCTGATGACGTGCGCTTGGTTTGCACCGGGAATCCCGTGCGTCCTGCTTTCGTCGCGCTTCGCGCCAAGCCCTATGCCGGGCTTGATGAAAATGGGCCGTTTAAGATCCTTGTGTTGGGCGGAAGCTTGGGCGCGCGCGTGTTCAGTTCGGTCGTTCCTCGCGCGTTGGGCTTGCTGCCCGAGCATTTACGGCGGCGGATCGTTTTGGCGCAGCAGTGCCGTCCCGAAAACATCGAAAGCGCCCGTGCGGCTTTTGCGGCGGCCGGGCTTGATGCCGAGCTTTCAACCTTTTTTCACGATGTTCCGGAGCGCATGGCCGAATCGCACTTGGTCATTGGCCGCGCCGGAGGCTCGACCATTGCCGAACTGACGGTTGTCGGACGTCCGTCCATTCTCGTTCCTTATGCGGGCGGCCATGTGGGCGAACAGACGGCTAATGCCGAAGCTCTTGCCGAGGCCGGCGGCGCTTGGCTTATTCCGGAGCAGGCCTTTACGCCTGAATCGTTGTCTATTAGACTTGAATCGCTCATGGTTCTTCCCTCATCGCTGACCAAAACGGCGGCGGCCGCGCGGACGTGGGGCAAGGTCGGCGCTGTCGATAGTCTGGCGGATTGTGTGGCAGCGCTTGTTAAATCATCGACATCATTTTTAGGAATTTAAAGGAAGGTAATATCGAATGAATTGGATTCAGGCGACGGAACGTACCCATTTTTCTCCCCAATCGGTCGGCACGATTCATTTCGTCGGCATCGGCGGCATTGGGATGAGCGGGATTGCCGAGATTCTTCATCATCTTGGTTATACGGTTCAGGGCAGCGACTTGTCGGACAACGCCAACGTCAAGCGTTTGAGAGACAAAGGCATTCACGTGGTTGTCGGCCATAAGGCTGAAAATATCAATGGCGCGAAGGTCATTGTGGTGTCGTCGGCAGTCAAGAAAGACAACCCGGAAGTTGTCGCGGCGCGAGCGGCCTTTTTGCCGATCGTGCGTCGGGCGGAAATGCTGGGCGAATTGATGCGCTTGAAATGGGCTGTGGCCGTCGGCGGCACGCACGGCAAGACGACGACAACCTCGATGATCGCCTCTTTGTTCGAAGCGGCGGCGTTTGAGCCGACGGTCATCAATGGCGGCATCATCAGCGCTTACGGAACGAATGCGCGGCTTGGTTCAGGCGAATGGATGATCGTCGAATCCGATGAATCCGATGGCACGTTTACCAAGCTTCCGGCGACGGTGGCGGTCGTGACGAATATGGATGTCGAGCACATGGATCACTACCGTAGTTTCGACGCCGTCCGTTCCTCGTATGAAATGTTCGTTCAGAATGTTCCGTTCTACGGTTTTGCCGTGTTGTGCGTGGATCATCCTGAAGTTCAAGAGCTTGTGGCGCGCATTCAGGATCGGAAAATCGTGACTTATGGCCTGTCGCCGCAAGCCGATGTCCGGGCCGTCAACATTAATCAGAAGCCCGATAAAACATCCTTCGACGTCGTGGTTCATGATCACAAGGACGGGACGAGCCGAACGATAGAAGGCTTTACCTTGGCTGTGATCGGCTTGCATAATGTTCAGAACGCGTTGGCGGCTATCAGTGTCGGCCTTCAATTGGAGGTTGGAGACAACGTCATGAAGGACGCCTTGGCTAAGTTTCAAAACGTCAAACGTCGTTTTACCCGCACAGGGTATGTGAACGGTATTACGATTGTCGACGATTATGCGCACCATCCCGTGGAAATTGCGGCGACCTTGAAGGCCGCGCTTCAGGCAAAAGGTGAAAAAGGCAAGGTTATTGCGGTGATGCAGCCTCATCGCTACACGCGTTTGGCCTCTTTATTCAATGATTTTTGCAAAACGTTTAACGATGCGGATGCTGTTATTGTGACGGATGTCTACGCGGCGGGTGAGGATCCGATCGAAGGCGCCGACAGGGATGCTCTGATTGAAGGATTGCGGACTCATGGTCATCGGGACGTGTATGCCCTTAACGATCCGAAAGATCTCGCTCCTATGATTGCCGATATGGCGCATGAAGGGGACTATGTGATTTGCCTTGGCGCTGGAACGATCAGCACATGGGCTTACGCCTTGCCTCAAGAGCTGAAGGCGGTCTTTTCAAAAAGAGGCAAGGCGGCCTGACGTAACACTCGAAAAGCCCTGTTTTTGGGGTATAGGATGGATGTATGGGAAAGATCGACACCGACAAAATTTCTCTTGTTTCTCAGGTGATTATGTTCGTTGGGCTTTTGGCTTTGTTGCCATTGGGGCTGCTTCCGGCCCTTCTGGCGGGCCTTCTTGTCTACAATATCGTCGTTTTCGGGGCGTTAAGGCTGGGTTGTCTCGGGGTTTTGCCAAGGATGGCCCGCGCGACGCTTTTGACCTTGATTTCCTTGGTCGTTGGCGCCCTTTTCGTTTTGGGTGGGATGAAGTTTTTCTCCTTTATCAACGGCGATTCAGAAAGCATTGTCGGGGTCATCCAACAAATGGCCATCGCCGTTAATTCAGCCCAAAAATCAATGCCGGACTGGGCTCAAACCTATATTCCTTCCGATATGGACGATTGGCAGCGCCGTTTCCATGCCTGGCTTATGACCAACGCAAAAACATTGAGCCTTTTTGGTCGTGATGCCGGCATGTTTTTGGTGCATATCGTGTTTGGTATCATCATAGGCGGCATGGCGGCATTATGCGTGACGACCGTGGACAGTAAGGCCCCGCTGACAAGAGCGTTCGAAGAGAGGACAAGCTATCTTAATCTTGCGTTCCGGCGGATTGTTTTCTCTCAAATTCGAATTTCTGCGCTTAATACTTTTTTGACCGGTCTTTTCCTTGCCGTTTTTATGCCGTTGGTCGGGTATCATCTTCCGTTGGTCAAGACCATGATTTTGGTCACTTTTGTCGTCGGGTTGATGCCCATCATTGGCAATATAATTTCAAACACGATGATTTTCCTTATTGCATTAGGCGTTGCTCCCGGAGCGGCACTGGCGGCGCTTATCTTTCTTATCGTGATTCATAAACTGGAGTATTTCGTAAACGCCAAAATTATCGGCACACGCATCAACGCTCATGCGTGGGAACTTTTGATTTCCATGTTGATTATGGATGCGGCTTTCGGAACAGGAGGGCTCGTCGCGGCGCCTATCTATTATGCCTACCTTAAAGACGAGCTAACGGGCAAAAAATTAATCTAGAAACGCCAGAGGGTTACTCGACCTAAAAACCGGATTCCTTTAGAAAAACAAATTAACCATCTCTTGCGTAGGCAGGGGGGAATGGGCTAAAGTCCCAAAAGTCTTTGTTAACAGTTTGCTTTTCAAACAGGAGTTTTCACCCATGCCTACCCTTGATCGCCATCCCGCCGAGACGCTTTGCTCGCTTGTTCCGATGGTGATTGAGCAAACCTCGCGTGGCGAGCGCTCTTTCGATATTTTCTCGCGCCTTTTGAAGGAGCGAATCATCTTCCTTGTGGGCGAGGTTAACGACGCTATGTCGAGCCTCGTATGCGCTCAGCTTTTATTCCTTGAGTCGGAGAACCCGTCGAAGGAAATTTCCCTCTATATCAACTCCCCAGGAGGGGTCGTTTCGTCTGGGCTCGCGATGTACGACACCATGCAATACATCAAATCCCCGGTTTCGACCGTATGCATCGGGCAAGCGTGCTCCATGGGGTCTCTTCTTCTCGCCGGGGGTGCCGAGGGTCACCGTTTTGCGTTGCCGAATAGCCGGATTATGATCCACCAACCTTCGGGCGGGGCTCAGGGACAGGCGACGGACATTGAAATTCAAGCTCGGGAAATTCTCAAGCTTCGTCAGAGGTTAAACGAAATCTACGTTCATCATTGCAAGCAGCCGATCGATGTGATTGCCGCAGCGGTTGAACGCGATAAGTTTATGACGTCCGAGGAGGCTAAGGACTTTGGCTTGATCGATGAGGT
Organism: Alphaproteobacteria bacterium; assembly: GCA_028690155.1. Classification (GTDB taxonomy): domain Bacteria; phylum Pseudomonadota; class Alphaproteobacteria; order UBA9219; family UBA9219; genus CAIXLI01. The sequence goes on along the minus strand of JAQVBU010000016.1, from coordinate 26,204 downwards.
CGTCCAGCATCGTCCGGAAGGTCTTTCGGACGAAAAGAAAGAAGTTTAATATAACAGTAATAAATCTTTTCTAAAGTCCGGATGCCTTGAGGGACTTTGCTGTGGTAAAGAGAGATCTATGACAAAATCGACGAATTCAGATTCTAAGAACACGCTTTATTGCTCCTTCTGCGGAAAGAGCCAGCACGAGGTGCGCAAACTGATTGCGGGGCCGACCGTTTTCATTTGTGATGAGTGCGTCGAGCTGTGCATGGACATCATCCGTGAGGAAAGCAAAACCACTTTGTCCAAGTCGAAGGAAGGAGTCCCTTCGCCAAAGGACATTATGGCGATCCTAAACGACTATGTGATCGGCCAAGATTATGCCAAGCGTGTGTTGTCCGTGGCGGTGCATAACCATTATAAGCGGTTGGCTCACAGCGCGCGCAGTTCGGATGTCGAACTGGCAAAATCGAACATTCTTCTTGTCGGGCCCACGGGGTGCGGCAAGACTCTTCTGGCGCAGACGCTGGCGCGGATCATCGACGTTCCCTTCACCATGGCCGACGCGACGACGTTGACCGAAGCGGGCTATGTCGGCGAGGACGTCGAAAACATCATCCTCAAGTTATTGCAAGCGGCCGATTACAACGTCGAACGGGCCCAGCGCGGCATCGTTTATATCGACGAGATCGATAAAATCAGCCGGAAATCTGACAACCCTTCTATCACACGAGATGTGTCGGGCGAGGGCGTTCAGCAGGCGCTTTTGAAGCTTATGGAAGGGACGGTGGCGTCCGTTCCGCCGCAGGGAGGGCGCAAGCACCCTCAACAGGAATTTTTGCAAGTCGATACGACAAACATCTTGTTTATTTGCGGTGGTGCGTTTGCCGGGCTGGACAAGATTATTTCGGCACGTGGGCGCGGGTCTTCCATTGGGTTCGGTGCAGACGTTCGTGGGCCGGATGACCGGAAGACAGGCGATATTTTGCGAGGCACGGAACCGGAAGATCTTTTGAAATTCGGTCTCATTCCCGAATTTATCGGTCGTTTGCCGGTGATCGCGACGCTCACGGATCTTGACGAGGCGGCCTTGATCGACATCTTGATGACGCCGAAAAACGCTCTGGTTAAACAGTTTACGCGCTTGTTCGAGATGGAAGACATTAAGCTGGAAGTCGATGAGGGCGCGCTTAAATCCATTGCGGCCAAGGCGATTGCCCGCAAGACCGGGGCTCGAGGGCTTCGATCGATTATGGAGAGCACGTTGCTTGACTCTATGTACGAGCTTCCCGGAACGACCGATGTCGAGAAAGTCGTCATTACCAAGGACGTTGTCGAAGGCAAGGCCAAGCCGATTTATGTCCATGGGGATAAAAAGGAAGACGTTTCTTTGGCCTCGGCAAAAGCGTGATACAACAGGGAGATACTTGATGCCCAAAAGCCTTATGGCTCAGAAGATTGAGGAAGCTCTTATTGCAACGGGACACAGTCGGCATGATGCGCAGAAGCTTTTGATCGCATGGGCCGTGCGTGACCCGGCCCTCTTATTGGAAATGACGAAGCCTCAGCTTAAAGCTATTGCGGCAGGCCACATCGACCATTTCTTGCGTCAAAAAGACGGGAAGAAAAAGTCGGAAGCCGAAGATGAAAGGCTTTCGAAAAGGGCTATCGACGAAATCGTGTTTGCAACGTCGTCGGATCGGCGTCATAAAAAAGCCGTTCCCCCTCCTAAATCGACCGAACGTCAGGCATCGACCATGCGCCGTTTGGCAGAGGCTTTTTCGCGCAAGAAGAAATAGCTTTTCCCTTTTTATTTCCAACGGGACAAGACGTTCGTATGCTTTTATCGCCCTTCCTCTTGTTCAGGCGAGGTTTTCCCATGAGGTTTTGTCTTTTTCTTCTTTTTGTTTTTCTTCTACCGGTCTCCTCAGCGCAGGCCTTGAGCTTTGTTGAGGCGCCCTCTACGGCCCATACCTTGGTTGATCCCGCCCGCATTCCTTTGTCGTACGCGTTTAAACGCGTTCATGGCAAAGGGACTCACGTTCTTTATTTCTTTTCCGATCCGGATTGCCCTTTTTGCGTAAAAGTCGAAAAGCTTCTCGAAACGATCGACGATTTGACCGTTTATACGTTTCTTTTGCCGATCCCGAACATTCACCCGCTTTCGGAAGAAAAGGCCAAGAAGCTTTGGTGCGCCGAAAATCGTGAGGCCGCATGGAAAGCTTTTTTCGATACCAACACGTTACCGGATAACGACGGAAGCTGCGAAACGCCCATCGACGGGATTTATAAGTTTGCCGCCAGTCTCGGAATTCGCTATCCCGCCCTCATTTTTTCGGATGGAACCATTGTGGAAGGCCCCCGCTTCATCGTTGACACCATCAACAAAGAACGTTTGGAGGCGCTTATTAAACTTTATTCTGTCGAAAAAGAGCGCTGAGCGGATCGTCGAAGGGCCTCTTGGCCGTAAGGCTGTGTGGGCGCGTTACCCTCGGACAAGATGTTGAGCAGGTCTTCCGGTTTTTTACACAATGTCGTGGCTCCGGCGTTGCGTAATTCTTCTGCCGAGCCATAACCCCAGAGCACGCCCACGGCGGGGACTCCGTTGTCGAGCGCTCCAACAATGTCGTGCTTCCTGTCTCCGATCATAACGGCGTCTTTCGGCGCGATGCTTTCGCGCTCAAGGATGTAAGAAATCAGGTCCGTCTTATCACTGCGCGTGCCGTTGGCCTCTGCGCCATAAACGGCATCGAAAATATCGGAGAGACCGAAGTGGTTTATAATTTGATTGGCAATGGGTTCGGCTTTGGATGTCGTTATGAAAATCCTTTTGCCGAGTCCTTTCAGAGCCTTGAGCGTTTCAGGTATGGCGGGATAAAGGATATTTTCGACCATGCCGCGGCCTTCGTCGCTGTAACGTTGGCGATAGTACCGTACGGCTTGTTCGACGGATTTTTCGTCAGGGGCGTTCATCAGCGCGTTGAACGTTTGCCACAGAGGCGGACCGATATAGACGGTCAATTCTTCAAGCGGCGGCGGTGTGTACCCCATCTTCTCCAACGCGAAGGCGATGCTTTTTGTGATGCCTTCCTTCGGATCGCTGATCGTACCGTCAAGGTCAAAGAGGACGTTTTGTGCTTTTTTCATCTCGCGATCAAAGATTAGCGTCGAGATTGCGTTCCAGATTCGAGAAGCGGGTGAACTGGCCGTCGAAGTGCAGCTTGATCGTTCCGATGGGGCCGTGGCGCTGCTTGGCGATAATAACGTCGGCGATGTTGGTGACCTCTTCGCCACGTTGCATCCACCGGCTGTAGCGGTCGTTAAACTTGCTTTCGTCTTCTTCGGCGCGTCGTGTCGGTTCGCTGCGGGCGTGATAGTATTCCTCACGGTAGACGAACATGACGACGTCGGCATCTTGCTCGATAGAACCGGATTCGCGCAAATCGGCCAGAAGCGGCGTCTTGTCTTCGCGCATTTCCACTGCGCGCGAAAGCTGGGACAAGGCGAGAACGGGAATGTTCAGCTCTTTGGCGAGGATTTTCAGGCCGCGGGTGATTTCGGAAACTTCCTGAACACGGTTTTCTTCGCGACGCGTTCCCGTGCCTCGAAGAAGCTGTAAATAGTCGATGACGATTATGCCAAGAGACGGGACCGTTCGTTTCAAACGCCGGGCGCGCGTACGCAGAGCGGCAACCGACAGGCCGGGCGTATCATCGATATAAAGAGGAACACGTGAAAGAACTTGCGAGGCTTCGACGAATTTCGTGAAATCCTCGGTTTTGACTTCGCCGCGGCGGATTTTGTCCGAGGGCACGCTGGAAAAATCGCCTAAAAGACGTGTGGCCAACTGTTCGCTGGACATTTCCAAGGAGAAGAACGCAACGCCCGCGCCTTCTTGGCCATTGCTCTTCAAATAGGCGTGGGCGGCGTTGAAGGCGATGTTGGTCGCAAGTGCGGTTTTTCCCATAGAAGGGCGACCTGCGAGAATAATCAGATCCGATGATTGAAGTCCGCCCATTTTGCGATCCATGTCGGCAAAACCGGTCGTGACGCCCGTGATGTGATTATCACGTTTATGGGCTTCTTCGGCGAGCTTGATGGAAACGGTTAGCGCTTTATCGAGTTTGACAAAGCCCCGATCCGATTCCCCTGTGCGGGCAAGCTCGAACAGCTTGGCCTCGGCCGTTTCAATCTGCGAGGTGGCCGGTTTGTCCAAATCTTGCTGGAAGGCGTCGTTGACGACATCCGTGCCGAGCGCGATAAGTTCGCGCCGCAAATGAAGATCGTGGATCAGCTGGGCATAATCCTCGACATTAAAAATGGTGACGACGTTGGCGGCCAGATCGACAAGATAGTTTGCGCCGCCTACGGCTGTAAGCGCCGGATCGTTGTCAAAAACGCCGCGAAGCGTTTTCGGGTCGGCGATTTGCCCTCGGTTGATGAGGGTGGCGATGGCGCCGAAGATGCGACCGTGGACCGGATCATAGAAGTGGTCGGGTTCAAGAATTTCGCCGACTTTTTCATAAATGACGTTGTTGACGAGAAGCGCGCCCAACAAAGCCTGTTCGGCTTCAATGTTGTGGGGAGGCGTACGAACGGCGCCTGTGGGGTCTTGGGACGACACGGCGCGCAGAGCAGGAAGATTTTGAGCGGGACTTGACATGGCCGGGATGGTATCAGATTGCGGATCGGAAGACGTAATATTTTGTTACTGTCTGTGGATAATGGGGAAAAAAACGGGCGGCCTCTTCGAAAAGGCTCTGTGCCGCAGGTATTTTCGATGGCCTTTTGGGGTCAAAAATCATAATGTCCCCGGCGCCTTTTGAGTTTTTAAACATGTTTACGAAGGATTGGACCATAGACCGCCGTAAGCGCGCAACGTTAGCCGGTGCGCCCGAAGGGCATGATGCGCGACTTCTTATCGAAGCGGCCGGGCGTTCTGCGGGCAAGCCGATCCTTTATGTCGCCCAAGACGATATACGCGCGGCGACGATGGCGGATGCTCTGGCCTTTTTTGGGCCGGAGTGCGAAACGGTGTCCTTTCCGGCGTGGGATTGCTTGCCCTATGATCGTGTGTCGCCGCATACGGATGTGGTCGGGCTTCGGATTGCGGCGCTGAGCCGATTGAGGAAGCCGTTTCAGAAGCCTTGTGTCGTACTGACAACGATACAGGCATTGACACAAAAGACCTTGCCTCCGGATGTGTTGACGCAAGCAAGCCTTGATGCGGCTGTGGGTGAAACGCTTTCGGTGAACGATCTTCGCCATTTTTTAGCCCAGAACGGTTATGTCGATGCCGGGACCGTGCGCGAAGCCGGGGAGTTCGCGGTGCGTGGAGGGATCATTGATCTTTTTCCCCCAGGAGATGATAGACCCCTTCGCCTTGATTTTTTTGGCGATGCCATCGACAGCATCCGGGTTTTCGATCCTCTTTCCCAGACGACAACGGATCGCATCGAACGCTTCCACCTTGGCCCAAGCACAGAGGCCGTTTTAACGGAAAGCTCAATCGCTCATTTTCGGTCGTCTTATCGTGCCCTTTTCGGCGCTGTGACCGATAACGATCCTTTGTATGAGGCTGTTACGCAAGGCAAGCGTTTTGCGGGGGTCGAACATTGGCTCGGCCTTTTCTATCCCCGTCTTTTCAGCCTGTTGGACTATCTGCCCGAAGCGTCCGTTGTCTTTGATCATCAATCATTCGAATCCATGGGCGCGCGGTTTCAGCAAGTTGAAGATTTCTATCAGGCGCGGCTTTCGCTCTATCAAGCCAGTAAACGCTCTAAGAAAAAGGAAACGGAAGGTTTTTATTATAAACCGGCTCCTGTCCAAAGCCTTTATCTGACCGACGAAACCTTAAAACAAGCCTTGTCCGGGCGATCTGTTGCTGTTTTTTCGCCCTTCGCGCCACTGGACGAAAGCCAAAGCGACACGTTGGACGGACAGGGACGTCGTGGACAGGATTTTGCCGCCGCCCGCGTCCAAGCCAGGAAAGACAAAACCCTTTACGATGACGTGCGCGCTTATGTGGCCGAGCAACACAAAAAGAACCGACGCGTGGCCATAGCCTGTTACAGCCGCGGATCGGCCGATCGGTTGGCCGGGGTTTTGAGGACGCACGGGCTCTCTGTCGACGAGAACATAGCCTCGTTCGAAGCCTTGAAAAAAATGGACACAAAGCTTGTCGGCATGGTTGTTCTTGGTCTTGAGCACGGGTTCGTGTCGCCGGATCTGGCTATGTTGACCGAGCAGGATATTTTAGGCGACCGTTTGGTGCGCATGCCGCGCCGCCGTCGTTCGGCCAAGACGTTTCAGCTCGAATTGGGGACGCTCAACCCGGGCGATTTCGTCGTTCATGCCGAGCATGGTATCGGTCGTTACGAGGGGCTCGAAAACATTACCGTTTTGGGTCTTTCCCACGATTGTGTGAAGCTGATTTACGACGGGGGCGACAAGTTGTTCGTGCCGGTCGAAAACCTCGACATTTTGACGCGTTACGGCGGTGCCGATACGGGCGCGGTGCTGGATCGTTTGGGCGGGACAGGCTGGCAACAGCGCAAGGCCCGCGTCAAGAAGAAGCTCAAGGATATGGCCGATGCCTTGATCCGCGTGGCGGCCGAGCGTGTCTTGAAAAAAGCCGAATCGATCGATCTTCCCCGCGGCGCGTATCAAGAATTTGCCGCGCGTTTCCCGTATGCCGAAACCGAGGATCAAGATCGTGCGATCAACGAGGTGCTGGAAGACCTTGCCAGCGGCAGGCCCATGGACCGGCTTGTTTGCGGCGATGTGGGGTTCGGGAAGACCGAAGTTGCTTTGCGTGCCGCTTTTGCGGTTGTGCAGGCCGGGTTGCAAGTGGCTGTTGTGGTGCCGACAACGCTTCTTGCGCGGCAGCACACCAATAATTTTATCAATCGGTTCCGGAATTTTCCGGTCAGGATTGCTCAATTGTCGCGGATGGTCCCAGCGTCCGAAGCCAAACACATCAAAGAAGAGATAAGGGAAGGCCGTGTTGACATTGTCATTGGAACGCATGCCTTGTTAAGCAAGGACATAGGTTTCCGATCGCTAGGGTTGATGATTATTGACGAAGAGCAACACTTTGGCGTTAAACAGAAAGAGCGCCTAAAAACGCTTCGCGCCGACGTCCATGTTTTGACTCTCACGGCGACGCCTATTCCCCGTACGTTACAGTTGGCGTTAAGCGGCGTGCGCGAACTGAGTCTTATCGCGACGCCGCCTCTGGACAGGCTGGCCGTTCGAACATTCGTGCTTCCTTACGATCCCTTGGTGATCCGTGAAGCGATTATGCGTGAACACTATCGCGGCGGACAGTGCTTTTATGTTTGTCCGCATGTCGAAGATTTGGCCGGCGTAGCCGAGGCCTTGCGCGAGCTTGTTCCGGAAGTTAAGGTCGTCATCGCTCATGGAGGCATGGGGGCGGGGCGACTTGAAGACATTATGACGGCTTTCGATGCGCGTCGGTTCGATATTTTATTATCGACGAATATTGTGGAGTCGGGTCTCGATATTCCCAATGCGAACACCATCATCCTGCATCGCGCGGATCGTTTTGGCCTTGCGGGGCTTTACCAGCTTCGAGGCCGTGTCGGGCGAGGCAAGGTGCGCGGCTATGCCTATCTGACCTACGATCCGTCAAAAGTTCTTTCAAAGACTGCGCAACAACGCCTCGAGGTTATTCAAACGCTGGAACAATTGGGCGCGGGATTCCAACTTGCTAGCCATGACATGGACATTCGCGGTGCCGGGAATCTTTTGGGTGAGGAGCAATCGGGCCACATCCGCGAGGTCGGTGTCGAGCTTTATCAACAGATGCTTGAGGATGCCGTCGCCGCGGCTCGCGCCGGCGGAAAAAGCTCAGAGGAAACGCCGGATCGTTGGACGCCACAGATCAACTTGGGGCTGTCGGTTTTGATCCCGGAATCGTATGTCGTCGATCTCAATGTGCGTCTGGGCCTTTACCGCCGGATGGCCGAGGTTATCGACGACGCCGAACGTGAAGCGCTGGCCGTTGAGATGATTGATCGTTTTGGCCCCTTGCCGCCCGAAGTTGACAATCTTATGCAGACGATTGCGATCAAGCAAATCTGCCGCCGAGCCGGGGTGGCTAAAATTGACGCAGCCGACAAGGGCGCCATTCTTGCCTTCCACAAGGATATCTTTGCCCGGCCTGATCGGTTGATGGCCTGGATCGCCAAGAATGCTGCAACCGTCAAAGTGCGTCCGGATCAGAAGCTTGTGGTGGTCCGTGCATGGGCCGATCCGGCGCAACGGATTGATGGCGTAAAGAAGCTTCTGGGCGATCTTGCCGTTATGGCGGAATAAAACGCCTTTTCTCGGGCGCTTGTTGCAAACGCTTCGGCGTTTATTGCCTAATTCGTTTAGGCGGTCTGTCCGGACAAACGCTTGCGGACTTTTTCTTCGCCGATAAGCGGAAGCAAAAAGCGCATTTCTGGGCCGTGCGTTTGCCCTGTCAGGACGCTACGCAAGGGCATATAAAGATCTTTTCCTTTGCGGCCGGTTTTGTTTTTTAGGACCGCCGTCCATGTGGACCACGTTTGCTCGTTCCACGGCATGGGAGGAAGAAGGTCGGCCGCGTCTCGAAGGAACGATTCATCGTTCCCAGACGGCTCAATCGAACCGTAGACGATACGGGCCCAGAAAGAGATATCGGCCAGCGTGGTGAGGTTGGGGCGGACGGCGTTCCAGAAGGCTTCATCGACGACGGGAAGACCGAGCGCCTTCAGCTCTTCGCGCACCGAGGCGAGCGGTGTGATATGAAGGATTTTTGCGTTGATCGTCTTAAGGTCTTCGAGGTCGAATTTGGGGGTGGCGTGTGAAATTTTAGCCAAATCGAATTCGTCAACCAATTCGTCCAGAGAAAGTTTTGGCACAACAGGATCCGAGGTTCCCAGTTTGGCCAAAAGAGCGTTGATCGCCATCGGTTCGATTTTCATGTCGTCGCGCATACTGGCGATTGAAAGCGAGCCTAGGCGTTTACTCATTTCCAGTCCGCTGGCGCTGACGATCAAGGGAAAATGGGCGAAAACGGGGGGCGGATCCGGTGTCAACGCCTGCCAGATTTGAATTTGAACGGCCGTGTTGGTGACATGGTCTTCGCCGCGCACGATGTGGGTCATGCCGTCGTCAATATCGTCGACGACCGAGCAGAACGTGTAAAGGGGCACGCCGTCCTCGCGAACGAGCACGGGGTCTGAAAGAGCCGTCGTCGGAAGGGTTTTGTGTCCCTGAATGGCATCGCCCCAAGAAACGTCCGTGGGATCGAGTTTAAAGCGCCAATGAGGCTTGGCTCCTTTTGCTTCCAGAGCGGCGCGGTCCGAATCCGAAAGGGCCAACGCCGCGCGATCGTAAATGGGGGGCAAGCCTCGGCCGAGCTGGGTCTTGCGCTTCAGGTCAAGCTCGGCTTGCGTTTCATAGCAAGGGTAGACGCGTCCCACTTTTTTCAGCCGTTCTAAGGCTTCGTCGTAACGGGCCCGACGATCGGATTGCCGTGCGAAAGAATCCCACCGAAGTCCCAGCCAAGAAAGGTCGCGTTTGACCGCTTCGGCAAAGACTTCCGTCGAACGTTCGCGATCCGTATCGTCAAGCCGAAGCATGAAGGTTCCGGCGTTTTTGCGGGCGAACAGGTAATTAAACAAGGCGGCGCGGATGTTGCCGATATGAAGCAACCCGGTAGGCGATGGAGCGATGCGGACGCGAACAGTCATAATCAAGATACGAGAAAAAAACAAAAAGCGCCTTGTTCTAGACCATTTCCATGGAATAATGAACGAAAATTTGAGGAAAGAAAAAGCGGCTATCCCTTTGATCGACCAGTCCTGTATGCCATAAAAAAGCACGAAAGATCCTTGTGTCGTCGGCGTTGGAGCTCCTACGGCTCAAGGTTAAGAACAGAACTTTGGTGGGCAACGCGCGGGAAAGAGGATAAAAACATGGCGTTTAAGGGAATATTCTCTTAACTTTCTCCAACCTTTTTTTGATTCGATGGCGATAAAAGCATGACTTCGGAAGACGATATTCCTTCCTTTGACGAAGAAGGGCAGGCAGCCGATTTGGTGGTTTCTCTCGACGGATTCGAGGGGCCTATCGACCTTTTGCTGTCGCTGGCGCGCGACCAAAAAGTCGATTTAGGCAAAATTGCCATTCTTCCTTTGGCCGAACAGTACCTTGGTTATATTGCCGAGGCCCATCGTCTATGCCTGGAAATCGCTGCGGACTATTTGGTTATAGCGGCATGGTTGGCCTACCTCAAATCGCGCTTGCTTTTGCCGGAGCCTGAAAAAGCCGAGGATGGCAGCGATCCGGCGGCCATGGCGGACGCCTTGAAGTTCCAGCTTCAAAGGCTCGAAGCCATGCAACAGGCCGCAAAGGACATTCAGGAGCGGCCCCAACTTGGCGCCGATGTTTTCCTGCGCGGCATTCCGGAACCTTTGGTCGTTACGGAAAAGCCGATTTATTTCCTGCCCATTCAAGGTCTCCTTACCGCGCTCAGCGCGCCTTTGCGCCGCAAGAAACCGCCAACCTATAATCTCGAACGCACGCATTATTACAGCCTCGAAGAGAGCGTTTCCCGCCTAAGGAACCTTCTCGGAACGATGCCGGATTGGAACGTGTTGCAAAATTATTTGCCCTCTTTTGTGTCCGAAGAGCAGACGGCGGATGTCCGTTCGGCTCTTGCTTCGACGTTTGCCGCCACGTTGGAGCTTGTTAAGATTGGCGAACTCGAATTGCGTCAGGATGGTTTGTTTGCCCCGATCTATCTGCGCAAAAAGACGCATGCGCCCGGCGACGATCATCCGCAGGATCCAGAAGACTCCGCAACGTAAGGGCTGATAAACAGAGGAATGAAAAAATGAAGGAGACAAGCGAACTAAGCCAAGACCTTCGCCTTTTGGAGGCGGTGATTTTTGCAAGCGCAGAGCCCGTAACGAAAGAAGTTCTTGTCCGGCAGTTTGGCGAAGGTGTGGATATCGATGCGTTGCTCGAGACGTTAAGGCAAAACTATGAGGGCAGGGGCGTCAATCTTGTCCAGACGGACGGGATGTGGAGCTTTCGTTCGGCGCCGGATATTTCGCCGTTTATGAAAATCACGCGCCAGCCGCGGCGCAAACTGCCCAGAGCGGCGGCCGAAGTTTTGGCGATTATCGCCTACCATCAGCCTGTGACTCGGGCCGATATCGAAAATATCCGCGGGGTCGAGACAAGCCGGGGTACCTTGGATATTTTGCTTGAGCTAGGCTGGATACGGCCTGGAAAAAGGCGCGAAACGCCGGGGCGGCCTTTGACCTGGCGTACGACGCCGGAGTTTTTGAGCTATTTTAACATCGAAACGTTGAACGATCTTCCCGGGTTGGAGGAGCTGAAAGCGGCTGGGCTTCTCGACGCGCGTCCGGTGATCGCTGGTTTGCCCAACGAACCGGATGACGACGATCTCGACGAAGCAGCGGCGGGCGACGACGATGATTTTGCCGGTTGGGTTGACGACGCCGATAAAGACGAAGCCTAGAAAGAATCAAGGCTTAAAAAGGTCGCCCCATGGCGACAATCTCATGGCCTCGCTCGACAATATTGCTTAAGGGTTCGACGGTCACGTCCATTGTAAACGCGGTTGCATGGAGAAGATGATCCGTATCGGTCATAAGGCCGACGTGACCGTTGAAAAAGACAAGGTCGCCTCGTTTCCACGGCACATCGCGCCAATGCGATTCAAGGGGATGCCCAAAGGCTTGGGCCTGAAGGTCGCTGTCTCTGGGGGCATCAATGTCGGCCATTTCGAGCGCCAGTTGGACAAGTCCCGAACAATCAATCCCTCGCGCGGTGCGCCCCCCCCAAAGATAGGGGGTATGCAGCAATCGTCCAGCCGTAAAGACATAATCATCGGTATGCGCATATTCGCTCGCCATAACGTGCGATGCGACCACAAATCCGCCGTTAGCCAAGGCCAAAAGGTCGTTTTGTCTTCCATCGATGCTGACGAAAGAGCCAAGGGTTAATTCATCGATGGGCGTGGATTTGATGTCGGGCTCCGGATAAACAAAAGTTCTTAATGCCGTGATTCTATTGGACATCATGGCGATTGAATCGCCTAAATGGCCTGTGTCAGGAAGATAGCCGACATACCGATCCATGCGGTTTTGGACCCACAGGAACCCATCCGAGCGGTTTTCGAAGATGTCGACGAATTCGCCATAACGGATCTGGCTGACTTGGTGGGCGTCGGCGGAAGGCGTGTCGAAAAGAGGCAAAACGCCGTCCAAACACTGGCGCATAACGGGTTCCACAAAGGAGCGGGCCTCGACTTGATCGCGCAAGGACACATCCGCGAGATCGGGGCGGAACGCATTGATGCGAGGATCAAGCATCGTTATTCAGCGGGTTCGTGTGCCCACAACGTCGACGTCGGAGACAAGACGGGCGCCGCGACAGGGACCGGATCGGGCGCGACGGCGAAATCGACGATTTGGGCTGGGATTGAGGCAACGTGAACCAGAGAGTCATCGACAAGCTGGGAAAAAGCGGTCAGGAATTGCGCGCCCCCCGATGTTTTCTGGACAAGCACGTTACGGTGGTCCAATTCATCCCGTTGGCGGCGGACGTATCCAAGCTCGCCAAGGCGGTCAAGCGCACGACTTACGGCAGGCTTTGATATTTTTAGCGCTGTGGCCAAGCCCCGAACGGTATGGGGACCGCCGTCGAGATAGACGGAAAGCATCAAAGCCATCTGGCGTGCAGAAAGATCGGGCGCATCGCCGCGAACGCTTGCGACACAAACATGACGCCATAATTCAAGGGACTTTAATTGAGCGGGCACGAAAGACTCCACAACGGAGAGAACTAAAGAATCACAAGGCGCAAGTGTGAGTCAGAGCGCGTTGATTCGCAAGAGTCTTTACGCCTTCATAGAAGTAAAAGACGAAGCTCTTTTTGATTTATGAATCGAAACAGACGGTTGAGAGTAAAAGGCGATGTTTTTGTCGAAGAGAAAGGAACGGAAGCGAAGGACTCGGCTATGCGCCACCCGATTCCCTCGCATTCCATCCTTGGCCATGGAAGAGGACCTGACCAAGCTTGTGTGCCCACACGCTTCATCGTTTTTGCGCATAAAAAAGGGACAGGCGTCTTCCTGAAAGGATAAAACGTACAGCGGTAGAAAAACTTACGAAAAAATTGGATTTTGAACGAAATTTTATTGTTATTCCCTTTTGGAGAAAAATATATCGGACTCCATCGTAACAAAGAGTCTTCATTTGCGTTATAATAATAGTGTTGAAACATTCATCTGCTTGGAGAGGGGCTTTTGTCAAGTCAACCGACGGATCATTTTTTGCTGCAACAGACAGCGCAGGGGGACATGGGCGCCTATCGGACATTGGTGGACCGGTATTTGGTATGGGGCGTTCGCGTGGCGGAACGGATGCTGGGCAATCGTCAGGATGCCGAGGACGTTATGCAAGAGACGTGTTTAAAGATATGGGACGAAGCGGGGCGTTGGACGCCGCGGGCGAAATTTACGACATGGCTCTACCGTGTGCTTTTGAACGCTTGTATCGACCGTAAACGTCGTTTTGTTCCGGAAAAGGCCGATCTTTGTGAGAATTTAATCGATGGAGCGCCGATTGCCGAGGATATTCTGGTCGATCGTCAGCGTTCGGATGCCGTAAGAGATGCGCTGCAAAGGTTGCCGGACCGTCAACGCGCCGCTGTGGTTTTGAACTACTACGAAGAAAAGAGTAACCGGGATGCGGCCGAGCTTATGGATATAGAAACAGGGGCTTATCAGCAGCTCTTGTTTCGGGCGCGGCAAAATCTTCGGAATTTTTTGATGGAGGGACGCGATGAAGTTCGTACGGGGTCTTAGAAACCAGAACATTGGCGTTTCCTATGGGGTGAACAGGGGAGATCTTCCCCCCGATCCCGTTCTTGGGAACGAGCTTGACGCCTATCGTGTTCAGGACATGGATCCATCTTCGGCGCAGGCGTTATTGGATAAGATCGTTGCGGCGGTTGCTGCCAAAAACCCTGTAAGACCGAATCCATCGGCCTTGTGGTCGAGGCGTAAGGTGTCGGCGTTGGCCCTTCAGCTTCCGACTATGGCTTTCGTTGCCTTTCTTGGTTTTGGAATCGGAACGTCTATGCCGCAAACGATGAGAGATTTTTCGTCTTTCAAAGCGGAAGAGGCCGATTTGGCCGAGGTGGAATACCTCGATCAGATTATTTTTGGACCAACTTCATGGAAAGAGGTAAGCTTATGATTACATGTTCATCAGAAAAAAGAGGCCAAGCGATTTTGTTTTTTTCGTTGGCCGCCAACTTGTTTTTTATCGCCTTTTTGCTTGGTCGGTGGGGCGCTCCAGAACCTGCTGCGCCTTCGGCGAATGTTGCCATGCCCCCACAGGGCGTTATGCCGGGGGTCGGCACGATTGGCATGATGGCGCCGCCCGCCTTTGGGCCCGGCGATTTGTTCAAGCCCGACGACATGATGGTCGACGAAGCGCGTATGAAGGAAAATTTCGACAAGATGTACGCTTTGCGTAAGGATTTTGCCGATAAGTTGCACGCGGGTGCGGTGAGCAAGGACGATATTGTCAAACATTTTGAGGACATGGACCGCGTTCGCGGCGCCATTCGGTCCGAGGCGCGGGACAGGGCGGTCGAGCGGATCAGCAATATGTCGGCGGCCGAGCGTGAAAACTTTGCCAATTTCCTGATGGATCGAGGCAGACGGCCTTTTGGGGGCAACGGTCGTGGCGGTCATTTTGGTGCCGGAAGAGGGGTGGGCATGGGGCCTCGGGGCCAAGCGATTCAAGGCGGTCGTGGGCCTGCCGCGCCTATGGATCCGGCGGTTCAACCTGCCGAACCGGCGGCGGCTCCTGCGCCGGCCGTTCAGGACGCGCCTAAACCCTAACGTCTTGGGAAAAAAGACAGCCAAAAGCGGCCTTTCGGTTATACCGAAAGGCCGTTTTTCTTATTGCACTTCGTGCGTGCAGAGCAAGCCTTGCTGCGCGTTGATGTAGCAGTAGCTGACGCCGCCCGTCGATGCGTTAAGGCGGAAAACGCCCGCATTGGCCGACGTGTTGCTGTGGTGCATAAGTTCAAAGGTGCCGCCGCCGTAAGCGGCTTTTGCATCATGAACGCCGCTTGTCGCCAAGATGCTCCCGGCGATAAGGGCGGCTCCGATAAGGATGGCTTGTGTGTTGGTCATGGTCGTTCCTTCCTTTGACGTAAGAGACTGTCAGGACGTTTTATCGGAAATGGTTTGTTCGCCGCGTTTTGCGCTCCAACTGTCTTCTTCAGTATCGCCGTGAAGGGCGATCGAAGGCAAGTCTTGCCGAAGGATGTCCAGCATTTTTTGGGCGACCGGACGCAACGACGGGTGGACGGTTTTCCCGGAACGAAGCTCGCCGATGTAAACGGTTTCCGGGAGGGAATAAGAAGCGTGAACCAAGACCTGCGTTCCCATGGGAAAGAGATATTGATTCAGAAAGGGTGTTGTCGTTGGCCCCATTTTTCCGGAAAGATCGGCAAGGGCCGAGAATTGGGCCGAGATATCGGCGTTCAGTTGTTTGGCTTCGGTGACGGGAAGAAGGTCGTTAAACTGATTCAGGTACCACGGATGAAATCCGTAGCGTCCATCGATCAACGGAATTTGGCAAACGCCGTTTCTATGCCGTTGTAAATCGCGGAATGAACCAAAATCCAACAAAAACAAGAAGTTATATCGACCGTAGGATTCAAGACGCCAAGGAAGGGGTGTAAAGGCCGGACGCAACGCTAAAAGATCGCTTTCGTTATCCCGAAGTCCCTTGAGATCGAGCGCGTCCGTTCGTGCGATTATTTTTTCTTCAGTGAGATGAACGATATCTTCAGGCGTAAGTGAAAATCGGCGAAGAAGGCTATCGGCGCTTACAAAATTGTTCTCGACGGCATGGTCGGCCAAGTACGTTTCACGCGCGGAGCTGTCGATCTCCATATCTTGAACTTTGAAGCTGTTTGGATAGCGAGCCTGCAACGAGTCGAAAATTTTTTTGGCAACCGTGCGAATTTCGGGCAACGGATGATGTTTGAGACGGCGAAGATGGTCGCGTGCGGCGCGCAACGACGTGGTCCAACTTAAAAGGGTTGTTGTGCCGAGAGGAAGCAAAGACCGCGCAATATCGAAGGCGCGAGCGGAGAGCGCGTTGGCCCATATTTTCTCGCTTTTATAGATTGAAGGATCAAAGGGATAGCGCTGCTTTAAGCCCTCGATCAAAAGAGGGAGCGTGTGGTGGTAGAGCCCCATCCACCGCGACTGGATTCGCGCGCTTTCCGGGTTTTCGTAAGGATCAAGCGCGGCCTGCTTGGAAAAGTCCAGATAGCGTGTCGACGCTTCTTGACCATTGTAAAGGGGGGTGTCTTGGATCGCTTTCGCGGCAAGGATGGAAACCTGTTCGATAAAAACGGTTGTTACGCCGCAATCGCCGATCGACGCATGGCCGTATCCGACATAATACTGATCCATGAACTTGCCGCTTCCCGATGCCTTAAGTTTCTCCAGATGGGTCACGACGCTGGCTGGGCTTCGGGAATAGAGCGCCTGCAGCATGGCAAGGTCTTCGGGATGCTGGTCGTCGAGAATAAAAATTTCGGACATGGGGTTTTCCTGAATAACGAGAAAATGAATTATCGGAAAAGCGATCTGATTCTTCAAAGGCTTTTCCTAAACGATGACCCCAGCCTCTCGAAAAGGGCCCGCTGGACGTTGCTTCGCAGCAAGGAAAAACGCAGAGAATTAGAGCGTTAACTATAATAATTAATTGACGAATCCGGCATGGTTTCGTAACGAAAGCAAAGGATAAATTAAATCTGAGTTGGCCATAGGGAAAACGAGCGGGCTCTCGGTGGTAAGTTTTTGGAGAGCTTTTGCCGATATTGCGATATTGAATGACAAGCGCATGTGCGCGAACAAAACGGAAAAGATCGAAAAATGAAACAACTCAATTCTTATCGTTTTTACGAACTCGGCGCCAAGCTGCATGCTTTGTTCCGTTCGGACAACGGCGGCCGCGCTGCCGATATGTTTGCGCCGCTAAGCGAGGCGCAGGCTTTGCTCGATTCTTTCATCAAGGGAAACGTGATTGCCCTGACTTCATCTAAGGCTGATGCGTCACGCCTTTTGGATAAAATCGGCTCTATTTTCGATCGTCATTTTATCGATCCTTCCTCAAAGCAATTAAAGAATCTTGGCGGCGAGGATCAGATCGACACGCATGAACTGGCCATGCTGCACGGCCTCGTTGAAAAGTTCGAACATGCCTTGGCGGCTGAATTGAACCGCGCGCCGACTTATGTCGCCGATAAGTGCGGTATTTATTCAACCTACGATTTGGCCGAGAACGCTCAAGAGATGTTTTCGGATCAAGTGCGCAGCGTCTTGCCTGTCAAAGCGCAGGGTGAGTTCTCGTCGGCCGGTCGCGCACTGGCTTTCGGTTTCGGAACGGCGTCGGTTGTGCACATTCTTCGCGCGATCGAAATAACTTTGCGTAGCTATTACGAAGTTTTTTCGACCACGGTTCCGTCAAAGGCCGAACGGAATTACGCTTTTTATATCAAAAAACTCGCATCCTTCACGGACGAGGAGGATCGTCGTTTTCGTCCCGATAAGCGGGTGATTCAAATGTTGGCTCAGATCAAGGAACGCTATCGTAATCCGTTGGTTGTTATGGGTCTGTCTGTTTCGACCAGCGAGGCCATGCAACTTTTCAGTATGGCCAGCGCGTTAATGTCGATGATGGCCGAAAGCATTCTTGCCGGGCGTCGCAAAGATGTGGGCACTATGGATGCCGATACGTCCGTGGATGACGACGACGATGAAGAAGCCCCCTCCATGAAAGAAGCCGGCTAATAAAAGGCCGGCTAACCTTTTTCTTCCCTCCGCTTTTCCCTTTTTGCCGGATCATGCCTTTTATGCATGATTTCGCCATATTTTGCCTTATACTTAAAAAGATTCTTGCTTTTTTGAGGAGGGGCTATGAAAAAACGCTTCTTAATGTTTTGCGCTGGATTTCTGTTGGTCGTTACGGCTCCGGCCTTCGCTCGTGACGCGCCTCTTCATGTTGGCCCACTCGCACCCGCAAAGCACGGACCTGGACGTTCTCCATGGCACGGCGATATTCACCGATTTGGGGATTATGATCTTTGGCATTGGCGCGCGGGACATTGGTTCCATGGTTTCCATGCCGGAAAAACGGCTTGGTGGTGGGTTACAGGGGATCTTTGGTACTCTTATCCGTCCCCGGTTTATCCGTATCCGGATCCTTTTGTGCCAGCCGGGGTTGTTGTGGAGGTGCCCGCCCAGACAGCGGCCGTTTATTACCATTGTGACGAGCCAGAAGGGTATTATCCCTATGTTTCCCAATGTCCCACTGCGTGGAAGAAGATCGTCAAACCGATAACCCCTCCTGAAGGGTCCGCGAATTCGGGAATCCGGAAAGACGATTATCGTCAGCTTAATCGCTATGCCGACATGTTTTACCATGTAAAGAGCGGCAGCCCTTCGGCGCGGAAAGATTTGGAAGGCCTAGCGCGTCGGCTTGAAGCTTTTCGTAAAACGCTTCTTACGCGTGACTATAACGCCATGTCGATCTTGCGCGACGTTGAAGACCTGAAGGGGAAAATCGACGCCAAACAGAAAGAACTCCGCAACATGCGCAGCAAAGGCAAACTTAAATAGAGCGTTACGCTTGATCTTTTATATCGGCGACGGCGAAGGCCTGCGGTGTCCGTTCCTTGCACCAAAGATTCCACATATGGGTATAGGCGGCTTCAAGATCGCGCGTATACTGTTTGGTGTCGAAAAGAGGGGCGCTTTTGTTCTGATGAGCCAGCTTGTTTTTAAGGCACGCCAGTTTATCCGGATGTTGGGCAAGATCGAGCGCCATGGCTTCGTAGTCCTCTAACGAGGAGGCGATAAGTTCCGGCAGGCCCACGGCGTGAAGCAAACTGGCCCCAACCCGTCCCGCAAAAGTGTCGCCCAAGCATGTCAACACGGGAAGTCCCGCCCACAAAGCGTCGCTCGCCGTCGTGTGGGCTCCGTAGGGAAGGGTGTCGAGGAAAAGATCCGCATAGTTATGCCGGGCCAAATGGTGCTGAAGCGGAATGGCCCGGGCGAAAACAAGGCGCGAGGGGGCGACACCATGCTTTTCGGCTTCCTCGCGCAGGCTCTTCTCGATTTCGGGCTGCATCGCCATAAGCCACAGAACGCTTCCGGGGACGGCCTTCAGCAACCGCATCCAGACCGCGAAGAATTCGGGCGAAAGTTTAAATGACGCGTTAAAACAGCAGAAAACAAACCCTTCATCCGGCAGTCCGCAATCGTTTCTGGACTGAAGTAATGGGGCGATGGTCCGCTTGGCGTCGTTGGGCTGATAGGAATGCGGAAGATGCACGATTTTTTCGGTATAGAACGGTTGATGCGTCATGGGGGCTGTGTAGGCGTCGGCAAGGATATAGTCCATAAAATCGGCGCCCATCGTGCCTGGATAGCCTAGGTAATTGACTTGAATGGGGGCTGGGCGGTCGGTCAAAATATCCGTCCTTGTGCCGTTCGTGTATCCCTTTAAATCGACGAGAATATCAATTTTGTCCTCATAAATGCGACGGGCAGCATGGCGCGATGGAACTTTGGAGAAATCCGTAAAATGGTCGAATCCGTTGATCACGCGCTTGCGAATATCGCTGCCGTCGTCGCGGTCGTAGCCGTAGCCGAAGATTTCGAAGCGGTCGCGGTCGTGTTCTTCGAAAAGTCCGGCCATCAAGAACGAGGTCGCGTGAAGATGGAAGTCGCAGGAAAGATAGCCGATACGAAGCCGCGAAGGCGACCGCGAGCGGTCGTGAGAAAACGGCGTTTGGCTTGTGAACTGAGACGCCCAATGCCGGGCGCAGAAAAATTGTTCGGCCAAAGAAGACGGCGCGGAAAGAAGCAAGAACGGCTCGACATCCTGAATCATGGAAAGCAGGAGTCGTGTATCCGCGGCGCTGTCGTGCCAAGCGCACGTTTGACGTAAAAGGCTGACGAGCTCGACCCTTGCTTTGGTGTTTTGAGGGGAGGTCGTCAACGCTTTGCGGCACGCGTTGATCGCGTCGTTGATCCGTCCGTTCCGACGCAATGTGTGGGCAAGGTTGATGGATGCTTCCGGATAGTCGGGCCGCCGTGCGATGGCCTGCCGATACGCTTCGGCGGCCTCCTCGAACCGGCCCAATTCATTAAGCGGTTGGCCCATATTGTTATAGGCTTCGGGGAAGTCGGGCCGAAGCGCAACCGCTTTTTTATAAGCCTCAACCGCGTCTTCACGTTTTCCCTGCGCCGCCAAGGCAAGCCCCAAATTACAGTAGGCTTCCGGGAAATTGGGAAAATGAGAAAGGGCCTCTTGGAAGGCGTTGACGGCGTCGGCCGGTTTTCCCTGCCGCTGAAGCGCGACGCCCAGATTGTAGTGCGCAAGAAACAGCTTTGGATCAAGTGCGACGGCTTTGCGGCCGCACGAGACGGCTTCTTCAAGATCCCCCTTTTCCATAAGGGACACCGCCATGTGATTATAATTATCCGCTGCTTTGGGGCGAAGCGCGATGGCTTTTTTATAGGCGTCCAGCGCCTCGTCAAAACGTCGCTCGGCGGCAAGGGCCAAGCCTAGATTGCTGAACGCTTCGGGCGCGGCGTTTCCGCAATCAATGGATTGCCTTATAAGGACGGCGGCTTGTTTATAATCTCCCGCGCGGAAACGAAGCGTTCCGAGATTGTGAAGGGCCAAGGGATTGCGCGGCTGTGCACGAAGGATCTCTTGGTAAAGAACTTCAGCCTTGTCAAATTGCCCATTGTTTTGAGCGTTGATGGCTGTTTCTGTTATTTTATTGAAATTCATTATGCTTCATTTCCGGTAAAGCGGACGCCGTTCAAAGCACAGACCCCCACGATTGTGATTAACCATAAAAATTAGATTGTGCAAGTAATAGCCAGCGCGTAGCGTCCGGCGCGAGGCGGTTTTGTTTAACGTGCATAGACGTTATTCACTAAGAAGCGGCCGCTTTTTATATATTTTTTATTGAAGCGAACTCGTTGCTTAAGGAGATTCATGATGCAGTCGGTCAGGAAAAGCGGCATCGTCCAAAATTTTTCGAAACTTTCTTTTGAGGAAGCCCTCGGCATTTTTAAAGGGATGTATCGGGATCCGATGATCTCTTTCGACGAAAGTTTTCTACCGAAAGCCGTTCAAGAACTTTTTCATATCTCGGATTATGTTAATGAGATCGCCCAAAATCCGAAAGCGACCGAGATGGACCGTGCGTTGGCCCATCGGACTGTGCAGGACTTTGCAACGGCCCTTGCGGGACAAGGATATTATCCCCTTGCCGCGAGCATTCTTCATTCCATCCCCAAAGATATGGAAGGGGATTCGCAAAGAAGTCTTTTTGATTTTGATCCGTTGTCCTTTGCGGCGTTGTCCTTAGAAAAGGCTGAGGAAACGATTTTAAAATCGCATCGGGACCCCAATGTTTCTTTCGACGGAGAATTTCCGCGAAGGATTGCCGATCGGCTTTCGCAAACATCAAGCCGCGTCAACGACGTTTTCGACAAAGTCAGCTCGTCGGACAATGATCGAATTTTGTCCTTGAAAGCTATGGCCGGACTTGCCCAAGACTGTATTGAGCAGGGTTATTATATGTTCGGACTGTCCATGCTCTATTTCATAGAGACCAAACGTGGCCACGATAAAATCGCAGGGTTGCTCGGGAAGTTGGAGCGGCAGGCTATACAAGGAGTGTCCGTGACGGGTTTTCACGCGCCCCTCGTGTTTGATTTTCAAACGGTGGCGGCTATGCCCGTTGAAAAGTTGGCAGAAGCCATCGTTCGTTCGGATAGGAACATTGCCCCCTCTCCCTTTGCCAGAAGGAAGATTCTTGAAACGGCGTCGCTTCTTTGGGCGGGCTGTATGGCTTTTGTCCCCGCCGATAAACAGCGCGATATGCTGGTGCACTCGAATCTTTCGGCTGTTGGGAGAAGCAACGATCCGAGCCTTGGCCTGGATGCGGCGAGAGAGAACGTTAGAGACGTTTACCGTTCAGGAAAACCGGCCACCGAAAAACAACGCGTCGTGGCGTTTCAATCCATTCTTAACAGCGCAGACGCTCTTACGAGCCTTGGCTACTATCGATACGCTCTTGCGGTTTTGGATGTGGCGCGGATTCAGGTCTTTCCTAGATTGAGCAACGTTGATGAATACGGCGTGTACTTTGACAAAGAGATCAAAGAAAGAGAAGCGGCTTGGCGCGAGGGCAAGTCGCTTGAGGTTTTCAGAAAAGAACACGCCTCTAACCAAGATTGTGGGGATGAGCCCGAAGAAGGGGGACGACATCGTGGTGGGAATGCGTTGAAGCAGAGGTTTAAGACGGCCGCTGTGGGACTGGTTGTTCGGGTTAGTTCCATGGCTGGCGGGCTTGTTGGCGTCGCGCAAGAAGCCTATCGTCGGAAATATGCAGGGGACGATTTGGCCTATGGAAACAAAAATCGCCAAACGTCTGCGGTTCGTCGGGTGTTCGGGAAGGGATCGGCTTTTGGCTTGTTGGGCGGCCGCGTCGGTCGAAAAAGTATGACTTTGTAACGCATCGTTTTTAGGTCGGGGATGGGCATAACGGAGTATTCCGTTGCTTTAGAGTCAGAATATTTCGTTAACCCATTCTTAAACTTGCCGAAAAATAACGCAACCAGCGTTAACGATAAAATTTGGATTGTGCAAGGAATAATTGAAGAATAAACTTACTCAACACAGACATTGTTTAACGTATCAAGCGCTTTTTTTTACTATTTCTGTCGGCGATAGGCTCTATCCGGCCATAGCGGCACCTTGTTAACGGGGGATTTTATGATGACGTACTCTTCTAACGAACTTACAGAACTTTCTTTTGATGAACTCAAAGACGAAATTCTTTCCTCGCAAGAACAGCCTGCTTCGGAAGAGATAACAGCTGATGAACTCAAAGACGAAATTCTTTCCTCGCAAGAACAGCCTGCTTCGGAAGAGATAACAGCTGATGAACTCAAAAGCGAAATTCTTTCCTCCCAAGAACAGCCTGCTTCGGAAGAGATAACAGCAACGATTGTAGAGCTTTATGAAACGATTCAAGAGATAAAGCGTGCCAGATCTGAAAACGATATCAAGGCGCTGTTCGTTTCTTTTTACGCCCTTCATCCGCTCTGCGAAGCCCTAAACGTGCGGTACCACGCTTATGTGCGAGAACGACTTTATCCTTTCATGACGGAACAGCTGCCTTTAGATGTCATAGAGGGGCTTGACAAGATGCGGCATCAGAAGGAAGCGCCCCTTTCTCAACCGAAAGAGGTTCCGTCTTCGGTGTTTGATCTACAGCGTGTGGTGGCAATGTCATCTCGTGCGTTTTCGGACGAGATTGAGGGGTCGGTGCATGACGATTTGATTCAACCCGACAAGAAAGCTCTTTCTGAAGCGGCGGCGCTTATTCAAGAGGGAAGCAAGGTTTTGTTGCCGGCTTCTTTGCGCAAAGGGGGGGTTGTACTCCCGATGAAGCCGGAGGAAGAGCTGTCGGAAAATCTAACGGAGGCCCGTCGAATAGTGGCGCAGGTTTCTCTTTTTGACGCGTCGGCTACCCATGAACAACGTGTGGCAGCTATGAAGTTCATGGCTTTGGGTGTTGAGGGATTGCTCGACCAAGGATATTATGCCTATGGGCGGAATGTGCTGACCTTTTTGAAGGAGCAGCAGGATGAAGCTTATGTGGCAACCTCCATCAACAACTTGGAAGACCGTATGAAAGCGTTAGAGCTTTTAGAGGCGCTTCCTCGCTGGCCGAGCTTCGTTAACGGGGGCATGTATGAACCGCTGAAGGCTGCTTCGCTTATTTCGGAAGAACAGAAGGAAGAACCGCCCGACGAGGAAGCTGTTGAAGGTGGTGATGAAGAAGTTGGGGGCAACGCTTTTCAGCAGCAGAGATCCTACGTATTTAATCCCCATGAGATTGCCGGAATGTCTTTTGAGGAGGTCAAGGAAAGAATTTCATCGACTCCTCGGGACGAAACGATAGCCTTGAACGAGCACAATTTTGAAGGGGCCGTTGATAGGCTTATCTTTACCTCGAAGGGGTTCGAATTTTTTGAAAGAAAGTTTGGCAAGAAAGGGTTAGACGTCGACGCGAACGCTCAAAAGTTAAGTTTCTTTTTGAGCCCGGCCGAGGGCCTTATTAAGCAGGGATATTTTTCTTACGCGTTGGGCGTCTTGTCTTTCCTGAAGGATGAGCCCGGATACGACAAGATTTCGGCTATTGTCGAGACTTTGGAAAGGAAGGTCAAAGGAGAGGCTCCCTTGGCATCCGAGAACGTGCAACAGGCCTTTGACTTCGAAACGGTGGCGAAGACTTCTGTCGATGATATGAGGGATGCTTTTGCCGAGGCGGCGCAGGAGGCTGGGCTCTTTACGTCGGATTTGGAGAAGAACGACAAGATAAACGAAGCTATCGATAAGGCCGCTTCGTCTATCAAAGCGGGAAGCATGACTTTGGTTAGCACGGAAAGAAGGAATAAGGCCTCTTTGGTTGTCGAAAAGGGAATCATAACTTTGGTTAGCACGGAAAGCGCGAGGCCGCTTTCAGACGACGAAAGGGACGAATGGATTGTCTGGAATGATAAACGTGTTGACGGTCTCCGAGACATTCTCGACGGAGCGGACAATTTGGCAAAGGCGGGGCTTTACAAGCACGCTCTAACGGCTCTGGTTACGGTGAAAGGTGAGGACCTTTCTGGGCTTTTCGAGTACACAAAATTGAGCCTCGAGGATTCGATCAAAAAGAGAAAAGAGGTGTATGCGGAGGCCGCTGGGGTTGATGCATCTGAGAAAACGTTGACGGAAGCGAAGAAGCTGGCGGAGATCGTTCCTGCTGAAACGTCAAAAGAAGGTCAAGACAAGAAGGAAGAAGGTCAAGACAAGAAGGAAGAAGGTCAAGACAAGAAGAAAATAACCATTTCGGATGAAGTCGGTGATGAAGAAGTTGGGGGCAAAGCTTTTCAGCAGCAGAGATCCTATGTATTTAATCCCCATGAGGTTTCTGTGATGCTCGATGAGAAGATCAAGGAAAGAATTTCCTCGACTCCTCGGGATAAAACGATCCCTGCCAATGATGATGCTCTTAGTAAGGCCATTCACAAGCTTGCCTTTGCTTCAAACTATTTCAGAGAGACTTTTAACAAAGGCGATGTAAGTCCCGATGAAGGCGCCGTGGTGTTAAAGCCTCTTATTGGCGTCGCAGAAGATTTTGTTGCACTTGGGTACTATCCCTATGCGTTGAGCGTGTTGACCTTCCTGAAGGATAAGCCCGGATACGAGCAGCTTTCGAGTAAGGTTGAGGATTTGGAAAAGAAAATTAACGACATGAAGCCGTTATCCATCGATTGGATATCTTTCGAGGAATCGTCGGCCCAAGAAGACGTGCAACAGGCGTTTGACTTTGAAACAGTGGCGAAGACGCATATCGAGGATATGAGGGATTCTTTCGTTGCTGGGGCAAAGAACGCTCAGCTCTTCACGCTTGACGAGCAGCAAAATAGCTGGATAAAACAAGATCTCTATAAGGCCGCCCGCTTGATCAAAGCGGGGAGCATGACTTTGCTCCCGGTGGATAAGCGTCCCCAATGGATTTTCTATACCGGGGAAGAAGCTGAATGGGGAAATTTAAGCGAAGTATACCGTTCCGGCGAGGCTCCGACCGAGAAGCAACGGGTCAAAGCGCTTCAGGCAATTCTTAACGGCACGGATAGTCTAGCAGGCGTCGGCCTTTATAAGCATGCCTTGGCGGCATTGGCCGCGATGAAAGCCGAGGGCCTTTCGGGCCTTCCCGAGGGCGAGTACAAGGCATACTTCGAGGACGCAATCCGGCAAAAAGAAAACGAGTATGTGGCAGCAGCCGGGGTTGATGCATCTGAGAAAACGTTGACGGAAGCGGAGAAGCTGGCGGAGATCGTTCCTGCTGAAACGTCAAAAGAAGGTCAAGACAAGAAGGAAGGAGGTCAAGACAAGAAGGAAGAAGGTCAAGACAAGAAGGAAGAAGGTCAAGACAAGAAGGAAGAAGGTCAAGACAAGAAGGAAGAAGGTCAAGACAAGAAGGAAGAAGGTCAAGACAAGAAGGAAGAA
>JAQVBU010000015.1 GCA_028690155.1 Alphaproteobacteria bacterium | reverse complement strand
GCTCCGCGCACCCCCCGGAGTGCCCAAACACCGGCAAGTACCTTGAGCGAACGGCCAACATTTAGCTGGCATTTGATTCAAATTGTAGTTAATCTTGTCAACTTATTAGACCTTACATAAAAGAATGTTTTATCTTGCCAACTAACCCATAGTTAACAACTCTTTGTTGCCTTATCCCCTGCCCTATCCTATGCCCTGCCCCCCTGCCCCCCTATGCCCCGCCTGATAATCGGTTAACGTGAAGTTATGCGACAACGCCCCCCTATACTTAACAAAGGCTTAACCCAATTATTCCCCTTTTGTTCTTTTATTATGTTAAGTCGCAAGCCCTGCCCTTGCCCCCTGCCCCCGTCATGCCCTGCCCCTGTTATCCCCCTGTTACGCGCCCCCCTTGCACCCCGTAACAACGGGGCAACAGACAAGCCCGCCCCCTTATGCCCTTCATAATTGGTTAACCGAGTCTTATGCGACAATGCGACTCAATGTTAACAAGGGCTTAATCCTATCGTTGCCCCTTTGTTCTGGTATTATGTTAAATCGCACCCCCTACACACGGACTCGCCCCATGCTGGCGCATACAGACGGCAAGCCTAGCCCCTGCCCATGATCCGCCCTAACTAGGCAAGAATTGCCTAGCACTAGGCAAAAGATTCCTAGTTACTAGGCAAGAATTGCCTAGCTACACCCCCGCCAAGTAAAAAGAATCAACAGATTCAACATGCCGCTTTTGGCATTGCGCTTGCATAGTATGAAACAAAGAAAAAGAATCAGGTTGATAACTAAATCTTAATCCCTTTTATGTTATACTTGAATAATCGGGAATTGGTCTAAAGGGTAACACAAGAAAAAGGACTCGGTTATGTTTGAAGCGATTGCACAAAACAAAGAATTAGCGGGCATGATTAAGACCCTCGCCCGCCCTATTGATTTTGATTCATTCACTGCCCGCCCTACGCATGGTTATTTTGAACGGGTTGCGGCGCGTGAAGCCGCCGAATTGAAAGTCTTGCGCGAAAGCCTCGCGGGCTTTGGATATTGCACCTAACCGACAACAGGAAGGACTCACGCTATGACGACTCAACCTTACAAACGATTCGAATCTGTATCGGGGCGATTCCTCTTTGCCGTCATTTATGCAAGCGGCGAAAAAGGGAAACACGTTAGGGCGGATGGAAAAGGCGGCAAGCTGGCGCGTGGGTTTTATTATTGCCTTAATCTGAAAAAAGAAAACCCCGTCTTAATCGGCGCATTCTTTACCGCAACCCGCGCCGCCCATGCCGCCCGCCTTGCTCTTTCCGCAATCCCTGAAAGCCAAGCCGAGTCCTATCACATGCCCGCCCCTGCCCCCTTTGTGCGGGCAGTCTATAACCTGAAAGCGGGCGGCATGGGGGCAACCCTAAGTAATGGGCAAAAGGTACGACTCAACGCGCCCGCCCTTGGTCACGCCTTGCCGCCCCTTGGCTCGTATCTTTCGCCCCATGAATACGAATCCCTTTAACCCCTAAGCATTGGAAGGACTCACGCTATGAACCCGCAAGATTTAGAACAAGCCCAAAGCCTCGCCCTGTTGCTCTTGTCATCATTGGGGGCAACGCGCCGCGCCTATGCCCTCACGCTGGCGCAAGAGGGGCAGGGAAGCCCCCTAACCCTCGCCCTTGCCCATGCGTACCACTTGAAAAGCGCGGCATTCCGCGCCCTTGTTAAAACCATTCACGGGGGCAAGCTATGAACCGCCCAAAGGATGACTCCGGCAATCCGGCAACCCGCGCCCGCCTAAGCCTTCAAAAGCGGCAAGAGCAAGCCCGCAACAAAGAGGCGGCGAGTCTCGCTTGCACGAATGCCAAGGCGCAAGAGCGGGAAGCCCTTAACATTTTCGCCCGCTTGCCGCTGATTAAAAAACTTTCCCTTTTGAATCTCGCGCCGCCCGCCGTGACAGACGCGCCGCGCCGCCCTGATATTGTCGCAACCCTTGCCCAAACAATCCGGCAAGCAACAGACAAGACCAGAAAAACAGAAAACACACGAAAAGACGGGGAATCAGACAAACGATAAAACAATTTTTAGTTGTTAACTTGTTCTTAACCCCTAGTATGCTATAATTGAAAAATGGAAAGAGTAAGAGAAAGGAAAGGGACAAAATGAAAAGGTTTTATGTTTTCGCAATGCTGAATGGTGAAACGGTACGGGAAGCGATAACCCCCGCGAATGACGCGATTCAAGCGTTGCACGTTGCCGGATTCTTGCCGCCTAATCTTGCGCCACAATATGACGTTGCAAGAGATAGGGCGCATTATGTAACCCCTAGCGGCGAGATTGTGTTAGTCGCACAAAAGGCATAATCCGCTAGTTGATAACTTGAAAGGACTCACGCTATGACCTACGAATCACACAAAGAAACAAGGCGCGGCCATATTATCCGAATCTTGTCGGATGATGACCCCTTGAATCCTTTCACGGATCAAGACGGATTGCCGGACGTTGTAACATGGTTACGCTCTTACGATTTTACAACAAACAAAAACACGGCGGCGGATGATCCCGAATCCTTTTTAGAAAAGGCGAAAGAGCGCGGTTATATTTTCCGCCCTTTGCGGGTTTATATCCATTCAGGAATTGCATTCAGCCTAACGGCAAGCGGGCAATTTTCGGACGCATTCGATTCAGGCTTTGCGGGCTTCATTTACTGGACTCCAGAAAAGCGCGAGTCGCTTGGCTTAACCGATTCTTATATTGAGTCGATTCTTCATGACGGGGAAACGGTGGAGTCTTGGCATACCGCGCAATTCGAGTCCGCCGTGGAAGCGTTAAACGATTATGCAAGCGGCAACGTTTGGGGCTTTGAAGTGACAGACAAAGAGGGGCGCGATGTTGAATCCGTTTGGGGCTTTTTCGGGGATTATGACCGCGAGGGCGGCGCATTGGAAGAGGCGCGAGGAATCGCGGATCATGCCGCAACAGTAGAGCGGGAAGAGGTACGGGATTCGCTTTCTTTGATTGCCGCCGATTATGCGAATCTTTTGGAATGTTTTAACGCCAACAAAGACACAATGCCCGCCCCGATTTTGCGGGCAGTGAATGAAAAACTTGCGCGACTCAAGAATGAAGAAAGCGAGAAAGCGGCAAGGCTTGCCGAATTGGAATCGGACTAATGCAACACTAAACAGGGAAGGACTCACGCTATGAAAACGGGAAGAATCGAAAACACCGAAAACGGAATCCGCGCCATACTTGAAACGGATTCTTTGATCGACTTGGCGGAATCAATGCGGGCGCATGAATTGCGCGGGAAACTTTCCGCTTTGATTGCCGCCGTGGATTTAGAGCGCGGAAAATGGGAAAGAGCCGATGACGTGAATCAGGCTTTGCAAGAGGCTTGCGATTTACTCGCGGCAATCCGTGACAGTGGAGTCGACAATGAAAACGATTAACAAACAACAGGCGGACTCGCTTGTCGCTCTTGCCCTTGAATTGTTGGCGCAAGAGATAGCGGCAAGCTATCCGGCGAATGACCGCCCGCCGGAATTGCAAGCCGCCCTTTCCCTCGCGTTTGAGGCTTTGGGCATGGAAGCAATAGCAACACGAAAAGAGGGGGGCGCATAACATGCCGATATATGAAAAAAGAACGGGGCAGATTCACCGATTCCGCGATTTAGTGGCGGTTAGTTCCCCCACGGGAATGACAGAATATTATAAGCCGCAAGAGGCGCAAGCCCTCGCCCTCGCGCTTATCGCTTGCGCCGATGACGTGCAAGCCCGCCCCTTTATTGAGTCGCAATTCGGGACTCGCCGTTTTGAGTTTTTGCCTTTGCGCGAGGGTTGCGACAAGCCGGATTTTGAACAAGAAAGGGGCGCATAAAATGACGATTCACAAAATGCCAAGCGTGGCGGCTTTCGCCCTCAAATATCCCGACTCGTGGCATTCATTCGCAAGCGATAGGGAAACGGTGGAGTCGGTATGCGCGGCGCATAACTTGGGAATTGTGGAAATTAGCACAATATCGAATCAATTCCGACTCAAGAGCGCGGAAAATGCCCGCCGATATTGCGCGGCGCATGGTGAAGCGGTTTAACAAACAACACACGAAAGGACTCACGTCATGACGAAAGCGCATATTGAGGAAAGCAAAAGAGCGGCGGCGAAAGCGATAAGCGAGGCAATGCCGAGTCTTGATATTTTCGGGGAAGTGTTGCCCCTTGTCGATCAATTGCAAAAACAGGGCGCGGCATTGCATACGCGATTCGAAAACCTTTGCAACGGATTCCCATGGGATAAAGACGGGACTCACACGGCAAGGTATGAAGCCGCAACGGATCGAAAAGAGGAAAGACTAATCAACCTTTGCGCCTTGCATGGAATCGAGTCGACTCGTGACGTAAACGAAAAAAGGAAAGGCGTTTTCTTGCGGATTCAAAGTGACCCGCGCGGATGGCCTATCGCTTTGCATGTATCGGGGGCGGGAATACCGACTCGGCGGCAAGTAACAAAACAGGAAAGGACTCACGCTATGACAAAGACAGAATCAGAGAAAGAATCAAAACGCGATTCTAATTTTTCCCTCGCTTGCCTCGCTGAAAGCCAAGGGCAACCCGTGACTAGTGGCGCATACGGCAAGCCCGCCGAAAACGTTTTTCTTGTCGGTGCGAATCTTGAACCGAAAAAAGAGCAATGCCCGCCCGCCTTGCGCTTAACCGTCATTCCTTTCGCCGGATTTTACGAGTCAATCTTTTCGGAATTGGCCGAGTCGAGTTTATTCTATATCACGGACTCCGCCGATAATTTGAACATGGAAGAGCGCGACGAATTGGCGGGGCTTGTTTATGACGTTCAAGACTTTTCAGCATTGCGCGACGATATAGCCAAGGCATACGCTGAATCATTTTCGGAATGGTTCAAAGAGGAAACGGGATTCGATTTAGGCTTACAATTCGAGTCGATGACAAGCCCGCGCGAATACAATTTTACAACGGATCGAATCTTTTGCTTTATCGCGCCCGCCGTTGTCGACTCACTCTATCGGGCAACAGACAAAAAGATTCTTGCTGATATTGTGAAAGAGCGATTCACGTCACGGGATGGATTCAATTCTTTTTATCCAAATGACCTGAATCAATGGATTATGCAAGCCCGCCCGAAAGCGTGGGATCATAACCAAGTAGAAACTTTGATTCTTGCCAAGCTAAGGCAACACGGAATCGAGGCGGACTCACTGTATGGATTCGACTCGCCGCTTTATGAACGGTTAAGCGATAAGCGCGGGAATGGCCTTTTCGATTGCCTTTCTAGTGAATACACGGCGGCAACGGCGAATCCTGAATCCGTTGCCCGCATGAATGCCTTGCTTGATAAGGAATGCGGGCGGGATCAAGAGCAACCCAAACAAGAGGAGTCGGAAAATGTCTAAACAATTCGGAGTCGAGATTCTAAATGACGGCGGGCGCAACATGGCAGACAACACGGGAAGCCCGCAAGCCATAGCGCGGGAATGCTACCCCCGCGCCGAATGGACTCCCGAATTGCGGGCGGGATATAGGACTCTAATCGGACTCGCCAATGCCAAGGGACTCACGCCTGAAAAACTTTTTCAGGAATACCGAGTCTTAGTGAATGCCGACTCCGTGAGTCTCTTTTTCAATTGCGAAAGAAAGGCGGGCGGCAATGGGTAACTTGCGGGCAGATATTCACGCGATTCAAAACGCATTGAATCAGCATGAAGCCAAGACGGAGTCCGGCTTATCCGAAAGCGAGGAAAGCCGAATCATTCGGGGGCATAATCGGGCGGCGACTCTGATTCAGGTTGCCGCCGTCATCGGGGGCGCGATTGCCGCCTATTTTGGGGGCTTTGGGTTTTTGCTCTTTGGGTTTTTTGTCGCTTGGCTATTTCATCAAGCGCGGTTAAAATAAAGGCTCTTTCATAGCGTGAAAGAAGGGGAAGGGGGCGAGTCTAGCGTTATGCGGGCTTGCCCCCTTTCTTATGCCCTGCCCCCATTCCACGGCAAGCCTTGCGCCCCTAATACCCCCCGCAAGATAGGGCAGACTCGCCCGCCTATTGCGCCCCTGCCCCCACGATCCGGCAAGCCTTGCGCCCTGCCCCGTTTTAAGGCGATTCTAGGGGGGTCTAATCCTTGCGCTAGGGTCATAAGGGCGGCAACCTTTCACGCTATCAGGCGGCAATCTGGCGCGATTCCCGCCCCATGATCCGGCAAGCCCTGAATCCCTGCCCCGAATCCGTTGCATTTTAATAAAAATTGATTCAAATACCGCCCTTTGTTAAGGAAGAGTAAAGGTTAACAAACCGTAAAACGCCCCAAACACGGCGGACGGGCTACCTTGGCGACCCCGTTGGGACTCGCGCTCCTGCTACCTTGGCGACCCCGTTGGGACTCCGCCGCGCGCGCCGCGCCGACTACCTTGTGATTCGCGTTGGGACTCGCTACCTTGGCGACCCCGTTGGGACTCACTACCTTGTGATTCGCGTTGGGACTCAAAACCCTTTTCGTTAACTTGTTAGCTACTGCGGGAGAAAAAGTTTTTGCGCCGCACCACGGGTAAACCTTTCAACAGGATATACGGTTAATAAACAATCCCAACTTTAAGTTGACAACTTCCACACTGCCGAGTACCTTGTCCCGAAAAGAACAAAGGATAAAACGTGAACGCACTCGTCGCAAAACTCGGCTTCTCCATCGCCTGTCTCTGCTCGTCGGCGTTCATCTTCGACTTCGCGTGGTTGCAACTTCGCGGTCGTCCGTTCTTCGGTTTCCGGCGAGAAAGTACCTCACGACAATTGTTTCTTTGGTTCCTCCTCGGTGTCACCCTCATGATGATAACCTTTCCCGACATCATAACCACCTACGATAAATGCCACGCGATCATGCAAACAGACCAACCGTAGGGAATCCCACGGAACTTTTACTGGCGGAGCTTCAAGGGCATCCGTTGCAAGATTATGTCGATACGGTGCGCGCCGTGGCTTTCATGCAAGAAGCGATATGCAAAACATTCTGTCTCCCCGAGGAGGCACTTCACCCGGACGCGCGGGGGTCAGAGCGACTTAAACAGGCGATTGAGGTGGCGGGGGTCAGAGCGGAAAAAATAATCCACACAGTTGCCCACAGCCTGTTTATAAAAAATCAATTGAGTTGATAACTTTCTTTTGACAAGACGACTGAAAGTTGTTTAGTGTCCTCTCATCCGAGAGAGGGAACCAGCTATGTTTTACACAAAACCCCAACAGAAGGAACCTAACATGATGCCAACCGTAGAACTGACCGTAACCGGCCCCAAGGGATGTGGGAAAGCCTCTTTCCTTCGCGTGGTTCGCCCCCTCTTGGAGATGGCAGCGAAAATGACGCTCACAGGAAACATGGTTCAGATAAAAACGAACGCAAGGACAGAAGATGAATCCGTGGAAGACGTTGAGCGCGCAACGCGCAAAGCCGAAATGCTCATGTCCTTAGAACGGATGGAGCAATTGGAAAATGACCGGTACGCCGCGAGAACACGCATGAATCAATTGCTTCGTGAACTCGGCCACTGTCCGAGAGAAGTCGATGCTCTCACCAACGAGAACGATGCTGAAAATCACAACGTAATGAGCTTCATCACGAAACTACGGAAAGACGTGGAGGAGGGAAATGTCTAACGTCAACCCCATCCTCTCCGACCTTTTCTTCAACCACGACCACGGAATCCAGATCGAAAAGATACCATCGAAAGTTCTGTACGATCAGGTGATCTTGGATTCCGCTCGTGATTTCGTGAAGTGCTACGCGCCGATCCTGCGTTGCCACGTCCCGACCGCAGAAGAACTCGCCGACGACTTTCACGCGAGGGTGTGATGGACAAGTGGGACGAACGATTTATTGATCGGGCGAAGGAACTAGCGGGCTATTCGAAAGACCCGAACACGAAGGTCGGTGCGGTGATCGTGGACGCACGACACCATGCCGTCTCGGAAGGGTTCAACGGGTTCCCTGTCGGAATCGAAGATGATGATTTTCGTTTGAAAGACCGCGATCTTAAAAACGAGATGATGATCCATGCGGAGATGAACGCGCTTCTCTTTGCCCGATGTGATCTCTCCGGCTTTACCCTGTACGTCTGGCCGTATGCACCATGCGCCCGGTGTGCCGTTCACATCATTCAGGCGGGAATCAAACGGGTTGTCGCACCGAGCCTGATCCAAGAGTCAGCGTGGTACGGGAGTCAAAGCCTAGCGATCCGCCTGTTTTTGGAGGCGGAAGTTCAAGCGGATTACTACCCGCGTGTGAAGGCATTAGCATGAACCCCTTTGTCGTCTCTTATTTTATAGCGGGTATTTTTTCTCTCGTCTGGTTCCTTAATACCCACGACGAAGAGATGTGCCTGTTGGAGTTCTTCGCCTACGCGGTTCTCATCGTTCCGTTCTGGCTGATCCTGATAGCCATCGGGTTGATGCTGGATCGAAAGGATTCCGTTGTTCTCAAGAAGGTGAACGGGAGGCGTTGGTGGTAGGTCGGTATAGTGTAATCGTTTTGTCGGAGAAGTATTGCGCGATCATCGACGCATCGAAAGCGCGCAAGGTCAAGAAATATAACTGGCACGTCCACATGAGCCGAGGGAAAGGACGCAACGGAGGACAGCCCTACGCCCGCACAACGATTAAAGGGAAGAAGGTCTATCTGCATCGGTTTCTTACTGATTGTCCGGCGGGCTTTCAGGTCGATCACAAGAACCACCAGACGCTTGATTGTCGGATGGCGAACTTGGAGATCATCACACACCGAGAGAACCAACAACGCAGACGTTACTGTAAGAAAGGAAAGTGCCTGTGAAAAGAACAATCATGGAAGTCCTTGGGTGGAAAAACTCGACGTATGTAAAAGCGGTTCTTTTTGAAGCCTTTCAGAACTATCGAAAACAACTAAAAAACATACAAAAGGCGGTAAACGAAATAGACCAAAACATCCAACCTATTTTAAGAACAATCGGAGTTGACGAACTCGGAACGCTCATGGGGGAGGAATTGTGGGACACGGAATGGGCGGCATTAACATGCAACGAAGATGTCGCCTTGCACAGACTCGACACCGATGAACTCAACGCCATCGAACATTTGTTTTTCCTCGTTCACACACTGCCCCCGTTATTGAAACTTACGGAGAAAACGACTCGACTCCGGTGGAAAAACAGAAAACTTCTGGAAAAGGAGAGAGCTAAATCTAATGAGCTTTGGGCTTCCGATGATCCGAAGGTCTTCACCAAAGCCCGGTACACCCTGCATGACAGGTTCGAGAATTACATGCTCGACATGGAAGATGAATATATCAAAACCGGGAGAAGGAGGAACGGAGAAGAGAGTAGGGAGCCGCTTCTATGATTATCAAGGACGGAAAGACCCTCGCCGAGCGTTTTACTTGTGTGACAGATTCGGTCACACAGAAACTCGACGACATCGACAATGCGTACCACGAGTTGCACGATTTCGTGACCGAGGAATACACGAACTTCACGGTGCAGGAACGCGATCAGATCAGTACCGCGCTCCACCGCCTCTCGTCGATGCGCGGCTTGCGTAAGACGTTGCTCTCCGGCTTCCTTGAGTTCCGGGTGAACCTCAAGAAGAAAGAAGAGAAGCAGAAAAACATGGTCGTCAAGGGCAGGAGTAAATACGAATGACAAAGGATAGAAAGTACACGCTGAAACTTCGCATCCCCCAAGGCATGTCGGATCAGGATGTGAAGCTCTTCATCTTTTCGGCGATCTCCACGGAGAGTGGGTTTTACGAACCGGAAAGCAACGAGTCACAAGTCCAGATTCGAGAAGTGACGATACAACGGAAGCCTCGCAAGGAGAAAAAACCTTGTGGATAAAGCAATCCCATTTGTGGACGAGAAAGACCGGTACATCGAACGGCTTATCGTCGGTGTTCATTTCATGTCGGTCGCGTTTATCACCTACTTGGAGATGTTTGAACGGGCCGATGCCGGAGAGAAAGTTACGCTCTCAAACCCCGAAGACCTGTTTTTTGTTATCGACGACATGAACAAATTGATGACCGAGCTTCGATCAAAAGGATACGGACAACTACTCGACAGGAGGATGGATGCTTGAAAGACTCAAAACCGAATATCGGATTTTTGTTGTATGGCTCAACCGAGAGCGCAAGACCCGAACCGATGAACTCTTTGGGGGGTTTCTTGTCAAGCGACCGGGTGATCTTTTTCCGAAACCCCACAGCCATTTCCTCGACGACTTCCCCGCCATTTGCTCCGGTAAGTATTACTTTTGGTCGGACTACCAGTTCGACGACAACGGATGGACATTGACGGCCCGAGGGATCATCCACCCCGCGCACATAACTTTTACCGACAAATCCTTGAGAAAAGCTATTCTCACCGTCATAAAA
The DNA here is from genome assembly GCA_028690155.1 of Alphaproteobacteria bacterium. Classification (GTDB taxonomy): domain Bacteria; phylum Pseudomonadota; class Alphaproteobacteria; order UBA9219; family UBA9219; genus CAIXLI01. The sequence goes on along the minus strand of JAQVBU010000015.1, from coordinate 38,009 downwards.
CGCGCTAGGATTGCAGAACGGCGATTCGAAGCCGTAACCCCAAAACACCTAACCTTGAGGAGATGGATTGATGGCTTTAAAGATACAAAAGAAACCCGCTAAAAGGCCGAAGTTCGACGATGAGGACGAAGACGACGACTTGGTTGGCAACGATGAAGTCCCCGCGTCTTCGCGCAAAGTGAAGCGATCCGACAACCTTGAAGGGAACACCGATGCCGGTGCGCGCCTCCGCTCTTTCATCCAACGCATCGAACGACTCGAAGAGGACAAAAAAGCGGTCGCCGATGACATCAAAGATGTTTACGCGGAAGCGAAATCGTCGGGCTTTGATGTTAAGGTCATCCGCGCCATCGTCGCTCGTCGTCGCAAAGAAGCCGAAGAGGTTCGGGAGTTCGAAGAACTGCTTGATCTGTATCTCGCGCAATTGGGGTACGAATAATGGGCATCGACAGAAACGAGTTCGCGGATTGGGCTAACGGTAGGCCAGCCGGGGAAGTCTTAGAGCAATTCAAAAACCAACTTATCATCGCGCTCATTGAGAGGTTGGGCGGGGAGATTTTTATTCCCGTTGAAGAGGCCGACGAGATTCCACGCGGAAAAGTGTTGGAGATGGAAATCGTCCGGGGAGATAAACCGGGGTTTCGATTTAAGATGAACCGGAAACAATGAACGCCGTGACGGGTGTAAAGAAGACGTGCTTCTGCCACACTTGCGGCAAACCGTTTCACTGTCTTGGAATCGCCCGTCACGTTGTTGGCCACCACGAGCGCGGAGAAGACTGCGAAGTAACTTACACCCACGGGGATCGCTATCATATCCCCGCGCCTGAATGGCGAAAAGAGATAGGACGCAAAAGGAAAAAGAATGGTTGATTTTAAGAAACGACTGATTACGAGCGGAGATATGCTGGAAGTCGGAAAGGCCGCAGAACATCTTGTGTGTTTTGATTTGATGATACAAGGCTATCGTGCGTATCTATCAGATCAAGGTCTTCCGTATGATGTGCTTGTTGATCTCGGCGGAACCTTCGTTCGGATTCAAGTTAAGTCAACCCTTAAAGCTAAAAACGCCAATGCAAAGGGCAAAGCCCCAAATACCATATACCAATTTTATGCACGAAGCCGAGGAAAGAACCGTAAAGGAACTCGCCTCTCCGAAGAGCATTGCGACATCGTTGCTTTTGTTGCGATTGACATTAGACAAATCGCGTATGTCCCGATAAAAGTCTGTCCGCAAACACTCGGCCTATACCCGCCGGGATATGTTTTCGGCGGACAGGGAAAGAAAAGTCGATATGAAAGAATCCACGAACTACCTTTTGGGGGAGCATTAGAACAATGGTTGAGTTTAAGAGCCGCCTGATTACAAGCGGCCCGTTCAAAGGTTTATTGCGAAATCACTACAAAGCCATTCTGGCCGATCCGCCGTGGGCTTTTGCGATCCGGTCGGCAAAGGGCGGTGGTCGTAGCGCGGAAAAACATTACGGCACGATGTCGCTCGACGAGATCGCCGCGCTCCCTGTGAAAGACCTCGCCGCGAAAGATTGCGTCCTGTTCATGTGGATCACCGATCCGATGCTTTTCAAAGGCATCGACATGATGAAGGCGTGGGGCTTCGACTACAAGACAGTCGGATTCTATTGGGTGAAGCTCAACCAAGACGGTAAGACACCGTTCACCGGCATGGGCTTCTGGACTCGCGCAAACCCTGAACAAGTCCTCACAAACCTAGATGAAGGGTCGCAGCTTCTCCTTGGCGCGCAGGGTCATCCGAAACGCCAAGCGATGAACGTACCGAAGCTCATCATGGCCCCGCGACGCGAACACAGCCGTAAGCCGGATGAAATCTTCGAGCGAATCGAAGCCCTCGTGGAAGGGCCGTACCTCGAACTGTTTGCGCGGCAAGCCCGACCAAAATGGACAACATGGGGCAACGAACGTGAAAAGTTCAATCCAGCAACTTTCGATGAAGAGGATTTAATCGGATGAGCGAACGCCCGGAACTACCCCCTGCGCGCCGCAGACGTACCGCAGCAACGATCTGTCAATACCTCGGCGTGGAGCCTACCGCGAACAGGATCAAGCTCCTCTCCGATGTCCTGCTTGCGGGAGAACTCGACTTTGTGATCGCCTGTCACCGTCACGGCGAGATCACGAAACAGATGACAGGGTACAAGGGGTGGTGGGAAGCCTTAATCGTCGGGTTGAAAAACAAACTCAACGAATTGGCCTACCTCAAAGACGCGTTTAGTATTTATCCCGAAGTCAGTGAGGCCATCCTCAAGGATGTCGTGAACGATCCAGCCCTCCCATTAGGAGATTCGAATGACGTACCGGTTGCCAAAGAAAACGATTAAACCAGAAGACCTCGAACGTGCGGCCAAGGACGGGTTTCTGCGAGGGTTTATAACTTGCCTGTCAAACCTGACCCACGGGGGGCGTAGCATCTCCAACACGGACATTAAGGCTTGGCAGGACATCGGTGAGCCGGACGCTAAAACCGTTGCAAAACTAGGACTTAGTGGATTCGACCGCCGAACGTGTACCCTGTTCCGGGCCGAAACGAAAATCCGAAATCAATGAGAAAAGAGTTGCGCGATTAGTCAACTTCCTGTTATCTTGTCAACTCCGAGAGAAAGGATAATAACGTGACCTTACCGCAAGACACCGTTGATACCGCGTCCGCCGAAGTCAAGAAAGACCTCGTTGATGCGTTGCGTACCGCCGAAGTTGCTGTGTCGGTCGCTCGTGCCGCACGAATAGTGGCCCTTCTCGACGTGATGAACAAGTTGGAAGGCAACGAACTCGCGCTCGATGTCGTCAACGATATGCTAATCGACTCGGCGCGGTGATACCATGCTGATAGATGAACTGATCCAACTGAACGCGAGAATCCCGTCCTGCGATCTCATAAACTCAAAAAAGTTTTTGTTAAAAAGCGATTTTGTAGAAACGTGTGCAGAGTTCGTCGAGGAAGAATCGTTCACGGAAACGATGCAACAGATGGCAAAACTTCCGTTCGGAAAAGAGACGCATGTTTTCGAACTCCAACGACCGACCTATGCAACAGGGGAACAGACCGATGTTGTTACGTTCATTTGTAAAGAAATTGACATCGACGATCAGCCGCATATCCAAGTACATTATCTCGTCGGAAAAAGACTCTTCCCCTTCATCTCCCTGTTCAATCCGAAAGAAATCGAACGACACCCAACCGGAGAACTGTCCCTCCCGTTCCGAACGAAAACCACTAGAGGTGAGCCTGTCCGAATGGGTTCCATGTCCCCGGAAAGTGAACTTCGCATTCTGTCCGGCGCGATCACCCTCTCATCCATCCTCGCCGTCCTGAACTCACCGAAGATCATCGACACCATCGACGTGAACAACGATAGTTGGAACGCCAAACGGCGCAAGCATGGGCAGAAGACGCTTCACAATCACACCGTTGTTTTCATCAAAAAGGACATCGCAGAAGCCGTCCGCCTACAAAACGAAGGTCGCTCAATCGAACTCGATTCGCATGGCAAGCGTATCCATTGGCGGCGAGGCCACTTCAAGCATCGCGCCACGGGAACCTTCTGGTGGTCTGCCACCCTCGTCGGATCAGGAACAAACCTCATCGAAAAAAGATATGATGTGAACGCATGAAAAGATTTTATTGGGAAAGCGTGATGAAACGCGTTAGTTACGATTCGGACGCACTGACACGCCAAAAATGTATCATCTATGAAGTCGGAAACTCCGATCCGATAGCCGAATGTTGGGATGTTGGCGTTGCGGAACTCGTGGTCAACAGCATGAACAAATCCGTGGAGGAACGATGAAGCCGCCTCCTTATGAACATTTGAAAAATCAAGTCGCTTTCGTTTGCATCCGCGCCTACGCGGCACACTGCTACATCTATTACGAACTCAACGACAACATCATCACCGATCACGAGTTCGACGCGTTGTGGAAGTTCATCCAAGAAAACTATGACTGGATCAAACCGTTCGACCTCAACGACTATCTCCCCCCAAAAAACCAAAGCACGTCATCTGGATTCGACATTGCGAAACGCGTGACCGGACAGACACGCGAATATGCCATCGACTTGTTGAAAGAACACAACAAGAGAAAGAGGGCCGCAGCCAAGCCCAAAGTGAAACCAAAACCTACGAGAGAGGTGATAGATGAGGACTTTGACCTTATCGGCTAAAGCCGAACCGGAAAGCAGGATACCAGCCATGCGAGAGAAGATATTTTCAAACGGTAGGTACAGACACTTTCGAAAAGGCGACATCTATAATGACCCACGAATCCAGACGGGGCCGGGACAAAAAGATTTCGTTGTCATGTCCGACGATCCGCGTGACCTTCCGTTCCTTCGTCAATATCTCAAGAACGAACACAAACGGTATCCCTGTGAACCTTACAACTCGTTTACGACCGGCGTGGATGCGAAGGGCGTACCGATGATCGGCCTGTATTGGATCGACCAGAACCTAGAGCAAACGAAAAAGGCCATGATTCTCTGCACAAACGGCTGTGAAGAGAGCGTCTTAGAAATCGTTGATGAGTGTTGTCAAAAGTACGATGAGGCAATATGCTCAACGCTGTGATTCGACGCAGGGATTATCTCATGGACGAAATCCGCGAACCGGTAAAGGTGGTGTCTCTTGTTGGGACAATCGACCCTTGCATACCGAGTGGAGACGAACCGAGATTTGACGGATCGGTTGCCGCTTATGCAGCTATCATCTTTCTCGTTGGCGTACTCGCCGCTCTCGTCGCACTTGCAGCTAACTTAAAATAAAGGAAACAACATGCACTCCCCGGAATTGAACGCCGCTATCGCTGCAACCTTCACCAACATCCGCCGTTGGGCGAACGACCGCAACATAATCAACGGAGCCACACCGCAAGCACAGATGCTCAAGATGACCGAAGAACTCGGTGAGCTTGCGTCCGGCATCGCTCGTGGAAACCTCGCGCTGATTAAAGACAGCATCGGAGATTGTGTCGTCGTCTTGACGATTCTTGCCGCGCAACACGAACTCACCATCGAAGAGTGTTCCGCTGCGGCCTACGACGAGATCAAGGATCGCAAGGGCCGCATGGTCAACGGAGTCTTTGTTAAAGAGGAATAAAACCGTGGTCGATTACGGCCTGACAAACGCATTGGAGAGAACGAGAATGACCGACAGGAAAATCGGGATGTCCCCCGCACTCGGCGCGCCGTATGACGCGATCAACAACCCGAAACATTATAATTCGAATCCATCGGGGATCGAAGCGATTGAGTTTATCGAGCACCTGAAAGCCAATGTCGCCAACGCGATGAAATATCTCTATCGCGGAGGGATGAAGGGCGACATCATTGAGGATTACAGGAAAGCGATCTGGTACACGTTCCGCGAGATCAGGCGCATCCTCGTGTTCGAACAACAAGCCGATGCCGACGAACTTTCCGAGGCGCGCTTCCGCAAAGACATGGCGACCGTCAAAGAGATTCTTGACCGCTGGGTTGATCGTGCATGAGCAGGGGTCAAAGCAAAAAACACAGTCTCCTCGAATCCGTGGTCAACGTAGCCATCGGTTACGGGATAGCGATCCTTTCACAGATTGCTATCTTCCCGTTGTTTGGGATTCACATCCCGCTCCGGGACAACTTGCTTATCGGAGTTCTCTTTACGATTGTCTCTATCGTGCGATCCTATGCCCTACGGCGCGCTTTTAATTGGTGGCATGTCAGGTCGTCATGAGCAAGAAAAAGAACGGCTCCACGGGGCTTAAAAACGGCCACACGGTCGGCCCGCACGATTGCCGTTATATCATCGGGGATGTCGGTTTGCCGGAACGCACCTTCTATTGCGGTCGGCCTGTGCAAGCGGGAAGCCCGTATTGCGAAGATCACCATCGCGCCTGTTATGACGGCAAGGGGAAAGTCCACGTCCCGTTCCACGGCTACCCGAAAAAGTGAAGGGGCCGACCCCCATGAGTAAGGCCAGCCCCTTCTTTCATCCGTGTTGCAAGCGGACGATTGTATTATTGCTTATTGAAGTTCCCGTTGTCCATACCGATGCTCTTTGACTCTTCCTTTTTCTCGTCGCCCGGATACTCGGCGTAGGTGCTTGGCAGCGCATCCCAAAGTGCCTTGAGCTTCTTAATCTGCTCGTTTCGAGTGACAAGATAGTTCACACCGGAGCCGAGGGTGGCGATCAGGAGGACGGCAAGATAGAACTCGGCATCACCGCACGACAGGAAAGCACCCGGATCGTCCGGCACACAGATGTACGAGGCGCACGTCTTGATGATCCCCTTCTTGGCGACCCACCCCGTGACCGCCATCGCGACGAATCCCGCGAACGTTCCGCGAAAATTACCAGACACCGGCTTTGTTGGATCGAGGGGTAGTGTTTGTTTCATGCTACTTGGCCTTTCCGAGAACACCGCCACCGCTTACCGGTTTTGATTCGAGAGATGCAGTTCGGGAGAACGCTAAAACATTCCGCGATCTCACAATTCTTCATACCGGACATAAGCATCCGTCGTATTTCTACAACATCGGCTTCCGATAGTTTTGCTAGAGGGTGGTCTTCTCCTTGTAGTTGTGTCCCGTGTCGTTTTTTATCCGCGATATTTTCTTTCCGTGTAGCCCATCGAAGGTTCTCGTGATGGTTGTTGAAACTGTTACCATCATAATGCGCTACCTCGTGTCGCTTCGACGGAGCCTCCCCCTTAAACGCCTCACACACGAGGCGGTGGACGAGGAACCTTTTACTTTCACCATAAACCTTGAGTGTGACCAAAAGGTATTTCGGTATTTTCACCCCGTCTTTTTTAACATGGAGAAAGTTTTTTGACAAAACCCTACCGGAAGCACTGATCCGCACGTCCCCATGACTGCTTACCTCGTACCCGTCGATTTTAGCCTTCCGCCAAACTTCGATGTCAGGTTGTGTCGGCCAGTTCATCGGTTACTCCTTGATGGCTTGATCTTCGAGAGCGGCGTTCTCTGCGTTGACGGCCACGATTGCGGCGCGCAATTCGGCCACAGCCTCATCCGTCATCCCGCCCGTGACGAGCTTGTTGATGGCGTTGAAAAGGGCTACGGCTTGCGGAGAGATTTCCGTACCGACCTTGATGAGCGTACCGAGGACGGAGATGGCTTGCGCGACGAGCGCGAGGATGGCTGCTGCTTCCATGATTAATTCTCCACAGAGTTAGAGATCGACAGGACGGCCAGAGCCGCCGGTTCCGAGAGGAGCTTCTGTACGCCTGTCACAGCGGCGAGAAGAGCCGCGTAGGCCGCGTCCTTGGCCGCTTCGGTCTGTGCAGTGTCACCACCCTCCTTGAGAGCCTTCTTATAGGCATCCACGGCGTTCCAGTAGCCCTGCAAGGACGTAATCAGGATCAGACGCGCGCCCTTGGTAGCCTTGAGCAATTCCTGATCGGCACACAAGGTCGTGACCGTCTCGGTGCAAGGGTGCTTGAGCAAGACCTTCTGGCTCGTGAGAGCCGTCAAAGCCGCCGAGTCGATGCTGGCCTCAATCGTGTTGACCGTATCGGTTTGACAGGCCGCTAGAAACGCCAGCGAAACGAGAGCAAGAACTTGCGACCCTTGCCGAACATTCCGAAAAAACTTCTTGAACATCTAAACCTCCATGTTGGGATTCGAATCAGACGAATAAACGATACACCCTTTTGTATCCATGGCAAACCCGAAGACCCGACCGGATGGGTTCCTTGGAGATGGCTTTCAGGCAACGGCCAATGTAGGGGATGTTGAAATTGCGAATCGCCTCTTTGAGACAGGCCCGATTATGCTGCTTCATGATGTCCTTCATCCTTTCCTCCTAACAAAGTTTCGGTGTTGTGAACGCTCGCTCGACCGACCAATTTAACTGATTGAGACGTGCCAGTGTTCTCGCATAATTTAACCCCAGTGATTCGCACCACTCCACGAGCGTTTTTGTCTCCCCGTTGAACACGAGGAGTTTCGATGTCCGTCGATTCCGGCACTGTTCTTTTCGAGTGGCCCACCGACAATTCGCGGGTTCATAGTTCCCGTTATTGTCGATCCGCTCTAGTGAGTGTTCAGAACTCGGTTTTTCCCCTAGATCAGCAAGAAAGGTGTTAAAATCTTTCCAACGATCACAGACCGTAATTCCCCTTCCGCCGTATCTCTCGTACCTATGCCGCGATGGGTCGCTGACCCTCCGCCACATCTCGTGCCAAGACGCAAGGGTGGGGCTTCTCTTTCCAGTAATCGGGCAATGTCCGTGTTTGAAGTTCATCCCTTTCTCCACAACTCGTAGTGTGGAGAATCGAGAAATGCCCGCCGACCGAGGGCATCCCGCCGCCGGACATAGGCTAGAGCGGCCATTTCCGGGTCGCCAAGAGACGTTAGCTCCTGATCCCAACATCCGCCCCACCTGATCTTCACACCGCACCCTAGCGCGGATTTCTGCATGGCCTCGGCGATCTTGTAGCCGAGGGGCCAATCCCACCGGAGTTCCGAATCACCATCCCCGTCGAAGTCGATGTACGGAACAAGATCGACGGCGTGGCCGAAGCCGTCCCGTTGAACGAGGTGTTGGGAATCAAGGGTGGTTGACGCACCGGCTTCAAAGAGCTTTTTCTGGCGCACGAGAGTCCGAAGACCCTCTTGGACGCGGAAATCGACGGGCGTGATGGTGATGGCTCCTTCGGTCACTTTCACGAGATCGGGATGCACACCGATCAGATTTTTTCGTGAGAGCGAACCGAGGACAAAACTCATTTTCTATCGACCCGATGGATGTCGTTGATGGTTTGTTCGATGCGTTGCATCGAAAGGAGGATCGCGGATGTCTTCTCTTCGACGCGCGCGAGACGCTGGCACATGTCGATATTGGTTTTCGTGTAATCGCGGTCGAAAGTTTCACCGATGAGAATGCGGCGTTCGTGATCCGACACAGCGGAGGCGAGGTTAGCCGCCCATGCAACAAAACTTCCGGTTTGAAGCAAGAGGACGAAAATCAATGAGAGTGGGATTTTCTTATCCACTTGCCATGCTTCCTTCTTACGGCGTTCGTGTTGTTCGGCCATGAGGAATGCTCCTCCTAGAAAATAGGTTACCAAAAAGAGTTAGGTCTGACTAGCCGTTTTGACTAGCTACCCGGAGGATAAGCAACCGAACCGTCTTCGTTTAACGGGGGGCTAGGTAGCTCAATCACTTCGGTTGCTGCAAACGATCTGCGCAAAGCTGCGACGTAATCAATCCAGTCTTGTGTGAACGGAACGCCCGCTTTGAAACACCGATTTGCAACAACGTCCGTCGCATCGAGGGCCTCGACGATTAGGAGTTCTTGATAGTCGAGGGGCCAACCGGCGGGATATTGTTCTCGCAGAACATCACGGAGATCATCTTCACTCCCGATGCGCGTAATCACTCCACCGGATTCAAGCCATGAGACGAGCGCAGGATCAGAAGAATCGACATAGGCCTTAGCCTTCGTCGAATACACCTGATCTTTGTTGTCTCCGACAAACCAATAGTGATCTAAAACGTTGTATTGGAATGGGGGACGATCAAGCATAGGAACCTCCTGAGGCATAAGAACCAGCTACAGAGCCGGGGAAGTAGTTAGCACCCCCACCAGCAACGTTGATGGTTGCATTGTTATAGACGTAATAACGGGTTCCGGTTGCGGCACCAACGTATGTTGTACCCCACGCTGCAATGTTTCCGCAATTGTAACCACCCGCGAAAGAATATGTGAAGTTCGGGGTGTTAACGAGGGTAACCGTAACCGACACATTGGAAACGGTTCCCCCTTCCCACATATACAGATGGCTCCTAGCGCCACCGGAAATCTTATAGCTCTGACCAAGCTCAATAGACGAACTCTGACCCGAGATTGTATGAAATCCGTTCGGGCAAGCACCGAACTCAACAGCACCAATGCTGCGAATACGACCGGCGGCAGCGGCAGTAAGCGCGCTCCCGTTGGTCGAGGACATCTTGATTCCCTTGATCGCGAGATACCCACCGGAGGTGGTAAGACAATTTCCAACGCAATTGAGATGCACATTCTCGGGGTGCGCGTCATTACCCGCGATTATGATTCCTCGTGTATCCCCATCTGGGTGTCCGTATGTCGTACAACCCGTTGTATAGACACCATCCGCCACATGGACGGTTGTTAGCGCATCGCAAAACTGGTAAGCGAAATCCGCTGCTTTTTGAAGTGTGAGCCACGGGGAGGATTCCGTCCCATCTCCGGTTTCATCACTCCCCGAGGGCGAGACATAAATATCCGAAACTCCACCCAAACGGGCTTTTGGCATTTGGGTTCTGACAACTTCCGTTCCGCGCAAAACGGCAAGGAAGTCCGTGTCCAGAGGTCGTCCGACGTTCACGAGGTCTGAAAAAGGGATTCCCATGTGCTAGTCTCCTTATCCTTGTAAACCCGAAAGCTCAATAGGTCGGGTTGAATTGATATGTTTGTACGGTATTCGACGTGTAGGAGTAAAGGGCTACGCGGTTCTCATCTATCCGACAAACGCTCACACCGCTTGCGTTCATAGAGGCAACAGACGTGTTCGTCCCGAACGGGGAGAAAGCATTTCCGTCCCACTTGAAACACCGAAGAAGGAGGTTAGCGGCATCCGCGATGACAATGACGTTCTCGGATAGCGCGGCCATCGCATTTTTAGCGATAACAAGGCTGGTGTACGTTGTTCCAACTTGCGACCAAGTGGAACCGTTGAATCGAAACACCCGAAGAAGATCGGTTCCCGCCACAAAGAGAGCGATTGTGTCGTTCGTAAGTCGTGCCATAGACGAGTAGGTCACACCACCCGGTGAGTAGCTCGTCCCAACTTTCGTCCAGCCGGAGCCGGTCCAGTCGAAGACTTCCAACTTACCCGAACCCGAATCAAGAAAAGCGATCCGTGTGTCTGTTAGGGCGCACATGGATTGGTAGCCCGTTGACGCGTAGGTGTATGGTGATCCGACAGCGGCTATTGTGCTTCCAGACACCGAGAAGGCTTGGAGGAAATCTGTTGATGAGTCGTAGTGAGCAAACAACGCGCTTGATAAGCCCGCAAGAACCGGAGCATTTCGGTTCGCAGATGCGTAGGTTGAGAGAAGGTTCCATGCCGAACCCGTAAAAGAACACAGGAATAAATCGTCTGCAAAAGATTCCGATGCGATGACCTTGTTATCCCCGAGCGCGCAGATTCCCGGTGTCCCACCGCCACCTACAGTTAGGCCAGAACCAACCGCCACCCAACTTCCGCCTGTGGCCTCGTTCAGAGACTTTTTCTGTGACATAAAGCCGACGTTTGGATCGCCAAGAAACATTAGGCAAACCCTTTCACAAGAGATGCCGCGATTTGCGTGTCACTAATCACATCGTAGAACAGGATGTCTGTGGCGTTCGCGGTTGTCGATAGCGTCGGAACGGTCCCACCGGCGAACTTCCAGTAACTTCCGAAACCCATCGTTCTGGCCGTGTCCCCTTGAAGGATCGCGATGCGCCCTTTTTGTCCCGGAACGATGTTGGTTGGATTCGCCAGTGTGGTGTTTTCTTGCATCACCATAGTGAAATCGTTGTTGAGGGACAGATCGACAGCCGTGGAGTTGCTTACGCTCGTTAGGGTCGATACGCTGTTCCTTTGCGCGCCGGAGAATTGCTGCTCCCCTTCACGTTTGGCAAAACCCCCTGCGGGAACCTCACCGACTGCATTTGAGCCATCGGTACGGAGAATCGGGAGCTTGTGACCACCGGCAAGAGGGACAACAGGCGTTGCCTCTGAAATCTTTCTACCCATTACGCAGCCTCCGTAAGAAGTTGTTCACCAGTTTCCGTTAAAATGGGTTGCCCATCTTCCCACGCCATCGCTTCGCCATCTTCCCAAAGGAATGCGAAATTGTCGTTGGCGGGGGCTTCCCCGTCCGCTTCGTTCTGGTTCAACCAGATAAGGTCGATTTCATCATCTGCCATTTAGATCGTCCGGCAAATCAGTTCAATTTTTTGCGCCGCAACTTGGTTCACGGGCGTTGTGTCGTCGGTCTTGCTCACCGAGAGAAAACGGTAAGAGGGGAACACGGCCATATCCACCGGATTATCCACGAGGCAGACCTCGTTGGCAACACCCGTGATCTTGACATGCTCACCGCGCTTGGAGAGGAAATGCCAATTGGCCCCGTCATCCAACGTGAACTGCGGCGCGAGATTCGCCTCCGTGAAATCGGTTTGCAGGAGAACCGCAAAGAGACGGTGGCCGTCTTCTAGGCTCAAAGCGTTCGAGGCAGATTCGCCCGCCGCGATATTGACTTCGTAATCTTTAACCGCAGTAATCGCCATGAAGACCTCCTGTTAACAGACGACGACCACAACGGGTTGCCGTTGGGCCGTTTCAGATTCGTTTTTTCTGACCACTTCTATAACATATTGGGTTGCCCTTGCATACCGAGACGTGGGGTGTCGGACAACCTCCATGACCCCCTGCGTCACGCGAACGGGTGGTTGGGAGACAGTGCGAATAACCTCTTGGACGGATTGCGTTACCCGTTTGCTCATGAAGCCACCTTATACCCAAACTCCGCTCCGTTGATGTCGCTTTGCGTCCATGCAACGGCTGTGTTGGGATTCAATTCCCAAATTGACGTGTGATCGAAATAGCTGTCCAGCATCGCCTTTTCTGCTCCCTCGTATTCCGTTGAGGCGAGATAGACGACAGGCTTCATGCCACCCGTACCGGCATCGTCCTTGCGGGCATTCAGATTTGCTTGCACACCGAAGATCGTGCCGGTAACTGCCGGGAGATCGCTGAACGCGAAGAGATCGGTGTCACCAACGACTGCCGAGGAATTGTAGCCCGTGTCGCCATCCGGGTTCGTGTCGTTCACGTTGTCCCAATTGTTCGCTGAACCGGTGGGCGTGAAATCGGTGCTGCTCCCCGGGGCAGTCGGGTAGAGCGTGTCGATCCGTACATCGCCGAGGAAGTTGTTGTTCGCGGTTCCTTGGTCGTCACAGATGTAGTAATCATCGTAGTACACTAAAGCCACATTGATTCCGCCAATTTGAACCGTTCGCGCGCCTACCGTGGACGTGTACTTCGTATCAACACCGGAGATGTTGATGACCTCTGCCTCTCCCACTCGGACAATGGCGGCTCCTGCGGTATCGTGAATCGTCGCTTTGACTTCGATGTAATACCAAACTCCCGCAGATAGCGACAACGATGATGTTGCAAGGATAGTGGACGTTCCGCGACGAGCCTCTAGCGCGCCGGAAGTTGTTAGATACACAGAGAATTGCGTCTCTCCTGTTGAATCTATCAAACGGTAAATGACAGACCCGGATGTAGGAAGCTCCACCATTTTGAAGGCGAATCCGGCGATCCAAGTATTCCTGTCTTCGAAAGACTTTCGCGCATACGCTCCACCAGAATAGAGTTGAAGACAACCCCCTTCGCGCCTCCCCGTGGTGGGGAAAATCTCGTAATAAGATGTCCCGCTAAGGGCATCATATTTTTGGGCAACCGCTGCATCCGATGTGTAGTGATCGAACCCGTCGATAAAACGAAGCATAATATCCTCCTTACAGCCGTGTCCCGGCGAGAGCAAAACCAATGTCGGCCAACGTCGAATCAGCCGGAGAGGGGGACATAATGGTAAGCACGTCCCCGATTGCGAAAGAGGTCGCTGCGCCAGCAAAAGTCGCCAGAGCCGTACCCGCTGCAAAGGTCATCGTCGCAAACTGCACACCGTTCTTTCTAAGCGAGAAGACGGCACTGGCCGTGGCCGCGACACCGGAAACCGCGTGACTGTTCGCCATGTTAAGCGGAAAGCTCACGGCTCGGTTAAACGGATAACGAAGAAGAACGAGGCTATCGGTCGGCGCGCCGTTGTAGCTTCCGCCGACATCGTATGGCGTGGGCGCGCCCGTTGGCAACGTAGACCAAGCGGCCCCGCTGTACCAGACCAGCACGTTTTCGTCGGCCACGGTCGCCACGAAGCCTTTTTTCGGGAGGAGGTAAATCCACTCACCGTTGTCACGGATGGCGATCTCGTTCGCGTGTTCCGCTGCGCCCGAAGGCACGATGTAGATGTCCCCGTTCGCTGGCGACCCCGGCAAAGCCGTGACGCGCGAAAGGGCGGTCATCTGCACAAGGGCGGACAGGATTCGAATGTCGGAATCCAAACCGGTCTTAAAACCGTTCGATCCGAGGTTCCAAAAGGCTTCAAGCCCAAGCCCCGGTAAGCTACGTTCACCCGCCAAGTGTGCCTCCATAATCGTTGCCGTAGTTGCGACCGTAGCCGAATAGCTCGAAAGCCACTACGTTTGATGCGTACTGAATTGATTCGAACCCGTCGCGTTCCGCGAGGAAAGCAACACGGGGATAACGCTCATAATCAAACGAGGCATAGGGTACAGCAAAACTCGTCCCCGTCAAACCTGTATGCTCGGCGAGAACATCTCCCCATTCCGTGTAGATTCGAATCGTCGTCGTCTGGCCGTCCTCCGGCGGAACCGTACCGTCCGTCCACAGGCGCACAATGGCATCTTCGTGGAGCCGGTTCCGGTTTGCCCAAGACACAGGGACATCGGCGAACGTCTCGACCGTGTAGGTCTTCGTCCCGAACGTCACACCGTCGATCTGGGTGTTGGCAGGGCGGAAGGGGGCGTAGGGTCGGTCGGTGGCCGTAAACTGTGTCAGAGGCGCGTCTGCGAGGGCTAGAACCCCCTTTGACGTGCGAGGGCGGAGGTAATAGTCGATGACCTCGGTAGCCACACGCTCGTTCGTGTCCGTGGTGGAGGACGCAGGGGTGCAAATCCAAACCGGTGTCCCTGCGGGCCAAGCGCGGGGAACCGTGTCATAGATGCCACGAATCACCGTGAAGGTTCCCGTTAGATCGTCATAGTCGTCGATCATCGCCCATTCACAGGCCGAATCACCTCCGGCCCCGATCACAAGGAAATCCCCAAGTGTGGGAAGCGGGCGGTTCCCAACCCACGATCCGAAATCTGTGATCGTGCTTTGGGTTTCGATGTCCAAGGCATTTGGCAACTCGGCGCGCATCGACAGGTATTTGTTGCCAAGAGAGCCGATGTAAACTAGCCCCGTATTCAGAACCTTCTCACCGGAAAGCTCATAGTTGATGACATCCTCGCCCGTGTGAGTCGCAAGGAGGCCAACCGCGACCTTCGGATAATCCGCGTCCGGCGCATCCGCATCCACAACCCCGTTTGTAATCAACACGGGGAGCGGGATCGTGTAAAGCTCTTGGTGAGTCATCGGGGTAGGGGCTTCGGCTGGATCGACCCACGCGGTTCCCGGAGGCATCGACCAGACACCCGGATCATCGGAGAAAACATCTTCGACCAACGTGGCCGTCACGGTTGGCGATCCGGGCTTGCCGTAATCAACCTTCCCGACACGCATCACGATGTTGTCAAGGCCATCCTCCGGCCAAGTGTAGCGACACACCGAACCGGGAAGCAAATCCCACGCTTCGCGCGTAGCTTCAATCTCCACGGTGAGGAGCGGCGCGGAGGCCGACCGGAGATCGCGCGCACCGAGTTGGACGGCCAGTTCAGAGCGGCGCACCCCGTAATAGTTCCGCGAATCCGAAACGATACCACCCTGCATGGCGATATTGCCGCTGTCTTGGACGGTGATCGTTTCACTTTCTTCGCTTTCAGGGTTCGTCCATGACACGACAAGCTCGTTGACCGTTTCGCCCCACGCTTTGCGCTGGCGGGTCTTCGTGTTGCAATTGTCAGGGCCGAAGACGCGAAGTGTGTCCACGTCATAGTCGCCGCGAATCAACTTGATCTCAATCAAGCCTGTACTCGGATTCACATAAACGGTCGCAAGGATGTGGTCGATGATCTCACCGATGAACTCTTCGATGGTTGATTGCGCCGTCCAAAGGAGAGACAAACCGAACTGTTCGTCGTACAGGGTTTGCGCGACCGCCTCGAAGCTCTCAAGATTGATGCTGCTCGACGACACGCCCATACCCCATTCAGGATCGGTCATGCACTCGTAGATGATGTGGGCGGGGTTCGCGTCCGGCCAGCGGCCATCCACCGAGATTGATTCCAACGCTGCGGAAAGACCTTTAGCTGTCCGAGAAGCGGTGATCCAAGCCGTAGGGAGATACGGGTTGTTCTGCATCCACAGAAAACCGCGCGCCGAAAACTGCGGCTCTTCCGGTGAAGAACTTCCACTGTGATCTCCGGCGTAGAAAAAGACGGACGCAACTTTCCGATAAGCGGGCATCGTCGCTCCGGTTCGACCGAACTTCGCAGCCAGCGCATCGGGGACGACTTGCTCGGCATCGCCGGGCATGAATCGAACCAGACCGCGAACGCCACCTTCTTTTTCATCACCACCAAACAAATCCATGCGGTCGATAGCGATCTCGCCTTCGTCTTCGAGATTGCCAGACCACGCTTCCTTTTCTTTGATGATGATCTTTCGAAGTGAGTCCACGGGGCCATGACACATACCGAAATGAATCGACATGTGGTAGTTGCTGATCGTGGCTCCTGACCCACCTTTTTTCCCGCCACCGCTCATCCTTCAATCCTTTTCTTCGCTTGACGGATCACGTCCTCGACATACTCGTTGTTCGTTGCGCGCAACTTGTAGGCAGGGATTCCGTTGCGAATGAAATCCCTGAAATCCAAACCCTGCCGACCGAACCACGGGCGCACTTGCTTCATGCAGAAGCCGAGCTTCCGACAATCCTGAACAGTCACAATGAGGTTCGAATCATCTATCATTTCTTGCTGCTCGTTTTCTTCTTATAGCTCGTGACTTGCTTTTCACCGTACCACAAAATGTTCGTGCCTTTAATCGTCATCGTCCCGAACAAGACGGGGATAGGGCGACCAGCCTCCGCCGTTGGATTTTCCATATCCTCGGTTGACGCTGGCTGATCTGTTTTTGGTTTCGGTTGAAGTAGGTAGGCAATGATATTCAATGCCAAACTAATCAACATCGGGACGAACCAAGCGACCATCTCTTCTCCTTACCAGTACGGGTTGATCTTGATCGGGCTACTCAATGGAATCCAAGGTTGCCCCCCGTAATTTTGAATGTTGTTATGCAGCGTTTCGCAATCCGTCATGTTGTGTTCGCAACCAAGGATCACGGAGATTTCTGTTCCACCTGTAAGCCCCCTTGTGGAGCCTGACAGGTTGAGGACGTTTCCGCCCCCGGTCAAACGTAGAATCGTTCTAACTTCTTTCCCTGCCGCCGTCTCCCATTCGATCATGCCCCCAATATACTTCTCGACAGCGTGGGGGCCATTCCAACCCGAATCCAATGTCACAGACGCACCGGTGGTCGCATAGACCGTGGCTGCGCGTGTGGACGCAAGCCGGGAGGCTTTGCACTGCGATCCGTAAAGCGCGTGAGGGCAACTGTATTGGTAGCAACGACGAAGGCCAGATCGGCGGAAGGCCGTACTCAACGGCTCACAGGTCAAAGAGTCAATCGAATCCTCGCGGCTGCTCGACAGGATGCGACCAGACCAAATGACTTTGAAGTCGCTATCACCGTCGCCGATGTGTCCTTGGCGGATAATAAGCGCGACAGAACGACCGGGTGGATAGATTCGGAAAAGCTCGGCCACATCGCAGGACGTAGGGATGTCCACTTGCAGAGCCGACTTATCCAACGTGCCGCTCGAATTGATCGCGCCGCGCTGAATGGGCTTCGGCTCGTAGATCACACCGTCGAACGTGATCGGCTCTTCCGCGTCCGTGTAGGCGTAATAGGCCGAGGCCGTCGTGCCGTACCGGAAATAGTACAGATCGACGGGCTGACCGAGACAGCGGCTTTCCTCTAGGGTTTCAAAGGTCACGCCAAATCCTCCAACATCTTCATCGCCATCTGATACTGCGCGACACAGTTCGTTTTCCACGCCATCGTGAGCGTGTCAGAAGCAAGCCGCCAGACCGGTAGCCACGAAATCATCCGAACGTCATCGACCTCAATTGATCCGGGAAATGCTTCGGACACGGAGATGATCGTATCCTGTCCGAGAAGATCGTCAACCGTATTAATTCCCGTCACAACGCGATGATAAATCGTGCCATCCCACAGGAACAGGGTGATCGCCCGATACATCGTCGAATCACCGTAGGCCGTGGCAAAAGACGTTCCCTTTACGCGAAGGTGAGTGGAGCCTCCGGGGATTGTATTTCCGAGCGGGATGTCGTTCTCCCACGTCGGCATGTAGAACTCACGAGCTTGACCCTTCATGCGGCAGAAGAAATCCAAAGCCGCTTGGGCCTCAACTGCATCGCGCCCGATGTACGCATAGGTCATGATGCGGGTTTGGAAAGACTGCGGCGCATAGCTATCGGTTAGGCCACGGTCGAAGTCGATCAGATCACGCACCGCCTCAAAAGATACGCTAGGCGCGTTGCCCCAATTCGGCTTCACCATGAGCAATTCTCGACCGTTGAAAGTCTGCGAAGCCGCAGGAAGTGAAATCGCCGGTTCACTTGCGGGGGTTACATCGAACGCCGCACGAATAGAACTCACGGTGTTCGTGAGAAGGGAACCAGAAATCGCCGTGGCAAAACGGCCTGAAAGCCCCGGATGGATTTTCGTTCCGACCGGCCATGCCACATATCCAACACCCGTAAATCGAATCGTCGTGCCGTCGATCTCCAAGATGTTGCGCGTGTCGTAGCTCCCGTTGTTCGACAGAACAACAAGCATGTCTTCCACAAGCCACGAAGGAACCGAACCTACCTCAACCTCATTGAAACCAACCGCAAGCTCCGTTGTCGTCTCCGCAAAACGGGGATACTCCGGCATGATGACCGGATTGTTTTGCCACGAAGCCATGACCTGTTCGAACTCACGCAAGGTTGCGCCACGAGGGTTCCCGACAAAATCAAGAGACTTGCGCGGAGTCGAACGCAGGGTGCGCCGCTGTTCCTTACCGGAGCGCGTTACGATCATGTCTGTTTTGAAATCGTAGGTGATCGTGTAATCGCTCGACCAGTTCGGTTCAATCGGAGCAACCTTGGCGCGAACACCGGACACCGAGATCGTGACCGTCTCCGGCGCATTGAACACAAACGAAATCGTTGCGTTGATTGTGATCGTGCCTTTTTCAAGGGCGATGATGTTGTAGGTGTCCCAACCGAGGGCGAGAAACTGATCGGGAAGAACATCACCTTCGACCGTCAAATCCTCTCCGTTGAAAATCTCAATGCCCGTAAGATCGACCGTTCGAAGATACGCATTCCACACAACGATGGGACGGCTGACCAGAGAGGCCACCGCACCGAAATCGACGAACATGGGGATGATGTGAATCCGGTTGTAATAATCTTCGAAGAATGATTGGAACTTGAAGCCCGCACGATCACGATCCGAGATGAGTTCCACTGGCTGTGTGTTTGTCGCCGAACCGTAATCGCGCTCGTCGATTGACAGCAACGACCGATCACCGACAGGTGTTGTCCGTGTTCGAATCGCTGCTAAATCATCGGGTCGCTCGAACTGACCTGTGAACGCAAAGAGGAACCCATCTGCCACAGTTACGCCTCCTCATACGCCAAGCCAAGCATCGAACTCGTCTCATACGGATAGTAAAAACCATCAGGATTAGCCGCGCCATAGGGCATCGTCGTCTCCGTCTGGCGGGAAAACTCTGGGAATACGCGCCACGTCTTGCTTCCGATGGTAATCGCGTCTCCGGGATTGATTCCCTGCACGTTGACCATGCGAACGCCAGCCGCGTAACCGATGGGATGGAACTTGGAGTTCGATCCGATGAGGATGCTGTTGACGATAAACAGGTTCACCGGAACGAGGATATTTGAACCCGCGTAATCCGAGAGGCCACGCATAACCAAACCGCCAGACACATTGTCCGCATTGCCGCCGAAAACTTCATTGCCCGTAAATCCTGTTCGAACGTAAGTTTCACCGGCAAGATCGAAACGCCGAAACGGTGTCGCGTTGTCCGCGTGAACAACGTTCACCCCGCCGTTGCCCGCTCCTGCTGGCATACTGTTGTGATTGAAACGACCGGAGAAAAGATAGCGATGAGGCGGATCGACGCTCCCCTGACTGTTGTAGTATGTGTTCGAGCCGTTCGCGCCGGAGAAGCGAACGTCACGATTGAACATGTTCGCGCTAATCAACTCGCCGCCTGTGTAGTCGCCAGCCTTCACCATGTTGCCGATGTAGATGTGGCGGTACAAGTTGTACCCGCATTCGATCACACAAGCGATCCAAGGCTCGGGGTCGTATGGCGCATCGTTTCCGAGCAAGTGAACCTTCGTCGGATTCTTGACGATAGGGTCGGCGTACACACCGTTGATCCACGGCATTGCGGTGTAAACGTAATTTGTTGTCGGGGCCGCAGTGTCTCGGACATAGACGAGTCGATCACGATTGTTTGTCCCGCCGACAGAGGCGGTAATCTCAAAAGACTTGCCGCCCCCGGGGCGTGTGATCGTCGTGCCGTCAACCGTCCATCCGCGCGCAAGGGCGAAGTTGGCGATCAGCGCGGGGATGTCTGTTACGGTGGTTGTGATTTGCTCTGAATAGGCCATCTCTTACTCCATTGCCATCGCCCAATAATCCCGCAGATCGCTTCGATAGACATTCGGAACGACGAGATGATCGACTGTGTTGTAGGTGATAAGGTTTTCCGCAGCGTTCATGTACCCTTGGCAACGATACGCACCGTCCAAGATTCCGTAGGTCTGCGACACGTCTCCGTATTGGAGCAACGTGCAAGGCCACAGAATGCGATCACCGCCGAGCGCATCCATCGTGTTCTGCAAAACAAAACGACCCGGGAGGCCGTAGTTCGAGGTGTCGCTTCCCTCTGGCGGGAAATACGTCCCGCCGGAAGTAATCGGGTCGATGCCAACGGGGGCGATTGAGCCACGCGCGGCAACACGGAGCCAAGACCCCGCAGGATTCAGCATCCACGCACCCGTATCGACGAAGGCTACACCGGAGTTGTAGTGCGGCTCAACGAAATGCGAGTGGTTATCGTTGATCGTGCGCCAGTTAATCGGGCCGTCTGTGTCGGTCGGGCCAGCCGAACCGCCGATAAACATCGGATACGGGTACGAAAGGGGTGTCGCATACGGCAAGAATAATCCGGCATACATCGCTTCAAATGTCGTGCTAATTTTGGCGACCGCCATGAAGCGACGACCGTTCGCTGTAAACCAATAACTGTGCGTTCCTGAATCCACAAACATGCGGACGCTCGAAGGTGTCACGTTCACATGTTCATCGAACTCTTCCGAGTCTGGCAGGAAGCCCGTGGCCCCTCTGATAGAGATGTAGTAGGCATCTTGAGCCACGTTCGCCGTGTACCGCATGGCGACATAGACCGCATCCCCTCCGGCAAGGCCCGGGCCGCGAACAACAACGTCCGTCTCGTTCTCCGCGCCGACAGGAGCTTGCCACACGACCGACCAATTCTGGCCGAGGCCGACAAGCTCCGCGTTCGTCGTGAGAAACGAGATCAGCTTGTTGTAAAAATCCAAACCGTCTGTTGCTGTTCCTGTTTCAACTGCCATCCTAACCCCCTATGGCCGATTTCACGGCTCCGGCATTCGCCTTGATAAAGTTCAAAATAACCTTCTCTCCGACCGCGCTCGACATGGCCGCAGACAAGAACCCGGGAGCGTCGAAGGTGTTGATGATCTTCGTACCGCCGCCCTGTGCTTGGCCTCCACCCTGTGCGCCGCCGCCGTTGAGGATGTTTCGCGGATCATTTTCGTTCAACACTTCCTCGTTCTTCTTGAGGATCGCAGGAACCTCTCCGGGACGCAAGCCGGGAAGACCGCCATCGTGGAAACGTGGTGCGCCAGCGAAGACGAGCGGGCTTACTTGGCGTGACGGATTCCCAGACCCGATCCAACGGGAGCCGACCAAGCCGCCCGTGTGGCCCGCACCGAACAGACCCATGAAACCTGTGTCCGTGTTGAAGCCCATCGACTGCAACATGTTGAAGGCCGCAGCCTGTGCGATCATCTTTGCGATGTTGCGAAGGAAATCGGAAGCAAAAGACAGGAACGCATCCTTCAAAGCGGAAAAAGCGTTTTCGCCCGCTACGATCTTCTCTGCGAAACTGTCAATAGCATCGGCGAATCCGCCCGTGAACATGTCGCGGACTTTTTCCCAATCGACGTATCCGACCTGTGCGGCCTTACCGAACCGTTCCGCCTCCATGCGCGCCGTCTGTAATTTGAGAACAGCCATGTCCGCTTGGTCGCCGCCGACCGCTTGCCACATGAGAATGGCGTTGTCGATGGCCGCGAGAAGTTGCGTGTTGACCTCGCCCATCTCGGTCTTCATGTCGTTGATCTGACCGATGCTACCGCCCTCGGCGCGGATCATCTTCAACTGATCCTCAAGCTGCTGGCGGCGTTGCAGCAACACATTCATCGACGCTTCGGCTTTCTCCGCCGCTTCCTGCGCCGCTTTTTTCTGGTTGAGGGCAGTCACCGCTTGCTTGATGAGCGTGATCTCTTGCGCTGTCAGCTTCGTTTGAAGTTCCTGCGCCTTGACCATGTACTGCCGAATCGTCTTTTGGACTTCCTGCTCAACGGTGCTTTCTTTCTGAATCGAAAGCTCGAACCGCCACTGATCGACATCCTTAACGATCTGCTCGTGGAAATCCTTCGCAGCCTCGGCGCGCTTCTTCGCTTCGTCCGCAGACTTCTTGGCCGTGTCCTTCTCTTCCTTGGTCGTGTTGATCGCGGCACGAGCTTGGCTGATCGTCTGCATGACTTCCGCAGTCATCGTTCCCGTAGCTTGAAGCTCTTTAATGAGGCTATCAAGTTTCAGGTTGTCCTCCGCCATCTTGACGGATTCAACGAGTTCGGGAACCATCTCACGGATGCCCTTGAGCGCGGCTTCGAACCGGTTCTTCATCGTCGCAGCTTTGATGCCGGACTCTTGGAATGCGCTTGCCAAACCGAGGAGCTTCATATCTGCTTCGGTCGCTGCACCTGACATGAGACGAACCGTGGCTTCCGCTTCCGCGATCTTACCTTCGGTTGTCTGCGCCTCACGCGCCATCTTGATGAGCGGTACGATGTATTTCTCGTTGAACTCGGGATCAATCTGTTTGAATCCAACGATCACATCTTCGAATTGCTTCGCGCTCAACTGACCGTTCTTGAACTCCTTGGCAACCTTTGAAATCTCGGAAAGGAGATTTTTATTGCCGGAGAACATGTCGAAGATTCCGACACTCCCTTCGGATTCGGTTTCGTCACGAAGTTCTTGAAGCTGAACCTTCAACTTTTTGATGCTGTCTTCCGCAAGAACCTTGTCGCCCGCTTCCATCGACTTGCGCCAATCCGTCCCGGATCGCTTCGCTTCCTCGTAGGCGTTCTTGACTTTATCGACGACCTGTTGGTGCTGCGACAGGGCTTCGGAAGCATCGTCGATGCTCGTAACCCACTCGCCGATGATTGTGCCGATAGCGACGAGCGCGATACCGACACCCGTGGACGATAACAAGCCCATGATCGCTACGCGCAAACCCGTGGCGGCGACAGTGGCCGTCCCCATAGTCGTCGTCATGGCGACCGCCGCCGCTCGGAATACCCCGAACGCAGCCGCAGCCGCTTTCAACGCCCTGCCCATCTTGACGAGTCCGCCCCAGATCAGCATCACACGCGCGTGAAGACCGAACGACACCCACGCGATTCCAACCTTCACGAGAAGGTCGAAGTTCTCCGCAGCCCAACCGATTGCTTCTGCGATGGCCCCAAAGCCCTTTGAAATCTTCCCTGCGAACGACGAGAACGCAGGGTCTTTCAACATGTCGGTAATCTTCTTGAGCATGTTCGTGAAGCCATCCAAGAATCCGGCATCACCGAAAACCAGAAGAGCCTTGTATAGCTCGTTTTGGAAGAACCCGATCTGCGCCATCGTCGTCTGCAACGATGCCGCCAGTTGCGGCCCGAACCGCTTACCCAACTCATCCGCAAAGCCCATGAGCGCGGAAGCCTTCACTTCCCCGTTCTGCACAGCCTTGAAGAACTGATCCATCGAATCCGCGCCGTAGCCGAAGCCCGCCGCCATAAGTTGAATCGCGCCGGGAAAACGCTCCGCCAACTGTTGACGAAGTTCTTCCATGTTCACGACACCCTTCGTGACGATCTGGGAGATCGCCATGAACGCGCCCTTCATCGCTTCCGTACCGAGCTTGTTCACACGAACCGCTTCGGACATGCGGATGAAAATCTCATTGACCTTCTGGCCCTCAAGCTCTGTACCCTTGGCAGATGCGGCCAGCTTCGAATACTCGTCGGCCAGAACACCGAACGACAGACCGAGACGATCCGCAGTGCGACGAACCATCTCAAGGTTCTGCGCGACCGCAGATTTGTCGCCATCGAAAACAACATTCAAACGGGAGGTTGCGCCTTCAAGTGTCGTAAACGCATCGACCGCACTGCGCGCCAATTGCAACGCACCGAACACGCCAGCATACGAGGTCGCCAGAGCGAGGACTTCGCCACGAAGACGTTGAGTCCACGACATCGCTAAACGACTCTTGAGCGCGTATTCCTCTTGCGCCTGACCGGCCCGTTTCGTTGCTCCCGCGTTGCGTTCCTGCGCCGCCGCTGTCCCACCCAACTCACCGCGAACCTTCGACATCGCGGACTGCGAGGCCCGCATGACGTTGTTGTATTCCTTTTGGCGCGCCGAGGCTTTGGCCGTGGCTTGTTCAAGTTTTTGGACGTTCGCCTGAATCTGCGCGTAAATGGCCTTCTGCTGCGCCGCCGATTTGTTCGACGCATTCAGTTCCATCGTGAGGCGGTTGATGTTCTCGCCTGTCTCACGGATCGTCGCTTGCACCTGTTCGTACTTGAGGCGCATCGCGTCTAGGCCCGCAGACGAACCGACGAGGGCTTTGCGGGCGGACTCAAGGGACGCGGCCAGTTTCTTTGATGGCGCATCCGTGGCGTTCATTTGTTGGGAGAGATCGGCGTACCGTGTGGCCGCTTGCGCTACCACCGATTCCTGCGCCGCGATCTTTTGGACGAGCGTGGACGCAGCCTGACCGGCCTTGCCTTGGGAGGCCGCTTCGCGCGTCATAGAAGCCTCTAGCTTACGATGCGCGGCCTCGGCCTTCTCTAACACCGCCGCTTGACCAGAGAGGGCTTCTCGCGCTCCGTTGAGCTTGTTACGCAGGGTATCCGTGGTCTGCGCCAAAGCGCGCATACTTTGGCCGAACTTATCGCTGGCCGCTCCGATCCCGGACATGGCCGCTTGAAGATCGGCGACAGATTGTTTTTGCTTCGTGCCGAAAAAGTCCAAACCCTTGTCGCTGGACAGACCCTTAAAACTCGTTTCGAGTTGTTTAAGAGCCATGCCCAACTTCAAGAGTGACGAATCGGAACCCGCCGTCTGTTGCTTGAGATTCTTCTGGGATTTAACAAGAGTGTCGAAAGCATCGGCCACGGAATCGACAGCTTTAGAAGCCTCGTCCTTGGCGCGAATTACTAGATCAACTTCCCTGCGCGCCCCTGCCATGTCATCCCCCTACATCATGCCCTCGGTTTCGTCTCCACATTAAGGCTTATTATGCGTTTCTCAAACTCTTTTCCAGCCTTCTTAGAAAGGATGGACGAGATCGCCAATTGCATGAGTGTGCTGCGTGTCACCTCCGAAGAGTTCAAACGCTCGATGACAAGGTTTGCTTCATCCCACACCATGCCGAGAGGGTATAGACGCGCTTCGGGATGTCCGTTTCCAAGAAGAAGGCTTACTTGTTTTCGGATTCCCCAGAGCCAACTATGGAGGGTAAGCTGCTCGTGATTCGCTCCGCCTCCGAGTTGATCTTCCCCAACCACTGAATGACAATCTCGACCAGTTTTTTTAGTTCGGCCTCGGTCGTGAAGGTCAGACGCAACACCTCTTGAATGGCGATGATCTGTACCGTAAATCGGAGCCGCTTGATCTTGTCTTCCTCTCCCGGATCATCCGCCGCAAGTGCAATCGCCTTAGCCACCATGTCGGGAGCTTTGTCGAAAAGCACTTTGGCGAAATACTGCACATCGTTCGCGGTGATCCCCTCCGAGCGGCCTTGGAGTTCGTCCTTGACCTTTTGAAAGATCAAGCCGAGTTCCTTGCCGTGGGAGTTGAGCAACACGGAGATGTCGGAAAGGGACAAGCCCCGGACGGTGAAAAACACCTCATCCGAGACTTGAACCTTCGCCGATGGGAGTTCTAAGTCTTTGAGACTCATGAACGCCCCCTACTTTTAAGCCATCACCGGCGTACCATCCATATAGATAGCTTCACCGTTGGCTGGTTTCAGTGCTTCGATGCTGAATGGAATCTGCTGCCATTCGTCACCCTTCAAGGCATAGTCGCCGTTCGGGGTGATTTTGACATAAGGCAGATAGTAATTCAGATTCGCGCCCTTCGGGTTGTTGGCGACATACATCATCGCGCCTTCAACAGGAGTGGAGCCAGAGATCACGCGGTCGCGTGTCGAACCCGCAACAGCATAGGTCACGATCATGTCGTCGCCATCCGCAACATTCGTCGCCGTTTCAAGAAGCGTGACGATGCCATTGACGAGATCGACGGTGTAATCCGTGTCCGCAACAAGAGGAACCGCGTCAACGGTGATGCCGAAGCCCGTTGCGTCGATGCCCATGTAGCCTGTTGGATTGCTGTCTGTGATGCCGAGCTTGTAAGCGCGACCCAAAACAACGTCCGTGATTGTTTCGGGAGCCGAAGCGACGATGGCTTGCGTAACCGTCGATTTCGTACCGAAGAAAAACAGAGCTACGTTATCCGGTTGGATGTCGTCCGTGATGAACGAACCGGTACGAGACACTTCCAACGGAACCGAGTCATCCTTTTCGCGGATGCCAGCGTCCGAAGAGTAGTGATCCAGATTCTCCGATTCGATTGTCAGGTTGAACTCCGGCGTGTTGCCGATATAGTTGAACCCCTCGGGGACTTGTGTGCCTGTCTTGAAACGGGAGAAGAAAACCTTCCCACGCCCCAACGTGTAGTTCTTAGTAGCCATGATGTTCTCCCTGTTTCAAGGTTAATCCTCATACGGATCGGTGAGGGACTCTACCACATCCAATATGATGCTCAAATTGAAATATGCCTTGTTCGAAGAGTCATCCGGCGGGCGCACAACGCGCGTACCCAACTCAATGTTGTTGATGAACTTCCCAAGCGCACTTCCAAAAACTTTATAGTCGGTCAGCTTCTTCTTCTCAATAGCCAGCCGTTTGATGACATCGGCCATGAGGACATAAGCGGGATCGGTCGGATGATCCATGTCGTCAACGGCGAACCCTTGAATCAGCAACGCCCAATTGCCCTTCTGATCTCCCGAATCTCTCGGCGAGATTAGCGGGTTGATCGGATCAGGTGCTTCAAGAATCGAGACGAGAGGTAGGGGATCAGTGTCACCGAAAGTCGTCCGACCACGGAACACCGCGCCCGTAAGATCGGTCGCGTAGCCGTTTGCCGGTGTGATCTCTTCGAGAGCCGTTTGCAGGGCTTTCAAAAGACGGAGGCGGAGCGGTTCGGTTGCCATTAGTCGATCCCCAAAACACGAAAGAACTCTTGTTGCAGCGAATCAAGGATTTCCGGCTCCATCTTCGCAGCCACACCGGAACGATCTTTTCCAATGAAAACCTGATCGACAGACGGGCCGTAGAGAAGATACAAGTTTCCTTTGATTCGCTTAAACGATTTCTTGTTACGCACAACCTCGCCGTTTCGGAGCCGCATAGCAAGCCCTAGATTGTGCTTCGTGTTAATCGACGCGGCCCCAGACCGTAGCTTCATGAGGAAGGCTTTTCGCATCGTGCGCGATTTACCCGGCGACACTTGGACGGTCACGCCCATCTTCCCCTCGGAGCCGGACGAAACGAACCGAGAAAGGGATGTCGCTCGGTCGCTTGCGCGGATGACGGCCTCAAGGCTTCCCTTGTTGGCCTTCTTCGCCACATAGAGCTTCTTCTGGGCGGGGTTCAGGTACGAGGCGGGGAATGCGACCTCCTCGCGGATTCGTTTCGCACCGACCGTTCTGGCGCGCTCTGTGACGCGATTCAGCGTCCGCACCGCAGCCAGCGGGATGTCCTTCTTGAGATTTTTGATTTTATCCAAGTTCTCAAGGCCATTGATCGTCATTCCGATACGGGCAACCATTATGCCTCCTCGGGATACGACAGCCCTACCATCTGCGATGCTGTAAGCGGAATCACGAAGGCCGTGATGGTCAAGCCGTCTGGCGGCTGCACAACGTCAACGCGGTAGCCCTCGGTCGCGGAGATCGTGACGATACCGGCGCGCGCCGGAACAATCTCGGAGGCCATGAAAACGAGCCGGGGAACCATTTCCTCACGTTCGGCCAAGCCGACCTGATTACTTTGGATGTCCCCGAGCGCGCGAAACATCGAATGGACGCGAACAAAACAAGACGTGGCTGTGACGCTCCCCGGGGGGTAATAGAAGGCCGGAACCTTCATTTCCTCATGGAGATCAAGCCGCGCCTTGTTTTTGATGTCGCGGAGGCCCATTCGTTATCCTACCAAGTCTTCTTCGCCCTCTGGGGCAGAAGCGTCCTCGGAGCGGTCGGAGTCGCCAGCCAGCAACTCCGACCCTTCCTCCGAGAGAGAGGACTCTGTTTTGGGTTCCGGTTCCTTCGGAGCCGGTTCCTTGTAAACCGTCTGGGGGGCGAAAGTCTCTTCCGTACCGAGGTGAACGGCTGCGCCTGTTTTCAGGAAAAACGCGCCGTCTTCATCGGAACAGGTGAACCGCTTTCCGGGTTGGATTTCTTCCGTGACGGGAGGAACCGGAGCAATGCCGTTCTTCTTGTCGCCAGCCTTGCCGGGCTTCGATGTACGGTAGATCGTATGAATTGCTTTAAGATTTAACATAGAACTCTCCTTCTCTCGTGAGGAAAACAAAGAGGGGGAGGGACGAGTTTAGTGACCCATCCCAACCCCCTCTTTCTCGTTCATTAAGCCAGAACAGTCGCCTTGAGGGTGTTGTTCGGATTAACGGGAACCATAAGCGGAGCCGATTGCGACATTACGAATGTCACGCTCGGGTCTTGCTCGTTCCACATCTTCGGATAGATCGCAAGGGCTTGGAAGTTGGCTTCCACGTCCTGAATCGCGCCGAACGCTTTCACGCCCATGACGTTACGACCAGTGAGAACAACATCCTTGGAAGACATAAACGGAGTGATCGTTCCGTCCGTGGCCTCGTAATAGTCGGAGTAAACCCAGACTTCAAGGTTTTCGGACAGACGGCCAACGTATTCGGCTTCAACACCCTCACGAAGACCCATCTTGAGGTCTGCGCCGGTATTTTGCCGATAGTTCGTGTTCAACAGTTCACGAACCTCTTCGTTCTTCCGCATGACATCCCAAACGTCCGTACCGACAGTCAAGCGCGTGACGGGGCCACCGAAGGCGGCGCGACGAACGCGATTGATGAAGACTTGGAGCGATTCAACGATGGATACGCCCGCATCATTCCAACGCGAACCGGCACCGAGTGTAACTGTGTGCGTGGCATCGCGTTCGAAGTCCACCAGAACTTCGGGATAGGCTTCGTCTTCCAACGTAACCTTACCGTCGATAACAGCCTTCGCAGCCATCCACTCCCAACGGCGTTCGATAGAACGGCGGTGTTGGCTCAAGATGTCCGCAATCGTTGAGTCGTAGCGTTGCTGCGGTGTCTTGGGGATAGGATCGGCAAGCTCACCGAAACCAGCCACGCGACGAATCATGCGAGATGCCGTCACAGGGTCTTTCGGCTTAACGTAGGCTGGCTTCACGCGGGTCAGGCGTTCCGCAGCGGAGTAGATCGGACGACCTTGGGCCGTGGGAACTACGAGCGGGGCCAACTTACGAGAATCCGTCAACTTCGAAAAGTCGATGTATTCATCCGTGAAATTGACAACCGTACCGAAGCACAGGTCAAGCCAGTAGGACGAAGGGGGACGCATAAGCTCGTCATCCCGGATAACACCCAAGAGGGTTCGTGTGTCGTAAACGCTGAAATCAACCATGTCGTGTTCCCCCGTTAGATATTGATGTTAGCGGAATCGAATGCCGCCTTGCTAACGAGGATCGTCGGCGACTTACCGCCTTCGAACGCCGCAGCCTTCTTGGCATCGGTGTCAAACGAAGCGTCCCAATTGAGCGCGCCCATTTCGAAGTGGCCGGTACGATAGACCGGAGCGGTCGTCGCGCCGCCAGCACCCGTGAGAACGGGAGCCGCCAGAATGCCGTAAGCATCCGAGACTGCCGGATCACCGGACATTTCCGCCAAAGCAATCGTCGTACCGTCATACGAGATCACCGAGTAGATCGGTAGATCAACAGACGCACCGACATTGCAAATTGTGGTTTGGGCCGCACCGTCACCGAAGCGGGGTTCATCCGCGCTAAGAACGACCTCCGAACCCGCCAT
Source organism: Alphaproteobacteria bacterium (assembly GCA_028690155.1). GTDB lineage: Bacteria > Pseudomonadota > Alphaproteobacteria > UBA9219 > UBA9219 > CAIXLI01. Next base: position 7,539 of record JAQVBU010000015.1, on the reverse strand, counting down.
CGCAACGCCGGGAGTCCCTTGAGTCAGAATAGCCATGTTTCCTTCTCCTTCATCCTTTGTTCAACAAGACACCCGCCGCACCATGCGGTAGATTACTTCACGACCTTGAGGCCGGTCGCACTGCCGTAGGCAGCTTTAATCCGGGCAACGGGGTCTTCCTCCGAGGTCTGGGCTGCTTCACCACTTCCGATCTCGGGATTGTTCTTCGCCATAGCGGCCTCGAAGTGATTCGTGGCGGCTTTCGCTTCAACCTTCTGCTCCGTGGGGAGGCCAGCAAGGAAAACTTTGGCTTCGTCAACCGACATGCCTGTTTTCAAAGCGACTTGGAAGGAAGCTGTTGGGCGATCCTTGCTCTCTTCAAGAGCCATGATTGCGGAAATGCGTTGGCGTTCCTGCGTAGCACCTAGCGTGATGCCTTCCGAACGTGCGGAGGCTACGGCTGCGGTGTGCTGCTCGTTGGGAACACCGGCTTCGACTTGCTGATCTTGTTTCGACATTGAGTAATCCTCCGTGATTTCGTTCGAGAACCGTGTGAACTCTTCGGCGAAGACGCCAACTGAATCTACTAAACCAACGGAGATAGCGTCTTCTGAATCATACGTCAACGCTTCCGTTGCTTTGACTGCGGAAACTTCTATATCACGATTACGGGCAACCGTACTAGTGAAAATGTTGTAGAGCTTGTCGATGCGCGTTTGGATTCGATCCTTCGCCTCGTCCGACAACTTCTCGTATGGGTTGCCTTCGACCTTGTGCTTACCGGCGTAGATGAACGTCACTTCAATGCCGAGCTTATCAAGAAACTTCTCTTGATTGACGTGCATTGTGACCACACCGATTGAGCCAACTCCGCCGCTTCGAGTCATCGAAACTTTCTCTGCCGATGAAGCGAGAGAATATGCGGCAGAATAGGCGTGATCGTATGCAAACGCACGGATCGGTTTCTCGTCTCGTAACGAGTAGATAAGATCGGCCAATTCGAAATTGCCGGACACCATTCCTCCGGGCGAATCGACGATGAGCGCAATGCCCGTTACGTTCTGATCTTTGACCCCGCGACGAACCGCCGCTTCGATGTATTCGTAGCCCGTGATCCACGAACCGACTTGGAAGGGGAACTTGTTGACCAGAACCCCCGAAACCGGAACCATGAGGATACCCTCACCCGTAACCTTGTAGGGGCGGTAGCGGGACAAGAACTCATCGTTCCAAAACTCGTCGTCCCCGTCCTCGACGGAGGCTGATTCGTTTTGGGTGTTGGCCGAAAAAGCGATCTCCGCAAGCTCGGCGTTATTTTCGAAAAAGCCTTGAATCGACGAGGCGAAAAGGTTCGCGCTCCCCGGTTCTAGGAACATGGGTTCGTTGGAGATTCGATCTAAAAACACACGACCATTCATTATGTATTCCCTCCGCCTTTTGGCTCATCCGCTCCCTGACCGGGTTCGCCGGACGCTGCGTTGATCGCGTTATCCTCCACAAGCTCAATGCCGAGCTTTTCGCGCTCCTTCTTTTCGCGCGCCAACTGACTATAAACCGCGCGCCAATCTTTCCCAAGACGAGAAAGTTCGGCCTCGTGGGTGGACAAGCAATACTTCAACTTGAGAACAGACGCTTGCGTTTCCTTGAGTTCGTCGATCTGGCCTCGTGCCGCGCCGATCCATTCCGCCGCGCAATACGCCTCGGCGTTCAACCCTTCGTAATAGTTCGGAGCCTTGGAAAACTTCATTGTTTCCAACTGTCCGGCATTCAAAACTTCTTCGAACCAGAGTTGGTAGAGCGACGATGCGAATCGGTCGGCAACGATTCGTTTCCGCGACTGCATGAACTTCCACGTCTCGGTCATCGCGGCGCGCGCCGAGGAGTAATTCGTCTTCGTGAAATCTTTGGATAGTTGCTCATAAGACACACCCAAGATCGACGCGATGTAGCGAAGAAGGGATGTCTCGAACTCCTGACCCACGCCTCCGGGGTTCCCTGCGGGATGCAACGACAGCTTCGTTCCGGGGAACAGATGCGGGATTTTCACACCGTCGATCTGCATGTTACGAGAGCCACCCGTGTATTGCGCCACCGCACCGAGATAGGCCGATGCGTAATCGGTAATGCCCTGCCCGATGTTGTTCCCCCCGAGTTGGGAGAACACCGCTTCGGTCGGAAGTTCCGATTCGATACTGGCCGCAAACATCGCGTTGACCACGGCGTTCTGCAACGTGATGTCACGAAAACGCTTGGTGATTCGCAATTCCTTGAGGCCCGCCACCATGTCGGCAACACCGCGCGTCTGCTCGGCGCGGAACTGCTCTTTGATATGGAGAACTTGCAACCGACCCCATGGTTTGCGTGTTGGTACGAACTTGAAATCGTTGGCTTCGTTTCCGCGATCATAATCCGAAGGGTGCGCCTTGCGAATATAATAACCCAATGGTGCGCCGCGCGAATCAAGACGAACGCCGCCACGCACGAAACCATCCATCGCATACTCATACGGCGTACCGAGACGGTCGATGTCCACCATCTGAATTGCCGTCCTAAACGGGCGCGGATTTTCTCGGAGCCATTCCACGGTAGCCAGCACTTCGCCGGACGCGGCATACACGCCGACAGCCAAACGGACAAGCCCCGTAAGCGTATTCGTGCGCGAGGCATCCAACCAACAGTTCGTGGATTCTGCGGCCAAGGTGAACTTAGCCTCGACCTCCTGCTGAAACTCTTCGGCCCAAGAATCGTCTAAACCAAGCACCTTGTAGTCGGGCTTGGCGTTGAGCATGAACATGGAGCCAACGATGTTATCGCGGTGCAAGACCTGACCGGATTGCACATAACCATCGTTTCGCAGCATGTCTCGGACACGCGCTTCCATCTGCGGTTTATTGGGGATGATCTCACGATCCGCCGAAAGCATCGGTGGATTCCAGAGGGCCATAGCTCGGTCAAACTTGTCAGCCGCTTCATACGCACCGCCAAGAGCCATTTCTTTTGAGTAGCCGGGGGCGATCAACGAATCAATCGTCGCCGCGACTTCCTGCTTCATTTGCGTGGTTACAGCCATACGTTCATCGGCCCCGATCCGGTTTGTTGTCCAAGTTGTCGTTTCAGGTCTTCGATATACGCAGCCAAGCGCGATGCCCCGGCGGCAACGTATTCGATACGCTCCCCGTTCTGGTCAACAAAGACCCTTGCGGCCTGACCAGTGAGAAGTTTGTGATATTGTTCCTCCGCTTGAGTGAGACGGAGTTGGAGTGTTGCTAAGTCGGCCAAGCCCGCCCCCTATGCTAGTAGGTTTGCTAATCCCGACAGATCATATTTCTTTTTGCTCTCATTATCAAAAGGTTTGTTGTTGCCGTCCGGGTGGAACACCAACTCGTTCTTGTCCCACTCTTGCGCCCATGTCGGAGGACGATCCCAATCAATCGTCTCAATGCCGATCTCATGGTGGAGCAAACCAGCGGTGCAGTACACGAGCAAATCCCAAGATTCGTTTCGGTAGCCGTTTGGATTCTCCCACTCCCCCTTCTTGTTTTTCACTTCAACAACAAGCTCTTTGTAGAAGTTCGTCTCCAACCAATTCGGGAAATTGATGCGTCCTCCCGGATCGGTACGGTCTAGCATCTTATCCACGGAGTTCTTCACGATGTTCGTGTTGATGAAAAGGACGGGGATTTCGCCGCGCGCGCCAGCATGGCGATCCTTGCGCTGCGAATCAGGGAAACCGAGCCGGACACGCGGAGAACCGAGATTCGAATCACCTTTGAGAAGTTGGAACCGGGTAGCCATACCGGGCTTCCATGGATACCGCGCCGCTTCCTCCGGTGCTGTCCCGTCCTCATACCCTCGGCGAAGCCAACGAACAAAATTGTAGGCGTTTTGCGTCACACCCTCTTTACCGCCCGAGTCGCAGAAGGTCATGCGAATCGGCATGTGACGACCCGATTCATCCATGAGCGGGTACGTCTTGAGCATGACTTCTTCAAGAATAAGCCGCCAATCTTCCGGGTAAGCCCCCGGATTCAAATAACAAAGCTGATCGGGACGGTCTTCTTGCGCGCGGCGCGAATACTTCAATTCGAAACGATCCACAACCCAAATATCCCGATCTGCGCCGATCCCGTGAACTTGGACAACGAATCGGTTTTTCTGCACGTCCGCCGTGGCGATCAAGAACCGGACACCCCATGGCACAACCTTCTTGCCGTAATCGTTGGCCCTCGACCGGAGCGTTTCCGGCATACGCGCCATAGCTTGCTGCTTCGGGAGATAGGGGAGGCCGAGCTTCGTGTTGACAACCGCCTTGAGCGTTTGTTCGCTTCCTGTCTCCTCGTATTCGCGCTCGGCTTGGAGGAAGGCCGAAACAAGAGTCGACCAATCGTTAAAAACCGCAGCCACGCCCTCCAACCAGAAACTAGCCGTCTTAGAACGAATCGGTTTACCGACAACCTCTCCCGACCGCTCCCACGTTTGCCCCTCGGCCAGCCATAGCGCGTGTCCGCCGTCTTGGTGGCGTTGGTTCATCTCGGCCTTGCCGGGGACACCAGAAGGCTCCTGTGTGTAAACCTGACCGCAATGCGGACAGACCATCACCGCGCCGTCCGCCGCCTCGTGGATGTCTTCCGAATCGGGATACTGGATATTCGACCACGAGGGGATGAACGCATTAAGACACGAGACGCACCGCCAATACCAACGACGACGATCTCCCGAATTGTAGAGCGCAAGAATGCCCTCTGTTGGGGGAGCCTCGTGGCGTGACTTGGGAACCCAATGGGGGTCGCTAATCATGAAGCCGGGGGATGATTCGGCCACGACCATGCCGTGAGATCGAAACGTGGTTGCGCGCGCCTTGGCAAGCGCGTAGGGCGTTCCTTCACCGTCAACGTCCTGATCCATGCGATCATAATCGGTGAGCCACAGGCGCGGCACAGGACGACCGGAAAGCTCGTTAATCGACGGCCACGACAACGTGAGCATCATGCCGGACGTAAACCTCTTGTCGAAGACGTTGTTGGCCTCTCTCCGCTGGATCAACTTATCGCCGACAACCTTCGAGTGACGGAAAAGACGATCCACACGGCGCATGGAGAAGTCGCGCGCGGTAGCTTGCGCCGTCTGAATGAGCATCATATCGGCAGGATCACACATGACTGTGTACGCCAGCCAATTGCTGAAACACTCTGTCTTGCCGCTTTGCGCCGAGGAAACCAGAACCATCCCCTCGTAATCATGACTCGTAAGAACGTCCATTGGTTCCACAAGATACGGAGTCATGCTGTTCTTCCACGGGCCGACATACGATCCGGGGTTGTTGAGAAAACGATACTTCTCGGACGCTTGACTTACCGTGAGACGTTCGGGTGGGCGCACCGCTTCGGCGGAGGCCACAACCATCGACTCAAGCGATTTGAAATAGTTGCTCATCCGATCAAATCTTCCTCTTCCTCGTCTTCTCCGATCAAATCAAAGTCCTCGTCGTCCTCTTCGTCAACGTCTGTGCCTTCGCCGAGGACGTGTGAGGTCTTGCTTTCCTTCTCAAGCTCTTTGATCTTCGTGTAGATTTCATCCTGCAAGCCATCGACCATATCGCGGAGATATGTCCTTTGTTCCGGCGTAATCCCCGTTGCGCGTTCAAGGTTGTCCGCCCAAAGTTGGAGGGAAAACTTAATCGTCTGAAACATCTCGCCGAGAACGAACAGGACTTTCTCTGTGCGCCACAACATCCCCGCCCGCTCTTCGTATTTGATTCGGCGCATGAGAGCCGACCAATACTTGTCTTGTAGTTTTGTCGGTAGCTCCTCGGGCCTCACCGATTTGAGATATTCTTTGACGTTCATGACGGGCTTGATGAGATAGGGGGCCGCTTCTCTTAGGTCGTAAAGATAGCCCGTCTTCGTCACACCCGAATGTGGACACTTCCGCAACTTCTCCTTGGCCGTTCGAAGAGACACACCGAACGCTTGCGCCAACCATGTGAGGGTAACGCCTTTGTTGATCGCGTCGATCTCCATCGTGAGATCGGCCCCGCTTCCATTCTTACGACCTCGCGCATATTCTACCTTGTCATTCGACATCTATCTCTCCTAAAGCCTTTTTCAACCGAACGCGAACCGCGTTCGAAATCGCATCCTGCGTTGCGCCCTTCATCGACAACACGCGAACAACATCTTCATCCGCCGTTCCTCTCGCCAAAATCCGATGGAGAAAAACTTTCTCCGCCTTCTGCCCTGACCGATGCAGTCGCTTCACGAACTGGCGATATAATTCCAAGCTCCACGTCAAACCGTAAAACACCGCGATGTTCCCGCCGTGTTGAAAGTTCAAACCGTGTCCCGCAGAAGCAGGATGCACTAGCATAAGCGGAATCTTCCTCGCGTTCCAATCCCGATAATCGTTCTTACCTTCACCGAAAATGCGGGCGTGTTTGAACCGCTTCTTGATCCTCTCCAAGTCGAACTTAAAACTATAGGCGACAAGAACCGGCGTTCCGTTCGATTCTTCGATGATGCTTGCCAGTGCGTCAATCTTTTCATCGTGGATGTGCTTCGTCGGCAAATCGTCTGCTCTGTAAATCGAACCGTTCGCTGCTTGAAGCAACTTGTTGACGAGAACCCCCTTGTTCACGGCCTCGACATCCCACTCATCCAAGGCGCGCTCTTTTTCGAACTTCTTGTAGAGCCGCATTTCGTTCGGTTTTAGATTCACGAACTTGTCGTTCACGATCAGTGGAGGAAGGTCAAGATAATCCTCCGAATTGAGGGTAAAGAAAACATCCTTCACGCGGCCCATAATCTCTTTTTCCGAGTGATCGAACGGCGTAAACTTGTGTGCTTTCTCGTTCTCTTGGAACCACCTTCGCTCAAAGGCTGTGCGAGATTCCCCGAGTCTTCTACCTTTGTCGATAATGAAGATCGGCCCCCACAAGTCGATCAAGCCGTTGGGAGAGGGTGTCCCAGAAAGTTCGATCACCTTCGAAAACGTGTACCGCATCCGAGCCAAAACACCGAACTCACTCATGCCACGATGGCGCACCGTTCCATCTTTCCTTTTCGCCTTGGCTACGCGCTTAGAGCCGCCCTTGAGGCGCGAGGCTTCATCGTACACAAGGAAATCATAAGGCCACTTCCGCCCCCAATACCGCTTGAGCCAAACGAGATTTTCACGGTTGATGATGTTGATCTGCGCGGGGTATTTCAAGGCGGCGATCCGGTCTTCTTCGTCTCCCGTGACAACGGAATAGGTGAGCGTCCGAGCAAAATCCCAACACGCGATTTCTCCGGGCCAAGAGTTTTCTGCAACATACTTGGGGGCCACGATCAAAACCTTCTTGATGTGACCCTTGCCGAGAAGTTTATAGAGCGCGTAAAGCGTTGTAGCCGTCTTCCCAAGCCCCATGTCCGCGCCCATAAGAACGCCCGGAACATCATCGTTTTTCCACGTCCCGAGCATCGTGCGCGACATCCACACCTGATACGGACGAAAATCCGCGCGCGTGAGAATGCGCTCCGGTGGCCCTTCAATCAGTTCGATGGATTCCAAATCAAAAAGACG
>JAQVBU010000043.1 GCA_028690155.1 Alphaproteobacteria bacterium | reverse complement strand
AATGCTTCCGTGGCGTTCCCCAATATCCGACAGCGCGTGGATGCGCTCGGCAAGATTGTATCGTTGGACGGGGCGAACGCGGATGCGGCTCTCGTTTCCATCGAAAAGGCGGCCAGATCGGCTCTTGTAAGAGCAAGCAAGGCTGTCGCGGAAAACAACGCGCAGGTTATGAACCGGAATCTTTTCATGACGGAATCCATATTGGAGAACGGGCGGGAGCGGTTGAAGGAACTGGGGCTGCTTCCAGACGCCCCCGCCTCCGCTGTCGAAGAGACGAAGGCCGAAGAGGCGAAGGGCGCGCCCGTCGAGCCGGAGGTTGTTGATAGCTCCGTTGACTTGAACGACATCAAGTTCACGGAAGAAGAGCTGCGGAAGAGATCGGACGAGACGCCCTCCAGCACTACCGTGGAAGTGACGGTCCCCAGCGAGGGTACTGTTGTTGTCAACGGGAACAATGCGCAGGAAGTGCTCGACGAAGTGGGAAAGGCGCTTGCGGAAGATGCGGAAGTCGTTTCCTCGACGCCAGGTTCTTCGACGCCACTTCCCTCAACCCCCGCTCCCGCCTTCTGGTGGCAGGACGACGAGATCGTCGATGCGGAGCGCGCATTGGTGAAGGCGCGGGTGAAAAAGGATTTGATCGCCGTCGGGACGTCCGAGGAAGTCGCCGAGGCGCAGAGCACGGTGATGGCGCAGGGTGTAGTGGCGTCCGCGAGGCGCGAGGCAAATCCCGATCTTTCGCCGCTGGCGTGGTATGAGAAGTTCGCTCCGAGCATCGGAATGGGCAAGGCTCCTGCGGCGAAGGCTCCTGCTGTGAAGGAGGAAGTCGCGCCGGTGAAGGCAGCGGCTTCGACAGGATACGCAATCGACAGTCTTGACATGGACGGGCTTGTGGAGTTGGCAAAATCATTTGAAATGTCACCAAGACAAGAGAATGCGTTGCGAAGAATGGATATTGAAGATGTGCGCAAACTGGTGGCTGATTTTGTTTTTGGCAAGACAACATTGGCTGAGTTCAATGGTATTGTTAATTCGAGACGTCATGAAGAAGAAGCATCAATCTTGAACAATGATATTGAGTTAAAGAAAGATTTGTCGAGGCCGTTTGAAAACATAAAATGGGAAGGGACTCCGGAACAAAAGGAAGCGCTTAAATCGCTTTCAACAATAGCTTTGCAAATTGTCGGAGATTATGAACTTGGAGAACTTCCCCTTCATTTAGTCGGAGCAATGGGAAAAGATGCTGATATTCTTCGTTCTGTCGGGCTGGTATATAAGAAAAAAATCGTAGACGAAGATGGGTATGAATCAACGGTCGAATTCGTCCATGACAGTCCTTTATGGGATGAACGTAGAAGACGAACTGAAGATCATAGGGCAAAGAGAAAGGCGGAATTGACTGAGCCCCCCGCTCCCAAGGGTTCCCTTGTTGACAACGGAGCGCACTCGTTCGTGGATGTGGCGTCGATTACTCCTGTTGGCGACAGGGCGTCGTTCGATCAGGCGAAGATCGAGGCGATGGCCGACGAGATGCTGCGGGTCGGCGCACTGTCGGAACCGCTGCTCGTGCGGCGCACCGGCGGCGATACGTTCGAGGTGGTGGGGGACGGGCTGCGGTATTGGGCCGCCGTCCGCGCCAGAGAGAAGAACCCGAAACTCGGCGAGATGACGAGCGCGTTGATTGTGGATGGCGACGCCGCCGCGTTCGAGAAGCAGAGGGAGATTCTTGGCGGTAAGAATGTCGTCGCACCCGACGGATTCATTATCGACGAGCGCGGACAGGGACTTGTTGACGTGAAGGCCATCACGCCGAGGACGAAGCGAGATGCGTTTGATCCGATGCTTGTGGATATGTTGGCCGATTCGATTCTGGAACTCGGCGGGCTTGTGCGCCCGCTCGCGGTGAAGCGAACAGGCGCGGAGTCGTTCGAGACGGTCGGCGATGATCTTGCTTATTGGGCGGCGGTGCGCGCCAAGGAAAAGAGCCCCCGTTTCGAGATGGTGAACTCGTTTATCTACACGCCTTCCCAGGCACGCGAGAACGCCCCTGTAAGCGTCGAAAGCGTTTCAGAGGAGCAAATACCCTCTATTGATGAATCCGCACGACAGGATGCCGTTACCGCGCCTTCTCCGCTGCTTGATCGGATACTTGCCGAACCGACGATCAACAAGCGGATTGAAATCATCGACGGAGCGACGAAGGAGGAACTTGTTTCGGCGCTGGCTTCCAGAGGCAAGGAGTTCAAACCGAACGCCGGAGCGGGATTGCTGCGGTCGCATTTGAAGCGGGCTGTGGCGCTGGAGGGTATGAATATAAAGGGTATGGAAATATATGCCCGTTCGCAGGGAATTGATTTGGGGAAAGTGAAGCAGGGAGAACTCCCGAGTGTCGTGTTGGACCATTTCGCACCTCGTGCTGTTGCCAAGCCCGAAGATGCTTCTTCGGAAAAGCCGATTCCTCTTTCCGAATCGGACAAAAGAATGATTTTCCGTTCCATGGAGCAGAGAACCGACGAAG
>JAQVBU010000042.1 GCA_028690155.1 Alphaproteobacteria bacterium | reverse complement strand
GAACGGAGCCGTCGCCGATCAAGCGGCCCTGAAGAGCGGAAGCAATTTCCTGAAGCGTAAAGGTTTTTGACATGATGCTCTTTGATGGAAAGAAAGAGCACGAAAGTCAAGCCCTTACCATCAAAGATGGTTGCTCGAGGCCGCCGTCAGCATCCTGCTGTTACAGAACGAGCACAAAGGCCGTCCCATTTTGGGGAGGCTTTCTGCCCGTTTGATTTCCTCTTGAAGGGCGACGTCCGAACAAAAGCCCTGCTTGATATAATTGGTGGGCTCTGTCGGATCGATTTTGCGGAATTCGCGCAAGATAATGTTGCGGCCGGTTTCGTTGTCGCGCCAGTTCTTGGCGGTTATCCATCCGCCGCGCAGAGGAATGATCTGGGTCAGAATCGCCGGCTTGGGTGCAAGCCCCGCCGCCTGTTCTTCGCGCCGCAACGTCATGAGCGTCCGCGTGGCGGAAAAAGCGACGACATGAACGCTTGAGGCGTTTTCATAGGCCTCAAGAGCGATCACGGCCCGGGCGTTCTCTCCGGTATTTTTCGATGTTTTTTCGAGGACCAGAGCTTCTTCGGGAACGCCCTTCTCTATAAGGATTCTGGCCATGTACTCAGCCTCGGTCTCGCCGTCTTCGGGATAGAAGGGCGGATCGCTGAAACGTTTTTTGTGAGCCTCGGTGACGGAAAGATCGTTGATGACGGGCCCGCCGGCAAGGATGATGGTTTTGACGAGCCCGTTCCGGAAAAGCGTGGCGGCTTGCTCGGCAAGATGCGCGCCGGCCACACCGGCGCCGAAAACGACGCACACATCCGTGATGGCGGTTTCCGGAAATTTCGGGAACATGACGCGTTCAATGGCGTTCAAGCGGTCGGGATTTTCTTCAGAGGGAAGGACATATCCGCCGACGGAAACGGTCATAAGGCAAACTCCTTAAAAAAGAAAGAAAGGATAATCCCTTTAATATAGAAAGGCAGTTTAGAAGATCGCGTAAGGGGAAGGCAATTCAAAAATATGATTATCGATCAATACGATAGAAGCCCTACCGTTAATTGATCCCTTCATCGGAGATGGAAGGCCGGGTTGCAAGAGCGGTGGCGCGGTACTGGTCAAGTCTCTTCCCGGCTTTGAGTTCGGCGAGGACGTTTTGCATGGCCGCCTCGTTTTGAAGTTTCTCCCGGAGCGAAAGATTTTTCTCCGCCGTAGCCGAGGATCCTTTGAGCCCCGCCTTGGGAAGGGCCGCGACCGTGTCATGCGAACCGTTTAAAACAGAGGCCAAAGGAAGACCAGACGTTCCAGAGGAGCCCGATCCGTTCGACACGATAGAGGAATCGAGAATGCCCCCTGTCGGCGTTTTGGCCTTTTCTTCGGCAAGGCTGCGGGCCAAAAGGCCGAGATGGACGTTTTCGGTGTGTGCGCCTTCCTGAGCCTGTAACGCGGCGGCCAGCATTTCGCCGGCCAACGATCCTCCTGTAGCGGGCAGGGTGTTGTTTTGTGCCACCTGCGTTGGCTCGGCGGCTTCATCGCCTGTCAAAGCCGCCAGAACCGAGGATGCCGTTGATTGACCCTCGTTCACGGCCGTAAGAATTTCGTCCCCGACGGCGCCTGCTGCGCTGATTCCCGCCGACGCGATCCCCAGAATCCCGCCATAAAGCGCGTCGCCCACAATACGTGCGACCGGATGAATCGTTTCGCCCTCGGCCGCGCGGTAAAGGGTGCTTACCCCTGGAATATGTTCCAACGGGTTCAGCATGTCCAAAACGTCATCAAAAGTCATGGCAACGGTTTGAACGCCTTCTCCAGCGCTGATCCCGCGGGCATAGGGGTTGCGGCTGGCCGCCTCGATGTCTTCGAGGCTGCGCGTGGTGAGATTGGTGTGTTCCGTGGCGACGGCGCCAATTTGAATCATGGGGAAATCCTTTTAAAGGAACTCAAGCAAGTGCCGTGCCATTGCGTAACATCTTGGAATAAAAAGAAGAGGGGGCGCGACGGCGTTAATCCTGGTCGAGTTCGGTATCCCAATACAGAAAATCGCGCCAACTTTCGTGAAGATAGTTAGGAGGAAAGGCGCGGCCCTGTCGTTGGAGGTCGTCGTCTTTGGGTCGCCACGGCATGCGGCGGGGAAACATGCCCGCCTGTTCGGGGATCTTATTTGCTTTCAAGCGGTTGCAATGACCGCATGCCGTGACGATATTGTCCCACGTGGTGCGCCCCCCTTTGCTGCGCGGGATAACGTGATCGAAGGTCAAATCCGGAGTCGGCTTGCGTTGCAGGCAGTACTGGCAGCGGAAGCCGTCGCGAAGGAAGACGTTGAAACGCGTAAAGGCAGGATCGCGCGCGGGCGCGATGTATTGCTTAAGAGCGATGACGCTCGGCAAACGCATACGGAACGACGGGGATCCGACCATGCGGTCGTACTCGGACAGAATGGACACGCGGTCGAGAAAGACGGCGCGCACGGCGTTTTGCCAAGACCAAAGGGAAAGGGGATGATAACTGAGCGGACGGAAATCGGCGTTCAGAACAAG
>JAQVBU010000027.1:5576-11348 GCA_028690155.1 Alphaproteobacteria bacterium | reverse complement strand
GTCGTTTCCATACCCTATCGTGTACCCTTCCCCGAACCTGTTATAATAGGCGAACAATGCGTCCGTCATGCGTTCTTTTATATCTTTCACGGTTTATTCTCCTTCCGCATTTTCTTTTCAAGCGCCGTAACCTTCTTCCCAATCTGTTCCCGCGCCGGGTCGCGGTATAGGCCGTTCCGTTCAACGTGTTCGCGCAACGCCTTTTGTAGCTGCCCCAGCTTCACGCGTGCGGCGGTTTCCTCGCCCGCGTCCCCTGTTGCCCGCGCGGCGACTGCCCGGCGCTTCTGCGTCCGTATAGCGTTTTCATACGTCCTTTGCTTCTGTTCTGCGGCATACTGCGCGTTATTCTTCTTTTCGTTGTAATGGTCAAACGCCGGGGTCGATAAGCCCGGGAAGAACGGGTAAAAGTCGTGTTGGCAATTATACCCTTTTATCCCGTCGCCCTGCCCGAAATGACATTCTTCATAGAAATTCGGGTAGCGGTCATGCCCTTCCAGTTGAAAAATTTTGCCCTGCCAGACGGCATGTGACGGGCGCGCGCCCATGTGCGACGATGTTTCAACGAAATTGCTTCCCCATTCCTTCGCGCGGTTTATCTGCAACTGCCCGGCAAGCTGTGAATTTGAAGTGACAACCATTCGCCGGACGGCGACATCGACTTGTGAGCGCGTCACGCGCCCGGTTTTTGAAACGTAAGTTGCCCCGGTTATCCCCGCGTCCGCCAATTTCCGGGTAGCCTTGCGAACGGCTTCCGCATACGTCGAAACCCCCGTTGTGACTTCCAGATAGACTTGATTCGTTACGTCGGTAAACGCCTTTTTCGACGACTGCAACGCCGTTGTGTGCGTCGCGTTCAGATACGCCGTCGCGCTTCGGGTCGATTCCTTTACGATGCGCTGAAACCCGGCGGACGACGCGGCGGGAACCGGGGTGGTTTTGAAATACCCCTTCGTGCGGGCTTTCTTGTACTTCGCGTCGTCCGCCGCCACGGTCGCAACGCCCAACCCGCGCGCGGCTTTCTCGACAAGGGCCGGGGCGCTTCCCGTGCGCTTCGCGATAATCTGGACGGCGGAGCGCGTAAAGCCGCCCATTTCCGCCAAACGCTGAAACCGCCATTCGTCCATAGCGGACGGCGGCGCGTCAACGCGGAAATGGGAACATATTTCATCTATCAAATCATTTTGCAGGTTTTCGTAAAGCGTGTATAGACTTGCATTATACGCGTCAATTTGCTTCTTCGTGATAGCCATAGCCGCAACGCCCCCTCTGCGCGTATGTAAGGCCGGGAAACCCGGCCCGGGGGTTTACCCCTCTGAACCGCTTTCGCCGCTCCCTGCGCCGTCCTGCGGCCCTTCTGCGGCCCCTGCGCCCTCGCCATCACCCGGCTGTTCCGGGAATAGGTTCCCGGAACAGCTGGGTGACGGCGGTTCCGGCTTCCTCTGCGGCTTCTTTAACCAGCGCGTCCGCCTGCTTTTCGGTCAGGTCGTAAACGTTCATCAGGTAGCGTTTATGGGAAATGATGCCAGACTGTACTTCCAGCATCGCCCGCTTGCTTTCCGCGTCGGTATCTTCCACGATAGAATCATCGAATGAAATGTTGATTTCCTGCGGCGGGGTCTGCCCGCCCAGCACGAACACGGCGGAAACAAGCCCCTTCAAGGCGTGCTCCAAAACAATTTCGTCTTTGCGAATACGGCGGAATAGCTGTGAATTTTGGGAAATAACGCCTGTTGCCGTCTGCACGCTGTTGGCGGTCGCCTGATAATATCCCTTGCCGAAGCCGCACTTTTCGGAAAGCAAGTCAAGGTTACGTTGCAACGCGATTTCGTGCGGCCCCGCGCGCAAATTCATATCTATTTCGTGAATCGGATCGTCGGTGTCCTTCATATCGAAAGCATAGAATTCCGTGTCGTTCGGGTCAAACACGGGAACGAACGTCACGCCGTCGGGGCCAGCTTTAACACGGGTTGCGGAATCACGAACGAAAATACGCTTTTTGCCCAACTGGAATTCGTTGCAATAGGAATCATAGACAAGGTCAAGGCCCTTCAAAACATCAATCGCATTTGCGAACACGGAAACGCCCATGGGAATGGTAGAATCGTAGTTGTTCACGCCTGCGGGCTTGATATACTGGAATAACGGCGTGTCGCTTTTCGTATCGAACACGGGGAGCAACCCGGCGGGCAGTTCGATTTCCTTCCCCTCGCAATTCAGCATGTGATTTTCGACATAATAGTTTCCCGACGGGGCCAGCCGATGAATGTTGACATAGGTCGCGCGGCCCGCGACGGTGTTCACCTCGGACGCGAACGCGCTTTCCGTGACTTCCCCGTTGTTCCACGCCAGCGGGAAGCAACAATCCGCCGGGACGCAATCAATTTCGATTTTACCCCGGGATAGATATTCCACGAACGCGCCGGAACCCAGCGCGGACGCAAGTTCTACAAGCTGATTTCCCCGGGGCCAGAAAAGGGTATCGTCCAGCACGCCGTCCAAATACTTTTGCGCGTCCTGCGGCGATACGTTAATTTCACAACGGTCGTTCAGCAGTAAATCCGCCTTATCTTCGGAAACCTTCTTCGCCATTCCCAGCGTTTTCCGCGTGCGCTGGACGAACGCGGTTCCGTTGAATTGCTTATACGCGTGAAAAGAATTCACTTTGCCCTTGTACCATGAACGCCATTCTTCAATTTTGTCGTACCAACCGGACGGCAAAGTTGAATACCCCTGCTTTTTCAGCCAGCGCCGCACGTCAACGCCCGTTTCGGTTTCCCTGTTTATAGACATTTTTCATTAGCCCCCCGCCAAAATAATGTTTAGAATCTGTTCTTGAAATGGTTCCGTGCTATATTCCTGCGCGTCTAAAGTGTCGATATTATACGTTCCGTTGTCGAGCCGTTCGTCCCGGAGCGCGCCCGGCTTCCATGTTACGGTCGAAAACGCGTCTATCGTGTGCTCACAAGTCTTTACCACCTGATAACGCCCGGCCCCCTGTAACAGGGTATAAAAGCGTATGCGCTCATTTATGCTTCCCTTCATCGCGTTTTTCACCTGATACGGCAACCCGGCTTTCGCCAGCGCGGTTTGAAGTCCCCGGATAAGCACTTGTTCTGCGCTGTCCGCGCGTATTTCGACGACGCGCCGCCCCTTCATCAACTGCCGCTTGACGAACTCGACAAACGCGTCCGCAAGGCCCTTCGGGTCAACGGGGTCTTTCGTGTAATACTCGTCAAGCGTAATCACGCGGTTCATGGAGCGCGGGAATCCCGTGCATTGAAACGCCTGCGCGGAACCCGTGCCGCCAAAGTCAACGCCAATCGTGCAAAATGCTATATCGTCCTTCGGCGGCTCGTCAATGATGAACGCTTCCGGGTTGTCTGCGAACGTGCGGTATATGATACCCTCTGCGGCAACCCACAAGCCCCTAATATAGCGGTCGTAATAGACGGTTCCCCGGTATTCCTTTTTCAGATTCCGCTTGAAATCCTCGGAAACAAACGGGTTTTCGTCCAGCGTGAACCGCTGTCGGTAAAGGTCAACGTCCGATTGCAAAAAATCGTGTAGCCAGTGCTTCGGGTTATCCGGGTTTGTCGTGCCGTCGAAACAGCTTCCCGGCTTGTCAAGGCGGGATTTTAGCATCTGGAACACTGGTTCCGCCCACGTCGCTATTTCGTCGCCATAGCAATAAGAAAACCCGCCGCCCTGTATCTTCGTTACGGCGCTTTGTTTGTCCGCGCCCAAAACATAGACATCGCGCCCGAACATGTGAACCCGGTTCGACGCGCCGCCGACGGTGCCCACAAGCGCGCCGCCCCAAATCGCCCGGAGCGGTTCCAGAATGTTCCGTTCCAGCGTGCCTTGTGTGTTGCCCAGAAGAACAATCAGCCCGTGCGGGTCTGCGTGCCGGATTCGGTACGGAAGCTTGTAATAATCCATATACGTTTTCCCCGAACGGGTCGCCCCTTCGGATACGTTCCAGCGGTGCCTTTGCCCGACGGTGTGCTTCCAATTCCTAATCTGGTGCGGTGCGAATATCATTTGCCGCCGTCCTTCCCCGGGGTGCCGCTGTCGCCGCTGTCGCCGCTGTCGCCGCTGTCGCCGTCTGCGGGAACGGAAACAGCGCCCGGTTCGTCGTCGGGCGCGTTCTCTGCGCTGTCGTCCAGCTTCCCCAAAACGTCGTCCAGCTTCTTCAACGCGGCTTCGCTGTCGGTATCGTCGGGCCGTTTCTGCTTATAATGGTCGCCAAAACGGTTTATCAGCGCGAACACAAGCGCGCCAACGTCCGGCGGATAACGCTTCACGGTTTCGCGGTGCTTCGTCCCGGTCGTGTCGGACGTTTCGGTCATGCGCTCGACATACTCGAAACCCAGCGCCCGCTTTATCAACGCGTTTTCAAGCCGCCGGTTTACGACTTCCCGGCCCTCTTTTAGCGCGCTACAAATCTGCGGGCTTTGTTTCTTCCAACGCGTTATAGTTTCGGGCCGAACCCCGACGTTATGCGCTATTTGTTCAATGGTCAGCCCGTCGCGCGCCCAGCCCTGCAAAAGCAATAGGCGGTCGTCCGTTTCCCATTCGTGATAATTCGTGCGGTTCGGAACGCCTGTTCTTTTCTTGTACGGCTTTTTCCTCTGCGGCGTTTTAGCCGCGTCCGGCTTTTTCCCCTGTGGCATTATGCGCCGCCCCCTTTCCCGGATATAAAAAAGCCCCCGTAAAAACGGGGGCCGTGTGAATATTATGCCCCAATATAGAATAGGGCTTTTACGGTCGGTCTAAACATCAGCGCCGATGAAGTAGCGGGGAATTCCGTGTAACAGGGCTTCCCGGCGCTCCATGTTGCAACCCGCGGAATGTTGCCAGCCCTGCGCGAACAGAACGCCGTTACAAAATTGAAGAATCCCGGCGCACTGTTCCAGCGCTTGATTCTCGTTCTGTTCCGCCGGGGCCGCGATGGTATATCCCAATTTTGAATTTATCGGGTCAAATATCCGAATGTTCGGGAAACGATTTTCCAGAATCCCCGCCAGCCGGGAAGAATCCGCCCGGTTTTCTTCCGGGGTTTTCTGGTTTTTGTCGATGCGCGTGAACGGGTGGGACAAGAAGTAAAGGCCGGGCGGCAAACTTGTAACGGGGTCGCCGTTGTACGCAAAAAGAATTTTGTCTGGAACGGGCTTTTCCGGCTCCCGGAATCCCAGAACGGGGTTTTCGGCCCCCACGGGGCCGCACAACACGTTTTCCGCGCGGGCAAGGTCAACGGCCTGCGGGCCGTCGTCGTCGCGAAAGACGTAACGTGCGCGCCCGCAAACGAACGCTTCCCGCAATTTGTCGATTTCTTCCCAGTCCGCAACCCCTTCCACGCAACCGCCGTTCTGCCGAATGGAATATTTCATCTTCATTTCGGCTCCCCCCTTCTCCGCTTTGCGCTTTGCATCGTCGTATAGGCCGCAAAGAATCGCGGCGTTTGCCGCAATGTGCGCGACGTGTGGAAGTCCCGTTTCCGCGTCCGCGCCGCCCGGGTCGCGCATTTCGCGGCAAACGTGCCGGAGCAAGGCCGCGATATAGCGTTCCCGTTCAACCTTTTTCCAGTTGTTCGGGGAATATTTGCGCGCGCCATAGGTCAGCGCGGCGGCCCGGCGGGCTTCCGTGTCCTGCGCGGCGGCTTTCTTCCGTTCGTAGTCCGCAAGGGCCGTGTCGCGGGCCTTTTCCAGTTCGTCCCGGCGCGCCGCGTAGGCTTCGGCGCGATGCCGCCGGGCGGCTTCCCTGTCGTTTTTA
>JAQVBU010000027.1:0-5476 GCA_028690155.1 Alphaproteobacteria bacterium | reverse complement strand
GTCCTGCGCGGCGGCTTTCTTCCGTTCGTAGTCCGCAAGGGCCGTGTCGCGGGCCTTTTCCAGTTCGTCCCGGCGCGCCGCGTAGGCTTCGGCGCGATGCCGCCGGGCGGCTTCCCTGTCGTTTTTATTCATTTGAAATCCCCCTTTTCTCGATTATACGCAAGCAATTCCCGCTTGTCAATAAGTTTTTGGAAATTTCTTCGGTATTCGCAACCTCGCCGCCGTCAATCGCCTGCCCGCTGTGCGCCCGGTCGATACGGGCTTTCAAGCTGTTCAATAGCCGCTCCTGCGCGTCGTCTTTGTCGCCCAGCGCCGCCAAAACATCTTCGTCCGCGCCGCCCCGAACCGCCAGAATGTGAATGAAAACTTTTTGTTTCTGCCCCTGCCGATGCAAGCGCTTGTTCGCCTGCTGGAACAACTCTAAACTCCAATTCAGGCCGAACCAAATCACCTGATTCCCGCCGTCCTGCAAATTCAGCCCGTAGGCGCACGATGCCGGGTGCGCTAAAAGAATATCAATCAGCCCGGCGTTCCAGTCGTGTTCGTCCTGCGCGGTTTCCAGCCTGCGGACGCGCAAGCCGCGCCCTTTCAGCCGTTCCATCAAGCGGTCAAGGTCGTGCTTGTAAGAGTAGAACACGATAGCGGGTTTGCCCTGTAATGCGTCCAGAACCTCGGAGAACGCGTCTAACTTTTCGTCGTGTATCTTCACGACTTTTCGGTTTTCGTCGTACACGGCCCCGTTGCATAGCTGTAACAGCTTGTTTCCCAGCACGGCCCGCGTCTGCGCGGTGATTTCCGTTTCCGGGTCAACCTGTAACAGCATATCGCGTTCCAGTGTGTCGTAAGCGGCCTTTGCGGCCCCTTCCAGCACGACGGGGTGTTCAATAATCTGCATATCCGGCAAGGTCAAATAGTCGTCCGCCCGCATGGAAATACAAATATCGGAAATGGCGGCGTAGATTTCCTTTTCGGCCCCCGGCTTCGGTTTGTAGCTGAAAATCTGTTGCGCGTTCCTCTGGTCTGCGTCGAACCAGCGTTCCCGGAAAGAAGAAAAGGTTTTCCCCAGCCGCTTCCCGCCGTCCATAAGAAAAACCTGCGCCCACAAGTCAAGTAATCCGTTCGGGGCGGGTGTCCCGGTAAGGCAGTAGAGCCGCCGGACATGAGAACGTATCCATGTAAGCGCTTTGAAGCGCTTCGCCCGGTGGTTTTTGAAACTGCTTGATTCGTCCAGAACCACGGTGTCAAAAGGCCAGTCATTCCCGTAGTAGTCCACAAGCCATTGTGTGTTTTCCCGGTTGATAACGTACATATCCGCCGGGGTGTTCAGCGCCCGGACGCGCTTCCGGACGGAACCCAGCACGCGGACGACGCGGTAATTTTTCAGATGCGCCCATTTCGCCGTTTCGTCGTTCCACGTTGTCAGCGCAACCTTCTTCGGCGCGATAACAAGCGTTTTATTCACTTGAAAACGGTTATACTTCAAATCGTTCAGCGCGGTCAGCACGATTGACGTTTTCCCCATTCCCATGTCCAAAAACAGGCCCGCTTCCGGGTGCGTTATCATAAACGATATTCCAAAGACTTGATACGGGTGCGGCCTATACTGTTTCATTCGTCCAGAACCTTTCCAAATACGCTTTCAGCTTCCCGGCGCGAACGTGCGCTATAAAGTCGTCCGTTCCGGCATGGGAATCAATGAACGGCACGACGTAAGCCCCCATTGCGTGAAGAATCCGCTGTTGTTTGTCCTGCAAAGGCCGGGGCCGTTCCCCCTGCCGCTTCATCTCAACAAACACGATAAGGCCGCCCGGAAACAGGACAAGGCGGTCGGGAAGTCCGTTCTGCCCGAATTTGTATGCCCGGCCCCCGGCTTCCCGAACCCGTTTTACAAAATATGCTTCTTCCGCCGATTCCAGCGGACGCGTGTCACGCTTCGTCATAATGAATCCCCCTTTGAATTTCTGCACGACGGCGGCCCGCAAATTCAACCCGTCAAAAAGCCGTGTTGCCAATGTTGCCGCTGTTGCCCCTGCTCTAAGACTTTTCTGGATTCGTCGAAAATACTTTAACACGATGAAGTAAAATCGTTCAGTTTCAGATTTTGTTTACCTAACGGCAACATTGGCAACATTGGCAACATTATAGTAAAAAGGTAGATAGAATCAGGGTTTGCGGTGTTGCCGTTCCGTGTTGCCGGGTAGTTGAGCGGCAACACGGAATTGAAAGTTGTTTACAATTTGTTCACAAATAACCATTCCCGTGTTGCCGCGTGTTGCCGCTGTGTTGCCGAGCGGCAACACGGGTTTTTGCAAGTTCAGCCTGCGCTTCCTGCATTTTGACGCGTCCAGACGCGAACGCTTCCATAAGGCCCGTGCCGAACCTTGCGGGAAGAAAACGCCCAGTCGGGAAGCGCGGTCAGGACATCGCGAATAGCGGCGGCGTCCTTCGGTTGAATCGCGGCGGCGTCGGGATAACGGCCCGGGAAAAGTTCCAAAAGGATTTCCGTTATGGTCACGCTGCCCCGCTCCACGGTCGCCCCGCTGAACGCGTCGCCGCCCGCCCAGTATGCCCGGCGGCGCTCCAAAGGCCAAACGGGGGCTTTGTTCTGGACGGAATCCCAATCAGCGGGGATTTCCCGGTCAAGAAATTCCGAAACATCAGCCATAAGCGGGTTTTCCTCTTTGTGGGCTTCCTGTGCCCCCGCCGCCGCCGCCTGCAATTCCGGGGTGTCCATATCAGTTCTTTCCGCCGTGTTCGCGAACGCAACGGCTTCGGCCCAAATCTGTTCCGCGACATCGGCGGTCAGGTCGTCCCAAAGGCTTTTCGTCCGGCGTTTTTTGTAGTTTACGGGAATATCGATGGGCCAGAATCGCCGCCCGCCCGTCGGGTCGTTCAAAAATTCAAACACGTTTCCCGTGCCAATCAGCACGCAACGGCGCGGGTGGGCGGTCGCCACTTTGCCGTACGGTTCGCGGTAAGTGTCACATTCCGCCGTGATAACCTTCTTTGCCGCGTCCCGGTCGGCTTTGCGGAGCGCGTTTAACTCACCCAGTTCCATAATCAAAAAGCCCTGCATGGAAATCTGGTTATCCTTGTTTTTGTCGTCCAGACTTTTCATCTGGTCGGAGAATAAACGCGGGTGTGACTGCAAAAGCCGTTTGAAGAACGTCGATTTCCCGGCCCCCTGTTCCCCGATGAATGTTAAAACATTATCGAATTTATAGGTTTCGCCAATATCAAGCCGGGCGCGCCGAACCGCCGCCATCATCATTTTCCGGGTCGCGGCCCGAACGTATCCGGCGGGGTCGTCCTCAACGCCGAAATAGTCGATAAGCATTGTTTCCAAACGCTTTTCGCCGTCCCATTCCAGCCCGTTCAACCAGTCCGCAACCAAATTAAATTGATTCAAGTCCGCCGCGACGGCGGCCCCATCGTCAATGATTTTATCGCCCTTTATCCCGTAATGCCTCGACAAATAAGCGCGTAACTGCGCGTCGTCGGCCCCGGCTTCGTTCCAAATAGCATCGCCCGGACGGGTCAGGACGTTCTTTTCATAATCCCACGGAAGCGGGCGCACGCAAATACGGTTCCCGCTGAACGTGTCCTTCCCGATGCGCCCGGCAAGCCCGGGGTCGTTCCGCAAAATCAGCTTCACGTTTTCAATCGTGCTTTGCCAAACGCCCTTTACCTCGGTAAGGTCGGCTTTACTGCGCCAATTCTCGCCGTCTGCTGGTTCCCCGACGGCAAGCCGTCCCAGTACACGGGGAACCCCGGAAAAGTCGTCCTGCGGGGTCGTAGGCACTAATACGGTGTATTTCGCCGCAAGGTCTACAACGTCCGGCAACGTGTCTTTTATCCACTGAACCATAGCGCCGAATGACGGGCGGGAAGTCGGGCGCGTTTTCGGGTCTGCGTCCTTATCCATTTCCCCGAATTTCCAAATCCGCACAAGGTCGAACGCGTTGACTTCCTGCCCCTGCGTCGGGTCTGTGTTGTGGTACGATACGAAAAACTGGTCTTTCGCAAAATCTTCCGGCGCGCCGTCGGCATAATCGAAAATAAGGCAACCGTCGGCGCGGCTCCCGCCGATAAGCTGCGCGCGCCCGTCGTTGTCGAAACCGTAGGCTTCGGGAAGAAACGCTTCTATCGCTTCCCGGACGTTGTAGGCCGTGCAAAAGGCCCGAACCCATGGGTTTGACGATTTCAGCGGTGACATTTTTAACTGTCCGAATTTGCGGTGTTCATCAATCTTCTGCGCCGAAAGCCCGGGCCAGCGTGAGCAATCGCACCACGCGTTTTCCGGCCCGTATGCTTCCAAAACCGCGTCCGCGTCCACGGGCGGGAACCCCGCCGCGCCGCCGGATAAATTATCCAGTTCGTAATACTGCCCGCCGCCGAAAACCGCCGGGAAGTACATGAGCCGTTCCGGCTCAAAAGTTGTAGCGTCGAACACACAAGTTCCGCGTTCGGGGTCGCCTAAAGCCGGGTCAATCAGGTTCGCAATCCGGCGCGCGATTGCTTCGTATTCCTGCGGGGATACGGAGCGGGATAACGGAAATACTATTCGGGCGCGGGGTTTCTGCGGCGTATGCGTCGGGGTCGTATAAAGGGCAAACGCCCGGCCCAGCGCCGCAACGGCAAGCTGAATCGCCGCAAGGCCCGTCGCGCTTCTTCCGTCCGGCTTGATGCTGTCGGCGTCCAGAACAATTAAATCGCGGTCAATCAGCGTTTTCTTCCCGCGCTTCGTGATGCTGGAAAGCCGCCCGCCGACGAAACAAGGGCCGTCTTTTGCCCAGCCCTTTTTGTCGCCGTCCAATGCCCGGTATTGTTCTAATGTGATGCGCTTCTGAATCGGTTTCCGCAAGGATTCGCAAAACTGTTCCCATGTTACCGACTGTCGCGTCCATGTGGGGCCTGTGCGCCCCTGTGCGGTCGTTACGGCGAACACTCGGGCAGTTTCACCCCCCGGGGCTTTTACGCCCTCTGTGGGCGCGTAGGCCGTATTTGTGATAGCCATTGAATCAGTCCCCCGTTTTTGACGTATAGTCCGCGATAACAATCTTCTTTCCGCGATATTCGGGCGGGTCAAGCCGGGCCAGCGCGTCGCGGGTATGCCCGTATCCCAGAACCCGGCCCAGCGTTCCGTCCGCGCGGTCGGTGATAAGAACCCATAAGCCGGAGCTAAGTTTGTGGGCCGTCGCTTTTACTGTGGTCATGATAAATCCCCCTTATTCAAGAGCGGCCCGGCTCCTGTGTCGCCGGGTCTAACTCTCATTATACGCGTGTTTTTCGGTTTGTCAAGAATTTTTAGTCTTTTTTGTAAAACGGCGCGGTGAATCCGTCGGCGTTCAGAATAAGCCCCTGCGCCCATGGAATGGGTTGCCGCATAATATCAACGGCGGTATTGTACGGGTCGGCCCAGCGGCCCTTCGGGCAGTCCAAAATCACTTCGTCGTGAACGTGAAAGACAATCTGG
>JAQVBU010000014.1 GCA_028690155.1 Alphaproteobacteria bacterium | reverse complement strand
GCACCCCGCTTCGACGAAAGTCTCACATCGTCGACGATATAGCCCACACCCCCATCGAGATTTAGGGCGATTCCTTCGCTCTTCTCCGGAACCGTCGCCAGCGTATCGACAACTAAGCTTTGCTTGTTGCCCATGATCAGAATGTCGCCGGGTTTAAGATCTTTCGCCCGGACCGTCCTCCCCTTGCGCAGAAAAACGTTCTGATCCGGGCTCAACGTAATCCGGCCGTTGATCCTGATCGCCGATCGCTTTCCTGTTCTCATGATTTGCGTCACGCGAACCGCTATCGTATCGCCATCGAATTTTAAATAACCGAGGACCATATCGCCGACTCTAACGGCATTGAGCCTTTTGCTCCCACCATTCGGCAACGCAATAACCGGCGGCCCGCTTTTTATGACGGGGCTTACCGTAGCAGTCTCTCTTGCGTTACAAAGGGACATAAAATGATTTTGGCACCATAGGGACCAATCCGGCGGCGAATCCTTGCCGTACGCGGCATACCGCGTCCAAAATTCGGATCTGTCGTAACAATCCTGCAAACGTGTCGTCGTCCCCACATAGGAAGATAAACCCGCACCGTCGAGAAAGGCGCTGTCGTTTATGACGCAATCCGTTCCGACACAGCGCTTTGTCATCCAACATCCGTTTTCATAGCCCGGAACTTTGGCCGCGATACATTCCTGACAGGACGCATAGGTACCCGTTGCGCGTTGGCAGAAACGCTCGGCAGCGAGTTCCTTTGTCTGTCCGTAAGGAACCTGAAACGCGTCGCAGTCGGTATCGCCCACCCAATCGGTGAATCGAAGAAACTTCGCCGTGTCGGACGAAATCGTGATGCCTTCGGGAGGATTGTTCATAAAGACGTTGAACGCGACATCGTCGACAGGACCGACCGGGATAAAATAGTCTTTCGTCGATGCGTTGACGATATGGAAAACGGCAAAGGCTGGGGGTCGTATCTCTCCGCCAGGAAGCATCCGCGTAAAAAAGGGAAATTGTAGGTCAAGGGTCGCGCCGCTGCCAAGCCTGTGGCCAAAACCGCGCGCGCCCCCCACCCCCATCACAGTCGTCCCTCGGGCATAATGAACGTCGTTCCGGGCATAAGGCTTGTACGTAAAGGCGTCCCTCGTATTCTCGTTTTCGTCCGGGCTTATATAGTCGAAAAGATCGACGAAGAGGTCTCCGCTATACTGATAATACTTGATGCATTCATTGTTGTTCGCCGCCAATTCGGCCCGATAGCACGACGGCTCGCTCAACGTGACGGCCAACACCGGACGCCGGTTCAAAATCCGGTATGGCTTTTTGACCGCAAATTTTCCGAAGTCCTCCGCGCTGATAAACGTCCAGCCCTTGACGCGGGCGTTATAGACGCGTTTCGTGCGGTATTCAAAAAAGCTGGGGCAATTCTTTTCCGTCGCCGGACAAGTCTGCTCACATGCGACATTCTGCTCGGCCGTTTGTGGACAGAAGGCGGGGCCCTCCTCATCCTCGCCGTCTTTAGAGGCGAAAGACGGCCCAGAAACGATATTGGTCGCCCCCAAAAATCGGTAGATGCTGAGATAACAGCCTTCGCCATCCCGGCAGGGTTCGACGGCACATCCGTTCGAGCGGCCTGTAAAGAACTCGGACGCATCGATGACAAAATCGGCTGACCCGTCCTGATCGAAATCGATATCATAGGCCCGTATTGGGGAAAGATCGTCCGCCGATGGCGCGCATGCTTCGACCACAGATTTGATATCCGCCTTAGGTTGGAGCCTCTTTGAGGGAATGACGGGGTCGTCCTCCGTCGAGAAAGCGATGGGCCCCCACCGTTCTTGCCAATCAAAAAAAGTCTGCTGACCGCCTTGATTGAGAACAAGCACCGCTGCCCGCGTCTTTTCAGAAAAGGCAAAGCAAAACACGGCGGCAAAAAGAAACGAAAAAACGAGGCGAGCCCCTATCGCGCGGCACATCGCACACCACCCCCGACTTGCTGATCAACGAGCCCTTCCACGCCTGTCACGGTACGAAGACATCGTTAATAACTTTTTAAAGCCGGCTCAAGGTAAATCGTCGCGTTTCGTATAGTGTGTATGCAGAAGTTCGTGCGAACGGTGTCCCAACGGCTCGGTCAGGAAATCCTTGTAAAGGGCAAGAACTTCCGAGTTCTCATGAGACTTCCTGCGCGGAAGCTTCGAATCCGCCTCGTAAATGGCCGCCGTCCGCTTGCGACGGATCTCGGGCGAGGTCGGCATGGGCTGACCGCCGCCACCGATACAACCATTCGGACACGCCATAACCTCGATAAAGTGATACGGCGACAAACCCTTCTCGACATCGTCCATAAGCTTGCGCGCGTTGGCCAAACCGTGCGCGATGGCCACATTGACCTCGACGCCTTCGAGGAAAGACCAGTCCGGCAACGGCTTATCGATCCGGATCGAGGCGGCGCGAACGCCGTCCGTCCCGCGCAAAGGCGTGATGTTCAGGTTCTCGAACGGAACCTCGCGGCCCGTCACGACCTCATATACGGTACGCAACGCCGCTTCCATCACACCGCCCGACGCGCCAAAGATCACGGCCGCGCCGGTTCCTTCGCCCATGGGGCTGTCGAATGTACTCTCCTCCAACTCGTCGAACCAAATGCCCGATTGGCGAATCATATGGCCGAGCTCGCGCGTGGTCAGAACGTAATCGACGTCCGTATAGCCGCTGCTCTTCATCTCAAGCCGCGAGGCCTCGAATTTCTTCGCCGTACAAGGCATGATCGAGACGGAAACGATCTTCGACGGATCAATGCCCCGCTTTTGGGCATAATATGTCTTGATAAGCGCGCCCAGCATCTGCTGCGGCGATTTGCAGGACGAAATGTGCTCCAACTGATCGGGGTATTCGTGCTCCATGAACTTGACCCACGCCGGGCAGCACGACGTCATCATGGGAAAAGAAATCTTTTCCTTATCGCGCAGCGCTTTTGTCAACCGCTGGAGCAACTCGTGCCCTTCTTCCATAATCGTCAAGTCGGCTGAGAAATTCGTGTCCAGAACGGCGTCGAAGCCGAGCTGGCGCAACGCCGTCGCCATTTTGCCCGTAACGATGCTTCCGGGAGCCATATTCAACATCTCGCCCAATCCGACGCGAACGGAAGGGGCCGTCTGAACAACGACGAATTTTTCGGGATCGCTGATCGCGCGCCATACGTCGTTGACGTAATTCTTCTCGACCAACGCGCCCGTCGGACAGCGCGATACGCACTGGCCGCACATCGTGCACACGGCGTATTGAAGCGGCTTGTCCAAAAGCGTTTCGACTTTCGTGTAGCGTCCCTTGTGCGCGCTGACCAGCGCCGAAACGCCCATCAGTTCTGAACACGTCCGCACGCACCGCAAACACCGAATGCACTTGCTGTCGTCCTTGACGATCGACGGCGATGAATCATCAATGGGACTCTTGTCCGCAATATTCATGAAATCGGTCTTCTGGACAAAATACTCGTGCGCCAAGCTCTGCAACTGACACTTGCCGCTCGCCGGACAGGAAATGCAATCGGCGTTATGTTCCGCCAACAAAAGCTCCAAAATAACGCGGCGCGCTTCGCGAACGCGATGCGTGTTGGTCTCGATCTCCATACCGTCAGCCGCCTTGGTGGTGCACGACGCCAAAAGGAACGGAGCCCCCTTCTGCTCGACAACACACAAACGACAGTTGCCTGCGGGAACAAGGTCGGGGTGATGGCAAAGGGTCGGAATGCGAATACCGGCCTTCTTAGCGGCCTCAAGGAGGGTCGAGCCCTTACGAACCTCGACGTTGATCCCGTTAATGGTAAGAGATACTTTTTCCATGGATGCTCCACATTAAAAACGCTTAAACTCTTCCGAACCGCTTCCTCACCACTTCGAGCAAATTTCCTCGAAGAAATGTTCTGTGATCGAGTTAAAGGGATTCGCCAAGGACATCCCGAGTTTGCACTTCGACGCCACGCCCATCACGTTAACAAGCTCGCGCAATTTATCGATATGCGATAACGGCCGCGTGCCCTGACGCATCGCCTCGATGCCGAGCAGAAGCTGCTGACATCCGATGCGGCATGGTGCGCATTGGCCGCAAGATTCTTCCTGGAAAAACTCCAAATAATTCTTGAGCACGAGGTACATCGAACGCGTACTGTTATAAAGGATCATCGATCCACCAGTCTGCACGCCGCGATAGCCGATAATCGTCGTAGCAAAATGCTTTCTCGGCACGCACAGCCCCGAGAAACCGCCAACCTGAACGGCCTTGGTATCGCCGTCGCCGAAAATATCGACAAACTCCTGAACCGTCATACCCAAAGGAAGCTCAAACACCCCCTTAATGGCCGCATCGCCGGAAACCGAAAAGACCTTGCCGCCCATCGAGTCGTCTTTGGCGACGGATTTGAAGAAATCCAACCCATCGTCCATAATCATGGTCACATAGGCCAGCGTCTCGACATTGTTGACCACGGTCGGCATGTCGTTAAACCCTTCGCTCACCGGGAACGGAGGCCGCAAGCGCGGTTCGCCGCGATTGCCTGACATTGACTCGATCAGGGCCGTTTCCTCTCCGCAGATGTATGCGCCGCTTCCCAACCGCAAAGACACACGGAAAGGAAAGTCCTTCTTTTCAAAAAGATCGTTCCACTTTTCACAGCAAGCCTTGATTTCCTTGCTCATGAAATTGTACTCGCCGCGCATATAGATATAGCCTTCCGTAGCCTTGGTCACATACGCGCACGTCGCCATACCGACAATGATTTTGTCAGGTTGGCGTTCCAAAATCACCCGATCCTTGAACGTCCCCGGCTCGCCTTCATCGGCGTTGCAGATGACGTACTTGACCGCGCCCGGAGCCTCCAACGCGGCTTTCCACTTCATTCCTGTCGGAAACCCTGCGCCGCCGCGGCCGCGAAGCCCGGATTCGGTGATCGTTGCCAAAATTTCGTCTGGGGTCTTTTTAAGGATACGGTTAAAAAGCTTGACGCAATCGATATTTCTAAAAATAAGATGCGCCCGCTTTTTCAGAAGATTAAGTTTCTTTTCGACCTTCGAAAGCTTCGCCGTGCTTTTTTCGGCATCCTGAGACATGAAAAAGCCTTTCCTTGTTAGTACTCTTTCCAGAAGAGAGCTTTGCCGCTCAACGTTCGCGGTACTCCTTGATGATCTCGACGACCTTTTCGGGTGTGAGATGTGAGTAAACCGTGTCGTTGATAAGCATCGACGGTCCTTCGGCGCACCAGCCCATGCAATTCGTTTCAAGAAGCGAGAATCGCTTATCCGGCGTCGTCTCACCGAGGTCGATGCCCAAAATCTCTTTCAGTTTAGTCAAAATATTGCCTTTACCGGACATGCTGCACGAAATGGTGCGGCATACGCGAATGACAAACCGGCCGCGAGGCTGCGTTTCCAAGAGAGAATAAAAAGAGGCGACGCTATAAACTTCGGCCGCCGATATCTTAAAAGCGCGGGCAACACGAACCAGATCTTCCTCTGTCAAAAATCGGTGCGTCGCCGCAACATCCTGAAGAACGGGAAGAAGATTCGTACGCTCCGTTCCATGCGTTTTTATAACCTCGGCAACATCGTCCTTCGTCATGTCAAACCTCATACGCGAGGGCTCAATTTTAACTATACCTGTGCCCTAGCCTTGTTCGATCGCCTAAAAGCAATATCGGTTAAAATCCTGGCGGGATGCTATCCGATCGAACCTTCAAGGAAAAGGACTAATTTCTTTTTCAAAGACAAAAAAGATGCTGCAGTGCCGCATTTTTGCACGTTAAGGTTAAAATGCCCTTTTCTCTTTCTGCGTCAAAGAGAAAAAACGGATCTTCGAAAAGAAAAAATCACGGCTGTTTGCAGGAAGCCAAACACGCCTTCAACGAATCGTAACATTCGGCGCTTGCCCCATATAAACGAGAACGGCCGTTGATGTCCGTACCGCTCGCGGCACGCGAATCCATACAACGAGCGTACGAATCGTTGCACGAACGAAGACACATCTCTTGATTGCTTTCAAGACGGACCGTTATCCCCTCACGATCAACGTAGGACTCGGTCGGTTGTGTTCCCGAAACGCAGGCCTC
Organism: Alphaproteobacteria bacterium; assembly: GCA_028690155.1. Classification (GTDB taxonomy): domain Bacteria; phylum Pseudomonadota; class Alphaproteobacteria; order UBA9219; family UBA9219; genus CAIXLI01. The sequence continues at coordinate 45,688 of JAQVBU010000014.1, read as the reverse complement.
AAGCATTCCCACGACCGCAAAACCAAGCGCAATCCTGAGAAGGCTTTTTGTCATGGCCTTATTCCTTAGATTCGGGAACGCTTTCTTCCACAGCTTCGGCCTTGCTGGCTTCCAGCAACGCATACTGCTTGGCCCCCTTGGCCTCGACGTCGCGATCGATAAACTCAATCATGCCCATCGCCGCCGCGTCGCCATAGCGAAATCCGGCCTTTAAAACACGCGTATAACCGCCCTCCCGGGCTTTATAGCGGACGGCAAGCGTATCAAACAATTTGCGAACGCTTTTCTCGTCGCGAAGAATCGATAAGGCACGACGGCGGTTGGAAAGACCGCCCTTTTTGCCCAACGTCACCAACTTCTCGATAACGGGACGAAGGTCCTTGGCTTTTGGCAACGTCGTTGTAATTTGTTCGTTCTCGATCAAAGCCACCGCCATGTTCGCAAACATAGCCTTACGGTGAGTCGAGGTTACACCAAGCTTACGATAGCCGTTTCCGTGACGCATAGTCTTTCTCCTTTATAGGCCGCAACACGATAACCGTGCCGCGACGGTGACGAGGCTTCTGTGCTTTCGCTCAACAAGAGCGCTCATGCAGAAAACCGATGATCCAAAGGCCGAACCTTGCCGCACAAGCATTCCGCCTTTTCGGGAACCTTTCCCGCTTTTGATCAGAAGGGCTCCTCCAACTTCTTGGCAAGCTCTTCGATGTTCTCAGGCGGCCAGTTGGGGATTTGCATGCCCAACGACAGGCCCATCTGAGCCAACACTTCCTTGATTTCGTTCAAACTCTTGCGGCCGAAGTTCGGCGTCCGCAACATCTCGCTTTCGCTCTTTTGAACCAGATCGCCGATATAGACGATATTGTCGTTCTTCAAGCAATTTGCCGAACGAACCGACAACTCCAATTCGTCCACCTTGCGAAGCAGATTCCGGTTGAACGGCAAGTCGTTCGACGTTTCCGGCGTCGCCGTAGCATGTTGTGGCTCTTCGAAGTTAATGAAGAACTGAAGCTGATCTTGAAGAATGCGCGCCGAAATCGCCACGGCGTCTTCAGGAAGAAGCGAACCGTCCGTTTCGACGGTCAGCAAAAGCTTGTCATAGTCCGTAACCTGCCCAACACGGCTGTGATCAATCTTATACGCGACCTTGCGCACAGGGCTGAACAAAGCATCGATGGGCAAAAGGCCGATCGGGGTGTCCTCCTTGCGCAATTGCGAGGCCGGAATATAGCCCCGGCCCGTTTCGACCGTCATTTCCATGGAAATCTTTGCGTCTTTGTCCAACGTGCAGATTTCAAGCTCCGGATTCATGATTTCGATGTCGGAACCGACTTCAATCTGCCCGGCCGTTACAACGCCCGGCCCTTCGGCCCTCAAGCGAACCCGGCGAACGCCTTCCGCATGAGAACGCAAGGCAAGGCTCTTAAGGTTCAAAATAATGTCCGTCACATCTTCCCGAACGCCGGGAACCGACGAAAACTCATGCAACACGCCTTCAATCTGAACCGACGTCACCGCAGCCCCCTGCAACGACGACAACAACACGCGACGAAGCGCATTGCCCAACGTCATGCCAAAACCACGCTCCAACGGTTCAATAACCAACGTCGCCACGTTCGGGCTTCCTTCCGAAGCTTGAACGTTCTTCGTCGGTTGAATCAACGACTTCCAGTTTTTCTGCAACACGGCCAGACCCTTTCGGTTTATTTCAATCTAAGTATGCCTTCGCCCCTTACACGCGACGACGCTTGCGTGGACGGCATCCATTGTGAGGAATGGGCGTCACATCGCGAATGGAGGTTACGGAGAACCCCACAGTCTGCAATGCACGCAACGCTGATTCGCGACCCGACCCAGGCCCCTTAACTTCGACTTCCAGCGTACGAACGCCGTGTTCCTGCGCTTTGCGCCCCGCGTCTTCGGCGGCCATCTGCGCGGCGTACGGCGTCGATTTGCGCGACCCCTTGAATCCCATAAGCCCCGACGAGGACCACGCAATCGTGTTCCCCTGCGCATCGGCAATTGTAATGATGGTGTTATTGAAGGTTGCGTTAACGTGCGCAATGCCATTGACAATGTTCTTGCGCTCACGACGCCGCCGAGTCACGCCACCCTTGCTTGCCCGGCTATCCGACGACTTTCCTGCTGCCATATTTTTTCCCTTTGTTACTCCCCGAATCTAAAAATCCGGAGCTTGCACTTCATCCCGCGAGACAGAAGTCTTTCTGCTTTCTTCCCAACCCCTGAAAGCCAAGCCCTCAGGCGTCGCCCGAACTCAGAAAAGACAAATAAGGGCCTGCGGCACAGGCCCCTACGTTCTTACTTCTTCGTCGCGATCTTCTTGCCGGCAATCGGCTTGGCTTTCCCTTTACGCGTCCGCGCATTCGTATGCGTACGCTGCCCGCGCACGGGAAGCCCTTTGCGATGGCGAAGGCCGCGATAGCAACCCAAGTCCATCAAACGCTTAACATTGATCGAAACTTCGCGGCGCAAATCACCCTCGACCTTGTAGTTCTTATCAATGTCTTCGCGAATCTTAAGAATTTCTCCTTCCGTCAGCTGATTGACCCGCTTGGTGGGATCGATACCAACGTGCGCACAAACCTCCAGCGCATTGGTCGGCCCAATGCCATAGATGTAACGTAACGCAATATGCAACGGTTTTGCTGCCGGAATGTTGACGCCTGCAATGCGAGCCACTTTGTTCTCCAAAAAAACAACAAAAACACCGTTTGGCCGACATGTCTTCACGTGCCAAAAACGGAGTTCAACGACAAAAGTCCCATCCCCAACTCCGGGGCTAAGGTGGGCTAATATAAGAAGTAAGCCTGGAGAGTCAAGCACAGAAGCTTGTCTTCATTCAATGGCGTTGCTTTCCCTGATAACACAAGGAGAAAGCAAAGCCTATTAACCAAAAAAAGGGGGGCCAAAGGCCTAAATCGAGAGAACATAAGGAACTTTGATTTCGAAGCGTGTGCCGACACAAAGCTCCGACGATACATGGATTTCCCCGTTAAGGTTTTCGACCTCGCGTTTCACAACGTTCATCCCAACGCCGCGCCCCGATGTTTCCGTCACCTCCTCGCGCGTTGAAACCCCAAAAGAAAAAATGCTTTGCATCACGGTCTGGTCGTCTTTCTCGCTCCACCGCTCTTCCGGCTCCAAAAGCGCCAACCTTTCTCTTACCTGCGCAACGTCGATCCCATTCCCATCATCCGAAATGATCAGGTAAAGCCAATCTTTTCCTTCAGCCTTATCGCGAACGATATTGGCCTCGACCGAAATCTGCCCTGCCGGATCTTTTCCTCGCGCTAAGCGCGTGACCGAAGGTTCGATCCCATGATCGATGATGTTGCGGGACACATGGGTCAATGAAAAAATTAGCCCCTGATATTCCCTAAACAAAACGGGTGGATTGGAGCCTGAAAACCGGACCGGCTTGATTTGCTTGCCTGTAATCTCGGCCAAATCCAAAAGCTCCCGCTCAAACTGCCTGAAACAGTCCTGAATAGGGACGGCAACGATAAAGCGCAAATAATGATCGACAACATCCTGATTAACCCCGGAAACGCTCATAACAAGGGCAAAATTATAAAGGGCGCTTTCCTCAATCTCACGCGTATTGCCCCGACCTTCGTAATCTTGGCCGATAAGCTCCCTGATCGTATCAAGCACGACGTTCAGTTGTTTGTCGATCAGCTGACGCCCCGCCTCCAACGCGTTCCTGAAAGCCTCTTCGGATTCTATAGAGTCGCTTCGCAGTTCGGTTTCCAAGCTGTGAACCGTACTGGCCAAATCGGCCAAATGGAAATGTTTGACGGCCGCCTTGAGCGTATGAAGCAACCGCAATAAACTGACCGAATTCTCCCGCGAGACAGGCTCAGCCGCCCTTTCAAGAAAAGAGCGCACATGCGTGATCGTCGCCAAAAACTGATTGCGCTCGCGGAAGATGCGGCAAATCATATCGGCATAATCCTGCCGCCTCTTGGCCAGCTCTTGGGCTTCAAATTCCTCTGTCGTATCCGTCGCGATCAACACAACCCGCGACAGCATCCGCCCTTTTGTATAAATCGGACGGTACATAAGCGTGATCCGGCGCTTCTTTTCATGGGGGAAAAACTGCGGCAAAAAATTGATGACATCCGAAAATCCCAACGCGTGGTCGGGCATAAAAAGAATATCGAGCCATCCCTTGAAATCCTCGCGCCCCTCCTCGGGAATGCGAAGAACATCCATGATGTTCTTGCCTGCGGGAGACGTCTGCAACAAATCCAAGCACGCATTCGAATACACGCTGTCGCACAGACCGTCATGACCGAACGACAAGAACCCCTGCCCCAAGCTGTCCATCAAAACTTCGTTCAGTCGATCATGATCGCACACCAGCTTGTACACGGCGTAGTTCAGAAAGCACAGATACCCGATGCCGCCGAACGTCGCCGCCGTGATGATAAAAAAGCTTCCCTTGTCCGTGACGGGCGCATAGCCGAAAATGGGCAGGGCCACAGCCGCCAAAAGAATCAGAACAATGGCCATCATTCCAACAAGGGAGGTATGCAGCGTATCAAAACGCTGTGAGGTCTCACTGGGCACGGCGCGTTCTCCCGAAGGCGAAGCGGCGTTCGTCAATCCGTCCTTTGAGGGAAGCAATGTGTCGTCTGCGCTAGCCACCATAACGTCTTTCGTTCTATCCCCCGGGCGCAAGCCCAACCCTTAATCGCGGGAGTCGTGCAACGCCACGTAAACCTGAAACAAAGCGCCATCGAGATAAAAAGGAACAATCATATATCGGCCGCGATGAAACTGGCAGACGAAATGCCCCTTGCCGGTCACGACACAAGGGATCCCCAATTTTATCTGATGCATCCTTTGATTGAGATCGTTCTTAACCTGGCCGAAAAGCATATTCGTCAATTCACCGACCGCATCGATAGCCATCTCCTGCGTCACGACCGTCTCTTTTCCTAAAACACGAGGCAAAAGATCCTTAAGCGTTTCATAGGCCATGCTCAAAATCAGCGTGCCGTCCAAATGCTCTTGAACAAGTCCAATGATCCCCGAAATGTCTCCAGAAAGCGAAACGATCCCCGCACCGCACTCCGTTGTGCCGATAAGAACCTCGACCCCAAAGGTTTCGCGCATTGAGCGAACAATTGCCACACCAATATCTTTTGAAAAGGCTTCATCAAGGGAAATCTTTTTGTATTCCTGCATCACCCCCCCTAACCAAAAAGCCCATCGGACGCTTGCCGCTTACGCTTAAGCCATTCGTTGATCTCAAAAAGCTTCTTGCCTAAATCGGCCGGAGAGACGGGCTTGACGATATAAGACGTCGCTCCGGCCTTGATCGCCTTCATAATATTCTGTTGCTCGGACTCGGCCGTGAGCATGACAAAGGCCGTATCGGCGTACTCGGACTTGGCGCGGAAATAACTCAAAACCTCCAGCCCGGAAATGGTTGGCATGTTCCAGTCAAGGAAAACAATATCGTAGGGCACGCCTCCCTGCTTCGCCTTCTGAACAAAATCAATGGCTTCGTTTCCATCAACCGCCGTTTCCACATTCTCAATTTTGGAATCCTTGAGTGTGTTAAGAACAAATTGCCGTATCAGAAAATGATCGTCGGCAATAAGCACTCTGAGGTTTGATAACTGGCTCACGGTCTCCCTCCTCAAGCGGCTAAAACTCTAACGGTAGGCGAACAACAACACCTGACTTCGAGAAAAGCCAAGGTGGGCGCAAGCTCATCCGCCAATCGTCGTGGAATGTGCCATAAAATCATTGCCGTATAGTTAAGAGTCCCGTTCTTTTCGCGACAAGGAACGTCTTTTATTTTTAAGGGATTCCTCTCGGCAAATCGCCCCGAATCAACAAACGCCTTCAAACATTGTTTAGTGCACGCATTGCGTGAATTCTTTCATTGCCTTGAAAAAGGCTCTAAAAAACGGTTAATCTTGAGTTAACGCTTTCCCATCCTCTATAATTATGCATGGTTGCGATTCGATCGTTGGGGGTCTTGATGACTTTTCCTATCAGGATGCTTTTTTTGGCTTTTTTGGTTTTTACCGGCCCGACAGCTTTGGCGGCACCTTCTGCACCTATGGTGTTACCTGAACATGGGATAGGCGAAGCGTCCGCTCCTATTCAAGTCGATGAATTCGCGTCGATAACCTGTTCACACTGTGCCCATTTTTTTCTTAAAACGCTTCCCCTGCTTGAAGAACGTTATGTCAAAACAGGCAAAGTGCGCTTCGTTCTGCATAACTATCCTTTGGACGGCTTCAGCCTAAAGGCAGCCGCCGTGGCCGAGTGCATGCCAAAAGATGAATTTTTTCCTTTCATTAAAACGCTTTATAGTTCCTTGCTTCAAGGTCTCTTGAACGACCGGACGGCCGAGCGCAAGCTCTACCAGTATGCCGCCCTCGGAGGCCTTGCGGTGGATAAGGCCAAAGCTTGCGCCAACGATACAAAGATTCAGGATGCCATCATTGCGGAACGCACGCGCGCAACGGCCCAATATGATGTTCGGGCAACGCCGACGTTCGTTGTCAACGATGGGGTCGAGATTATCAGCGGCGCGCAGGATGTCGAAGCTTTTGCGGCCATTTTTGACCGATTGTTGACCACCAAGAAAAAGTAATTTTAGTAGAGGATTATCGTGAATTTTACCCGTTTACGCCTTCAGGGCTTTAAGTCTTTTGTTGAACAGACCGACCTTCATATCGGGACTGGAATGACGGGTATTGTCGGCCCCAATGGCTGCGGAAAATCGAATCTCGTTGAATCGCTCCGCTGGGTCATGGGCGAAAATTCGCCCAAGAATTTACGCGGCGGCGAAATGGACGATGTGATCTTTGGAGGCACGGCCATGCGTCCGGCCCGCAACATGGCCGAGGTCTCGTTGGAACTCGACAACACGAACCGCACGGCATCAGCTGAATTCAACGATGACGACACCCTTCTCGTCACTCGGCAAATTGAACGCGGCAACGGATCGGCCTATCGTGTGAACGGCAAACTTGTCCGCCGCCGCGATGTTCAATTGCTGTTTGCCGATCAATCCACCGGCTCCCACTCGACAAACCTTGTCGGTCAAGGCCAAATCGACGCCTTGATCCGCGCCAAGCCTCAGGATCGCCGCCAGATTTTAGAGGAAGCGGCAGGCACATCCGGGCTTCAGGCTCGGCGGCACGAAGCTGAACTAAAATTGAAGGGGGCCGAACAAAATCTGACCCGCGCCGACGACGTGCTGCAAAGCTACGACACGCAACTTCGCAGCTTGAAAACACAGGTACGCCAAGCTTCGCGCTATCGGAATTTAGCAAACCATATTCGCCGTACCGAGGCGGCACTTTTGCATCTTCGCTGGATTGAAGCGGGAAAAACATCCGAAAAAACAAAGCTTGCCGCCCAAGAAGCGGAAAAAAATGTCGCCGCTTTGCTCGCCGTTGTGACCCAAGGAAGCGCCGAGCGCACGGATGTCGCGGCTCAATTGCCCGCCCTGCGCCAAGCTGAGGCGGCAGCGGCGGCGGTGGTCCAAAAGCTGACCCTTGTGCGCGAACAACTTGACTCCGAAACCAAGCGCCTTGTTTCTGAAACGGAAGAACAGGAAAAACGGCTTGAGCAAGCTCAAGGCGACCGGGAACGCGAACAGGCGCGCAGCCAAGACGGCGAAGCGGCCCTTGTCCGTCTTCGCGACGAAGCGGGTCGCCTTTCAACGGCGCAAGCGGAAATCGACGCCGAACTACCCGTGGCGTCCGAAGCCTTGGATGCCGTGACAAAAGAGGTTGAAGCCTTGGATGCGGCTTTGAGCCAGTTGATGCAGGATCTTGCCTCGGCCGAAGCGCGCCAACATTCCTTAGAGAAAGAAAAGGCTTCCCTTCTTTCGCAGCAAGAACATTTGGCCGAGCGTCGATCCCTGATGGACACACAGCGCGTCGGCTTAGCCGCCGAAGCCGCGACACGGCCCGATCTCGCCCTCGCTTCGGCCATGGTTGACGCAACGGAAACCGAACTCGCCAAACGCCAGCAACAGGCGCATGCCGCCGAGGCTTTCTATCGCGAGGCGCAGGAACTGCAAGTCCAAGCGCGCGATATGGCCCAAAAAACGGAGGCCCATGCCACCAAGCTTCGCGCCGAACGCGATGCACTTTTCTCCCTGCTTGAAACGCACGACGATAACAACCACAGCGAACGCGTTCTTGATCTGATTACGGTGACCCCAGGGTTGGAAAACGCCTTGGCCATCGCCGTGGGCGAAGCGTTGACAGCGGCCCTTAACCCCGAAGCCGCCACCTATTGGCGCGCGATGGACCCTTTAAGCGAAGGCCATTCCCTTCCGGAAGGCGTCGAACCTTTAGCCTCTTTTGTCCAAGCCCCCCAAGAACTTGCGCGGTGTCTTTCTCAAATTGGTCTCGTTGGCGACGCGGCCTCAGGTGACGTTGCGGCCAAGACGCTGCGCCCCGGTCAAACCCTCGTCAGCCGGGACGGATGGGCTTGGCGCTGGGACGGTTTTACCCTGACGCCAAAAGCCAAAACGGAAACCGCCCGGCGCCTTCAGCAAAAAAACAGGGCCGCGGCCTTGGAAGACATGATCGTCGAAGCTGAAGCCGAGACTCGGAAGGCAAAAGAAACGCTTGACGAAGCAACAACGTTTCTGGCCCAACGCCAAGAAGAAGATCGAACGGCGCGTGACGCCTTGAAAGCCGCCTTTGCCGCGCTGAACGACGCGCGGCAGGTTTATGCGCGCCAAGAAAAAGAATCGACCGCCATTACGTCAAAACTGGAAGCGCTGGACGACGCGCTGCACCAATTGAACGCCGACATCACGTCATTACAAACGCGCGCCGTTGACGTCGATGCCGAACTGAAAATGCTTCCGGAGCTTGGGCGTCTTCAAAAAAGCGTTGATGAAAGGCGTGCCCAGCGAGCCGAAATCCGCAATCAACAGGCGCTTCGTCAAAGCGAACGCGACCGCTTGGTTCGCGAACGCGATATGAACGTCTCGCGCGCCGCCGCCGTGGACAGCGACATCAAGGCTTGGCAAGAGCGCCTCAGCAGCGCAGCCCAACAGATTGGGCAGCTTTCCTCCCGGATCGGCGACATCGAAGCCCGGTTGCAGGACCTTCGGGCGCGCCCCGCCGAGCTTGACGCCTCTCGCGCCGAGATCCTGACCAAGCTTTCCGACGCCGACGCCCGGCGCCAACAAGCCGCCGACGTTCTGATCGCGACCGAAGGCACGCTCGGCGACATCGAACAGAAACTGAAAAAAGACGAAGAAGCCCTGACCGAAGCGCGCGAACAACGCGTCCGATCCGAAGGCGCCGTCCAAGCGGCAGAGGAGCACATCAAAATCCTGCGCGAACGCATGACGGAAAAATTGGCCTGCGGACCCGACGATTTGCCGACCGTGGCCGAAGTCAAGGAAGGAGAACCTCTTCCGGATGCGATGGATCTTGAACAAACGCTGGCGCGTTACGTGCGCGAACGGGACAATATGGGGCCTGTCAACCTGCGCGCGGAAACGGAAGCCGAAGCCATGCAGAATCAGATCGACACCCTTCAGAAAGAAAAAGACGATCTGGTCGCCGCCATCGCCAAGCTTCGTCAAGGCATTGCGCAACTGAACGCCGAAGCGCGCGACCGGTTGCAAACGGCCTTTACCTCCGTCAACGAACACTTTCAGGCGTTGTTCAAAAGCCTATTCAACGGCGGCCGCGCGTATCTGGAACTTCTCGACGGGAACGATCCGATGAACGCCGGGCTTGAAATCTTTGCCAGCCCTCCGGGCAAAAAGATGCAAGCGCTGTCCCTTCTGTCGGGCGGCGAGCGAACCTTGACGGCGCTGGCATTACTGTTTGCCGTGTTCCAAACGCATCCTTCGCCGATCTGCGTGCTCGACGAAGCTGAAGCGGCGCTGGACGAAAGCAACATCAGCCGCTTCTGCGAGCTGGTGGCGCGTATCTCCCGCGAAACCGGAGCGCGCTTCCTCGTGATTACGCACCAACGCGTCACCATGGCCAAGATGGACCGCCTGTATGGCGTCACCATGAGCGAAAAAGGCGTATCCCAACTTGTTTCGGTCGATCTGGACGCCGCCGTCGCGATCCGCGATGGCGAGAAAGCCGAAGCCGCCCTACGCGACGTTCAGGCGGCGTAGGCTCCCTAATCCTGCCGCGCGGCAAGATCGAGCCAGCGATCTTCGGCCTCGGCCAGCTCGGCCCTCGCGTAGCCAAGCCTACGGGATAAAGTGTCGAACAACGCCGCATCGCGCGCGTAGAGATCGTGATCGTCCAGTTGCGCCTCGATATCCGTGATTTCTTTTTCCAGATTGTCGATCTTGGACGGCAGATTTTCAAGTTCGTACGTCTCGATATACGTCAAACCTTGTTTTACCTTTATCTCCGCCGGCGCAGAAGGCTGAGGTTTCGGTTTTTCCGCAGCTTCGACCTTGCGCGGCGCATCCGCCCCTTTGCGCTTGGCGAGATAGTCTTTGTACCCGCCGATCACGGCGTCAATCTTGCCGTCGCCCTCGAAGGCCAGAACCTTGGTCACCGTCTGATCCAGAAAATCGCGATCATGGCTTACGACAATCAAGGTTCCCTTGTACGCCGCCAGCATGTCTTCCAATATGTCCAGCGTGTCCATATCCAAGTCATTCGTCGGCTCGTCCAAAATCAGAAGGCTTCCGGGGTTAGCCATAATTTTAGCCAGCATCAGGCGGTTTTTCTGCCCGCCCGAGAGAACGCTGACCGGATGCTGGACCATGCGCGGATCGAACAGAAAGTCCTTCAGATACCCGCACACGTGCCGCATCTTGCCCATCACGTCGATGTGGTCGCCGCCGTGAGGGCACAGAATGTTGTGCAACGTCGCCTTGGGCGTCAAAAGATCGCGGCGTTTCTGATCGAAGTACGAAAACTCCAGATCCTTGGCGACCTTGATCTTGCCGGTTGAGGGTTTCAACTCGCCCACCAACGCGCGCAAAAAGCTGGTCTTGCCCGAACCGTTCTTTCCGATAACCCCAATCCGGTCGCCGCGCAGGATACGCACGTTAAAATGCGACAAAATCGTCTTCTCGCCGCCCTCGTCCGCAAAGCCTAACGACACGTTATGGAAATCCACCGCAATGCGCGACGACGCCTCGTCCGCCTCGCCGGGCGTAAAGGCGATCTTGGCCAACATGCGGTTCAAAGCGTTCTTGTCGCGTTTCAGAGCGTCCCGTTCCGCCGCAATGACGGACAACCGCCGAACGTTGCGCTTGCGCCGAGCCTTCACCCCGCGGCTGGCCCATTCCAGCTCCATCTCGAGGTTCTTCTGGCGGTTATGAAGCTCGCGCGCCTCTTGTTCGAGGATCATCGTCGCCCATTCGTCGAAGAATGAAAACCCGCGCGGACAAACGCGCAAACGGCCCCGATCCAGCCAAAAGACCTCCTCGGACACATTGCCCAAAAACGTCTTGTCATGGCTGACGCACACCATGGCGCCGCGATAATTTTTCAGATAAATCTCCAACCACTCGATCGCGTCAAGATCCATGTGGTTCGTCGGCTCGTCCAGCAGCAAAATATCCGGCTCTTCCACCAAGGCCCGCGCCAAAGCCGCACGCCGCAACTGCCCGCCCGAGAGCGACGTCATCAACGCCGCCGGATCGAGGCTTAACGGCTCGACCACGCATTCGATCTTGTAATCGTGGCTTCCGTCCTGGTTGTTCAACGCTTCGAACACAAAGTCGCGCACGGTCTGCCCTTCCTTGGGCGTCACGTCTTGTTGAAGATAGCCGATCGTCGTCCCTTGAAGAATCCAACGCGTCCCCTCGTCCAGCTCGCGCGCGCCGGTGACGATGTTCATCAAGGTGGTCTTGCCGGCCCCGTTTTTGCCGATCAGGCACACCTTCTCGCCCGCCCGGATGTTAAACATCAACCCGTCGAACAATGTCTTGTCGCCGAACCTGACGACACCTTCCTGCACCGATAAAAGCAGCGTTCCAGCCACCCTAAAAACTCCTCTCCCGATAACGGTCTGACAAGGGCCGTTACCGCCCAAAACCAAAGCCGTCCACTTTGTCAGAAAGTGAACGGCTTGGTTCTGTTAAAGACTCCAAACAAGAACTTATTACCCCGTAATCTTGCGCCACCAACCGCCTTTGGGCTTGTCCGAATCCGACACAGGGTTCGTCACCTCATAAGGCGACGGCGGCGGCGCAAAGTCTGCCGGTTTGACAACAGCCGGTTCCGACGAAGAGGCCTTTTGGGTGGCCTCATCGCGGGGATCGCGCGGCGTTGTGTCAAGCTCGTGAATACTGGTCGGTACCGACGACGGCGCGGCGACAAAAGCTTCGCCACCAGCATGGCTCCCATAGTCTGGAGAGCTCTGGCCCGTCGACCGTCCACGGCGATTACGGCCTCCGCGACGACCACGACGACGATTGCTTGAGCGCCGTGCCTCTAACGATCCCGAATCGGAACCTTCTCCAACACCCTCTTGCGGGACCGTCTCGGCAATATTGCCTATATTATCCTCGGGCAAAGCGTCTCCGCCTTCCTGAAGGTTTCCGTTCGGCTCCCCCTGAGGGGCATTCCGTGGACGCCGTCCGCGATTCGAACGGCGACGGCTGCGGCGTACGTTTCCGCTTTCAGAAGCCGGACGCGTCGAGGGAAGATTCAAGGATTCGTCTTGAGCGATTTCTTCTGCCGTTTCGGCCAGAACCTGATCCGTATCAACGGCCGGCATATCGCCGTCCGCCGAAGACTTGGCCCGTTCGATCGTGCATTCCGGAGGCACCAAGGAATCGTCACTGCGCAAATAAACCTGAAGGTTATAACGGATTTCAATGTCGCGAAGATCGGCGCGCTTCTGATTTAAAATGTAAAGCGCCACACGCGACGCCACCTGAATCACCATGGTTCCGCCCGGCTGGCGAAGCGCGTCTTCTTCAATCTGGCGGAGGACCGAAATGGCCGCCGAGTCCACCGTACGCACCAAGCCCACGCCGGCGCAATGCGGACACCGCTCGAAATTCATTTCCGTCAGGCTTGGATGCAAACGCTGGCGCGAGAGCTCCATCAAACCGAACAACGACAGGCGTCCGATCTGCAATCGGGCCCGATCCGAACGCATGGCTTCCTTCATCCGACGTTCGACGGCGGCGTTGTTGCGCCCGTCTTCCATGTCGATAAAATCGATCACCACAAGCCCGGCCAAATCACGAAGGCGAAGTTGGCGGGCGATCTCATCGGCCGCTTCGAGATTGGTCTTAAGCGCCGTTTCTTCGATATGCCGTTCGCGCGTGGCGCGTCCCGAGTTTACATCGATCGAAACCAAAGCTTCGGTCGGATTGATGACGATGTACCCGCCCGATTTCAATTGAACGATGGGATTATATAATTGGTCGATTTGTTTTTCGACATTATAGCGGAAGAACAACGGAACCGGATCGGTGTACAGCTTTACCTTGTCCTGAGCTTCCGGCATGATGGAATGCATGAAATCGTGGGCCAGATCGTATCCCTTCTGTCCGGCCACCAGAATTTCCTCGACATCCGCCGCGTAAAGGTCGCGGATCGAACGCTTGATCAAATTGGCCTCTTCGTAGATCAAGGCCGGAGCCGTCGACACAAGCGTCTGTTCGCGGATCGTATTCCACAAACGCAAAAGATGTTCCAAATCGCGCTGAATCTCGGCAGGCTCTCGCTCCATGCCCGCCGTGCGCAAAATGACCGCCATGCCTTCGGGGGTTTCAAGCTGATCCAAGATCTCTTTCATCCGGCGCCGATCCTGATGGCTTGTAATTTTACGGCTGACCCCACCGCCACGGTCGGTGTTCGGCATCAAGACACAGTACCGCCCGGCCAACGACAGATAGGTCGTCAACGCCGCGCCCTTGTTGCCACGCTCTTCCTTGACCACCTGAATCAGCATGATCTGGCGACGCTTAATCACTTCCTGAATTTTGTAGCGCGGCATACGCGGACGACGCGGACGTTCGTCCAATTCTTCCTCACCGCCTTTACCGCCAACCGTTTCGACAGGCGCCGGCGTGAAAACGGGTTCGATCGCCGCGTTGCCAAAATCGGTAATCAGGCCTAACTCGGCATCCGGCGCCGTGCCTAAAGCCGACACATCGTGAGCCGCCTCAGTCGGAACGAACGATTCAGCTTTCTCTGCCGAAACAACCTCTGAAGGCTCCTCGGGCAGAGCTTGCTCTTCCTCAGAAGCATCGAGTTCTTCTTCCTTAACGGTATCCGTGCTGCCTTCGGACGAAGAAGAGACCATCTCCTCGGCAACGCTTTCGATGCCGTCTTCCCCCTCTTCAGAGGTCTCGATCTCATCGTCTTCCGCAGACTCCTCATCGTGAGGGCGATCCGCTACAGGAATCCGAAAATAATCCGGGTGAATTTCGCTAAAGGGAAGGAACCCATGCCGATTGCCGCCATATTCAACAAAAGCCGCCTGCAAAGACGGTTCGATACGAACAACCTTGGCTAAGTAAATATTTCCTTTTAATTGTTTTTTGCTGGCGCTTTCAAAATCAAAATCTTCAAGTCGACGATCACTGACAATAGCTACACGCGTTTCCTCCGGATGCGTCGCATCCACTAGCATACGTTTGGTCATTTTTTTCTCCCGCCGATACGTCGCCGAAAGAATGGGATTGAAATCCTTTGGCGCCAGAATCGGCAAATTGGTTGTTACAATTGTCCAAGACTTCTATTCCTTAGAAGCCTTCCGCTCTCGTTATCACGCCCGCACACAAAGGCTTTAACACGGCTTTGAGGCGTCCGGGAACAAAGATAACCCCATGGATTATCTCTCTTTTTCAAATCGCACGACCATCGCGTATCGACGTGACCGAAAGCGAAGGCATGATAAACATAACCCGCCTCAAGAGCAACCCGCTTTTTAAAAGGTTTTTCTTTTGAGAAAACCTTTTCTTTTCAAGAAATTAGGATCTTTCCTTGATCTTCTCAAAGAGCTTAAGCAAAACCTCTCTCACGCCCGTATGCGCCACACCCGACAAAATATAAACCGGTTTACGCGTTACCTTTTTCAGTTCAGCAACTTTCTTTCTGATCGAGGAGTCGTCCAAAGCGTCGCACTTGTTCAGACCAATAATTTCGGGTTTGCGCACAAGACCTCCGCCATAGGCTTTCAGCTCGCCCCGAACGGTTTTGTAGTTTCCGACCACATCGTCTTCCGTGGCGTCGATCAAATGCAACAGAACACGGCAACGTTCGACATGGCCTAAAAAACGGTCGCCAAGGCCTTGGCCACTGTGAGCGCCTTCAATCAAACCCGGAATATCGGCAATGACGAACGACAAAGGATCGGCTTTGTCGCCAAGCGAGACCACACCCAAATTCGGCGAAAGCGTCGTAAAGGGGTAATCCGCAATCTTGGGCTTCGCCGCCGTACAGGCCGCCAGAAATGTCGATTTTCCGGCGTTGGGAAGCCCGATAAGCCCCGCATCGGCAATCAGCTTAAGACGCAACCAAACGGCGCGCTCCTCGCCCGGATAACCCGGCGTCGAATACCGCGGCGCCTGATTGGTCGATGTCTTGTAATGCGCGTTCCCAAAGCCTCCGTCACCGCCCTTCAAAAAAACGGCTCGTTGTCCAGCTTCGTTCAAGTCATAAAGAACCGTTTCTTTATCCTCGGCTAGGATCTGGGTGCCCACGGGAACCTTCAGCACAAGATCGTCGCCATTCAGACCCGACCGATCCTTGCCCGCGCCGCCGCGGCCGTTCTTGGCCGCATGGTGCTGCGCATAACGATAGTCGATCAAAGTATTCAGATTTCCGGCCGCTTCAAAAATGACGTCGCCGCCTTTGCCCCCGTTGCCGCCATCGGGGCCGCCGAATTCCACATATTTTTCACGGCGAAAACTGACGCAGCCGCGACCGCCTGCCCCGCTTTTTACATAAATTTTCGCCTGATCGAGAAATTTCATCGTTTTTATCCAAACAAAAATGCACACTGACAAACGCCTGTGTGCATTTTAAACGTCCCGTCCGAAAACGGCAAAAGTTACGCTCTCTCCGTCACGACCGAAACATACTTGCGGCCGCGCTTCTCAAGAAACTTCACGACGCCTGCCACCTTGGCAAAAAGTGTGTGATCTTTACCCATCGCAACGTTGTCGCCCGGATGAATCTTGGTGCCGCGCTGGCGAACAATAATATTGCCGCCAATCGCTTCCTGCCCGCCATAGAGCTTGACACCCAAACGGCGGCCTTCGCTGTCGCGTCCGTTGCGGGACGATCCGCCTGCTTTCTTATGAGCCATTTGTCTTCTCCTTAACCCTTAGGCCTTGATGCCCGTGATTTTCAAAACCGTAAATTCCTGCCGGTGATTATTACGACGGCGATAGTTCTGACGACGCTTCTTTTTAAAAACGATCAGCTTTCCGCCACGCTTTTGCGCCACAATCTCGGCCGATACCAAAGCGCCTTTCACGAACGGCGCCCCAACGGTCGTCTTGCCGTTGTCACAAAGCATAAGCACCTCGGCCAAATCGACCTTGGCCTGCGCCTCGCCCGGAAGCTTCTCAACTTGGACGACGTCTCCTTCAGCAACCTTATACTGCTTGCCGCCCGTTTTTACGACTGCGAACATGATCTTAGTCCCTACAATTTATGAACACGACTCCCCGGCGAAATATCCGCCCTATCAAGGAGGAGCCGCGAAGGGGGGTTAATGGAGGAATCGCGCCCGAAAGTCAAGGAAAAGCGTCTTGATAGCCGATTTACGCTTTTTGCGCCGGAACCTCCTCGCCTCGATCAACGCCCGGCGTGTGGCGGACCAGCCAGATAACGCCCAACAAATCCAACGTACTGCGTATCATACGACCGATAAAGTCCGACTTAGACACCCCGCACATACGCGGTCTGTCGTTCACAGACGAAAAGATGCAGGCGTGGCCATAAAGCTTAAGCAACGCCGGCATAAAACGGTGCAACCCATTGAAAAATGGTAATTCCAGATAAGAATCACGCGGGAAAACTTTTAAACTGCACCCTGTGTCGGGGCAATTATCTTTCAAAAAAGCGCGGCGAATTTTATTGGCAATTTTGGAGGCTAGACGCTTCCCCCATGTATCCTGCCTGTTTACACGAACGCCTGCGACCAACACCTTGCGGTCTTTCCCGTTCATCCACGCAAGATCCAAAAGCTTAGGCGCATCGGCAGGATCATTCTGGCGATCGCCGTCTATGGTTAAAATCCACCGCGCCCTTGCCCGTCGAACGCCGTTGCGAATAGCCGAACTCATCCCCATGCGCACGGCATGTTTAATAAGGCGAACATGCGCATTCTTTTGTTGGGACTGTGTGACCTCCTTGGCGGTTGCATCGTCGCTTCCGTCATCGACACACAGAATTTCGTACGCTTGGCCAACGGGGGTGTATGCTTCCAAGGTCGCCGCGATCTCATCAACGAGAGGCAAAACGTTTCCCGCCTCATTAAAAAGGGGGATAACAACGGATAATTCCAGTTCGTTCTCGGACATAGCCCCGGCGCTCCTTAGTCGTCACAATCTTCTTGTTTTGACGGAAAAAGGGGTTAAAAGCCAGAGGCAATATTTTTCACATAAAGTTTTTGCATTCTCTCAGTTTTTTGGTTAGTTTGCGCACCTTCGCCACACGAGCCAAAGGCTCGCGGTCTGCGCCCGTAGCTCAACTGGATAGAGCATCTGACTACGAATCAGAAGGCTGGGGATTCGAATTCCTCCGGGCGCGCCATTCCTTCTTTCCCCGCACCCAGCAGAAAAGCAAAAGAACGCCGAGCATCAGCGGCGCCACGGGCAACGCGCCGTGCGCAAAGGTGCTTTGAACCAACAGGGGAAGAAGGGCCAGCGCAAAAAGATACGTTTTTTCGAAAGGAAGGAACCCTTCACGCAAACCCGCCCGCGCCAACAAGGCCAAAGGAATGGCCAAAAGAACCTGATCGGGAGCAAAAAAATACGGACTTATCAGCAAAACAGCGCCGGCCAATGCCGCGCCGCGCACCTCAAAGGAAGACCGTCGATTCCACCATAGATGCACAACAACGAGCATGGCGGCCGCGCTGACCAGCATCTGCGAGGCATAGGCCCACGACAAGCCTCCCCCAAGAACCCGCACCATCGAAAACACGCTGTGCTGAATGCCGAGCCAACGGTCGGTCCCCAGCTCTAAAACGGCCGAACGCGTTGTCGACACCCCGTGAAAAAAAGCGAGCCACGCATCGGAGCCGAAGGCAAACCACACCAAGCCGCAATACAAGGCCGCACTGACAATCGTCGCGGCCAATGCCTTGCCGTAGCGGCCAACCAAAAGCACCAAGGGAATAAGCAAAAAGAAGTGCGGCTTGTAGCACAACGCGCCCAAAGCCAAGCCCGCGGCCACGGGCGAACGTTCAAGCAAAGCCAACCCCGCCGCAAGAAGCGCCGTTGTAATAAACCCGTTCTGCCCGGAAAAAAGATTGATGAAAACACCGGGAAAAGCCGCCAAAGCCCACCATGCTTCCTTATAAGGCGGCAAAAGGGGCTTCATGGCCCAAAAGAAACCGATAAGACCGATCAGCGAATAAAGGCCCAACGCAAGAAAGTAGGGGAAAAAAGCAGCCGCCCACCCGACGGACAAAAACACCGGAGGATAGAGCCACGGGATAACGCCCGTATCTTTCGTGATAGGCTTCTCTCGACTGGCGTCGAGGCGAACAGCATCTTCCCTTTTTCTTTGAGAATCCCAATTGTAGGCATCCGCAGGATTTCCTTCGTGAGCCGCCTGCCCCGCCGCATAAACATTGACGAAATCGGTGACCAAAGCCCCCTCGCCCGGCAAGAAAACCTGATGAAGCCCTGCGATCCAGGCGACGCCCAGAACGGAAGCAACAAGCAGAAAAATTTTGGAATAAGCCAAAAGCCGCCGAGGATGAAGCCACCGGCCATCGCACAATGCCGCCATCAGAGCCATAAGAATCTCCCCGCGCGACGGTCTTGCTTAACGCCGCACCAAACAACAAAATACGCATCAAGGGTGCATAGTCTCGTTTCCTGTTTCGTCGCAAGGAAAATCATGAAAGCCCGATTATACAAAAGGACTCGGCGTCATGGCCGCGGAAAGGTGGAAGAGCGTTAACGATGAATCCTGTAAAAGCGTTTTTATTCAAAAGGCAATGAAAACGGGTTATGCTTTCGTCTTGTAACCGCATACGGCCTTTGATAAGTGGGGTTGAATTTTTTAGACACGGCTTAGCCCCTTCATTTTTTCAAGCATAAGAAAGCGACCATAATATGGAATTCATAGGCACAAGAGACGAAACCGTCAGAAAAAATTTCGAAGAAGTTCTTACGGGAACGCTCGATCCGAAAGGCGGTCTTTTCCTGCCCAAAGAATTTCCTCATTTCAGCGAAAACGACATTCGCGCAATGCGCGGACTTTCTTATGAAGACGTGGCCTTTCGGGTCATGCGCCCTTTTCTCGATCAGGGCTTTATCTTCGACAAAAAGCTTCAGTACCTCATCAAGGAAAGCTACCGGAATTTTTCCGACGAAGAGCGGGCTCCTCTTAAAACCCTGACCGAGAATCTTTCCGTGCAGGAACTGCACCATGGACCGACGCTTGCCTTTAAAGACTACGCGTTGCAGCCTGTGGCGCGGCTCATCGATCATTCGCTTCAACGGTCCAATAATTTCATGAACGTCCTTCTCGCGACCTCGGGCGATACGGGCGCCGCCGCCATATGGGCCTTCAAGGACTGCGACCACATCGCGGTCTTCGTCCTTTACCCAGACGGACGAATCTCCAACATACAAGAGCCGTTCATGACGACCGTGCAGGCCGAAGATGTCTATGCGCTGGCCGTCGAGCAAAGCACATTCGACGACTGCCAAAGCATGGTCAAAACCTGCTTCAACGATCCGGCGTTCAGCAAGGAATACCGGCTCGGCGCAGCGAATTCGATCAATCTGGCGCGCATTGTTGGGCAAATACCGTACTACTTTTATGCGGCCTTGCAGCGCGGCGTTTTCGAAAACAACATTTCCTTCGTCGTCCCGACGGGAAACTTCGGCGACGCTCTGGCGGGCCATTACGCCCGCGCGATGGGACTGCCCATTCACAAGATCGTGATCGCGACGAACAGCAACGACATTCTTCACCGCTTCGTCGAAACGGGGGCCATGACAACGGCTCGCGTCACGCCGACGTCCAGCCCCAGCATGGACATCCAAATCAGCAGCAATTTCGAACGCTTGTTGTTCGAATCCTTGGGCGGGGACAGGGACACGCTCACAAAACACATGCAGGCCTTGAAGAAAAACGGCAGCTTCACCGTCGAGAAGGGCGCTTGGGCGTTCATTCGGAACGGCTTTGCCTCAGGCCGCGCCGATGAGGCGCTGACCGGCCAGACGATTAAGAAAACTTACGAAAACTACAATTACCTGATTGATCCCCACACCGCGACCGGGATGGCCACAGCGTGGCGTATCGTCAAAGAAGGCAAATTCAACACAGGCGAACCGCTTGGGAAAGACGAACAGATCGTCAGCCTTGCAACGGCAAGTCCGGCCAAGTTTCCCCATGTTGTGAGGGACTGGACGGGCATCACGCCCCAACTGCCTCTTGGTCTGCGCGATCTGCCGACAAGGCCCAACGTCTGCAAGCATCCGGTGGGCAACAATCTCGAGGCAATCAGGGCCTTCGTGCGAGCCCACGCTTTCACGGTCTAACCCGTCGTAACACCAGACATTTTTATACAAAAACCTGTATTTACTAAATAATAACTATTTGTTATATAATAGTTCTTATGAAGAAGAAACCAGACATCAAACAAGACATTTCAGGCGCTGTAGATCGGGGCGAATCTCTTGGCTTGATGGAGCCCCTGCTCGTCAGCGAGAGCAATCCTGCCCGGAGTGAGTTGAACGATCTCGCTCTTGAATTAGGAAAAAAATCGGCGGGCTTTTGCCGAAGCATTCCGAGCCAGATGCTTGTGTCTTTGGCCGAACTCGTTCGTTCAATGAACTGTTATTACAGCAATCTCATCGAAGGGCATGATACGCACCCCATCGACATAGAAAGAGCTCTGAAAAAGGACTACAG
Organism: Alphaproteobacteria bacterium; assembly: GCA_028690155.1. GTDB lineage: Bacteria > Pseudomonadota > Alphaproteobacteria > UBA9219 > UBA9219 > CAIXLI01. Next base: position 24,605 of record JAQVBU010000014.1, on the reverse strand, counting down.
CCGGGACAAGAAGAAAAGGGATCTTCAGCTTGAAGCAAGCGCCCATATCTCCGTTCAAAAATGGATCGATGACGGCGGTCTCGACGCTCATCCGGCCAGTGTTGAGGCAATTTGCGACATTCATCGCCGCTTCTACGAACAGGTCCCGGAAGAGCTCCGGTGGATCAAAAACAGTCATACGAAAGAAAAACTGCCCGTTATCCCGGGACAATTCAGGAAAAATGACGTTCAAGTCGGGCTTCATATTCCCGTAAGCCCTGGGGCTATTCCGCGTTTTCTGAACCGATTTTCCGACGTTTATGAAAAGCTTGGAACGGCCGAAACCGTTATCGCCGCCGCGGCCATGCATCACAGATTGACGTGGATCCATCCTTTCCTTGACGGCAACGGACGGGTGGCGCGCTTGATGTCGCACGCCGTACTTTTGAAGACCCTCGACACGCGTTCTGTCTGGTCTATTGCCAGAGGACTGGCCCGCAATGTGGATCAATATAAAAGGCTTCTGAACAATTGTGACGTGTCTCGCCGGAATGATCTCGATGGACGAGGCACATTAAGCGAAGAAGCCTTGGTCGAGTTCTCGCGTTTCTTCCTGACGGCCTGTATTGACCAAGTGTCTTTCATGGAAAGTCTGGTTCAACCCGATCGCCTGCGCACCCGTATTGACATATGGGCGGAAGAGGAAATTCGCCTCGGAACGCTCCCGGTCAGATCAAACAATATCTTCGACGCACTGCTGTATCGAGGAGAGATTCCACGGGGGAACGTCCAGACAATTCTTGGCATAGGAGAACGCCAGGCAAGCCGCGTCATAACCGCTCTTTTAAAGCGCGGCGTGGTGACTTCCGAGGGCCCCCGCTCGCCATTGCACCTTGCGTTTCCGGCTGAATTAGCCTCTCGCTGGATGCCCGGACTATTCCCGGAAAAGATCGGTTAATTTTAGTCCAAATTGGTGCTGACGATCTCGTTTTTCACGGGCTGAGAAAAACTGCCGCCGTTCGTTTGGCCGAAGTCGGATGTACGACCGAACAAATCAAAGCTATCACCGGACACCGTACCGATGATATGGCGACGTACTATGCAAGACAGGCTAATCAGAAGGTTTTGGCGAAGGCGGCAATGGGGAAGATGGAGGGAGGGGTATAAGAAAACTAGAATGCTCGGCGCGTTACAAGAACTTCAAACATGTATTCTCCCCGATCTTCTGGAGAAAATTGTTCTTCAATAACCGACGCAATAACCAGTCTCACGAGATAACCTCGATCAGTTGTTATTATTGCTCTTTCTATCATATCAAGAAATTCGTGAATTTTGTCTTTTTTTACACCCTTTTTCTTGAGCAAATGAGCTTCAACAAGAGGACGATCATAAAAATGTTTGCTGTGTGCGTATTCCTTTTGAATGATGCTTTCGTGGTCAAACTTTGTTGTTGGGTTAACTATTTTTAGTAGAAGTTTGAGGGCATTATGGATATCAAATTCCCTACCTTCTTTTTTAGCGGCGTTACTCTCCATTCCTGCTGCGGCTGCATAACAGCGCATCATCGTGAAATGTACTTTCCTCCATGGCCTTCCGTTGTGAATGTACCATTGGTGTATTTTCCAGACGGCAAAGATCGTAGAGCCAATCAGAAACCACGGTGAGTATACAACTGAAAGGATGGTAAACAGCGTCAAGAAAGCCCAACTAATCATTTTAGAAGCCGCTCAAATTTGCATGATAGAGCGGATTATTGTCGACGATGAATGCAGAAAGACCAAATGAAAAATAACGGAAGTGCCCAACCACCTTTATGAAAACTGCCCAACTCGGTGTGAGGCGTTAAGAAAATGAGCTTTAAGTTTTTGATTTAAATGGTCGGGGCAGCGGGATTCGAACCCACGACCCCCAGTCCCCCAGACTGATGCGCTACCAGGCTGCGCTATGCCCCGACCGAAGGGCCCGAAATATAAAAGCCTAAAAACTAAAACGCAACCTTTGCCTTACAATAATTTATTAACACCATCGCTCAAAACAACGTCGGCTTTCAGGTGGTTACCCGATCCTCGGTTTCCTTTGTTGCATCGCCTAAGAAAATGGGGCATTTTCCGCGCAATCTTTTTCCTTTTTGGGTATGATTCTGATGTCTTCTTCTCCCTCGCATAAAGACTTAAGCAATGCCATCCGTGCGCTCGCTATGGACGCCGTCGAAAAAGCCAATTCAGGACATCCGGGCGCGCCTATGGGACTGGCCGATATCGCCACCGTCTTGTGGTCGAAATTTCTACGTTTTGACCCCCAAAATCCCACATGGCCCGACCGTGACCGATTTATTCTCTCCGCCGGTCATGCCTCCATGCTTCTTTATGCTTTGACCTATCTTTGCGGATTCGAAAAGATCACGCTCGATCAGATCAAAAATTTCCGCCAACTCGGCAGCCTGACCCCCGGCCATCCCGAAGTCGATCCCGAACTCGGTGTCGAAATGACCACCGGGCCTCTGGGCCAAGGCATCGCGCATGCAACCGGCTTCGCTTTGGCCGAACGCATGCTGAACGCCCGTTTCGGCAACGACCTTGTCGATCATCGCACCTTCGTCATCGCTTCGGACGGCGACATGATGGAAGGCATAAGCCATGAAGCCGCATCACTGGCCGGTCATCTTAAACTGGGCCGCCTGATCGTTTTCTATGACGATAACAAAGTGTCGATCGACGGGCCGACCTCCCTGTCCTTTTCCGAGGACGTTCCGGCCCGTTTCCGCGCATACGGATGGCACGTTCAGTCCATCGACGGACACGATCCTGCCGCCATCGAAGCCGCAACACAGGCCGCGTTGGAGCAAACGGACAAACCGTCCCTTATTGCCTGCCGCACCGTTATCGGGTTCGGCGCGCCTCAAAAACAGGGCACAAGCGGCTGCCATGGCTCGCCTCTGGGCGCCGGCGAAGTCGCCGCCGCCCGCGAGAAACTCGGCTGGCCCCACGAGCCTTTTGTCGTTCCTGATGATATTTTATCGGCATGGCGCACCATCGGCGCCCGAAGCCATGAGACCATGCGCGGGTGGCAAAACCGCCACGAGACGCACCCCCAACGCGACGCTTTCGACCGCGCCCTGACCGGCGACGTGGCCAAGCTCAGCGCCGACGTCCTCGCCCCCGTCAAAAAGAAAATCGCCGCCGAAAAACCGAAAGACGCGACGCGCAAGTCGTCCAGTCTGGCGCTGGACGCTCTTGTCCCTGCTATTCCGGAGCTTGTCGGCGGAAGCGCGGATCTGACACCGTCGAACAACACCCAAGTCAAAGGAATTGCCGATGTCGGGCCGGGATCGTACGGCGGTCGCTATATCCGTTACGGCATTCGCGAACACGCCATGGCCGCGACCATGAACGGCTTGGCTCTTCACGGCGGCTTCATTCCTTATGGCGGCACGTTCCTTCAATTCGCCGACTACTGCCGCCCGGCCATTCGCTTGGCCGCGTTGATGAAACAGCGGGTCGTGTTCGTCATGACACACGACAGCATCGGCCTCGGCGAAGACGGCCCCACCCATCAGCCGGTTGAGCATTTAAGCGCGTTGCGTGCGATCCCAAACCTTTTGGTCATGCGGCCCTGCGACGGCATCGAGACTCTTGAGTGCTGGGAACTTGCCCTGCAGCAACGCACGCGCCCGACCCTTCTGGCGCTCTCGCGTCAAGGCCTTCCGACCGTGCGCGGCGACGAAGGACAAAATCTTTCGGCGCGCGGCGGGTATATCGTGGCCGGAGAAAACGAGATCCGCGACCTGACCCTTCTGGCCTCCGGCTCGGAAGTTTCTCTCGCCATCGAGGCGCGGGATCGGCTGGCCGAAAAGGGGATCAGCGCCGCCGTCGTGTCCATGCCGTGCTTCGCGTTGTTCGACGAACAGCCTCTCGACTATCGCGCGCACGTTCTCGGCTCGGCGCCCCGCCTTGCCGTCGAGGCGGGCCTTCGTCAAAGCTGGGACCGGTTTATCGGCGACCATGGCGACTTTATCGGCATGAGCGGCTTTGGCCTTTCAGCTCCGGCCAACAAGCTTTTCGAGCATTTCGGAATCACGACGGTCCACATCGTCGAAAAAAGCCTCGCCTTGCTAAAAAAATAGGCGTTGCAGGAAGGGGTTCTCTCTTTTAGAACCTCTTTTAGTCATTTCAAAAAGGAGGATCTGCCATGGCTGTTCGCGTCTCGATCAACGGGTTCGGTCGAATCGGCCGTCTTATCCTGCGCGCCGCATTTGAATCCAAACGCAACGATATTGAAATTGTCGCCATTAACGATCTGGCGCCCCCCGAAACCAACGCGCATCTTTTGAAATACGACTCGGTCCACGGCCGCTTCGACGGAAACGTTTCGGTTGAAGGCTCCGATCTTGTCGTCAACGGCCAACGCATCAAGGGTTTTCAAAACACCGATCCCACCAAACTCGGCTGGGGCAATCTGGGCGTCGATGTTGTGATGGAATGCTCGGGCCGCTTTACCAAACGTGAAGACGCGCTTAAACACCTCGACGCGGGAACGCGCAAAGTCCTGATCTCGGCCCCTGCCACGGATGAAGACATTACGGTCGTCTATGGCGTGAATCATAACGAGCTTCGCGCCCATCACGCGATCGTTTCGAACGCGTCGTGCACCACGAACTGTCTGGCGCCGGTGGCCTTCGTTCTGAACAACCTCGTCGGAATCGAGCACGGCTTTATGACCACGATTCATGCGTACACCGGCGATCAACGCACGGTCGATACGATGCACAAGGATCTGCATCGCGCCCGCGCGGCCGCGCTGAGCATGATCCCCACATCGACTGGCGCGGCTAAGGCCGTGGGCAAGGTTCTGCCCGCCCTGAAAGGCAAGCTGGACGGCGTGGCCATTCGCGTGCCGACGCCGAACGTTTCGCTGGTCGATCTAAAATTCGTCGCCAAGCGCGCCACGACCGTCGAAGAAATCAACGAAGCGATAAAAACGGCCGCCAACGGACCGCTTAACGGCATCCTCGGCTTTTATGACGAACCTCTGGTCTCGATCGATTTCAATCATGATCCCCGCTCATCCATTTTTTCGATGGAAGGCACCAAAGTCATCGACGGCACCTTCGTTCGCGTCATGAGCTGGTACGACAACGAATGGGGCTTTTCGAACCGCATGATGGATACGGCCGTCGCCATGATGAACGCCAAAGCCTGATCTTTGAGGGGTTAGGCATATATTATGGCTTCAAACGATAACAGTCCGTGCAACAAAGCGTCGTGTCGTATTCCCCTCCCCCTCGGTACCGCCAAGAAGGGCTTTCGAGGGATCGTGGAGTCCTTGGACGCGGCGGCATGCACAGGCGCGAGCTTGGCCTCGAGCGAAATTGAACACCGCCTGATGGAGATGGGCTTCGTCGAAGGATCGGTTGTCGAAATCCTGCACGAAGGGTTGTTCTGCCGCGATCCGATCGCAGTAAAAGTCAACGAGACAACAATCGCCCTGCGACGCCGCGAAGCGAAGGCCGTGTTGGTTTTGCCTTTCTGCGACGACCCGCTGGGGTGTTCCCTATCATGATGCCTTCGCAAAAAGCCCCTCTTCTTCCTCCTTGTGTTGCGCTCGTTGGAAACCCTAATTGTGGCAAAACCGCGCTCTTCAACGCCCTGACTGGCAGCAAGCAAAAAGTCGCCAACTATCCCGGCGTCACCGTCGAGCACAAAGACGGGGCCCTTCTTTTACCGCAAGGCCGCGCGGTTCGCGTCATGGATCTGCCCGGCACCTATTCGTTGCGCGCGCGTAGCCCTGACGAAAAAATCACGCGCGATATTGTCTTGGGACACCTTCCGGGTGAACCAAAACCCGATTTGATCCTATGCGTCGCCGATGCGACAAATTTACGGCTTGCGCTGAGACTTGTTCTTGAATTGCGTTCCATCGACATCCCGCTTGTTCTTGTTCTCAACATGCTCGATATCGCTAAACACCGCGGAATTAAAATCGACATGGCTCGGCTTTCGAAAGAATTGGGCATTCCTGTTGTCTCAACCGTCGCCGTACGGCGCGGCGGCACACAGGATCTTTTGACGTTGTTGGACAAAGAGCTTTCCGTCCTTGCGCCCCGCCCCCCAACATCGACGCTATGGACCGCCCCGGATCGAAGCGCTCTAAGCGTTTTGCAATATGAAGCCGACAGGCTTATCACGCAAACGACCACACCCCCTCCCAACCCCGACACGATTACGGCCAAGATCGATTCCGTTTTGCTGCACCCCTTTTGGGGCTTGGTCCTTCTTTTGGGCGTCCTGTTCGTCATGTTCCAGGCCGTCTTTTCCTGGTCCGAACCGCCTATGAACGCCATTCATGCGGCCTTCGACTTCTTGGGCGCGCAAGCGAGCCTCGCTCTTCCCCAAGGGCTTTTCCAAAGCTTCGTCCGGGACGGGCTGATCAACGGAGTCGGCGCGGTCGTCGCTTTCCTGCCGCAAATCCTGATCCTGTTTTTCTTTATTCTTCTTTTAGAAGACTCGGGCTATATGGCTCGCGCCGCCTTTTTGATGGACAAACTCATGGGCTGCGCAGGCCTTCACGGTCGCGCGTTCATTCCCCTTCTGTCCGGTTTTGCCTGCGCCATTCCGGCCATCATGGCCGCGCGAGTCATCGACAATCGGCGCGATCGGCTGACCACCGTTCTGATCACACCGCTGATGGCCTGCTCAGCGCGCATTCCTGTCTATACGCTGATCATCGGCGCGTTCGTTCCCGCTACCGCTGTATGGGGCGGTTTCCAACTTCAAGGTCTTGTCATGTTCGGCCTTTATGCGCTGGGCATCGTGGGCGCTATTGTCGTATCGTTTGGGCTGCGCCGGATTTTCTGGAGAAGCGCTCCGTCCGAACCGTTTCTGCTGGAGCTTCCAGACTATAAAATTCCCAATCTTCGAAGCCTCTTTTTGGGGATCGTTCAACGCGGCACGGTCTTTTTGCAACGCGCCGGAACGATCATTGCGGCAATCATGATGGTTGTGTGGGCTCTGTCGTCGTTTCCGCAGGCCCCGAAAGATGCCCAAGAGCCTGCCATTCATTACAGCGCCGCCGCCGCCATCGGCAGAGCGATGGAACCCATTTTTGAGCCTGTCGGCTTTAACTGGCAAATCAATATTGCGCTCATCCCCGGCATGGCCGCCCGCGAAGTGACGGTCGCTGCATTCGGCACGGTGTATTCGCTTGAAAACGAAGGCAAGGAAGCCTCGCTTGGCTCCATTCTGACGCAGCATTGGAGCTTGGCCACCGCGCTTGCCCTTCTGGCTTGGTTTGTGTTCGCGCCCCAATGCCTTTCGACGCTTGTAACCATTAAAAAAGAGACCGGATCGTGGGCGTGGATGGCTTTTTCCTTCTCGTATATGTTTATTCTTGCCTATCTGGCCGCTTTTGTAACCTACCGTGCCGCGCTTTTATGCGGCGCGGGCGGATAATACAGCGCCTAAAGGATGTTACGTCCTTCGGATTGCGTTTGAGCGATTCGTGGAGTACCCGAAGAGATATTGATTTTGTTGGATTTAAACGATGCCGAATCCTTCCCTGTCGCCGTCTTTCGCCCGCACGACGTTGAATGCCCTTCCCGGCACCGCGCTTCAACATGCGCTCAACGCCTTGTTGCGCCGAATGAGGCAGAAGCATTCCAAACTCTTCGCCAACTTGCGTCGCCTCGATCCGGCGGTCGTAGTCGTCGAACCCACCGATACCCAGCATCGTTTCCTTCTCACTTTCGGCGGCAACGACGCCGCTCTAACCGTGCTGGACGCGCCGCCGGCCGCTTCCGACGCCGCGATCAAAGGCAAGCTGTCGGTGCTGCTGGACATGCTGGAAGGCCGTACGGACGGCGATACGGTGTTTTTCTCGCGCGATTTAGAGATTACCGGCAACACGGCCGTGATTGTCGCCTTACGCAACACGCTGGATCGGGAAGAGATTAACGTCCTGAACGATGCCGCCTCGATGTTCGGACCCTATGCTGGGCCGATCCGCGAGGCCGTTTTACTGATCGACGCCGTGGCGCAACACCTGCGCCACCGGATCGATCAGCGCGAGAAAGAAAGGGCTTTTGCCCGATGAGCGTATCGTATCTCGAACTTGTCTGCCCGGCGGGCACCCCCGCCGCTCTTCGCGCCGCCGTCGAGGCTGGGGCCGACACCGTTTATTGCGGCTTCCGAAATGGCACCAACGCGCGGAATTATCCGGGTCTGAACTTTGATCAAGACGAACTGATCGAAGGCGTGGCCTATGCGCACGATCACGGCTGCAAGGTTCTGGTCGCCATCAACACCTTTCCGCGCGCGGGCAATGAGGCGCCGTGGCACGAAGCCGTCGATAACGCCGCCGAGGCCAAGGCCGACGCCGTCATTCTGGCCGATCTGGGCGTGCTGGATTACGCGACCAAGCGGCATCCGTCCCTGAGGCGGCATTTGTCGGTTCAGGCGTCCGCCTCGAACGCGCTGTCGATCAAGTTTTTTCAGGAACACTTCGACGTCAAACGCGTGGTTCTGCCGCGCGTGTTGTCGGTCGAGGAAATCGCGGCTCTTGTGAAAGAAACGAAGATCGAGACCGAAGTCTTCGCTTTCGGCAGCGTCGGCCCCATGTCGGAGGGACGATGCTTCTTATCCTCGTACATCACGGGCATGTCGCCGACGACCGAGGGCATGTGCTCGCCAGCGCAGTTCGTCTCGTACAAGGAAGAAGGCGGATGCACCAAGTCATGTCTTGGCTGCGTCACGTTGAATACCTTCAAAAAAGGCGAACCGGCCGCCTACCCCACGCCGTGCAAGGGGCGCTATCTTGTCAACGGTAAGGCGCTTTATTTATTCGAAGAGCCCGTCGGATTGAACGCCATCGATATTTTGGCCGATTTGAAAGCCGCGGGCGTAACCGCCCTGAAAATCGAGGGGCGCCAGCGCAGCCGCGCCTATGTCGCCGAGGTCGTGGGCACGTTCCGCAAAGCGCTCGACAAGCTGGCCAAAGGCGAAGGCGCGCTGAAGGAAAACGATCTGAAAGACATGGCCGAAGGCGGCCGCGAGACGTTCGGCGCGTATCGAAAGGGCTGGCGATGACAAAAAAAACGACCCGCGCCAAGCTGACCATGGGCCCGCTGTTCTTCAACTGGGACGAAGACAAGCGCCGCGATTTCTATGCCCGCATCGCCGACGAAGCCGCGATTGATTGCGTGTACGTAGGCGAAGTCGTGTGCGGAAAACGCGAAAAATTGATGAAGGATCTCTTTCCTCAGATTGTCGAACGCCTTCAACGGGGGGGCAAAGACGTTGTCGTCTCGACGTTGGCGATGGTCACCTCCGAACGCCAGCGCGAAAGCATCGAACGACGCGTTCAGGAAGGCTTTACGGTCGAGGCAAACGATGTCGCCTGCCTGCACGTGGTTCAGAACAAACCTCACGTTATCGGCCCCTTTATCAACGTCTTTAACGAAAGCGCGCGGGACTTCGTGATCCGCGGCGGCGCAAAGCGGATTGTGATGCCGATCGAGCTTCCCGGCACGGCCATTGCCACGCTGGCCAAAACGAAGAAGGCCGAGACGGAAGTCTTCGTCTTCGGACGCCAGCCTCTTTCGGTCGCCATGCGCTGCTATCATGCCCGCGCCCACGGGCTGAGAAAGGATTCCTGCCAAATCGTTTGCTCCCAAGATCCCGACGGCTTGGCCACCGACACATTGGACGGCAAGCCCCTTTTGACTGTCAGCGGCTCGCAAACGCTGTCCCACGACTACGGCGTTTTGCTGAACGAGCTCGATGCGTTGAAGAAAATGGGCGTCTCCCACTTCCGCCTGTCGCCGCAAAACGTGGACATGATCGACGTCGCAAAAATCTATCGCGACGCGCTGGACGGAAAACTCGATCCCAAAGAAGCCCTGGCCAAACTGAAAAAAGTCACCGGCACCATCCCGTTTGCCAACGGCTTCTTCCACAGCAAGGAAGGGATGGCCTTCGTTACCTGACGCTATCCTTCCCGGCGACAGGGCCGCATGGTCACGGCAGTTTGCGGACAGAAAGATAAACAAATGGCTGCACGGCCACCGTGCCTAATCGGGACGTAAGCAATAGCCCTCGCCGCGAACCGTGACGAGATAGCGAGGATTTTTGGCGTCTACTTCGATCTTGCGGCGAAGACGCGTAACCTGCACGTCGATGGTGCGATCGTTGATGGCTTGGCCGGCCGCGCTTTGCTCGACCAATTCTTCGCGCGACAGAGTTTTCCCCGGCATTTTTGCCAAAGCGCGCATCAAGGCCGCTTCCATACCGGTTAAAACCTGAACTTCGGTTTCGGACCGCAATTCGTCCCGATCCGGGTTATACACCCATGCCCCAAAACGAACCTCTTTCTTCTCGGCTTCTTGAGGTTTCGGCGCGCGGCGCAAAATTGCGTTGATCCGCAAAAGAAGCTCGCGCGGTTCGAACGGTTTCATCAGATAATCGTCCGCCCCCGACTCCAGCCCCTCGATCCGGTCGTCCGTTTCGCCTTTGGCGGTCAGAAGCAAAATCGGCAAGGCCTGTTTATCGGGATCCGAGTGCCTCAACGCGCGCGTCAATTCAACCCCCGTCTCACCGGGCATCATGACGTCCAAAACGATCAAATCAAAGGCAAGGCTTTCGAGCTTGGCCCGGGCATCCTTGGCACTACGCGCCGTGGCGACCACAAAGCCCTGCTCGCTAAGATACCGTTCAAGCAAACGGCGCAAACGCGTGTCGTCATCGACAACAAGGATATGCGGCGCAAGCGAACGAATCACGGCCCCCTCTCATTTTTTGCGATCGACCACAAAACGCGCCACGTCTTCAAGCTGCTTGGCGCGCCCCTCGAATACCGACAAATGATTAACGGCTTGCTCGGAAAGAAGAACGGCTTGGCTGCGCGCGCGCTCGGCGCCCAGAATGGTCACAAACGTTGCCTTGCCCGCCTCGGCGTCACGGCCTACCGGCTTGCCGGTTTCTTCCTCCGTGCCTTCGGCGTCTAGAAGATCGTCCACAATCTGGAAGGCAAGGCCCAAATCGTGCGCGTAGGCACGGAGCGCGTTGGTGTGCTGGGCCGACGCTTTGCCGAGAATAGCGCCCGCCTCGGTCGAAACGGCGATCAACTCGCCCGTCTTCATGCGTTGCAGGCGCGTGATGGCGCCGATGTCAAGTTGGGTCGTCTCGGCGATCAGATCCAACATCTGGCCGCCGACCATACCGTTCATTCCCGACGCCTTTGCCAAGGCTGACACCAAACGGCACCGCACTTGAGGATCCTCATGCGTACGCGGATCCGACAGAATCTCAAACGCCACCGTCAAAAGCGCGTCGCCCGCTAAAACAGCCGTGGCTTCATCGAATTTCTTATGCGCCGTGGGAATGCCGCGACGAAGATCGGAATTGTCCATGGCGGGAAGATCATCGTGCACCAAGGAATAACAGTGCACACACTCAACCGCCGCCGCCGCGCGTAACGCGCACGCGTCGCTGACGCCAAAAATACGCGCTGAGCTCATAAGCAAAAAGGGTCTCAATCTTTTCCCGCCGTTCAGCGTCGCGTAACGCATCGCCTCGAACAATTTGTTTTCAGGGAACTCGGACTTGGGCAAGAGCCGATCCAAAACGCCTTCAACAGCATGGGCGGTCTCGGACAAAGCAAGAGCAAGAGCGGTGGGTACTGAAGGCATGGAACAAAGGGGGTTGATGGTTACGATTGAAAAGGTTTTGTCGAAATGGAGCCATCGTCGCCGACCGTAATCAAATCGATCTTGGCCTGAGCTTCGCGAAGTTTGGCCGCGCAGTGACGCTTAAGCAACGCCCCGCGTTCATAGGCCTTGATCGCGTCATCGAGTTTGGCCTTGCCGTCATCAAGTTTTTTGACGAGGGCCTCGAGCTCGGCCAACGCGTCCTCAAAACTTAACGCCGCAATATCGGCTGGAAGAGGGGGTGTTGTTTCCTTCATGGGCGAGGACTTTAGGGACTCCCTTTTTAAAAAGCAAGGTTCCCGCTCTAGCTTTTTGATTAAGAGCGCAATTCTCGTTTTTGGCCTAGGCGCGGGTCTCCCATCGCGGCCTGAAAATACGAAAAATCCCCTCTTAAAGGGGGTGAGAATCTATGGTAGCGTAAGGAGACATTTTAGCTCTTTCTTCCAGCAAAGGAGCCTTCCGGCATGACAAATTTCACCTATTCCCAAGCCGCTCTTGACCGTCTTCAAAAAACCGATCTCGACATTTTCAACGCCCTGATGAACGAGGAGCGCCGCCAAAGCGAAGGGATTGAACTGATCCCGTCGGAAAACTACTGCTTCCCCGAAGTGTACGCCCTACTCGGCTCGGTGTTTAACAACAAATATTCCGAAGGCTATCCCGGACGTCGCTATTACGGCGGACAAGAAAATACGGACACCATTGAAACGCTGGCCCGCGAACGCGCCAAAGTCGTCTTCCGCGCCGAGCATGCCAATGTTCAGCCCCTTTCGGGCTGCCCGATGAACGAAGCGGTTTACTTCGCCCTTTTGAATCCCGGCGACACGATCATGGGCATGGATCTGACCCATGGCGGTCACCTCTCGCATGGCCACCCTGTGACGAACATGTCCAAGATCTTTAAGTTCGTCCGTTACAAGACTGAAATTCCAAGCGGCCTCATCGACCTCAACAAAGTTCGCCAAGCAGCCTTGGAAAACAAGCCAAAGCTCATCATCTGCGGCCATTCGTCTTATCCGCGCGAATACGACTATGCCGGTTTCCGCAAAATCGCCGACGAAGTGGGCGCCTTGCTTATGGCCGACGTCAGCCATCTGGGCGGTCTGATCGCGGGCGGCGCGTTGAAGAACCCGTTGGACTACGGCTTCGATGTCGTAACATCAACCACGCACAAATCGCTTCGGGGCCCGCGCGGCGGCATTATCTTATGCAAAGAAAAATTTGCCAAAGCGATCGACAAATCCGTCTTTCCGGGCATGCAAGGCGGGCCCCATATGCATCAGATTGCGGCGTTGGCCGTGACGCTGAAGCTGGTGCAGACAAACGCCCACAAGGCCTATGCCAAACAGGTGCTTACCAACGCCCGAGCCTTCGCGCACGGACTTCTGGAAAGCGACACGCCGCTGATTACAGGCGGCACCGAAAATCACTTGATTGTCATCAACGTGGCGGCGGGCTTCGGCATCACGGGAGACATCGCCGAAAAGGCCTTGGATCGTGTGGGCATCACCTTGAACAAGAACGTGATCCCCGACGACCCCAACCCGCCGATGAAGCCCAGCGGCATCCGTTTCGGCACGCCGGCGGCCACAGCGCGCGGCATGAAGGAGCCGGAGATGAAGCAACTGGCGAACGTCATGCTTCAGGTTTTGCGCGCGCCCGATGACGAGGCCTTGCTGACCAAGCTACGTGAGGAAACCCGCGCTTTGTGCATGCGCTTCCCGGTGCCGGGAATCGAGTCGTAAAAAGCCGAATGACGTTTCCGATCGAGACGCCGAACGAACGCGAAATAGACCCCGAAATTCTTTCGGTCGTCGAGGCGGTGCGCCGCAAGGCCGCCGCCAAAGACGCGCCCGTGTTGATTCACACGGCGGGCGTACCGGGCGCGGGGAAATCGTCGTTTGCGCGCGCACTGGCCCGCAGGCTCGACCCCATAACGCTGCTCGCGTTCGACGCCATTATGGAAGCCATTCCCTCTTACCGGACCATGGCTAACAAGGAAGAAGCTTTCGCCCGTTACGAGCTTCCCGCCCGCGCCGCCGGATATTGGCTCGTGCGCGAGCTCATTGCCAAAAAAGCCGACATCCTTTTCGATCACTCGGCATCGTTTCCGAAACATGTCGATCTTCTACGTTTTGCCAAAGGCGCCGGATACAGCATCGTTTTCGTTTATGTCCGAACGCCCTCGAAGATCGCCAAGGAAAGAATCCTCGCCCGCCAACGCAAAGAAGGCCGCCACACCCCCCTTTCTTATGTGGACGAACGACTAACCATAATCGAAGCCCTGCTCGACCGATACAAAAGGCTTGCCGACGTCTACGCCGTCATCGACAACGACACCCATCGAGACGATCTTTCTTTCTTCGCCAACGAGGCACAAAAACTTGCGGAAAAGTTTCAGAAGGCGCGTTGCGAATCCTGTTGAATCGAAATCCGGCGCGCATCTTCCTTATTGACTTGACCGATCCTCCTCGGCATCCTCCCCTTAAGAAAATGTGGGAGGAAGACATGGATCGCAAACGTCATTCAGTCCCAATAAAGGGCCTTGTTACCGCCGGAACGTTTCTGGCGGTTTTTCTTGCGCTTACGAGCGCCCCTCTTTCCGAAGCTCGGGCCGCCGACAAACTCGCCATCGACAGCGTGCAAGGCGCGGATCTGCCGATCGGCGCGAGCGGCCAACGGGCCATGACCATTTGCGGCGGCGGCCCCGATTGCGGCGGCGTAACCGGGCCCGTTATCATCGGAACCAGTCCGCCCAACGCGGTGCCTCAAGCCACACTGGACGTTAACGGAACGCTCCATCTCGCTCCGGCTGCTGAGGGTCACAGTTGCTCGTCCTTGGGCGCGCAGGCGTACAATGGAACAACCGGCGCCCCTCTTTATTGCGGCGGCAGCAACGGAGAAGCCCTGACATGGAAATCGAGCAGCGGCGCCACCCGTGGCACTTTGTGCGGCCTCGCCTTCTGGTCAGCAGACCCAACTAAAGCACTCAATCATTCCCCTTACTGCACATGCCTCAGCACGCTTCCATGCAATGGACAAGACATCATCCCAGCTAACGCCACATGGTGGTGGTGGGTAGGTGATGCCACTCCTTCTATAGCGAGCTGTCCACCTGGTTATAGCCCCGCCAGCCGTCCAGTTGGAACTGGTGCGACCTATGCAACAATAGGGGCGCTCTACTATACGACATGTCTCAAAGACTAGCTCTTCAGCGTCCCGTCAGGACGAGGCATGGTTTGTTTGCCAATCGCATCATTGGAGCAAAAAGCTAGCGTTAATCTTTATTGACTTGCCACAGGCCCTTCGGCATCCTCCCCTTAAGGAAATGGGGGAGTGAAGACATGGATCGCAAACGTCATTCAGCTACAATAAAGGGCCTTGTTACCGCCGGAACGTTTCTGGCGGTTCTTCTTGCGCTTACGAGCGCCCCTCTTTCCGAAGCTCGGGCCGCCGACAAACTCGCCATCGACAGCGTGCAAGGCGCGGATCTGCCGATCGGCGCGAGCGGCCAACGGGCCATAACCGTCTGCGGCGGCGGCTCCGATTGCGGCGGGGCAACCGGGCCCGTTATCATCGGAAGTGCTCCGCCCAATGCGGTGCCTCAGGCCACACTGGACGTTAACGGAACGCTCCATCTCGCTCCAGCTGCTGAGGGAGACAATTGCTCGTCCTTGGGCGCGCAGGCGTACAATGGAACAACCGGCGCCCCTCTTTATTGCGGAAGCAGCGATGGAAAGGTCCTCACATGGAGATTGGTCGGCAGCGAGGCTTCGGCGGGCACTTTGTGTGGCCTTGTTACATGGTTTTCTCTTAGCGACGGGACAATAAACAAAGACAAGGATAATAAAGTAGTCAGCACGTTTCCATGCAACGGCAAATTGATCGCATCTGCCAACGCCACATGGTGGCCCGGAGAAGCCGCCCCTTTTACCTGTCCATCCGGTTATAGCTCTGCTACCGCCTCGATTGGAAGCGACGCTTTTTTGAACACCGTCGGCGCCGACGGCGATTCCCGCTTCGGATTCTTCTATTATACGACCTGCATTAAAGACTAAGATTCCTGAACGCAAAATTATGCTCACCGAGCGAGCTCGGCAAAGTCTTTGTCTCCTTTCACAACAAGACAGAGTCGGAACACACGGAAAAGACTCAAAAAAACTCGCCGCACGCATCATGAATTGAAGAAGTGCGAACCATTGCCGTTGCGAAACAATGTGTGACTCGGACAGCACATAGAACAAGATAAACTTAATTTTGATTCATCATCGTAAATTTCTTCTTAACGGCGAGTCTGCCATCGGCTAAATCTTGTCGTTATGAAATCTTGTCATTTGCTTTGTTTGCCTTTGTTTCTTGCTCTGTTCTGTCGGAATCACGTCGTTAGAAACCCCCTCCTTGGAGCACGCTTGTTGAAACCAAATTTTAATATTCGCCGGGATCGACTCGCCAAGAGAGCCCTCTGCTCGCGAGGCGTCGCATGAGTGATCCTCTGTCCGCCGCCAACGATGCCGGATCAAAAAGCGACACGGAATCGTCACGCAATCCTCTGCTTCTTGATTGGCTTGCCCGTCTGACACGCGCGGATCTTTCCTTGGACTTTTTTTCTTTTCCCCTGCGCCACGGGAAAAGCGACGTATCAATCGTCAAGGAACCCAACATCGAAGATTGGAATGCCGTCACGCATATCTGCGGCTATTCGATTGAGGATTTTCACGACGCCCGGGCTTCGCTGCCCCTCACGTCCGCCGAGATCGACTATTTCCGCCGCAATCATCGCGGGACGGAAAATTACGTAAGCCGCGATTTTCTGACCGCCCAATCCGATCTGCCTTCGCCATTGGCCGAACTTTACGGCCTTTATCAAAACCGCGCACGGATCGACGCCGAAGCGGCCTTATGGATCGCGCAATCCACAACATCGACCCGCGTCGCCTCGGCTATGGCCGATATGCTTGCCGTAGGAAGTTTTGCCAACAGTATGGAATACGTCACCTATATGGGCGTCACCTATTCGGTTCCCTGCTCTTTCGATACGTCGGCCGAAATCGACCATGCCAACCGCGAAGCGACGCGTCGGTTGGCGCTTCCCGCCGACCATCCCTCGCATCTGCTGCGCTTGAAGCCGGACGAGCTGGGCGTTCTGGCCGCGGCGATTGTCGAAAGGAATGCCCTGCGTCCCCCCGCCTTCCTTGAAAAGGCCAATCTTCTTGCCGAAGCGAGGCAGGATGTCACGCGCCTTTCCCCCAAGGAGCACTTCGTCACCTCGATCCGGGAACAAGACCTTCCCCCCGAAACGTTATGGACCGAACGTTTGGTTAAGGCTTTCAGCCGATTGCTGCCCGAATGGGTCGCGGGGATCCCTGAAATTCAAGGCTTTTTAAGCTAAAATCGGATTCGACAGACGCGGCCCTTTCGCTTATGGTCCCCCGAAATCTTAAACTGGGGTTTTTTTGTTATGTCTCCTGTATCTCCGCAAAAATACTTTCCCGTAAGCTGGGAAGAACTTCATCGCAACGCCAAAGCCTTGGCCTGGAAACTTCATGAGATGGAAAACTGGAAAGGCATCATCGCCGTTACGCGCGGTGGGCTTGTTCCGGCCGCGATTGTCGCGCGCGAGCTTGACATCCGCATCGTCGAGACGGTTTCCGTCATCGGCTATGGCGACGACGACAGCAACCCGTCGCTAAAAGACGAGTTGCAGATTGTCAAAGACGTCGCGCCCTCCGTCGGCGAAGGCGAAGGTTGGTTGGTCATCGACGACCTCGTCGATACGGGCCGAACCATCGCCATGCTGCGCAAACGCCTGCCTAATGCACATTTCGCGACGATTTACGCCAAGCCGTTGAGCAAACCCCTGATCGATACGTTCGTCACCGAAGTCAGCCAAGACACGTGGATCTACTTCCCGTGGGACATCGAGCTTCAGTTTACGCAGCCGATCGCTAAGTTGGGGAAGGGTCCAAATAGAAAGTAGTCGGACCCGACCGTCGGTCTGCTTTGGCGGAGTTTTCGTCCAGCGCTTCTCCCCTGAACACAAACGCCGCTTTTTCCATGTATCCTTGCAACGCATCGTCGCAAGCCGCGCCGTTGTATGTGACGGCGGGCATGTTTTCTTGCTTTAACGTCCACACGAAGAAAGGATTCTTGTTGTACGTTCTCGTGCTTTGAAGCACGCTCAGGCGGCTTTTGTCATGATTGTAGCCTCTGGCCATGGCGCGAAGAAACGCGTCGTTCGTCATGGAGGGAATTTCCCGCAGGCACGTCTTGGGAAGCTCGTAGGGCAGCCCCGTCACATGCACAAGGCCGTTCACGGCCGACCACTGAAGCTCGGCCCGCATCAGAGGGCCTATGTCGCTTCCCGTATAAAGGATGGCCTTGCGCTCTTTATCGGGATTTCGGGTGTTGGGGTCGCCCAAAAGCCACGGAGCCTCCAGCCCCGCCTGTTTCTGCTTGATACACGCGGTGCGGATCGCCGTCACCTCGGAGGTCGAAAAGAGATCGATATCCGTGCGTTGATCCTCCCCTACGGCGAGAACTTCGCCCCCCCTCACGAGAATGGAAACTTTTCGCGGCGCATCCCGGAAAATATCGGTCACGGCTTTGGGAATGTCGTAAAGATCGCGCGTTTCATAAGCGACCATGCTGGGACCGTCAGGTTCCGCCGCAAAACGCATGAGATCCGCAACGTAAGGCAAATCGTTGAACCCCGCCACGCGCGCCGTTTCTTGGTAGGATGTTCCGTAAAGAACGATCATGTTCTTTCCTAGAATCTCTTGCACACTGCCGAAGAGCTCTTCTTGTCCCTTGAAAAGCCGTCCTTCAGTAAGATGCCGCGCGACGATCTCGGCTTTGGCGTGGCAGGCCGGGCAGCTCTGTCCGGATGAAACGAGAACGAGTCTTGGCGCAAGGCCGTCATCCAGCCAGCGGATCAAGACATTCTTGAGCACCTCGATGTAATGAGGCTGAAGAACGCGATCTTCGGCATGCGTCGTGGCCACGCCCGTTTCCAAAACCGCGTTGGCCCCCGGCTCACCGATACACTCGTAGGCGTTCGACCCCTCGTCGCATAACGCGAGGATTGCGCCAAAGGGACCGCCCTTCCCCAACAAAACGTTTTTGACGGCGGTTTCGTTCGCTTTCCGAAGAAGATCCTGGCAAGCTTCGAGCATAAAAAAATGTCCTTAAGAAATCTCTCCGCCGCTTCGGGCGCGCAACATCCAGACCCGGCGTTTTATTTTTCCGTTTTTTCTCTTCTTACCAAAAGATAAAGAATATTTCGTTAATGTTCATTATGTTACAGCCTATCCTCTGGGTTTTTCAGGAGTTTTTTCATGTCCGTTCCTTCCGTCCGCCTTCAACCGCAAAAACACGTGCGCATTCAAAGAGGCCATCCGTGGATTTACTCGAACGAAATCGTCATGGACGAAGCGACAAAAAAACTGCCGCGAGGCGGCATTGTATCGTTCGAAACGCATGATCGAAAAATTCTCGGTATGGGAAGTTTTAATCCGCACACGTTGATCGCTGGGCGAATTTTTACACCAAACATCGTTGCCGCTATCGACGAAGCGTGGATCGAGACGCGTCTTCAAAACGCGTTGGCATTACGTGAACGATTGCTTGATGTTCCCTTCTATCGTCTCGTGCACGCCGAAGCCGACGGTCTGCCCGGTTTAATCATCGATCGCTTCGATGACATTCTTTGTATCCAACGCAACACCGCCGGTATGGATCTTTTGTGGCCCGCTCTCAAAACCGTTTTGACCTCTCTGCTTCACCCCAAAAGTATCATTTTGCGCAACGATACCTTTGCTCGAAAACTTGAGGGCTTGCCGACCGAGATTGTCATTGAAGGCCAAGAACCTCCCGAAACAATCCCCGTTTTAGAAAACGGTTTGACCTATGTCGCCGATGTGCGCGGTGGACAAAAGACAGGATGGTATTTTGATCAACGCGACAACCATGCCCTACTCGCAACCTATGCAAAAGACGCCAACAGCGTTCTGGACCTTTACACGCATGCGGGCGGTTTTGCTCTTGCCGCCGCCAAGGCCGGTGCACGCAATGTCGTAGGCGTCGATTCATCCGAGCTTGCATTAGAGCTTGCGAAAAAGGCGGCAACAACAAACAAGCTCGACAAACCGTGTTCGTTTGTTCGTGCCGATGTTTTTGAAGAGCTTGACCGACGCATTGCCGCGCGTGAAAAGTTCGACGTGGTGATTGCCGATCCTCCACCCTTTGTCAAAACGCGCAAAGATATAGCCAGCGGCGCTCGCGGTTATCGCAAGCTTGCGAAAAAAGCAGCGGCAGTCACTCGGGCGCAAGGCTTTCTTTTTATCGCCTCGTGTTCACACAACATGGATCTGCAAACCTTCACCGAAAGCGTGGCCGCCGGTCTGAACGACGCCAAAAGAACCAGCCGCATTCTGCACACCTGCTTTGCCGCGCCCGACCATCCGACGCATCCGTATCTGACGCAAAGCGCGTATTTGAAAGGTCTACTTTTCGTGTTGGATTAACGATCACATTCTTGTGTGTTTCCTTGCTCGAAAAACCAACAAAGGATTTTTTTAGCTTTTAAACGAATTTTTCGTCACGAATCCCAAGAAAAAAGAAAAACAAAAGCGCCCTCAAACCCCCAATAAGACATTGTTTTTTATCGCTTTTCCAAAAGCGATGGGAGAAGACCCGTTCGGGTTCTCTCATTTTAAAAGGAAGTCAAGCAAAAATAGTTAGCGATTTTTAAATTTTCCCCTTGCGTCAGAGGGCATGGAATCAGTAAGTTCCCCTCCGTCGGCGGTCATTCATATGACTTCCGAAAGAGGTTTTGTTGACACAAGCGCAACATCAGGCGATATAACAGTCTGAAAGCTGTTTTATCGCATGGTTTTTGTTTCGCCGATTTTAACAAGCTTCGGATCGAAAAATCGATCTTGTTCTTGGAAATTGTAAAGATGGATGAGAAGGGATGCGCAGACGGCGCGCCGCGATGGGAAGCTATATCTTCGGGTATGAGTTTCTGGTCGGTGGTATCCAACACCTTTCTAACCGGCAACGGTTAAAATGGTTACGGATTGCTGTTTGGAGCATCCTTGTTGACAAGTTCTATGTATTTGTCTGTCAAAGACAAAAAAGCACAAAGCAGACTTCGGTCTGTGAAGTGACGAGAACCCTAAAGTCAAGGAAATGTAACAAGAGCAATGCCAAGTGGTTTGGGCAGTGAAATACCTGCCCTGAATGAACCAGATTTAAACTTGAGAGTTTGATCATGGCTCAGAACGAACGCTGGCGGCAGGCCTAACACATGCAAGTCGAACGCGTGTAGCAATACACGAGTGGCGCACGGGAGAGTAACGCGTGGGAACCTACCTTTTGGTTCGGAATAACGTCGGGAAACTGACGCTAATACCGGATAAGCCCTTCGGGGGAAAGATTTATCGCCGATAGATGGGCCCGCGTTAGATTAGCTAGTTGGTGAGGTAATGGCCCACCAAGGCTACGATCTATAGCTGGTCTGAGAGGATGATCAGCCTCACTGGGACTGAGACACGGCCCAGACTCCTACGGGAGGCAGCAGTGGGGAATATTGGACAATGGGGGAAACCCTGATCCAGCCATGCCGCGTGAATGATGAAGGCCTTCGGGTTGTAAAATTCTTTTGGTAGGGACGATGATGACGGTACCTACAGAATAAGCTCCGGCTAACTTCGTGCCAGCAGCCGCGGTAATACGAAGGGGGCTAGCGTTGTTCGGAATTACTGGGCGTAAAGGGCGCGTAGGCGGTTTGATAAGTTGGATGTGAAAGCCCAGGGCTCAACCCTGGAATTGCATTCAAAACTATCAGACTTGAATTCGGTAGAGGTTGGTGGAATTCCCAGTGTAGAGGTGAAATTCGTAGATATTGGGAAGAATATCCGTGGCGAAGGCGGCCAACTGGACCGACATTGACGCTGAGGCGCGAAAGCGTGGGGAGCAAACAGGATTAGATACCCTGGTAGTCCACGCCGTAAACGATGCATGCTAGACGTTGGAGGCTTAAGCCTCTTGTGTCGCAGCTAACGCACTAAGCATGCCGCCTGGGGAGTACGGCCGCAAGGTTGAAACTCAAATGAATTGACGGGGGCCCGCACAAGCGGTGGAGTATGTGGTTTAATTCGACGCAACGCGAAGAACCTTACCAACCTTTGACATGGAAAGTATGGATTTAAGAGATTAGATCCTTCAGTTCGGCTGGCTTTCACACAGGTGCTGCATGGCTGTCGTCAGCTCGTGTCGTGAGATGTTGGGTTAAGTCCCGCAACGAGCGCAACCCTCATCTTCAGTTGCTACCGGGTTATGCTGGGCACTCTGAAGAAACCGCCGGTGACAAGCCGGAGGAAGGCGGGGATGACGTCAAGTCCTCATGGCCCTTACAGGTTGGGCTACACACGTACTACAATGGTGGTGACAGTGGGTTGCGAAGTCGCAAGACGGAGCTAATCCCCAAAAGCCATCTCAGTTCAGATTGCACTCTGCAACTCGAGTGCATGAAGTTGGAATCGCTAGTAATCGCAGATCAGCACGCTGCGGTGAATACGTTCCCGGGCCTTGTACACACCGCCCGTCACGCCATGGGAGTTGGTTTTACCTGAAGCAGGTGAGCGAACCGCAAGGACGCAGCCTACCACGGTAAGGTTAATGACTGGGGCGAAGTCGTAACAAGGTAGCCGTAGGGGAACCTGCGGCTGGATCACCTCCTTTCTAAGGATTTGATCGTTTGAAGAACCCAGGAGAAATTTCGGTTTCTCTTAACTTCACGATCAAGCTTAGATATTCGATATCACGCTGATGTTCGTCATCGTACGACATCAACCGGTTCGCCGTCGGCGTATCCCTTCTCAGGAAACAACAATAGCTGCGATTGGCTATTAAGCGGGATTGACGCTCAGCTGGTTAGAGCGCGCGGCCAAGCGGAGGCGAAGCCGAAGCGTTCTCTTAAAGATCGGGGGCGCGCTTTTTCGCGAAGGTTCGGGCTTGTAGCTCAGCTGGTTAGAGCGCGCGCTTGATAAGCGTGAGGTCGTAAGTTCAAATCTTACCAGGCCCACCACCACTCTTTGGAGCGGGGCTGTAGCTCAGTTGGGAGAGCGATAGCTTTGCAAGCTATAGGTCGTCGGTTCGATCCCGATCAGCTCCACCACTTCAGAAGTGGCCCTACTCATCCGTTGTTTCTTCGAGAGGAAAATAGTTTCCGCGGCATTCGTGTCGTGGATGTTCTTGGACATTGTGAATAATTTTTGATGATAAGACATCGGTCAGTCTTGACTTTCATAGGGCAAGATTGATCGGTAAAACGAAAGCGTCTTATCTTGTGTTTTGTTTTGGATCACCGAGGTTCAAAACAGGAGAATTCCACAAGGTAAGACATGTCGGAAGAAAGTCGTTGTTCCATCTTTTTACGTCCCGAAGACGTTCTCTCGGATGGAGTTAAGGTGTCAGCCGCAACGGCGCAGATTTGACTTGACCATCCCTGCCCTTGTCTGCAGGAAAATCGAGTCCAAGAAAAAGTCTGGCTTCTGATAAGGATCAAGCATGACAAGAGCATTTGGTGGATGCCTTGGCACTGAGAGGCGATGAAGGACGTAGCACGCTGCGATAAGTTCCGGGGAGTTGCGAGCAAACTTTGATCCGGAAATGTCCGAATGGGGAAACCCACACCGTAAGGTGTATTGCCTGCTGAATTCATAGGCAGGTGAAGCAAACCTGGGGAACTGAAACATCTAAGTACCCAGAGGAAAGGAAATCAACCGAGACTCCGCAAGTAGTGGCGAGCGAACGCGGACCAGGCCAGTCGTATAATCAATCAAACAAGAATGTTCTGGAAAGGACAGCCACAGAGGGTGATAGCCCCGTATTGGTAGATGGTTGGTTGTACGCTTGAGTAGGACGGGACACGTGTAATCCTGTTCGAACGTGGGGGGACCACCCTCCAAGCCTAAGTACTCCTCAGTGACCGATAGTGAACTAGTACCGTGAGGGAAAGGTGAAAAGAACCCTAATGCAGGGAGTGAAAGAGTACCTGAAACCGAATGCTTACAAGCAGTTCGAGCCCGCAAGGGTGAGAGCGTACCTTTTGTATAATGAGTCAGCGAGTTAGTCTGTGCAGCAAGCTTAAGCCGTTAGGTGGAAGCGAAGCGAAAGCGAGTCTGAATAGGGCGACATAGTTGCACGGATTAGACCCGAAACCTGATGATCTAGCCATGGCCAGGTTGAAGGCAGGGTAACACCTGCTGGAGGACCGAACCCACGTCTGTTGAAAAAGACGGGGATGAGCTGTGGTTAGGGGTGAAAGGCCAATCAAATCAGGAAATAGCTGGTTCTCCGCGAAATCTATTTAGGTAGAGCCTTGGATGTTTACCTCGGGGGGTAGAGCACTGGATGAGCTAGGGGGGCGCGAGCCTTACCAAACTTAACCAAACTCCGAATACCCGAGAGTATAGTCCAGGAGGCAGTCCATGGGTGCTAAGGTCCGTGGACGAGAGGGAAAGAGCCCAGACCATCCGCTAAGGACCCCAAGTGGTGACTAAGTTGGAAAGGATGTGGGAAGGCCAAAACAGCCAGGAGGTTGGCTTAGAAGCAGCCATCCTTTAAAGAAAGCGTAATAGCTCACTGGTCTAATTAAGCCGTCCTGCGCCGAAAATGTAACGGGGATTAAGTCATCCTCCGAAGCGATGGGTGCATAGCAATATGCGCGGTAGCGGAGCGTTCCGTAAGCCTGTGAAGCGTGACTCGGAAGAGCACGTGGAGGTATCGGAAGTGAAGATGCTGACATGAGTAACGATAAACAATGTGAGAAACATTGTCGCCGTAAGTCCAAGGGTTCCTGCGCAAGGTTAATCCACGCAGGGTGAGCCGGCTCCTAAGGCGAGGCCGAAAGGCGTAGTCGATG
>JAQVBU010000041.1 GCA_028690155.1 Alphaproteobacteria bacterium | reverse complement strand
GAGTTTAGCGGCATTTCTTGAGCAGGCCGACAAGGACCTGCGGGAAGAGCCTACGCACCGCACGCCGGAAGAGGTCGAAAACCTGTTCGATGAATTGATTGCCCAGAGCGGCAACGGGACCGGCAGACGCGCACTGAGCAAGGCCATACAAAAACTTGAAAGCGAGGGCGAAGACCATGAATGAGATTAAGAGCTTGACCGAGCTATTAAAGGAACGCCTGGGCAATTCGTTCGACTGCGATTTTTCGACCGTCGAGCCGCTGAAATACGAACACCTTCTGGACCTGATGAGCCGTGCATCGTTGGTATTCGCTCTTCCTGAATACGTCGAGCTTTACCAGAAGGGCGACGGATCGTTTTTTATCGCAGTCCCGATGTCGCCATGGGACGCGGGGACATACGCCCTTCTGGCGGTCCCGCGCACCATGGCCGCCGCCCTGGCCGACGGGAAGATCACGCCCGCCGATCACGACGCCATATTCGGATAGAGCACCGTAGACACAGGGGGGCCGCCGCGCCCCCTTATATCTTCCTAGGCCGGGGGGAATGAGAAATGAGCACTGAAATCACCATGCTGGACATGGACCTGATACGACCGAACAAAGAGCAACCGCGCAAGCATTTTTCCGGGATCGTCGAGCTGAGTGAATCCATTGAGACGAACGGACTACAGCAACCGATCGTCGTGCGACCGATTGACGAGGGGTATGAAATCATTGCCGGGCAACGTCGTTTCATGGCGTGTAGACTTCTGGGCCGCAAGAGCATCGAGGCCATTGTTCGCACCGGCATCGACGACAGGACCGCGTATGAGCTGGCGATAATCGAGAATGCCCAGAGAGAGAACTTGACGCCGATGGAAGAGGCCGACGCATTCAAGCGGCTGCAAGACGAGGGCTTCACACAACAGAAGATCGCCGGGATCATCGGCAAGAGTCAATCGTATGTTGCGCATAAGCTGCGGCTTCTGTCGCTTCCAGAGTTCTTGACGATCTACCTGCGGAATGGACTACTGACCGAAAACCACCTGCGGCAGATACAACGCCTGAAGGGGATATACCCGCCGGGGCTGAAGCAGTCGCACGTCACCGCGCCCGCGCCTGAAGCTGTGGACGGGATCATCAAGGACACCACCGACGCGACGTATATGTTGATTCGACTGCAACCTGAAGACTGTTCACCGCCCTTCAAGGCCGGTCCTGAGCAGATGGAATCATGCCGCCTGTTCTGGGATTATGTTTCAAAACATAATGCCGACGTCGAGCAATGGCTACTGGCCGCGCTGTGGTATGCCGCTCTTGCGTCGAACGACATGTCAGTATCTGACCTGAGCACCGCAATCGACCGTTTTCAAGAGCGGTATCACGATGCTATTCATCAATGGTACGACGGTCTATGTTGGGGGCCGCCTGAAGCGGGATCACCGGCAGAGAAACTTGATAAGGAACTTGGCTACTGGACCGACGACAAGAAGCGGGAATACTGGGGTTTTCGTGCGGACCTGCGTCATGGGGGATCGCTGAATCTGGACGTTGAAACGCCGGGGCCGATACGCGACTGGTACGAGGACATTGTTCTGCGACTGGCCGACAATCCGACGTACTGTCTACCGACGAGCATGCAGCGGCAATTCGGGCAGGTTGTGAAACGGGCAACGTTTACGTTCGACGGCACCGGCGCATGGATCGAAATACCCGACACCGACGACGCCGAAGGGTAACGGGTCCTTTCCGGCCGATAATCGCGGGGGTCGAGCTAACCGCACCGATACCCCGCGTGAAGTCTAAAAAAATCGATGTCCTAGTTCATATTTAGCCTGGGGGTGACGTCCTTGGAACTGGTACTGAAATCGTCCGAAATCTGCACCGTCTTCGGGATCACGGACCGCACGCTGCGCCGATGGAAGACGTATGGCGCACCGAGCCGAGGCCGCGACGAGTGGGATTTTTACCGGGTTTTCTATTGGTGGACAGAATTTTTCATCGAGCAGATCGACGACGAGCAGTTCGACGCGGTATTCAATCGGGCCGCGCCCTACGGGGCCGACTTCGACGACTACCTATGGCACGATAAACCGGACACGGCAGAGTGAAGGAACGCCCCCCTGTGTTTACGAGGGTTGAGGGTTTTTTGTTGAACAATGAGCCCTATCAAGTTGTGTGTATTTTTATAGATTAGTGCCTTGTGTAGACCAAAGACCGATATCGAGTTGTGTGTATTTTTCCAGACAAGGGGTGAGCACATGAACCGGATCGCCGCCGCCATACTGGCCGGGGCCGTCCTGATCGCCGGGTCGATACTCTGGACCGCACCACGCGCCGAACGGATCGTCGAGCTGCGGAATGAACTGAGCAAGACGGAAAACCTTCTGGAACAAGCCCTGCGGCAGCTACACCACGAACGCCTGTTGCACTTCGACGACGCCCCCGGAGAGGACCAAAAACCGTAAACACAGGGGGCATTTCTATCAGGACCGTACAACAGACCGTACAACGGAATTTTCACGTTGAGTGAAAGACCGCTGATAGCAACAATCCACAGAAGCAGTTCGAGGGCCATACAAGCCCTTGAACTGCTT
>JAQVBU010000026.1 GCA_028690155.1 Alphaproteobacteria bacterium | reverse complement strand
GCCTTGATCTCGTCTCCGTTTGTTTTGTGATGCAACGATGTCTGCTTGTTGCCGTTCCGGCGCTGGATTGTCCGTCGCGCCGCGTCGCGAACGTAGGCATTGTCGTCTTGGACAAGACCTGATGCGATGGTCGCAAAAAGCTCGTGATTGAGACGAAGCAAGCATTCGGCAACAGCTTTGCGAACCTCCCATTTTCTATGAACCGCAAGGCCGCGCAGACGCTCAGCTAAACGATCGATATCCTCATGTGACAGGACGCCGCATTCCAAGCGTTCGCCGAGCTCATGCAGGGAATCGCGTATACGCTGCCAATTCTCTGCACCGAGTTCCTGAAAAAGCTTTTCCGGCGTCTTGTTTTTCATCCGAAGAACTCAATGTCCATAACGTTTCATGCGCTCGCGGAAGGCATCGGCCCCGCCTTCCAAAAGGTATTCGATTTTGTCTTTGACGGCATCCACGTTGCCGCTGTTCCCCAGTTTTGCTTGTTGGCCATCGGAAGATAGCACAAACACGCGCTCGGCGTCTCCCAGAACAGGAATATTTGGATTGTGCGTCACGAAAATCAGCTGACGGCTTCCCTTGGCCTCGCGGACGCTGCGCACAACGGTATCGTACACAAAGGCGTTGTCGAGATTGTCTTCAGGCTGATCGATCAAAAGCGGCCTCGCATCTTGAAGCAGCAAAATCGGCAAAATAACCGTACACCGCTGTCCTGTAGAAAGCTGAGCCGAGTTTTTGTATTCGGCCCCGTCCTTGAGTTCAATGCGCGGCAGATCGTCAATTTCCATGGTTTCGAGTTTGGCGATGTTGTCGGCGTGCTGCTGGATGTGGGAAATAATTTTCTGTGCTTGGTCTTTGCCTGTTTCAGCCTGCCTTTCCAAAGCGTCAACATCCCCTGTGCGCACGAAACGCGCGAGATCGCCAGGACAGACCGAAGTGACAATGCGCGGGATGATGGTGTTGTATCGGACGCCGGATCCCTTCAGCATATCGCGCAACTCGGCCTCGTAAAGGGACTTGTCCTCCGCTTGTGTCACGGAAACGCGGATGGTCGGTGAGAGTTTGGTTGATAGATCGGCAGCTACGGTGCGCCGCGCTTCATAGCGTTTATCCCGTAAATCGGAAAGACGACACGAAAAGTCGGATATGTCTTGAGCGAGATTTTTGCGCGTTTCAAGACGTTGTATCCGTTCCTTTTCTTGCGCGAGAAGTTCATTCTGGCGGCGTTGAAGTCCCTGCCGCTCTCTGACTTGGGCGCTTTGTTGTTGTACGCGGGCTGCAAGGTCGCGATAAGCCTGATCCTGCAGCGCGTGCGCTTGCGCAAGCCGCTGAGCTATTTCTAAAAGCGCGTTATCTGTTTTTTGGCTTAAAGCCAAGGCTTGACGTTCCAACGCCTCAAAAGCCTGGAGAAAAGCGTTAATTTCCTTCTGAATTTCCGACAAGAAGGCTCCGTTCTCGCCACGAAGCATAGACTCATCGATCACGTTATGGCACTTGCCGACGACATGTTGTTTCCATTGGCCTGCCTGGACTTCAACATTTTTGACCACATCGCGGAGGGTCTGAATAGACGCTCCTTCACGCGATCTTAAACTTTTTGCTTTTTCGGCAAGAGCAAGCGCGTCAGCTTCTGGGCTTCCGCTTGGCTTTGATTCCTCCAATTTCAGATTGATGCCTTCAAGCTCAGCAACAGCGTGTTCGCATTCGCGCAAAGCATTTTCGTTCCGCTCGTTTTCATCAATTTTTTGACACAAGGCATGCTTGGTGCGTTCGATTTCTTCTTGGGTCTGACGAATCTCAGTTTCCGCAAAGCGATCGATCAGCTGCAGCTGAAAACGAGCGTTCCTTGCGATTTCTTCGATCTTGTTCTGGCCGTATATATCGGCCTTGAAAAGGCGGCTACGATTCAGAGACGCTGCCTGCGGCTCACCCCTGGCATTGAACAATGCGGCTGCTTCGCCGATAGAACGCTCGATGCGGTAAGGAACGCCACCTTGCGTTTCGATATCGAGAACGACTTTGCCTGAACGTAGATTTTCATCAACGACTTCCTTGTTCGCCTTGCTTCGCTCCTGCGGATCGTCCGAACTCAAAAGAAAACGAATAAACTCCAGAACGGTTGTTTTTCCCGTTCCGCGCCCGCCGATAATACAATTTAACCCGTCTTCAAAATCAAGGCGCAGACCATCAAGAAAGCCGCCAGTGACGGAAAGAGCAAGAATGCGATGGTGCGATGTAGATGACGGTTCTTCTTCAATATCTTCCTCAATCGCGACGGCACTGGTTCCTTGGATCATGATTTTCCACGCCTTTCTTTCCTTGTTTGCAGCAGGGTTCCTCAACCGGAAGCTGCGTAAGCTTATCGTATGAAGGCGAACAAATCAAGAACATGCGATGTTGTGCATAGTGACGGTTAATAACTGAAACATAAGGCTCCTTCCTTTCTCCTTCCTTTGGGCTTCCCTCGGGCAGCAACTGCACCCTCCAGATTTCCTTCTCTGAAATTCTCCAATCTCCGGACACGTTTTGAACGAACCGGAGGGATGGAGAATGACCATTCAGCATTTTGGACAAGAGCAGCTTGCGCAGCGCTGGGGGATTTCGACCAGCACGCTAGAGCGGTGGCGTTGGTCTGGCGAAGGGCCACGTTTTTTGAAGTTGGGCGGAAGGGTCGTGTATCGCCTTGAAGATATCGAGGCTTTCGAGGCCGAAAAGCTCCGCAACAGCACTTCAGGTGCTGCACCGCAAATGATGCCGGACTTCCGGCAGGAACGCGCCGTGCCTCAACCAGCACCCCAACAATCCCCGCAAGTCACCAGCAGAAGGAGAGCGTCATGAACATCCCGAACAGGATCACGATAAATCAGTTGCGCGACATGCCGCCTGGGAAGATCGCGACGTTTTCGGTCGAGGAAATGGCTCTTCTGCTGGAAGACCTGAACGGCGCGAAGGCTCATCTGGCAGCCATCGAAAACAAGCTGCGTAGCGGGCTCGATCTCAAATACGGGCAAAAGTCCTCGGAGCTTCGCAGGGCCAGCGGCAAGGACACGGGCACGGTGCGCGTTACGGACGGGAGGTTCGTCGTCGTGATGGATTTGCCCAAGCGCGTTAAATGGGATCGCACAAAACTCGCGGGCGCTATCCGAACCATCGTCGAGCAATGGCGCGAGGATCCAGAGCAATATGTGACGACCGAATACAAGGTTTCGGAAACAGCCTACGGCGCTTGGCCCGAGGCGATCCGAAAACTGTTCGAGCCCGCCCGCACCGTCGAGCACGGCAAGCCCACCTTCAAGATTGAAGCTTTGCCAGAGGAGGATGTGTGATGGCCTTGCGCATTGTCACGGCGGACGAACGCCTTTCCGAAGCCAACCAGAAAACCACCGTCGCCATCTTCGGCCCCAGCGGGGTCGGCAAAACGTCCTTGGCCAGAACGCTACCACCTAAGGAAACGGTCGTCATCGATCTTGAAGCAGGCATGAAGTCCCTGCAGGGCTGGACGGGCGACAGCATTCCGGTTCGCACCTTTCCCGATGCGCTCGACATCGCCTGTCTGATCGGCGGCGTCAATCCGGCGGCGGACGCAAGCGGCTTCTTCTCGCAAGGGCATTACGATCATGTCGCCGCGACATATCCCGATCTTCTGACGCTGTTGTCCGGAAAACGGTTTGTCTTTGTCGACAGCATCACTGACCTGACGCGCCAAGCCATGGCGTGGGCGAAGACGCGTCCCGAGGCCTTTTCGGAAAAAACGGGCAAGCCCGACACACGCGGCGCTTACGGCCTGTTGGCTCGTGAGGTGATCGGCCTTCTTAAACACCTGCAACACGCGCCGGGCAAGACGGTGATCTTTGTCGGCATTCTGGAATCCCTCACCGACGACATGAACCGCACGACATGGCAGCCGCAGATGGACGGCGGCAAGATCGGACGCGAGCTTCCCGGCATTGTCGATCAGGTGATGACGCTCTCGCTGTTTGACCGTGATGAAAGCGGCTGGCGGCACAATCCAACATCTGGCGCCGAACGGCGTTTTGTCTGCCGCTCCGGCAATCCGTGGGCGTTGCCTGCCAAGGATCGCAGCGGTCGCCTTGAGATTACCGAAAGCCCCGATCTGGGCGCGCTTCTCTCCAAAATCAACCTCCAAAAGAAAGGATAAGACCATGAGTTTCGACATGAACGACGCAGAACCGCAAAAGAGCGGCGAGATCATCCCCGACGGCACCTTCTCCAAAGTCTGCCTGACCATTCGCAAGGGCGGCACGAACGGCGAAAGCGAAATCGACAAGGAGCTTTTGAAGGCTTCGAACAGTCCCGGCAGCGACGTGCTGATGCTGGATTGCGAATTCACGGTCGCCGAAGGCCCGCATGCGCGGCGCAAGTTTTGGCAGATGCTGACGGTCTCCGGCGGCAAGGTGGACGAGAAAGGCGTGTCCATCGGCTGGAAGATCACCAAGAGCACGATTCGCGCCATGATCGACAGCGCGCTTGGTCTTAATCCCGAGGATATGAGCGAGGCGACGAAGGCCA
The DNA here is from genome assembly GCA_028690155.1 of Alphaproteobacteria bacterium. GTDB lineage: Bacteria > Pseudomonadota > Alphaproteobacteria > UBA9219 > UBA9219 > CAIXLI01. Next base: position 7,381 of record JAQVBU010000026.1, on the reverse strand, counting down.
AACGCGTTCTGCGTGGGTTCGCCGACCTGAACGGCATCACGTTTGTTGCCAAGATCAGGATCGAGCCGTCGAGCGACCCACGTTACAGCGACAGCAACAAGCTGGATCGCGTGATCCTGCCAACAGAGCCGGAATGGAAAAAGGTTATGGACGGTCAGGACGTTCCGGCAGCGCCCAGCACAATGCGCCGGAAACCGACGTCCGCGCCGACTGCTCCAGCAGCCCCCGCATGGAGTCAACCGCAGCAACAGGCCGCGCCTGCTGCGGCACCAGCCGCGACGCAAGGCCCCGCTTGGCTCAACGGGTAACGGCATGAATTCCGACGAATGGCAAAAGTACGTCACACAGGAAGCGGCCAAGGCCATGGGGGATTGGCTCGAGGGACGCGGCGGTCTGCACAGACCCATCGCGTCCCTCACCATGGCGGATCTCGAGGCGATGGCGACGGGCGCGATCTCCCGCTTTGTGGTGCTGGGCTCGGAAAGGCTGAAGGAAGAGCCAGACGCTTCTCAAGATTTGAGTTGGCTTCTGGGCGGTTAGCTCTTTGCGCGGTGTGCGGGCGCGAGCAGCGGGGGTTCGGTTACCTCCATCCGCAAAAGCCGGAAGCGCAATACCGCTTGTGTTCGAAACAATGTCAGGACGCGGGGTTCGTCCATGCAAGCAGGAACAACGGAATGATCGACAAGACAGATATGGAAACGCAGGCGATCAAAGAGGCCCGACGCTTCTTCGCCGAAGCGCTGAAGGAACTGGGGCTGATGCCCGCCTTCCAGAACCGCAGCGCACAGGAGATCGATCAGGTCATCGAAGCCTGCGTCGACGGCTTTCAGGAATCGATGCGGCGGCAAGTCGCGGCCAAAGACGGCTGCAACGACGAAATCCCTTTTTAAGGAACGACGATGGCAATGGATTTCAATCACGGCTCGGCATGGGTTTACGGACAAGAGGCAACGGTTGCCGACAAGATCAATGCGCGGATCGACGATGCGATGGTCGTGCGCAACAAGAAGCAGAAGCCCCGCGCGTATCTGGGCGGTAGCCGCGTGGGCGAGCCTTGCGCGAGGCGGCTTGTTTACGAATACCTTCATAAACCCATGGACGAAGGGAAGGATTTCGATGGGCGTATCCTGCGCGTGTTCGATGCGGGGCATAAGTTCGAGGATTTGTCGGTCGCTTGGCTGCGATTGGCAGGTTTCGATCTGCGCACGAACAAGAAGGACGGCTCGCAATTCGGATTTAGCGCGGCAAACGGCAAGCTGGCGGGACATATCGACGGCGTGATCGTCGCGGGGCCGGATGTCGGGATCGCATGGCCAGCCTTATGGGAGCACAAGGCGCTGAACGCCAAATCATGGAACGATCTTGTCAAACACGGCCTGCAAGTTTCCAAGCCGGTCTATTTCGGGCAGGTGCAGCTTTACATGGCCTATATGGAATTGGCCGTCTCGCTTTTCACCGCGCTGAACAAGGATACGGAAGAACTCTATCACGAAGTCGTCCCCTTCGATCCAGCCGAGGCGCAGGCACTTTCGGACAAAGCCGTTTCCGTCATCCGCGCCGCTGAATGCGGCGAGCTTTTGCCGCGCATCGCCGCCGCTTCCGATTTCTATCTCTGTCGCATGTGCCCCTACGCCGAGCGCTGCTGGAAGGAGGCCGCATGAGCAAGTTTATGCCGTCTCCCTGTCAGGCCGAGGCGATCCGCAAAATCAGCAATTGGTTCACAAGCCGCACAACAGAGCAGCAGGTATTTCGCCTTTTCGGCTACGCGGGCACGGGCAAGACCACCATCGTCCGCCATGTCGTCGAAGAGCTCGGGCTTGAGACGATGGACAAACAGAACTTCTGCGACGGCGGCGTTCTTTACGGCGCGTTCACCGGCAAGGCCGCTCTCGTCATGACGCGCAAGGGAACGCCCGCCTTGACGATCCACAGTTTAATCTACCGCGTGTCGGAAGCGACGCCGCAGGAGATCGAGCGCGTCGAAAAGGAACTCGCCGATCTTGTGGCAAGGGTCGGCCAAATGGGGCCAGCCGAGCGTACCTTCGCCCTGACGCAGATCAAGCGTCTTGAACTGCGGCTTATGGACATCCACACGCCGCGCTTCGTTTTGAACGAACAGTCCCTTGTGCGCGACGCCGATCTTCTGGTGCTCGACGAAGTCTCGATGGTCGGCGAGGAAATGGCGAACGATCTGCTCGCTTTCGGCACGCCGATCCTTGTTCTGGGCGATCCCGGCCAGTTGCCGCCCATTAAAGGCGAAGGCGCGTTCACGGATACGGTGCCGGACGTGATGCTGACGGAAATCCATCGCCAAGCCGAAACCAGCGCCATCATCCGCCTTGCCACCATGGCGCGGCAGAACATCGACATTCCTTTCGGTCAGCACGACGCGTTCGTCTGGAAAATGGCGCAGCGCGACGTGACGTTCGATCAGATGTTGAACGGCGGGCAAGTCCTTTGCGGCCTGAACGCGACGCGCATCCGCCTTAACAGCGGCATGAAACGGGCTGCGGGCTTCGAGGAAACCTATCCGACAGGGCGCGGCGAAAAGATCATCTGCCTTAAGAACCGGCACGATCTCGGCATCGTCAACGGCATGTTCCTCGAGCTTTCCGACATCCGCGACGAGGACGCCTATCGCTTCAGCGCGGAGGCCAGAACGGAAGACGGACAGCAGCTTCCTGGACGACAGCGTTTTTACAAAGGGCATTTCGACGATCACGTCCATTACGACAAGAACCGGCTGACGCGCGACTGGCGCGAGATCAAGAACATTATCGAGTCTGTCTGGGGCTACGCCATCACCTGCCACAAGTCCCAAGGCTCGCAATGGGAAAACGTGATCGTGTTCGACGACAAGTTCGGGCACCGCAAACCGGAAATCCGCGCGCGCTGGCTCTATACGGCGATCACGCGAGCCGAGAAAGGCTTGGTGATCCTTGATTGACCTGAACAACGTTTTACCGCCAACCCCGACGGTTCGTTACGATCTGGACGTCATAGCCGAAAGGCTGCGCGAACGGGCAGAAAGCTGGGTGCCGCAGCTGTTTCCCAACGGCACGCGCAAAGAGGACGAATGGCGGCTCGCGAACATTCGCGGCGACGCCCCGCGCAAAATCGGCTCCTGCGTCATCACGCTTAAAGGCGAACACGCGGGTGATTGGAAAGACTTCGACGGTAACAGAAAAGGCGGCGGCCCGCTCAGCGCTATCGAACAAGCGACAGGGCTCACGGGGCGCGAACTGTTCGCCTACGCCGCCGAGCTTGTCGGTTGGTCGCAGGCCGCGCCGCAAAAACAGATGCCCGCGTCCGTCTCGAAGCCTGAAAAAGACAGCGCGCGCGAAATCGACATCATCCTGTCCCGAACGCAGACGATCCATGGCACGCTCATCGAGACCTATTTTGAATCGCGAGGGCTGAATTGTCCTTCTACGCCCGATCTTCTCTTTCACCCCGACCTTGCGCATTGGGACACCAAGACTGGCTATCCCGCCATGGTCGCCATCGTGCGCGACGTGGACGGCAAACAACAGGCGCTGCATCGTACCTATCTGAAACCCGACGGCTCCGGCAAGGCGGACGTTTCCAAGGCAAAGAAGATGCTGGGACGCACGGCGGGCGGCGCGGTACGGCTGGTGCCCATCGGCGAAAACGGCGTTCTCGGCTTGACGGAGGGAATAGAAACCGCTCTGGCCGTTATGACGGCGCGTCCCGATCTGCCCGTCTGGGCCGCTTTGTCGGCTCCAGGGCTGGAGCAGATCAAACTACCTCCCGAGGCCAGACGCATCGTTATTCTCGCCGATCATGACGCCTCCGGCGCGGGGCAACGAGCGGCAGAGGCGTTGGCGGACAGGCTGCTGGCCGAAGGACGCAACTGCGCCATCGCCATGCCGGACAAGGAAGGCGAGGATTTTAACGACCTTTTGCGGCGCGCGGGCGCGGACGGCGTGAAGCGTTGCCTTCAAGCGGCGCGGACGCACGAGCCGACATCGTTGCTGGCCCCCAAAGCCGACAGCGCGACCAGACGCGGGCTGCCGATAGGTTTCGCGGATCCGGAAATCCCTCTGCCTTTGCATCGCACGGACGAAGGCAACCTCGACCGCGCCGCGCGGCAGACGTGGCTGTTGCTTCACAAATCCAACCTTTCGCCTTGGCTCTATCGTGTGGGCAGCGTGCCGTCTTGGGTCGTGCCGGACGACGACGGTTTGCCTATGGTGCGCGGTCTGACGGACGAGCGGCTGCGCTATATGCTGGCTAAGATTGCTGACTGGCGCAAGCTCTCCGCCAACAACCAGCTTGTTCCCGCCCATCCGCCGTCGTCTCTGGTCAAGGCGCTGCTCGCGACGCCCGATCCCGTTTTGCCCGTCTTGGCAGGCGTCGTGACCGCGCCCGTATTCGGACGCAACGGCGAGTTGATCACCGATGCCGGTTATCATCCGGACGCGCGGTTGCTTTACCACCCGCTATCGGGCTTTGCCGTTCCACCTGTGCCGCGTTGCCCTTCGAAAGAAGAAATCGCCGTAGCGCGCACGTTGATCCTCGACGATCTCATGGGGGACTTCCCGTTCGTCAGCGAGGCCGAACGGGCGCACGCCGTCGCCTTGCTGCTGCTCGGCTTCGTCCGCGCCATGATCGAGGGGCCGACGCCGCTGCACCTGATCGAAAAGCCGACGCCAGGCACAGGCGCGACGCTTCTGGTCGATGCCATTGCGACCATCCTGACGGGCTCCGGCGCGAGCGTCATGACCGAAGGCAGCGAGGACGAGGAATGGCGCAAACGGCTGACCGCCAAGCTCCGCCAAATCCCCGCGCTCGTTCTTATCGACAATCTGCGGCGCACACTGGACTCCTCCGCGCTTGCCGCCGCGCTCACGGCTCCCTTCTGGGAAGACCGCATCCTCGGCGTATCTGAAATGACGCGACTTCCCATTCGTTGCGTCTGGATCGCGACGGGCAACAACCCCGAGTTTTCGAACGAGATGTCGCGGCGCCTCATACGCATCCGGCTCGACGCTCATGTCGACAAACCCGCGCGTCGCCAAGGCTTTCGCCATCCCGATCTGATGGTATGGGTTCGCGCCAACCGCGCAAGTCTGGTCTCTGCCTGCCTGACGCTCTGCCAAGCGTGGATCGCGGCAGGACGTCCCGCCAACCCCGAGATCATCGGCAGCTATGAGAACTGGTCGCGCGTCATGGGCGGCATTTTGCAGGTCGCGGGCATCGAGGGGTTTCTCGCCAACATCGACGAGATGATGGAAGCCTCGGACGCCGAAGGCGCGATGTGGCGCGGCTTCGTCTCCCTCTGGTGGGATAGGTTCGGCACGGCGGAGGTCGGCAGCGGCGACCTATACGAGCTCGCGCTCGTCAGCGAACCGGCCTTGCCGCTCGGCGCAGGCGGCGACCATTCGCGCAAGATCCGGCTCGGCAAAGCCCTGCGCCGTGTGCGCGACCGGATGTTCGATTTGGGACACATCGCCGTTCGGGTCGAGGCTTTGGGCATTCGCCATCAGGCGGCGCGATGGGCTCTCGTTTTGTGCGAGAGACCCGACTGTGGCGCGACGGTCACAGAAAAACACTCCCCACACTCCCCTCAACACAAGGCGGCGGGGAGTGTTGCGTCTCAAAGGGGAGTGTCGGATTCAAACACTCCCCTCAAAAACGGCCAACAAAATCAAAATGCTGGGGAGTGTGGGGAGTGTGGGGAGTGTTTTTCCTCCCCCTTACACGTGCGCGGGCACGCGCGTGCGCACGCATACGCGCAAGAGGAAGGTGCCCAAAAACACTCCCCACATTCCCAACACTCCCCAAGTCCTTCTCTCGACGAGACTTTCACAGGGGAGTGTCGCGGGGAGTGTTCGCCCGCATCTCTCCAACACTCCCCCGACGATCAAGAAATCCCTGACTGGCTTAAGGAGGCTCTGCCATGACTGAAAACAAAACCACATCGTCCATCCTCGCGCTCGATCTCGGGACGCATACGGGGTGGGCCTTGCGCCAACGCGATGGTGGGATCACGAGCGGCACGCAGCATTTTGCACCCAGCCGGTTTGAAGGCGGCGGGATGCGGTTTCTGCGCTTCAAGCATTGGCTGACCGAGATGAAACAAACGGCGGGCGGGATCGATGCCGTGTATTTTGAGGAAGTCAGACGGCATGTCGGCGTCGATGCGGCCCACGCTTACGGCGGTTTTCTCGCGCACCTTACGGCGTGGTGCGAGCATCACTCCATTCCGTATCAAGGCGTGCCCGTCGGCACGATCAAGAAACACGCGACCGGCAAAGGCAACGGCGACAAGAAGGCCGTCATCGCCGCAATCAAAGCGAAAGGTTTCGATCCCGCCGACGACAACGAGGCGGACGCGCTCGCGTTGCTTGATTGGGCTTTGAAGAACGGAGGCGCGTCATGAGCAGCATGCGTTGGACTCCGCGCGGTTTTGGCGGCGAACGCCCAGACCCTGAACGCGTCAAACGCGAAGGCTGGAACAGCGAAGGCATTCTCGTCGTGAAGGCGGACGATGATCGCCTGTCGTGGCCCGAGCGCGAGATGATCCGACAGCTCGGCGAGAAACTTTACGGCAAACGCAAAACAAGTGGGGTGCGCAATGGTTGAAAAATGGACTGCATCGCTTGTCGAAGAACGTCTTGTCGAAGCGGCGGACGTGTTGAAACGCATGCCGCCCGTCAAGGTGTGCGGGTATTTCAACGTCTGGCCAACCATCGTTCATGACTTTGGCGATCTGGTGGGACAAGAGCCGCAGCGCCTCAAGCGTCCGTATCCGTCCGCCGCCGCGATCAGCCGTATGGAAGAAACGCTTGGATGGACGGTCGGGCTTGATGCGATTGATGCAAAGATCGTGTGGCTCCGCGCTTACGGCGAACGCTGGAAGGACGTGTGCTGGCGCGTCGGACTGGGACGTACGACGGCGCACGAGCACTGGCTTTACGCCCTTTGCGTGATCGCATGGCGACAGAACGGGCGAAGGTTGTCGAAAAACCCTTCGTATCGCAGCGTGCTTGCGCTAGCTGCTAAGTCGAAGTTGTGAGTGCTGGATAAAAAAATGTCCGCCGAACACTTTTCTATCGGACAAAAATGGAAGAATTGGTGTAGTTTCTGGTCATGCTCGGGAGAGACGCGTTCGAACAATCCCCCCGATTGAAAGCGAACATGAAGCGGCAGATTGAAGTGGGACAAACGTTTCGGCGCGGCGGCGCGCGAGGCAAGTTGTGGCGGGTCGAAGAGATTCTCATCTGGCCTCAAGGGACGCACGTGCGCATGAACCGCGTCGATGATCCGACCACCAAACATCTTGTTGCTACCGATGCGCTTGACGACAACGGCTATGAGGTCGTTGAACCTGCAAGCCTTTGAAATCTTGGGTCCT
>JAQVBU010000025.1 GCA_028690155.1 Alphaproteobacteria bacterium | reverse complement strand
CGGCTTGACTTCTTTGGCCCTTCTTACTATCTGTCCTTCCTCAAACCGTGTGGCAGCGTAGCTCAGCGGTAGAGCAGGGGAATCATAATCCCTTGGTCGGGGGTTCAAATCCCTCCGCTGCTACCAAAATCTCCTTTATATATCAAAGCGTTACACGCCCCTTTCGGGGCCGCAATCGTTAATTTTTGCCCCTATTTTAACTTCTGGAAGCACTGTGGAAGCAAGAGGGGGCAAACCGCGGCGTAATCCTGCGTGGTTTGGACCATAATAAATTTGGTTTTTTGCTCTTTTTTGGCCCCAAAAACCGCTGTGTTTGCTTGCCCTCTTGCCTTATTAAGGGAAAGGCAATATATTGTCTTTATAATGTCTTTAAAGGCATAAAGGGGTAATCTATTGTCTATAGAGCTTAAAACGCCAAAGGATGTTCTTTTAGAGATCGCGAGCCGATTTAAGGCCCGGCGGCTTGCCATGAATTTGACCCAAGAAGGACTGGCAACTCGATCCGGCGTGAGTTGGAGCTCGCTCAAGCGCTTTGAGCGCACGGGGTTGATTGCTCTGGATTCATTGCTCAGGATTGCCCTCGTGCTCGAGTGTTTGGACGATTTTGACAAACTTGCAAGCGAGCGCTTGCCTTCGGAAAAGGCCGCGTCTCTCGATGAAATTTTGGTCGCTCCGAAAATGCGCAAGAAAGGCCGGATTAAATGACCTATACGCCCACCGAACTTTTGAGCGTGTATCTGGATGCGGGCGAACGCCAAAAGGTGGGGCGGCTTGCGCTGAAGGATCGTCGCATTTTGTTTGAGTACGATCCGGCCTTCCTCGACGCTGGCGTTGAAATCTCGCCAATCAAGCTGCCATTAAAGACAGGCGTGTTTGTTTGCCCTGATATGATTTTCGATGGCCTTTATGGCGTCTTCAACGACAGCCTGCCAGATGGGTGGGGGCGTTTACTTTTAGATCGCACCGTCGAGAAATACGGTATCAACCGGCGCGAACTTACGGCACTTGATCGGCTGGCCTATGTTGGCGCACACGGCATGGGGGCGCTCAGCTATGAACCGGACCGCAGCATTGCGAACACCAATGGGTCGGATCTGGCGCTGGACAAATTGGCGGAAGAGTCGGCACTTGTTCTTGCTGGAGAAAATGAAGAGGTTTTTGAGGAGTTGCTGCATCTCAATGGATCGTCTGCCGGGGCGCGTCCTAAGATCGTCGCGCAGGTGAGCAAGGACAAAAAGCGGATTGTTCACGGCTCGCAAAAGCTGCAATCAGGTTTTGATCATTGGATAATCAAGTTTCCATCGTCGACAGACACGCGCGATGCTGGGGCCATCGAATACGCCTATAGCCTGATGGCCAAAGATGCTGGCGTCGAGATGCCGGAGACGCATCTATTCCAAGCCAAGAAAGGCCGTTATTTCGGCGCGAAGCGGTTCGACAGGCATGGCGACCAGCGCATCCATATGCACAGCCTGTCCGGTCTGATCCACGCCGACCATCGCAACCCAAGCCTTGATTACGATACGATCCTGCGGGTGGTTCTGGTGCTGACGAAAAACATCGTCGAGGCCGAAAAAGCCTATGCGCTCGCTTGTTTCAACGTGCTGACGCACAATCGTGACGATCACGCTAAGAACTTTTCCTTTCTCCTGAACGATCATAACGAATGGGTGTTTGCTCCGGCCTATGACCTGACTTTCTCTTATGGCCCCGGTGGCGAGCAGAGCACGATGGTCATGGGTGAAGGCAAAAACCCGGGGGCAGAGCATCTCCAGGCGCTTGGCAAAGAACACGGTCTCAAAAACGCGCCCGATATTCTTGAGCATGTGCAAAAGGCCGTTTCTTGCTGGAGAAAACACGCTGACAAGGCAGGCGTTACTGCAAAATCAAAAGCCGAAATCGCAGAGAAGATTGGCGTATAATTCAGAACAAATCACGTCTTCCTAACCACCCCGACTACGCAGCCCAGGATGGCGAAGTCGTCGTTCTGGGCTATGGGGATGGGGGGATAGGCGGTATTTTCGGGCATGAGGGTGATTTTGCCCGCCTTGGTTCGACGGAAGGTTTTGACCGTCGGTTGGCCGTTGATGTTGGCGACGACGATGTGGCCGTTGCGGGCGGGTTCTTGGCGATCGACGATCAGGATGTCTTTGTCGAAAATGCCGACGCCGATCATGGAATCGCCCGAGACGCGCAGAAGGAACGTATCTTCCGGATGGGGGACAAGGTACGTGTCGAGGCAGATCCTTTGCTCGATATGATCGTCGGCAAGGCCGGGGAGACCTGCGGGGACGTCTGAGGCGTAGAGGGGGATTCCCGGTTCGCGCTTTTCAAGAATTGCTTGGATGCTTGGGATAAGGCTTTCCGGAATTCTCATAGGGCGCGTGGCCTCACCCCATTGTCCTGTGCCTTTAGGGCGGCCTGCGCCTGGGCGGGCGCCTCCGTGCGATGGTTTTCTTTTCTTTGTCGATGTGGCTCGTTTCGGCATAGGATCCTTTTTGAAAAAGGTGTTGATAACTCTCAACCGGAGATTGCCTTCTCACATTGTCTTGATTATTGTGCATTATTCAAATCGAAAAAACAAGTTCCATTCGCTTTTTGAAGGGGGGAGATAATGGGATTGCCTTGCCGTTTACACTTCGCTCTTTCGGAAGTATCCTCTCGGTGGGGCGCATCGATGACGGATCTGCGGTATTATCTCGAGAACGGCCTTGTCGAAGCGCATGTGATCATAAGCCCAAAGACGGCTGACGTCTATCAGTGGATTCCATCGGTGGATGGAAGGATGGCTTGGTTTAAGAAGGGGACGGAGACGATCGATGGTTATGTCGTCGTCGATCCCGAAGAATTGCGGAAGATCTTTCGCTTTAATCCCGCGCCCATTCGCAAATTCAGGGCTGTGGCTTCCACGGATTATTATAAACTTGTACGCGAGAAAGAAATTTCTCCCGTTGGCGTCAACGATCTTTGGGTTTCCAAAGACGTTTGCGAGAAGTTCGAGGCGAAGCATCAACTGACGCCCATCTCGACCGCGTCCTCATTGGCCCGCGGCTCGAAGACGGGGATCCCTGCGACATCGCCGGGTCGTCCCAGTGTGATGAACCACATCGTGCAACGTTACCAAGAACGGCTGACGGCGGGCGAGACACTCCAGACCCTAACGGCGGAAGCCAAATTCCTGCGTCAGTGGGCCAAGCAGACGATGCCGGGCATGCAGATCCCTTACGCAAAGACGATTTTGAATAGGTTGTCGGCGCTGGGGTGATTTCCCTCCAGAATAGGCTGGGAACGATGACGTTTTTTTATTGATTTTCCGATTTTCCTATCTAAACCCAAAATTAGGATTTCATGTATTTTTGGAGGAGAAATTCTCATGATAAAAACGTTAGCGTCCGTTGCCCAAGGCCTTTCCGTAATTTGTTTTGTCGGGACATTGTTTCTTATTCTTTTTGAGAACGGGGTTCTTTCTGGAGGCGCGTTCAGGGGATATTTCCAAAAATATTCTTCACAGATCACACTTTTGGGAGCTCTTTTTTTAGCTGTCGCGACTTTTCTAACTTCTTGCGTTCAAGAAAAAGCTGCCTCTATAGAGGAAAAAAGGATGAAGCGAAACATAGCAGTTTCTAATGCGAATGCTGATGAACTAGCTGCTCGAATATTTCCAAATAGGGAAAAGTTTTACGAGAAGATAAAAAAAGGAAAACCGGGCACTGTTGAGATTTTTTATTCGGGATTTGATCCTGCGAGTTATTCTTTTGCGTTAACAATAATGACGCTTCTTCGTGGAGCAGATTGGAACGTCTTTTATCCTCAGGCAATTGTGGGGTACAATCCGGATTTTCACGAGGATTATAAGTTCAGAGTGTCTCCTTTTGATACCTATATCAACGGGAGGAGTGGCTCTGGAATAAGTTTGACGTCGGATCAAAGCGCTGCGGAAGCTTTAGAAACTTTAAGCAGTGCCCTTGTGGCTACATTTCACCAATGCGGGGGCGGGCCTGTGGATGAGAAAAACGCCAAAATTTATGGGTTAAAGCCAGGGGTTGTTCGGTTGATTTTAATGCCGCCCGAATATGATTTTTATACTCCATTGTCAGAAGATAAGATTTCAGAAGAAGAAGTTCGCTAAGCCGTTAAGCGGCGAAGATGATTCTTTCTGAAAGGCTCTTCGTGAGTGTGGGGAGTTTGCCAATATTTTAGCGCGTCTTCCCGTTTCCCAAAATTTCAGGAGAATTTTAGGCGTATATCGGGATAGCGGTGTGCGCTTCTTAGAGGGCCTCGACAACTGTACGACGAGGTTCTCATGGATATTGTGCACTTGGATCAAGCGGCGTTGGCTGCGCGTTGGCGGTTATCAGAGCGAACGTTGGAGCGTTGGCGCTGGATGGGCGTTGGGCCTTGCTATCTCAAGATAGGCGGGCACGTCGTTTATAGGCTTCGCGATATAGAGGCCTATGAACAAGCTCACATGAAAACGACGGTCGGGATTGTTCCCGATTATCAGAAGGAAATCGTCGTTCCTTGTGAGATCGAGCAGGTGGCGCCATGAACGCGGGGCTGACGCTTGATGTCGTCTTCGCCATGGCGTTCGGAGACATTTTAGAGCTGCGCGAGAAGGATTTGCGGCGGTTGTTGGCCCAGGCCGAGATCGTGGCGCGGAGCTTGCGCGGGGCGTTGCGCCAGAAAAACGGCGAGGCGCGTGGATGACAGAGTGTGCGCCCGCATGTCCGGACAATCATGCGGCTTTGCGGTATCGGGACGGTGGTCGCGATGCTGTGCGCACGGCTTTGTTGGGGCGGCTGGAAGAGGCTTTGTTTCACCTTTTTCCCGCTGGGTGTGTGCGGGGGCGCAAGTTCTATATCGGCGATGTTCGGGGCCGGGCGGGCGACAGCATGAATGTCGACCTTGCGGGCGAGAAAATCGGATTATGGAACGATTTTGCCACGGGCGAGGGGGGGGACGTTTTTTCCTTGTGGGCTTGTGCCCGTGGGTTTGATGTCAGGCGCGACTTTCCAAAACTGATGGACGACATAACCGCGTGGCTTGGCTCTTCGCCCAAGCCGCAGGTTCGTCATGCGTCTTTGCCCGTTCTGGGGCCGCCGAGCATGACGTGGGATTATTTGGACGCGCATGGGCACCTGATCGCGCGCGTGCATCGTTTTGACACCCCGAAAGGAAAAGAATTTAGGCCTTGGGATGCCTCGTCAGGGCGTTATCGGGCGCCGGAACCAAGGCCGCTTTATAACCAGCCGGGCATGGCGGTGGAGGCGAGCGTTGTTCTTGTCGAGGGGGAGAAATGCGCCCAAGCCCTGATCAATCAAGGAATATGCGCGACGACGGCGATGAACGGGGCCAACGCGCCCATTGAGAAAACCGATTGGTCGCCGCTTGACGGCAAGCGTGTTGTCATCTGGCCGGATAACGATCCTCCGGGCAGGGGGTATGCCGGGCGCGTTGCGGAATATTTAAGGCAGAGAGGCCTTTCCGTTTCCATCGCTTCTGTTCCCGATGGGAAGCCACGGGGCTGGGATTGCGCCGATGCGGTGGCCGAGGGGATGGACGTTCGCGCCATAATCGCAGGCGTGGCGGCCTTGCCTTTTGCGCGAGGCGTTGATTGCCACAGTTTACGGGCGATGTTGGCGGATACCAGCGCCATGCCGATGGATCTGATAGCGCCTCGTGTTCTGACGCCGGGCGGGCTTCTGGTGTTCGGTGGGGCGCCGAAGGTCGGCAAAAGCGATTTCCTTCTGGCGTGGCTTGTGCACATGGCGGCTGGCGTGCCGTTTTTGGGCATGACGCCGCCTCGACCTCTGCGGATATTCATTCTGCAGGCCGAGATCCAGTACGACTATCTTCGCGAGAGGCTTCGGGCGCTTTGTGTGGATCCGGCCATTGTTGACGCGGCGATGGACAACCTTGTCCTGACGCCGCAGCAGAAGATGATACTGGACGAAGATGCCGTCGATCGCGTTTGCCAAGCCATCACCCGGAAATTCCCGGATCAAAAGCCAGACATCCTTGTGATCGATCCTTTGCGCAACGTCTTCGATGGGGGATCGGTGGATGCGCATGAAAACGACAATAATGCGATGCTGTTCTTCTTGCAGAAGCGGGTTGAGGCTTTGCGGGATCGGATCAACCCCAAGGCCGGGATTATCCTTGTCCACCACACCAGCAAGATCTCGAAGCGCGTTTTGGAGGAGGATCCTTTCCGGGCGTTAAGCGGGGCCGGGAGCTTGCGGAGTTATTACACGTCGGGGATGCTATTGTATCGGCCCGACGAGAGCAAAAGCGAACGCCAGCTGTATTTCGAGCTTCGCAACGGCGCCGTTCTTCCCTTTAAAACCGTCGACAAGAAAGAGGGCGTTTGGGTCGAGCTGAACCTTTCGCCGCAACGGCTTGTCCGCGACGACTACAGCCAGCTTTTGGATGCCGAGCGGCGGCGCAAACACGACATCATCTTACAAATCATCAGCGATGAAGCTCGCCTTGGGCGCGTTTATACCAGCGGCCAATTCGCGGACGTCTTCGAAAACAAAAAGGGCCTTGGCGGTGGGCGGTCTATTCGCAACCACCTGTCCGTTCTGGCCTCAAAAGGCTTGGTGCGGTTTTTCCAGAACGGAAACGACTATGGCCTTCCCAATCCTGCGCGAACCAAGTTTGGCTATTTGTGCGTCGAGGCGATGGAGCTTCGAACAAGCGGTGGCCTGAAACACGTTCCGCCGACCCACCTCAAACGATCCAGCGACGGCGCGTCGCTGTGTGTCGAACAGCCTGATTTGTGGACCTGTAACGAGGAGGGAGAAGAACCATGATATGCACGCTTTTAAGATGGAAAGGTGTTTTCCATCTGCCGCCTGTATGCCAACTGAAGACGGGTGTTTTCAAGATGTTGGGTCAGAATCCAGTTGGCACGTTCCATCTGGCGATTCCTTCTTTCCAACTGGCAAAAGGGCTTTTGGATTCAGTGGGGTTGGGGGCTTTTGTCTGTGACGCTGCACAAACCTCTCCCTACGGGAGAGAGAGCCTTCTTGAGAAAGGCTCTCTTCCCCAAGGAGGTGCGGCATGAGCGGGACGCATTGGCATCCTCATGGGTTCGGTGGGCATCGCACGGATCCCGAGCGGATCAAACGGGAAGGGTGGAGCACCCAAGGCATTCTTGTTGTCCAGAAAGACGACAAGCGGCTGAGCTGGCCTGAAAAGGAATTGATCCAACAGGTGGGCGAGAAGCTTTACGGAAAACGTCCGGACAAAGGGGGCCAGCATGGATAATGTGCGGTGGACGGCTTCCTTGGTCGAGGAACGTTTGGCCGAGGCCGCCAGCGTCCTGAAGCGACTGCCGCCTGTGACGGTCCAAGGGTATTTCAACACATGGCCGCAGATGGTGCACGAGTTCGGCGATCTGGTCGGGCAAGAGCGTGTGTTAAAACGACCCCCGCCAAGCGCGGCGGCCATCAGCCGGATGGACCAGACCATCACGTGGACGATTGGGCTTGATCCTGTGGATGCCAAGATCCTTTGGCTTCGTGCGCATGGAGAGCGATGGAAGCGGATTTGTGCCTCGGTGGGATTGGCACGGGCTTCTGTCAACGAGCGGTGGCTTTATGGACTGTCGGTGATCGCTTGGCGGCTTAACAACAAACGTGTGCCCAAAGCGTGGTCGCGGCGGCGGTTTCTTACTGTGGCTCGTGACAGAGAACCACAGCGTAGCCGATAGAAAAGTGTCTGCCAGACACTTTAGAGGCAGACAAAAAGGGGAGGTTTGGGCCAAGATCTCGCCATGCTCGCGATTGGTGCGGGTGTCTTCCCAGAGCATTTTATTTAACAGAGCAGATTCACGCGAACGGTTGCCGTCAAAAGACGGCAACCTTATCACGATCTGGTCTGTCTTCGCCCCAACGGGTCCTTCCTGCCCGAAAACGTATGCGGGCGGCAAAAGCGCAGGCGTTTTTTAGCGTCAGCGTGCAAAACGGGTTACATAGGTTACAGGTTACAATGACGGTTACATGAGATGCTGCCCAATCAAAAAGCCTCCAGCGGAATAGGAAGCAGGTCAGCGCGTTTATAAAGTGGGTGGCCAGGGTAACCCTCTTTCCCCTGAACCAAACAATGGGGGTTGTTTAAAAACGAAAGTACATGTTGGCTCCTACCCATAAACTTACCCGCTTTTGTCCAAGCGCAAACCACCAACGATGCTTCAGACTGAAGTCTTTTCAGCCAAGCATCGTTCTCTGGCCCAACAGGATCAGAAACGTGGCGCAGTACCTTCTGATCGGTGGATCTATAGGAAAAGAGGTTTCCTATCAGAAGACCTCCATACCCCCAACGCTTAGCATAATTGATGCAAACCCTTGATGTGTTGTCTTCTCTTTCTTCGTCTGCTGTTGATGGATTTAATCCGATAAAAAGAACAAGAGGTTTTGCTTCATCCCAAACGCGTCTCAGTTCGTAACGATAACGACCGCAAGTAGATAGTGTGGCTGATGTTTTCATGAAAATCCTACCCAAGCTAGTTCCTTCACCATATTAACCCGAAATTCCTACATGTCAGATCCAAAATCAAAGATGGCCGAGCGGATTGAGCTTTGGCCCGTGGATCGGCTTGTGCCTTATGACCGTAATCCGCGCACGCATTCGGACGCTCAGGTTGACCAGATTGCCGCCAGCATAGCCGAGTTTGGCTTTTTAAACCCCATATTGGTCGATACGGACGCGGGCATCATTGCGGGGCATGGTCGGTTGCAGGCGGCGCGGAAGCTTTCGTTAGACGTCGTTCCTGTTGTCGTCTTGGATCACCTGACCGAAGCGCAGCGGCGCGCCTATGTGATCGCGGACAACAAGCTGGCACTGAACGCAGGATGGGACGAGGCGCTTTTGCGCGAAGAGTTTATGGCGCTTAAAGACGCTGACTTCGATCTGCCTTTGATGGGTTTTTCGGATGAAGAGCTTGCCGACATTCTGGATGTCGAGACGTTGGGGGCAGGCAATACGGACGATGACGCCGTGCCGGAGGCTCCGGAAGAGCCGATAACGAAACCGGGCGATCTTTATATTTTGGGCGACCATCGGTTGCTTTGCGGGGACAGCACGGTTTTGGAACATGTCGAGCGTGTGCTCGACGGCGCTTTGGCCGACATGGTGTTTACGGATCCTCCGTACAATGTGGATTATGGCAACACGGCCAAAGACAAGATGCGCGGCTCGGGCCGGACCATCATGAATGACAATCTGGGCGATGGGTTCGCTCAGTTTCTTTATGACGCTTGCGTAAACATGTTGGCCGTTTGCAAGGGCGCTCTTTACGTTTGCATGTCGTCCAGCGAGCTTCACACGCTTCAAAAGGCATTTACCGAGGCCGGGGGTAAATGGTCGACCTTTGTCATCTGGGCCAAGAACACCTTCACGCTGGGGCGCGCCGATTATCAGAGGCAGTACGAGCCGATCCTCTATGGCTGGAAGCAGGGGGTGGACCACTTCTGGTGCGGGGCCCGAGATCAGGGCGACGTCTGGTTCGTCAACAAGCCCGTGAAAAACGACCTCCACCCGACCATGAAGCCCGTCGAGCTTGTCGAACGAGCCATCCGCAACAGCAGCAAAACGCGCGACATCGTGTTGGACTGCTTCGGCGGCTCCGGCAGCACCCTTATCGCCTGCGAAAAGACAGGCCGCCAAGCCCGGCTGATCGAGCTGGATCCGAAATATTGCGATGTAATCGTGGGGCGGTGGGAGGCGTTTACGGGGAAGAAGGCGGAGTTGGCTTGTTAAATCTTAGGGCCTTTTCCAAAGTCGAAGCGTTTTTTGATTTTTTGCAGGGGTCCGCGAACCTTTTCTGCATTGTTATCAATCCATCGTTTGCTTTGTGCGGTGATTTCTTTTTTGATGGTATTCAGAGAAACGAGGGTTTGTGAAGCTTTGGTGCAAACCTTTCTCAAGGGTTGCGTGATCGCGGCTTTTGTTTTTCTAAATTTGTCGGAGATTGAGGGTTTTTGAGAGTTGTCATTTACTGCCTCGTTTTTTATGGTTGGATCATAAATAGCCAAGCAAGTTGTTCCTATCCCAATAGCAACGATGGCTCCTCCCGCAATAACAAAAGGCTTTAAATCTGAAGGGCCGAGAAGTGCAACCAGCACGGCCAAAGATGCAGCGGGAATGGCAGCGCCTGTCGTAGCGGCTAAGAGGACCGTGTCTATTTTGTATCCTTTTTTTGCCAGTGTATTTGATTCCTTTGCTAACGCATTCGCTTCGATCATTAGTTCTCGAGCGGCTCTGCTATTGAGCTTTGTTTCTATCCTTTCTTTAGTTGTGCAAGCCTGTTGATATCTACATTCAAGGATTTTCAGATCATCATCTGTTTTGATTTCAGGGGGAAGGGGACCTTTTATTTTGAGCCGATCGTTCAGGGATCTATTTATGCCTAATCCACCAGGAACTATTCCGTTGATCTTTGAAAGGTTCCATTCAATTTCATCAATTGCGGCGTCAAGCTGTTCAATCGTTGGGGCGTCTTCTCTTTTCTGGAGATAAGCAAGCATTCCTTCTTGAATAATGATTAAGGCATATTCTTGTTCCGTCAGAGCTTCATCGAGTGATGAAGGGGGTGGCATTTGTGTGTTCTTTTTTTCAGTGGCGGACATCTAAACGTCTCCGAGAGAAAACAGATTGGGCATGGAATAAATGGTATGTTTTTATGAAGCTTGTGCAACATTTCTTTTTACTTTCAATAAGTTAAGTCATTATTCATGATGAAAAATGCATGAAAGAAAAGGAGCGCGCTAACCATATTTGGTGGAGAAGGAAATATCGTCTTGATAAGACTGGTTTTTTATAAAAATTCTGCTTGAAAATATTAAGATATGGGGCGTTTTTTGACGCTATGTGTTATGTAGTGATGGTTATCCTTAAGAGGAGATTAACATGGACGTAGGAACTCAACGGGCGCTTCTAGCAGTTGGCTATGTGGCAGGGGGACTCATTGTCACCGCTGTTTCCTATCATCTTTTAAAGAGATATCTTGATGCTGGTTCTGAGCTAACGCAACCAAAGGGGACGCAGCCACCTAAGCATCCAATGTTGGCTGGTATCAAGGCATACCCTCAAGAAGTTTGGGACAACATTCGTTATGGGAAATCTCATCGACCGACTTCGTCCGACTCGAGCGCACAAACAAAAGACACGTGTGACCTTAAATAGTCGCGTCTGACGGGCCTGACAAAAAGCCATAAAATAATCGTCGTATTCACTGGATAACATCTTGGAACAGAGCGTTCATGGGATTGGGTGATTGTGCCCCGTGAATGGAGGATGTTATGGCCAAGAAAAAATCGACAAAGATCGAGACAATCAAACCCGTCAAACAGAAGGTCAAAGAACCCGCAAAAGGAAGCAAGCTGGCCTTGGTGGTGGCGCTGCTTTCGCGCCCTGAAGGCGCGACGCTTGAGGATGTGATCGCCGCTACGGGGTGGCAGGTTCACACGGTTCGCTCGGCTCTGTCGCATGCGTTGGGCAAGAAACGCGGTTACCAAATCGTTTCCGACAAGCCCAAGGGCGAACAGCGGATTTACAAGATTGCACAAGAGGCGTGACGCGATTGCTCAATGATTGACCATGGGAATGAATATCTCCGCCTATGCACGGCATCGCGGGGTCAGCCACGTTGCCGTGTTAAAGGCCATCAAGGCCGGGCGGATTGTTAAAGAGGCCGATGGAACCATTGATCCTGTCAAAGCCGATGCCGCTTGGGACAAAAACACCAATCCTGCACAACAGCGCTCGGATGGCGATCCACCGCAGACGATCAACGGACCAAGCTATGCGCAAAGCCGCGCGATCCGAGAGGCTTATAACGCTCGGCTGGCAAAGCTTGAGTATGAGGAGAAATCCGGTTCCCTGGTGCGGACCGACAGCGTCAAAGTCGCGTGGTTCAATGTCCTGCGCGTTCTGCGCGATCGGGTTTTGAGCGCTCCCGATCGTTTGGCGCCCATCGTGGCTGTCGAAACCGATCCGAAACGTGTGCGCGAGTTGATGGACGCCGAGTTGCGGCAGATTTTGAACGACGTTGCCGATGCCCCTAAGATCTGATGGATTCAATTGACGAATGCTTGGCACACGCGGCTCTTGCCCTGCGGCCTGATCCTCTTCTGACGGTTTCCGAGTGGGCGGACGCGCATCGGTTCTTGTCCCAGACGGCCTCGGGCGAGCCGGGGCCTTGGCGGACGGCGCGGACGCCTTATTTGCGCGAGATCATGGATTGCCTTTCGCCGTCTTCTCCGGTCGAGAAGGTCGTGTTTATGAAAGGGGCCCA
>JAQVBU010000024.1 GCA_028690155.1 Alphaproteobacteria bacterium | reverse complement strand
GAATTCAGCCCCTTTCTTACCCCCTTGAACCTTCTAGCAAAAAAAGGGTACAAACATCGAGTTTACACGGAGATTGTTCATGTCAGACTTTAACGTACCGACGTCACTTGATATCGGCGGGATTATGGCGCGGATACCGCACCGCTATCCGATGCTGTTGATTGATCGCATTGAGGATATTGTTCCGGCCGAAAGCTGCACGGGGATAAAGAACGTATCGGCGAATGAGCCGTTTTTTCAAGGCCACTTTCCAGGACACCCGATCATGCCGGGGGTGCTGATCATCGAGGCGATGGCGCAAACGGCGGCGACGTTGGTGGTGTCCTCAATGGAAGGCGTTACCTGCGACACGCATATCGTTTATTTTATGACGATCGATGATACGCGGTTTCGGAATCCGGTCATCCCCGGCGACCAGCTTCGAATCAACGTGAAGAAGGAACGCCGTCGCGGCAACGTCTGGCGTTTTCGCGGCGAAGCCTATGTCGGCGATAAGCTCTGTACCGAGGCTGTTTATACCGCCATGCTGGTGCCGCGCGATGAAGCGCATAAAGGGGAAAGTGCATGACGACAACCATTCATCCCACGGCGCTTATCGATCCGGCGGCTCAACTCGGAGAGGGGGTCGAGGTCGGCCCGTTTTGCACCGTTGGGCCCAACGTTACGCTCGGCGATCGGGTCAGGCTTCTGTCGCACGTTGTGGTCGATGGCCGGACGACGATCGGCGAGGAAACGATTGTGTATCCTTTTGCCGTGTTGGGTCTTCGTCCGCAGGATCTGAAGTTTAAAGGCGAGGCCTCGTCGCTTGAAATCGGCAAAGCCAATACGATTCGCGAATATGTGACCATGCATCCGGGCACCGAAGGCGGCGGCATGGTGACGCGTGTGGGCAATAACGGGCTGTTCATGATTAGCGTGCATGTCGCGCACGATTGCCAAGTGGGCGACCACGTCATTATGTCGAACAACGCCACCTTGGCGGGTCACGTGAGGATCGGCGACTATGTGGTCATCGGCGGTTTGTCGGCGGTGCACCAGTTTGTGAGGATCGGCGCGTTTGCGATTATCGGCGGTATGTCGGGCGTTGAAAAGGACGTGATTCCCTTTGGCCTTGTGAAGGGGGAGCGCGCGCATTTGGCGGGCCTGAACATGGTTGGGCTCGAACGTCGCGGGTTCAGCCGCGACGCCATTCGGGCTCTTCGAAGCGCGTACAGGATGTTGTTTGCGCCCGAAGGCACGCTCAGCGAGCGGGTCGAGGAGACATCCGCGCACTATAAGGATCAGGATCAGGTCGAACAGATCATTGATTTTATCCGTTCATGCTCGGATCGCCCGCTTTGCCAGCCGCGCCGGGACGAGCAAGAATAGGCCGTCCGCGCGTTCTCCGATCAGCCGTTTAACGTGCCGGTTTCCACCCACCAATGGGGGCGAACGGCGCGGATCTGGGAAGCAACCGATTTAGCGGCCGTCTCATCGGGGTAAAGGCCGAAGCACGTCGCGCCGCTTCCCGACATGCGTGCCAGAAGGCAAGACGGCGAGGCTTCAAGCGAAGCCATTACTTCAGCGACACAGGGCAAAACGCTCTTGGCGGGTTCGTAGAGATCGTTCGACCGTTCTTTCAGGGCGGCGATCATTTCGTCAAGCGTCTGAGGCGCTTTTTCGAGTTTTCGCGGCGGTGAGAACGGTGCCCCGCTTTCGCGGAAGGCCTTGAAGACGTCCGGGGTAGAAAGGGGCGCGCCCGGATTAACCAGAACGATCGAGGCCTTGGGCAGAGGCGGCGCCGGCTCGATGCCGTCCGCTATCATGTAAACAGGATTCGTCGACAGGCATACGGTGATATCTTGACCGTGGCGCGCCGCAGCGGCGGCAAGGCGCGGATCTTCCGAAAAAAGCCCCCAATGCTTGGCGAGCGCGCGCAACGTGGCTGCGGCGTCGCTTGAGCCCCCGCCGATGCCGGACGCCACAGGAAGGTTTTTGACCAGAACGATATGCGCGGCGAAATCTTTTCCGACCGAAGCGGCCAGAGCGCGCGCGGCCTTGACGGCGATGTTCTCGTTACCCTGTTCGTCCTTGCTCAAGGCGTCGGCATAGCGGCCGGTCGTTTCAAACAGGAATCCTTTTTTCGGGCGCAAGGCGATTTCATCGCCGATCGAGGCAAACGCGACAAGGCTATCAAGTTCATGATAGCCGTTGTCTTTTCTGCCTGTGACATGCAGGTAAAGGTTAATCTTGGCCGGGGCAAATTCGCGAATAAGGGTCATAACGGGGCCTAGTTTGACGGAATTTTGCGCCAAAAACAACCCGGAAAGCCGAAAGGCTTATAATATCGGCCTCATGACGCGGACTTTGGCCCCCACGCGAGGTGTTGGATAGAGGGGGGGCGTTTCGCCCGGATTTTTGCGCAGCGTGGCGATCATGGGAATGTTGCGCCCGTTCGTCAAGACGGAGCTTGACCGGCGTGCGACGATTGTCGATCCAAGCGGCGCGTCGAAGAAGGTTTCGACAGGCTTGGCGTTAAAAACAGGCCGAAACGGCGACGTCTTTGATTCAAGGCGCTGGCTGCCGTTGGTCTGTTCTTCGACGTCGATCGAGGCGGCGTTAAAGGAAATGGCCACGCATTCCTGTCGTGCACACGCGTGTTGAAGGACGGATACGGCTTCGTCGGACGGGAGGAACTTGACGTTTCCGAAATTGTCGACTTCATAAACCCAGGAAACCTTGGGCGGATCCGGGATGATGGCGTCGCTGGGAAGCATTGGGTCCAGGAGGCCTTTTTTCAGCATGCGTTTTCGTTCGCGCGGTGACGAAAACAGAACGGCATGCTCGGGCAGAACCTCCAACGAACGGAATTGCGAGTCCAAATGATTGGTGTTGGTCAACGTATAGAATTCTGTAATAAGAGGCTTGATTAAAGAAAACTCATACCCATTTGACGTGCCGCATACGACGCTATCGTCGTCCAAGACGGCGCAGAAGAACTCGGTGCGATGATTGTCTTTTGCTCCTTCGGCGCGGTCCGGTCCGGCGTTGTTGACGGCGATGATGAGCTTTTGGGGGCGCTGGGTGTTGGTGATCAGCTCGGAAACTTGGGCGGCGACGGCCAAGGTGTTTGGGGCGCTCAGGATCATGGCGTTCTGAGCGATGTTGGCTTTGGCCAAATGTGTCACGGCTGCGCCGTGAAGCTTGGCCATCGCGCCTGGATCCGTGGTGTCCGTCACATGATAGTAGGCCGCGTCTCGGAAAGGTTGCCCGGTGACGATTCTTGCGGCGGATTGGAAAAGGTTCCGAACCAGCGAGGGGCGAGGGGAGGTGTACGGGGCAACATGGGTCGACGGGGGCATGGATATCCTTTCCGTTAAGGCGCAACGGAAGGAATAAAAAACCTCCGCACCGATGCGCGATCGCCAATCAGGGATCACAGGGCAGAGGCACCAAAGACCATCGTGTTCTGTGACGCTTTAGCTTTTGATAACGCGGCAGCAAGCTGATCCTGTCAAATCCCGCGGATGAATGAACGCGCCTCATCAGGGCATAACGCATTAGACAAAAGCCCTCGAGTCGTGTCAAGCGGAGCTAACGGGCCTGCGTGCTTTTAAAGTCGAGCGTGTAGTTTTTGGCGTCGGATCCGATGTCGAGTTCCTGAAAGCCGGTCGCTTTATAGCCGCGCGACGCGCAATTGCCGTCGCCCTCGATATGAAAAGCCTTGTTGTCGGTGCAAAAGATATATTTTCCTGTCCAAGAAAACGTCTTTGCGTCAGGGGACGATAAAGGGAGCGTGTGCGCGTAATAGAAATAAAATCTTTGGGACAAAGGCTTGCTGTAAACCCGTGCGCATTGACCGGGTTCGATTCGCCACCATCCTTCCGCCGTCCAAGAGCCGTTTTTCTTGTCGGCGTCGCTGCGATAGCCCAGAGCCGCTTCAATCGTACCGTCCGTCCGGTTGCAGAAGGACAGAGCGGCCTCGGCGGAAGGGGCCCCAAGAAGGAGGCCCGCCGAAAAAACGGCAAAACCGATACGCAGAAAGACCGTGTGCGGGATCAAAAGGCTTCTCATGAGATCTGATAAAACAACAATTCCGTCATCTAAAAAATGGTTTAGCAAAAAAAAGGCGCGTCGCCAAGTCGTGGGACAAGGTTAATCGGCAAAGGGATCTTTCATCAAAATGGTGTCGTCGCGTTCGGGGCTTGTTGAGAGAAGAATAACGGGCGCTTCGATCAGTTCCTCGATACGGCGAATATACTTCAAGGCTTGGGCCGGAAGATCAGCCCAACTGCGCAAGCCGCGAGTCGACGTTTCCCATCCTTCGCAAACATCGTAGATGGGTTCAACCGACGCCTGAGCCTGTTGTCCGGCGGGAAGATAGTCGATCTCCGCGTCGCCCAGCTTATAGGCGCGACAAATTTTAATGGTATCGAAGGTGTCAAGGATGTCGAGCTTGGTCAAAGCGATGCCGTCAATGCCGCCGGTCTTGACGGCTTGCCGCACAGCCACCGCATCCAGCCAGCCGCAACGGCGGCGTCGGCCGGTGACGGTGCCGAACTCGTTGCCGCGCTGCCCCAACGTTTCGCCGACGGGGCCATGGTCTTCGGTAGGGAAAGGCCCGGCACCGACGCGGGTCGTGTAAGCCTTACAGATTCCCAAAACACGACCGACCGTTCTTGCCCCGGTTCCGGCGCCCACGGCGGCGGCGGCGGCAACCGTGTTGCTTGATGTGACATAGGGATAGGTGCCGTGATCGATGTCCAACAACGCGCCCTGCGCCCCTTCGAAAAGCATCAATTTGCCTTCTTTGCGCGCGGCTTCAAGGCGCGACCACACGACGCCGACATAAGGCAGCACTCGTGGGGCGATGGTCATGATGTCGTTATAAAGAGTGTTGATGTCGAAGGTTTCGGCGCCCAGACTTTCCAATCGTTCATTGAGATAGGTGACGAGGTACGAAAGTTTGGCCCGCAGGATTTCGGGTTCTTTAAAATCGCAAAGGCGAACGGCGCGCCGCGCGATTTTGTCTTCATAGGCGGGGCCGATGCCTCGGCCCGTGGTGCCGATGCGGGCCTCTCCGCGGGCGTGTTCGCGGGCGCGGTCCAGCGCGCCGTGGATGGGCAGGATGACGGGGCAGTTTTCGGCGATAAGAAGATTGTCGGGCGTGATGAAGACGCCTTTTTGGCGGATGGCATCGATTTCTTTCAGGAGATGCCACGGATCGACGACGACGCCGTTGCCGATGACGGAAAGTTTGCCGGGGCGGACGACGCCGGAAGGAAGGAGACTCAGCTTATAAGTAACGCCATCGATGACCAGCGTGTGGCCGGCGTTGTGCCCGCCTTGATAGCGCACAACGATGTCCGCACGGAAAGAAAGCCAGTCGACAATTTTTCCTTTTCCTTCGTCGCCCCATTGGGCGCCGACGACGACGACGTTTTTCATGGTTTGGAAAAACCCTTTACGCGCAAGAAGGCAAGGCGCTTGCTCGGCGCGGAAAAACGGAATGCCTTGCAGGGTCTTTTAGACAGAGTCGGCCAGCAAAGAAAAGAAGAATTTAGGATGGTTTTGTTTTTTAAAGTTTTTTTGGGGAGGTTGGAAAGACGGTAAGGTTAAGCAACTTTGCTCGAAGACTGCTTTGCGCGGTCTTCCCAAACGAAGCGGACGCGGTTCATGATACCGGAAAGAAGATCGTAAGACAGGTGATCGGTATAGGGTAGCAGGTCTTCAATCGGCAGGCCATGGCCCCACAACGTGACGACGTCGTCAGGGAGCGCGTCGGCGCAAGAGCGCAGGTCGATCGCGGCCATGTCCATGCAAATGCGGCCGACGAGAGGGCAGCGTTCATCGTTGACGAGAACGGGCGTGCCTTGCTTCATGGATCGGGGATATCCGTCGCCATAGCCGACGGCGGCGATGCCGATGGGCATGTCTTCGGGGCAGGTGTAGGTGGCGCCATAGCCGATGGTGTCGCCGCGTTTGAAATGCTGAACGGTAATAAGGCGGGTTTGAAAAGTCATGACGGGTTTGAGACCCAAGGAGGCGGCGGAGCGGTCCTCGAAGGGCGAGGCGCCGTAAAGAGCGATGCCCGGGCGAATCCAGTCGTAATGTATCTCGGGAAGATCGAAGATGGCGGCGGAATTGGCGAAGCTTTTGGGGCCGTCATGCGCGGCGGCGAAATCGCGGAACGTCGCGATTTGTTTTGTCGTCAAGGGATGCTGGGGCATATCGGCGCAGGCAAGGTGCGAGACAATGCCGATGGGTTGATGAACCCCCGCGCAGTTATGCAGGAAGGTCCAGGCGTTGTCGGCTTCCTCCGGCGAGAAGCCCAAACGCCCCATGCCGGTGTTGAGCTTGATCCACGCGTGAATTTTAGAGGAAAGCTTGGCGTTCTTCAGCCAGTAGAGCTGTTGATTGTTGTTGAAGACGATGGAAAAATTGTGGTCGGCGGCGATGGAAAGCTCTTCAGGGCTGAAGACGCCCTCGATGAGCGTGATGGGCGTGGTGACAAGGGCTTGGCGCAGCGCAAGGGCTTCGTCGATGGCCGCGACGCCGAGCGAGTCGACGACCCCCTGAAGACGCTTGGCGACCGAACGGATGCCGTGGCCATAGGCGTTGGCCTTGACCATGGCCGTGATTTTGGCCTTGGGCGCGTGTTTTTTGATAACGTCCAAGTTATTCAACAAGTTATCAGTTGAGAGGGTGCAAAGAGTCTTCCGTGCCATTTTCTAAAAACCCCATAAGAGTCGAAGGGGATATAGCATAGACAAAGAGCTTTTTGTTAGACTTTTGGGGAAAGAAGGGGAAGGTTCCCGATCTTGTCGTTTTTTAACCCTAACAAATTGTCGCATTCCGTTATCGGGCTATGCTTTTTTGCCGCTCTTTTCGAAAAAGGTGGCTTCCTTTTAACGCGGTCCCCCGCCAATGTAGGACCTAATGTCGGGACTAATGCGGTGCGCGCAAAGCTCCGGTTGTTTTGAGAAACGCGGATCGCTGCTTGGTGCGGTGATCTCTTTTCCGGCGCTTTTGAAGGCCGCCTTAACGGCCTCGTATTTCTGGATTTCTTCCTGATAGACCGCGCGGCGCATGGCCTCGAAAGCCTTGTTCGTGTCGGAGAGCGTGGCAAAGCCATAGATCGCGGGTTTGCCTGTGATTTTCGACCATACTTTGTCGCCTAAATCGGCATGCCATGGCTCGGCGGGGTAAAGAGTGAAGCCGACAGCCGTCAAGGTATGGTATAAGAGCCGCCGGTTTTTAAGCGCGTCGAGATCGCGTTCGGTCATGGCCGCGCCTTTTTCAAGCTTGTCTTCAAAGTAACGAAGCGCCGTTCTGTCGCCGTAAGCGTCGATCGAAACCTCATCGAAGGCGACGCCCATATCGAGCATGGTCGCTTCGCGCAGAAGCTGTCCGCGACGGGCTTCGATCTTATGGAACGCTGGCCAGTCCTTATCGTCCGGAACGACACCTCTGTTGGCCATGGCCTTGGCCCTTCTTGTCAGGACCTGATGTTCGGTCCACGACTTGTTGTCGTCGAAACGGACGATCGTCAGGTCCACGGCCGCGCCGGTCATGTGCGGCGAGTTCGGCCGCGAAGGCAGCGATACGTACTGTTGCGTTTCTTCCGTGGCCTGCGCTTCGGTGCGGTTAAAGGGGGGCTGAAGAAGTTTTTCTTTGAAGGGGTTGAAAAGAGCCGTTTGGACGGCCTCGGTGCGGAAAGTATCTAGCGTCATCAAAATGTGCCGGGCCGGAAGGCGCGCGTTTGCCTCTACAAGTCGTTCGGCGACGCCTCTGCGGACGAAGCTGGTCAGAAGGCTACCCTCAAGTTCGCCAAAGCCATAAGGCGAGGACCGACGTTCCCCCGCGTAAATGGCATCGGATACGATTTCCGGATAGTAGGAGAACGAGCCGACGGCCATAAGCCGTTCCCGATAAGCGTGCGCGTTCGTATCGACAGAACACTCTTTCCACCCATCCATAGAAGGCATTTGGGGAATGGGGGTATCATAACATGCGGCAATCCTCATAGATGAAAGGCTCCTTCAACGACCGATAATAATTTTAAGGGGGCGCGCCGCTTACGGAATCGGGACCCCAATGAAACAGGGTATAGCATCGCAGGGACGCGTCTCCAATTCTTTCCCGCGCCAGGGTGAATAACGGAGCGTGCCGAAGGAACGGTCGCCGTCTTAACCTTAACGCGGCGACAGAATTCCGCCCACGCGCACGGGCTCGATGGCTTTGGCAAGGCCCGTTTGGTCGTCGGTTTGGATAAAAGCGCCGCACACGGAGGCCTCGCCTTCGGCGGGGGCGCGGCGTTCAGGATAGGGGATGCGTTGAGTAAAGGTCCAAAGCCCGGCTTCTTTTTTCATGCCGATAACGCTGTCGTAATCGCCCGTCATGCCCACATCGGTCATATAGGCCGTGCCTTTGGGCAGGATATGGGCATCGGCGGTGGGGACATGCGTGTGTGTTCCGATTACGGCGCTGACACGACCGTCAAGAAAGTGTCCCATAGCCATTTTTTCCGAGGTGGCCTCGCCGTGGAAGTCGACGAAGATCGGACAGCGTCCGGACAAAGGATGCGATGCGAGAAACGCGTCGATGCAAGCAAAGGGATTTTCGAGAAGAGGTTGAACGAAAAGTTGAGCCAAAATCTGTACGACAAGGATCGCGCGGCCGTCCGGTTTTTGGACAAGGAAAAACCCTTGTCCCGGCGTGCCTTTAGGATAGTTCATCGGACGCACGATGCGCGGTTCGAGTTGGATCGAAGACAACAACTCGCGCTGGGCCCACGCATGGTTGCCTAACGTTACGCAATCAATGCCCATCTCGAAAAAGGCGGCGGCCATTTTCAAAGTAAGTCCATAGCCGGACGTCGCGTTTTCGGCGTTGACGATGACGACGTCGGGGGCAAAGCGCTCCTTAAGGGCGGGAAGGTGTTTTTCCAAACCATCGCGGCCCGAGCGGCCAATAACGTCACCGAAAAAGAGAATATTCATAGACCAAACCTTATAGGGGGTGAACACGACCCGTTGCCGAAAAGAGCGGTCATGCCGCACGCCGATCCGAACAGAGAGACCGCATCGTTAACACCGCCGACCGTTTTGAAAAAGACATGATTTTGTTCGGCCAACGAGCCGTACAGCGAGCGAAGATAAAGTTTATAGTTGTCGGCGCGCATGGCGCCGTTCGACCCTTGAAGCATGGCGGGACACAGCGTGGCGGGAAGAGGATCGGCGGTCGGCGCGTTCAAGTAAAAAACATGGCGTAAGCCGTAATTGAGCTTGGCCGCATTGGCGCCGACGCGCTTTGCATAAGGGTTCAGCTTTCGAAGGCCATACGGATAGTCTTGAAAGGCGGGGCAGGAAGCCGGATCGATCATGCCGAACCCGCGCTTGCCCCCCAACGGTCGGACGGCGGTCGGATAAAGATACGATGTGGCATCCGCGACGACGAAACGAAGGTCGAAGCCCTGAGAGGTCAAAACATCGGCTGCGGAAGAAAAGAAAGCATAGCGTTGAACAAAATTCGCGCCCGTGCCGAATCCCGCAACGACGACGGAGTCGAGATCCGGGAAAAAGGATCGGTCGGTAACGGCCATGAGAAGAAGGTCGACAACGGTGAATGAGCTTAAGCTTCGGTGATGAGGGATGGGCATGGAGGGACTGCCGTCAACCCAGTTCAAGACCTGCCACGCGGCAAAATTTTGGCCTTTTGAGGGTAAATGGTCGGCAAAACGAACGACGTCGGAGGGGAGAAGAAATTGGGGCGCTAAAAGGATCAACGATGAGTTAAGGCTTCCTGCCAGCGCGGCCACGGTCGCCAACGCGGCTGGCGCGTCGCGGGATTCGTCATGAATGATGATGATTGCCCGCGTAACGCCGGGGTGGGATCCATCCAAGGGGCCTGAAGCGGCCAAGGGAACGAGCTGAGGCTTTGCGGAAGAAAACGCGTTGGCGGGCAAAACGGGAAAATAGAAAGTGGCCGGCACGGCGTTTTCGGCCTGCGAGGGCGTGCTCAGACACAGAGCGAAAAAGAAAAGAAAAAAAGTAAACCGCATACAAGGGTTATGATGCTTTTCCTCGGATTCGGCAAGGGCCTCCCACAAGACCGCTTGTCTTTTAAAGAACGGGCGGCAACAATAAACGGACCCAAACAAAAGAAAGAGCATGCGCCGTGGCGACGGTTCTAAGCAATGAGCAAAAAGCAAGGCTGTTGACCCCGGACGTTAAGCGGCTTCTTGCCGTGCTGGGCGACGAAGCGCGCGTTGTGGGCGGCGCGGTTCGTGATGTGCTTTTAGGATGCGTGCCGGTGGACTTGGACATGGCGTCCTCGCTTGAGCCTGAAGCGGTTATGAGCGTGTTAAAGGACGCCGGGATCAAAGGGGTGCCGACGGGGATCGCGCACGGAACGGTGACCGCGGTCCTCAATGGCAAAGGGTACGAGATTACGACGCTGCGCCGCGACAAAGATACGGATGGGCGTCACGCGCATGTGGAGTTTACGGATGATTGGCAAGCCGACGCTGAACGGCGCGATTTTACGATGAACGCGTTATCGGTGGATGCGTCCGGCATCCTTTACGATTATGTGGGAGGCCAAGCGGATGTGGCGGCGCGGCATGTGCGTTTTATCGGCGATGCGGCGGCGCGCATCCGTGAGGATGTGCTCAGGATTTTAAGATATTTTCGTTTTCAGGCGTTTTTTGGAAACGATACGCCCGATGCGGCGGCGCTCGAAGCGTGCCGGGTGCATGCCCGACTTGTGCCGACTCTGTCCGTCGAGCGCGTCGCGCGCGAGATGCTGACGCTTTTGGAGTCCAAGGACCCCGAACCGGCTCTCCAGCTTATGGTTCAGACGGGCGTGTTGGTCCAGGTCCTTCCGGAGGCTAAGGATTTTGAGCGGCTTCGGGCGTTGAAGAAATCCGAACGCAAGCACGCCCTTAAGCCGTCGGGCTTGACGCGCCTTTCGTCTCTTTTGCCCCCGACGAAAGAAGCGGCCCACGCTGTGGCAAAGAGGCTCAAGCTCTCGCGGGCGGATGCGGAAAGGCTCGAGGTTTTGTCCGAGCTTCCCCTCCTTTTGGAAAGAAGCCATTCGGCTCAAGAGGTTCGGCGGTGTCTTTATGCCTATGGGGTGTCCGCGTGCACGGCGGCGGCGGCTCTTGCCGGCGTTGAGGTTTTCCCCCTTCTTGCCGCATGGGAAGCGCCGGAATTTCCCTTGCGCGGCAAGGATCTTCTAAGCGAGGGGTTGGCAAAGGGGCCGGCTTTGGGCAACCTGTTGCGCGTGGTTGAGGGATGGTGGATCGAAGGGGACTTTCGTGCGGATCGCGACACGTGTTTGGCGCACGCGAAAGAGCTTTTGGATCGTAATGGGAAAAATCCTTGACCAAAGATAGATATTGGGATAAATCATGCGTTCTTTCATCTCTTGCCGAAGGGGGATGCATGATGGTTCCGAGCCGTGGCTTCAGGCCTTACCGACGGGTTCCTGTTTCGACGGATAAAAGATTTCGAACGGTCGGCGGGGGCGACCATGGGACCGCCGAGCGGTGGCGCCATTCCGGCTTTACGGTCGAGCTTACGGAGCGGGCGGGCATCGTGGCGTTGCGCGCGGTGGAAGAGCATCTTTTGGATGTCCTGAAGGTGAAGCGGGTGCTTGATACGGGGCAGTGCGCGGCGGGCTTTCGCTTGAAGGAGGACTATCAGGCGGCGGCGCTTGAGGCGCATGTGACGGGAAGCTACAGCGGCGTCGGGCGCGGGCGCGATTTTTTCTGGGATGAGAGGGAGCGCACGGACGCGCAGGAAGACGCGTATCGCCGTTGGCGCGCGGCGGTGCATGCGATGGGGCGGGTCTATGGCGCGGCGGTTATCGACGCGGTGTGTTACGACCGGATTCCGGCAAACCTAGCCGCGCTGCAAAAAGGGCTGAGCCTTTTGGCGTCATGGTACGCCAGGGGCCAAGAAGCGTCTTTACAGGCGGAGGCCTAAGCGTCATCATGCGCACATGATGGGAAACCGTTTTTTATCGTGCGCGATGGCCATTGCGCTTTTGGGAACGCTTGCGGGCTGCGGAAGCTTCCGGCGCGACCACGTGGCCGAACAGGCCAAAACGGCGATGCTTGGGCTGACGCGCGAGGAGGTTCTGGCGTGCATGGGACCGGCGAACAAACGCGCGACGGAAGGCGAGACCGAGGTTTGGTCGTACCGTTCGACGGACCGGCTGCGGGCCAGCGCAAGCGGCTCTCTCAAAATCAGCGGCGACGCGCGGATGGGCTACGGAAGCCGAAGCGATAAATTCTGCACGGTGAACGTGGTGATGCGGGGCGGTGTGGTCGAAAAGGTCAATTACCTCGGCCCCTCGGCGAC
>JAQVBU010000040.1 GCA_028690155.1 Alphaproteobacteria bacterium | reverse complement strand
GCGTTGCAGCCACGCCCGAACGAATCCGCGCCCATTGGAACGGAGCGATGTGCTCCGCTATTCCCGCCAGTGAAATAGCGGTATTTGCCGTGACGGTCGATGTCGCTTCCGTCACCGCACTCCCGTCGTGCCCGTAGAGGTCGAAAAAAGAGACTCGGTCGTGCGATACCTGAAACGTCATGTCCGCCGCACTCCATCCGGTCGGAACAATGACGCCTATTTTCTCTCCGCTCACCGCGAACGGCTCCGTGAGCGCTCCCCTGAATGCTAGCCTCATTTCATCACTCCCTTCATGCCCTCACCAGCCGCAGACCGCCCCCGGAGAGGCACGGGCGAAGCAGTCCTTCGATCATGTCGTACCGCGTTCCCGCAGGCGCTCCCGCCGCGTAGGTCGTCGAGATAGGACCTATCGTCTCTTGTATGACCGCCCCGCCGCGCTCCATGTCCGGCATAAGGTCGATTCCTATGTACGCCCTATACGCCGCCTCGCACGTGGCGTACTTCACGGCGTCCGGCACGTCCTCGATAACGAATCCGTCCTCGTCTATAGCGTCCCATCGTGGCCACATGAGCGCTTGAGACGCCCCCTGCCGCCGACCTCGAAAACGCCCGTTGTATTTGCGGTCGATGAACGCCGTCGCCTTGCGGATCGCCGTTTCACGCGCCGCTATGTTGTCGGCGTCCTCGTCGTCAACTACCCACGCGGTGTTACCCATGTCCGCGTGGTATCCGTCGCAGTCTTCGAGCGATACGTAGGCGTTAGCGTTTGATTTGCCGCTTCCGTCCTCCACTACGAGGCTCATCCAGCTTCACCTCCTCGGGAGGTTCCGCTTCTTCTGTGACGGGTACAGGCTCTGTGTACAGTTCGTGCTTCTTCGCGTCGAACTCTCCACGTGCGAGCAGCGCCCAACCGCCTTTGAATTTGATTTTTACGTAGTCCATTCCATCACCGCCTCAATACAAAAAAAGAGAGGGGCGTTAGCCCCTCCCCTTACTGAACCGCCCGAACTGCGAGGTTCGGATTAAGAACCTGCACGCCCCAGAGCGCATCAAGTCCAACTTTGACCGTGGACGTGTTCCCCTCGTACCAAATACGGCTACGAATGGAAAGATTCGTCACCGGATCGGAGACTGTGGCTACGCGAGCGCCGAGCTGCCCCCCCATGTCGGAGAGCGGAGCCATTGCAAGCGCGAAGGCGTGGCGATGAAACGCGAGGCACTGGTTCTTCGTCGCCCCCGTGCCGGACGGGAGCACGACCGTTACAACCGCGTCCGCGAGGTTTTTCTGTGCAAGCGCCGGGTAGATTGCGACGGTTGTAGCGCTGCTGATCGTCTTGTCTGCAGTCACGACGTACTGCTGTGCGTCGCCGGTAATTGTGATGATGTCTCCGGCCTTAAGAGTCTGACCGTCCGTCAGAGATTTGATAACAATCTCCACAGCCCCCGCTTCAGCGTCTGCGTTCAGCGCTCCGGCAGTGTCCGCCATGGTCCCGGACGTGTGTGCCGGGGTGTTCTGGTTTGCGAAGAACTCGAATCCGTAGCGCGTCCCGAGAGAGCCACGAAGCTGCGTATCGACTCCCACGTTTCCGGCACCGTCCGCAGTAGCGAACGCGGAGAGCGCGAGAAGCCCGGCCTCAACACTGCCGTCAACCATGAAATGGAGGTCGTTCATCGGGGCCTTGTTGTTGAAAAGCGCCTTGCGCACGCCGGTGATGTCCGTAACAACAGGCGTCGAGCTGATAGCCTCTTTCCAAGGGATTTTTGCGTACAGGCCGACAAGAGAAAGGTCGATGGCATCAGCGAGGGCATAGGCTGCGGGAGCGATATGGTCGTTGATGATTTTATCCTTGGTGAAAGTCAGCTCCTTGTCGGTAAGCGCGAACTTGACTTCCTTCCACGTGTCGAGAGTGATGCTCACGTTCTCCGGGGTCAGGGCCTGCGTAGTGCCGCCGGTGCTGGTATTGACGTTCGTAGCCTCGAAGACGGAGGGACGCGTGATGTTGATCACGGAACCCTTCTGCTGCGGATTGGGGTCGTATCCCCGATGGACGCGGCCCGCCATGCCGAGAGTTTTGTTGAGCGCGATGAGCGCTTCCTGTGCGTAGAAAATCGGATCGTAATTGCCGAGAGTATTACTCATTGAGTGTTACCTCCTGTTTTTTGTGTGTTATTCCGTTGCTATCTGGAGTTCCTGTCCCGCTTTTGCCGCCGCCTCCCGAGCGGCGCGGTACTTCATGGGATCCTTCGCATCCTCGCGGGAGAGGATGAAAGAGCCGGGGCGCACGTTTCCCCTGTTCGCTGGCGTTCCGCTTCCGGTCGTTCCGGTGCCCTCGAAGGCGCGGCTGAAGACCTCCGACTCGCGCATTTCCGAGACGAAATCCTTGATGCCGAGAAATTCCCCTTTCGCGTTCATTCGCGGGGAGCCGTCCGGACCGACGACGCGAACCTGATACTTGCCGTCCTCTTCGATGACCTTGACGGCGCTTTTGACATGGGGAAGGAGTAGCTGTGGGATTCCCTTCGCCGCCGCTATCGCTTCCGTAGCGGCCGCGTCCACGAGGTACGATTCCAGCGTGCCCTTCATCTTCTGAACAGCCTCGTCACGGGCGGTGAGTTCCTTCTTATGGGAGTCGAGGAGTTGAGCCTTGAGCTTTTCCCACTCCCCTTTCTGTTCGAGCTTGCTCTTCTCCGACTCCTCCTGAGCCTTGACCAGCTCCGCTATTTCCTCCGGGCTTTT
>JAQVBU010000013.1 GCA_028690155.1 Alphaproteobacteria bacterium | reverse complement strand
AGTAGCAACCGGAGGCTACAGTTTAGCCACGGGATATTATACGACCGCTCAGGCGTATGCAGATGTGACAATAGGCCGCTACAACGTGGGAGGCGGGACGACAACGTCTTGGGTGACGACGGATCCGATTTTCGAGATCGGGATTGGGACAAGCAGCGCGGCCAAGGCGAACGCCATGACCGTGCTGAAGAACGGGAACGTCGGCATCGGGACGACGGCGCCTATTGCTCCGCTGCACGTTGTAGGCGGTGAATATATTGGTGGCGGCTCGGGCGATGTCAATGGGAGTGGGAGTGTAACCCCCTACGATGCCACGCTTGTTCTGCAATACATAGCTGGAAGTACGACGCTTACACCCACCCAATATGCCGCTGCGGATATCAATGGGGATGGGGTTGTCAATGTGGGTGATGCTTCGGTGATATCGCAGGCATATAATGGGATTATTACCTTTGAGGAAGCTCACGGCCCGGTTGGCAAACGTCTCGGCGCTCTTTTGATCAGAGGGAGTGATGCAGCAATAGGGACGACTTATATGGCGTCGACCTCTGGGCCGACTAACGGGCTGGCCGTAGAGGGCAGTGTCGGCATTGGGACGACGGCGCCTATTGCTCCGCTGCACGTTATAGGCGGTGAATATATCGGCGGTGGCTCGGGCGATGCCAATGGGGATGGGTCGCTAACCCTCAGCGATACTTTATATGTGCAGGGTTATTTAGGCGGAACCCAAACATTGACTCCAGCCCAATATGCTAACGCAGACATTAATGGTGACGGACTTGTTGATTGGGCCGATGTCTCGTTGATACTGCAAGCATATAATGCCGGCGATAGCGCAACCCTTGCAGAGGTTCAAGGCCCGGTTGGCAAACGTCTCGGCGCTCTTTTGATCAGAGGGAGTGATGCAGTAATAGGGACGACTTATATGTCGGGCTCTGGGCCGACTAACGGGCTGGCCGTAGAGGGCAACGTCGGCATCGGGACGACGAGCCCGAGCTATACGCTGGATGTGGTCGGAAACGTGAACGCCAGCACGGGGTATTATCAGTCATCTGATATTCGGCTGAAAAAGGATGTGAAGCCTGTTGATCAAGCGCTCGATCGGCTGATGAAGCTTCGGGGCGTGTCGTTTGTGTGGAAAGAAAACGACAAGCATGATTACGGTGTGATTGCCCAGAACCTTCAAGAAGTTTTCCCCGATCTCGTTTCCCAAAACGAAAACGGCTTTTTGGCCGTCAAATATAATGGCTTGATCGCGCCGATCATCGAGTCCATTCGTGAACTGAAGAACGAAAATGAAGCCCTTCGCGCACAAATTGACGCGTTGCCTCAACGCGCGGCGCCGAAAGTGGAGGCACCTCAAGAAGAACAGCCCTTCCCCTTGGGTATGCTTGTCTTGATTGTTGTGAACGGCGTCTTGTGCGCCGTGTGCGGCGGCCTTTGGGTTCGTTTGCGCGTCGCGTCGAAAGGGCGGCGGTTATGACGGCTCGTCGCCGCCTTCTGGCCGCCTCGGCCCTTGGCGGGTTGGCGGCGGCTTTTGCCGGATTGCCTGCTTGGGCCGATTGTTCAACCGACAGCCCTCCGACCTGTGCCTACGTGGCGGCCAGCGGAACGGGGATCATCACGCCTTCCGGATTTACAGCAACCCCGACAAAATTAGGGGTGATCAACAATTGCTCGGCAACCGTTATGGTTCCGATGTCCAATCAAACGTCATGGGATTCGTTCTACAACAACCCTCAATCATGCGTGACGGTCGGCACGCCGTGTACGAAAGTTATCACGTCCTCTTTGTCAGAAACCAATCCTTATGTCGTGGCCGTCACGGTTTTCTATGAAATTGTCGGGGGCGGTGGAGGGTATGCTGGAAAGGTCTCTCTTGTCGGCGGCGGTGGTGGTGGCGGCAGCAGTGCCGTGTTTGCTGGTGGAACGCTGCAGGGCTGTGGGACCGGCGGAAGCGGTGGGTACTATGATTATCTGACAGGGAATCCTGTTTCTCCTTCTGCCGGCTCTTCCTCAAGCGGGTCGTTTTCACTGGCATCCGGAGCGAATTTGGCTGCCTATGTAGGGGCTGGCGGTGGTGGTGGGACGCAAAGGTCCGGAGGTGGTGGCTCCGGCTATTACGGTGGTGGCGGTGGCGCCAGCACTCTTCCTAGCGATGCAGCAGCAGCACCGGCGGGGGGGGCAACTTGTTCTGCCGGAGGAGCGGCGGGAACATCATCGTATTATAACGGTCTGGCGGGGTCGTTAAATGCGGGTGGGCAGGGATCTTCCGCTTTTGCGGGTGCTTACGGAGGCAGCGGCGCTTCCGGAGGTACGGTTCCCAATACCTATGGAGGCGGCGGCGGAGGGCATGGCAGCGGCGGCGGCTATACAGGCTTTGCTGGCGGAACCTCCGGGGCAAACGGGGGGGGGACTTATGGCGGCGTTGGGGCCAACACGTGGTCCAGCGTAACCTCGATGCCTGCCGCAGCCGGGGCGGCGGCGACAACCGCGGGTGGTGGTGGCAACGCGGGCCTTATTATTCTTCAATACGTAAGCCCCACGGGAACGTGTTCTTTATAAAAAGGGGTTGGTTTAGGGGGCGGAGGGGCAGCCTTTACCTTTCTAAACAAAAACTCTATGGCCTCCAAAGGGTTATGGCCGAAGACCCCTTGACTTCGGCGGGGATGTTTGGCACCCTCCAAAAAGACTCGCGTTTCCCTTTTCTTATCCGAGGGTTAGCCTATGACAAAGTCCGATCTTATTCTTCAGCTCGCCGAGAAATATCCGCATCTTCTTCAGCGTGATATCGAGCGTATCGTAAACACTGTTTTTGATGAGATTTCCAATGCGTTGGCGCGCAACAGCCGTGTTGAACTTCGCGGCTTCGGGGCCTTTTCGGTCAAGCGTCGCGAATCCCGTCAGGGACGCAATCCACGCACGGGCGAAACCGTTTCCGTTTCCGAAAAATTCGTTCCCTTTTTCAAGACGGGCAAACAACTCCGCGATCGGCTGAACGAACCGAAGAAAGCCTTTTAATTTGGCCCTTCCGGCACTTTGCGCCGATTGCTTTTCTTCTTGAAAGCGCTTATAAATCGAGGCGGCTTTAGGAGGTTTTTTCCATGACGGGTCTCAACGAAGAAGATCTCAAGAAAAACGTCAAAGATAAGGATACGTGGCTTCGTTTTCTTTATTTGGTCGTTTTCGGCGTCGCGTTCTATTTATCGATTCTTTTGACGTTTGCCGTTTCCGTTTTTCAGTTTTTGGCCAAGTTATTCAATGGTTCGGCCTTTCCGGGGTTGTCCGATTTTGGGATAAACCTTGCGGCTTATCAGGCTCAGGTGACGCGCTATCTGACGTTTGCCTCGGATGACAAACCCTTTCCCTTTGC
Source organism: Alphaproteobacteria bacterium (assembly GCA_028690155.1). Lineage (GTDB taxonomy): Bacteria > Pseudomonadota > Alphaproteobacteria > UBA9219 > UBA9219 > CAIXLI01. The sequence continues at coordinate 58,390 of JAQVBU010000013.1, read as the reverse complement.
GCCGTTTCCGGACGAGAAGAAAACGTCCTGCTGACGCATTATTGTTCGCCACGCCCAATAAAAAAATGCCCCCTGCGGATGGCAAGGGGCGTTTTTCATTGCCGTTAAAACATGGGCCTAAAGCCTGTTTTTACAATCGGCGCAATCATCAAAAAGCTAGGGCCTTTTTCGCCCTCTTGAGCAAACGTCACCCTAATCGAAAAAGGCTCTAGTCACCTTTTTCATCGGCGGCTAGGCGCATGCTGATAATTTTTGTAGGATCGCTGACCGCGCCGTTGTTGAGGGACGATCCGGCCTTAATTTGATCGACGGCTTCCATGCCCGAGACAACCTTGCCCCATACGGTGTATTGTCCGTCGAGGTAGCGTGCGTCCGCAAAGCAGATGAAGAACTGGCTGTCGGCACTGTCGGGATTGGCGGCGCGAGCCATAGAGACCGTCCCCCGAACGTGCGGTTCGTTCGAGAATTCGGCTTTAATTTTTTGGCCTGATCCACCGGTTCCGTTGCCTAAAGGATCGCCCGTTTGAGCCATGAATCCGGGAATGACGCGATGGAAGGTTAATCCGTCATAAAAGCCTTGGCGAACAAGTTCTTTGATGCGCGCGACGTGATTCGGGGCGAGGTCGGGCCGCATCTCGATGACGACTCGGCCTGCGGGAAGGTCCAAATAAAGGGTGTTTTCTGGATCGGTCATGGGATTAGCCTGTGCTGGTGAGAAGAGAAGACTTGGCAAGAAAGCTGCGAAGACGGTAAAAAGTCGGGCGAGACGCGCGAACATGAGGACTCCTTGAGCTTAAGCATGCAAAAAGTTCGCCGACTATAGGAGGAAAACGAAGGGCAGACAATGCGCAAAAATCGAGGACTACTTTTGGACAGGGACGGCGTCATTAACGCCGAATGGGGGTATGTCGGCTCGCGCGAACGGTTTTCCTTTCTGCCGGGGCTTTTCCCTTTTCTGCGGGAGGCGCGCGATGCCGGCTATCGCTTGGCCATTCTCACGAATCAGGCCGGGGTGGCTCACGGGCTTTATACGGAAGAGGATTTCTCTCGTTTGACCGCTTATATGCTCGAAGAGATGGCGCGCGAAGACATTGCCGTTGACCTTGTTTTGGGCTGTTTTTTTTCGGCCAAGGGTTCTGTTCCGGCCTATACGCGTCCAAGCTTTTGGCGAAAACCGAGCCCCGGCATGGTGTTGGATGCGGTCCAGCGCTTAGACCTTGACCCGATACGCTCGGCTTTCGTGGGGGACAATCTGACGGACATGCAGGCGGCGCGTCTGGGCGGCATCGCCCGGCGCATTTTGCTGACGCAGAAACAAGGGTTCGATGTCCCTGAAGAGGTTCGCCTTGCGCGGACGTTTGAAGACGTGCGGGCCGCCCTTAAGGCGCCGTTTGCCTGAATTTTTCCGGGAAGGAAATGTTGCTTCCTGCGTCCGTATGCAGGCCGCCGAGATTCTTGAAATAGAAGTGAAAAGCGACGGATGTTCCCGAGCTGAGGTCGGCGCGGTCGGTGTTGTCGTGCGTCAGGCTGATGCCGAAGGCAAAGCATTCGTCGGCATAGGTCAGCGCCAGGCTTGAGTTGCGCGGCCCCGGCTGAGGGTCGAAGGCTTGAATATGGTGGCCTGAAAGAGTCCAGTATTTGGCGAAGGAGGACGAAAAGCCGACCGTAATTTGGCGCACTTGGGAATAAAGGTTGGTCGACGTATCGTGTTGATAGGCTTGGATATAGCGGGCATAAGGTCGGAAAACCGGCTGTCCCACCGAGATGAAGGCGTCTTGCCGTTGGGGCGCAAGGTCGTTTTTTGACAAGCGGAACCCATAGTTGGCGTCCAGCCATTTCGTCGGCGTAAAGTCGATGCGTCCGACAAAATCCGATTCCCTGCCGCGAAGCCCCGACCGTTCCGAGAACATGGAATCCGAGGTGAAGCGGTAGCTCGCGCCGCCGAAAATATCGATGCGCGCGCCGGAATCGGATGTCACGGCGTTGCGCAGGCCATAGGTAACGCGGCTGCCCCCTTCGATCAGGTCGTTTCCTGTAAAGCGGTTGGGCGAGAAGAGGTTCGTTTCGTCGAATTCGACATCCCAGCTGTCTTCCAGGGGTTGTTTGGCAATGGACCGCACGTTGGGGGCCAATGTCAGCGCGACAATGGGTTCCAGAAGGTGTTGATAATTTTTGGTGGTGCGCCCTAACGGGTAGCGCATGATGGTGTTGAGCTGGCCGAAGCCGCGCGTGAACAGGGCGCGGTTGTAAAGGGTGGTTTTATCTTCCGAGACGACATCGTTCGCCCAATAGCTTTCGGAACGAAGAAGGGCCGACACCGTGGTCCGGAGTCCTGTGGTCGAGACGAAATCGCGTTCCCAGCCACCCTTCAACGAAAGGCGCCGCGTGTCGGCGCCCCGTTCGGCAAGGGGTTTGTTGCCGTTGTCGCGGGCGGTCACCAGAAGGCCGGCGTCGAACGACCATCGGCCGCCCCAAGTTTTTCTCGGGTCGCCCAAGGCGCTGAAGGCGATGGAGGGAATGATAAGGGGTTCCGATACGTCCGAATCGGCCCGGAGATCCTGAAAGTAGTAGCTGTTGGCGGCGATGTAGTTTCGGCCCTTGAACCCTTCAAGGTAGAGACGGCTTGTCGTCTGGTCGAGCGACGAGATGGTGTACCGTTGCAGATAGCTTTTGTCCGAAGCGTACTGAATGTCGCTTCCCATGCGCCAAACGTTGTCGAGGTCGGCCTTGAAAATTCCGAACATGTGGCCGCGCCAGCGGCGCCCCTTGTCCAGTCCGTTTTCGTTGATCAATTGCGCGTGCGTCAACGAGCCGTTAAGGGACAGAATGCCGTTTTCAAAGCGCTCGCGGTAAAGAGTGTCGACCTGCAAGGTGTCTTTCGTGCTGAAGGTCGGGGTCAAGGTCAGGTCTTTATCCGGCGCGATGTCGACATAGTAAGGAATTTTAATATAGTCGCCGATGTTGGCGGACACGCCCGGCACGGGGGACAGAAAACCCTCAAGCCTTTTCACGGAAGGGTCCGGCGCCGACATGTAAGGTGTATAAGCGACGGGGACGCCCGCGAAGTCCAGCGTGGCGTTGTGATAGTAAAGTTTGTGCCGGGCCGTGTCGTGAGTCACGGTTTTGGCCCGCATTTGCCACAAAGGCGGATTGTCCGGATTCTCGCGGCAGATGTTACAGGCGGTATACATGGCTTTGTTGGCCACGGTATAACGATTGTTGTATTTTTGTGTCGATCGGGCGGCCAGTCGCGAATTGTCAGGGAACAGAACGCCGACGTTTTTCGCGAAGGCTTGGGCCATATCGCGGGTCAATTCTTGATGGTCGGCAAACTCAACTTCACCCGAAGGGGTTAGAAGCGCGATGTTGCCGTCCGCGGCCAAGACCCCCGTTTTTTGATTATAAGAAACACTGTCGGCGTGAAGGACAAAATCCTTATAAACCATTTCGACATGGCCTTTGGCCGTCACAAGACCCGTATTGTCGTCGGTGTGCATTTCATCGGCCGAGATAAGGACCTTGTCGTATTCGCTTTCCTCGCTGGGGGAATCGTTCTCGGCGGAAGGGGGCGTTTGCACTGGAAGCCCTTCGTCCTCGCGTGCGGCGATGAGGATGGGTTCTTCGGTTTTTGCCGTTTCTGTCGGGATCGGTTGGGGGGGCAGTTCCGGAAGGGATAGACCGGACCGGCGTGGGACCGGTCCCGTATAGCCCACGGGAAACAAAAAGTCTTCACGCGGAACCGGGCCGGTGTAGCCGATGGGGGGTGCGGCAAGGCATGGGTTTGCGATCGGCACAACCCAAAGACAGGCCGACATCGTCAGCGCACGTTTCAAAAGATGCCGCGAATTCATAAGGCTAAGGATTGCCAGAGCCGCTGCGTCGGGGCAAGAAGTATTCTTACTTTTCCGTCGATTTTGGAAAAATCGGAGGCCTGCGTAAAAAGGCGGGAAGATCGTCTTCGAACCCGGCCGCAGGCTCGGTTTCGGGTTTTCTTATCGCTTTGGTTTTTTTGTCGGTCTTTGCGGAGGGAACCGGGGACGTTGGGGGCTCCTTAAGGCGACTTTCGGCCGCCGTTGGGCGCCTCACGCCGCGTTTCGAGGCGGTTCTTTCAGCCTTATGGCGGCGGAACGGCTTTTTGACATCGCTCGGTTCGCCCAGATCGGTCAAGATTTCGCGTGGCAGCGTTTGCTTAATCAAGGCCTCGATGGCGTCCACTTGCTTGGTGTCCTCGGGCGTCACAAGCGTGTAGGCCGTGCCGCTTAGCCCCGCACGCGCCGTTCGCCCAATGCGGTGCACATAGTCTTCCGCGTTAAAAGGAACGTCAAAGTTGAAGACATGGCTAACGGCACCGATATCGAGGCCCCGCGCCGCAACATCACTGCACACAAGAAGGGAAATCTCGTTGTGCCGAAACTTGTCGAGCGTTGCTGTTCGATCGGACTGCTCCATGTCGCCATGCAACGCACCTGCATTAAATCCATGCCTAATCAAGGACTTATGAAGGTCTGCCACATCTCTTTTCCGGTTGCAGAAGATAAAGGCGTTTTTGACTTGGTCGCGTTTTAGCAGGAAGCGTAGCGCCTCACGTTTTAACCAAGCGCTGTCTTGCGCCAAGACAATCAGGGTTTGAGAGACTCCTTCGGCTGTTGTGGCCGGAGGCGACACGGCAACGATTTTGGGATTGCTAAGAAACCGTTCGGCCAGCTTCTTGATCTCAGGCGGCATCGTGGCTGAAAAGAGAAGCGTTTGCCGCAAGGGCGGCAGAATCTTGGCGATGCGTTCGACATCGGGAATGAAGCCCATGTCCAGCATACGATCGGCTTCGTCGATCACGAAGATTTTTATGTCGGCCAACATGATCTTGCCGCGCTCGAAGAGATCCAGCATGCGGCCCGGCGTCGCGATCAGCACGTCCACGCTGCTGTCCAGCGCGCGGATCTGTTCGACCATCGTTTCGCCGCCGATCAGAAGGGCCATGGTAAGCTTGTGATATTTACCATATTTCTCAAAATTTTCGGCGACTTGGGCAGCCAGCTCGCGGGTCGGCTCAAGGATCAGCGAACGCGGCATCCGCGCTCTTGCCCGCCCGGCGTTGAGGATTTCCAGCATGGGCAGCACAAAGCTTGCCGTCTTCCCCGTTCCCGTTTGGGCGCACCCCATAAGGTCGCGTCCTTGCAGAATGGTCGGAATGGCTTGTTCTTGGATAGGGGTGGGAATTTTATACCCAACGTCCTCAATGGCCTTGAGGAGCGTTTCGTTAAGCCCTAAATCGGCAAAAGTCGTCACAGTCGCTTTTCTCGTTTTTCGTTTGTTTTATGGGCTTGTAGCAGAAAGTCTGATCTTATTGCAATAACAGCCTTTCCTCGGCTAATCTTTTCTGTGCGATCCCTTTTCTTTCAACGAGATGTTCCATGCCTTTGGCCCCCTCGACCCGATCTTTGCTTTTTTGGCTCTTGCTCCTCGCGGGCGTGGGTTTCCTTGCTTGGGTTTTTAACCCTGTTTTGTTTCCTTTCGTTGCAGGGATTGCCATCGCCTATTTTTTGGCCCCGGCCGTCGCTTTTTTCGCGCGGCACGGTTTAGCCCGTTGGCTCGGGGCTCTTTTCGTTCTGTCGGCTTTTCTTTTTATCGCGTTAGCCCTCATGCTGTTGACGTGGCCGATGATCAGCACCCAAATCGGGGCGTTGATTGCGGCGTTGCCCGATTATGCGTCGCATCTTCGTGAACAATACCTGCCGTGGGCTCAGCATTGGCTGTCGCGCTTTTTGCCGGAGGATGTCGAAAAAATTCGTTCCGCCGCTACGCAAACCACGGGAGACGCCGTGGGGTGGGTTGGCCATGCGTTGCGCGGTCTTGTCAGCGGGGGGTTTGTTCTTCTTGACGCCGTGGGCTTGGCTATCTTGATGCCGGTTACGGCGTTTTATGTTTTGCGCGATTGGGACAAGCTGACTCATGCCGTGGATCGGCTCATCCCGCGTAAGCACTATGATATTATTCGCGAGCAGATGGCCGAGATCAATCAAACCTTATCGGGCTTTTTGCGCGGACAGGCGATTGTTTGTTTGTTCTTGGGACTCTTCTATAGCGCGGGCCTTGCGTTGAACGGTCTTGAATATGGGGCGACGGTGGGCCTTGTGGCCGGCGTGCTTACCATCATTCCTTATGTGGGGACCGTCTTTGGCTGGGTGACGAGCGTTCTCTTGGCGGCGGTTCAATTTGAAGGCGATTGGCTTCGCATCGGCTTGGTCTTCGCTGTGTTTGCCGTGGGCCAGTTCTTGGAAGGCTATGTGCTGACGCCGCGCCTTGTGGGCCAGCGCATCGGGCTTCATCCGGTATGGATTTTGTTCGCGCTTATTTCGGGGATCAAGCTTATGGGCTTTACGGGCGCGTTGATTGCCGTTCCGGTCGCCGCTGTGGTTGGCGTTTTGGTGCGCTTTGGCGTTCGTCAGTATCAATCGAGTTCTTTTTATAAATAAAGATGCGTCAACTTCCTCTTCCTTTGCCGTACAATGCCGCCATGAGCGCCGACGATTTTCTTGTGACGCCCTGCAACAAAGAAGCGGCCGCGTGGGTTGATCGGTGGCCGGACTGGCCTTCGCATGGGCTCGTTCTGACAGGGCTTCCCGGAAGCGGAAAAACCCATCTTGCCTCGTTGTGGCTCGAAAAAGCCGGGGGTATCGGCCTAACAAAAGACGCGCTTATGAAAGAGGATTGGCGGGCGTTTCCGACAAAAAACGTGGCTTTCGACAATGCCGAGCGCTTGGCGGGGGATGCCTTGGCCGAAGAACAGCTTTTCCACCTTTTTAACGCGCTTAAGGAAAGCGGCGGCTTTCTTCTTCTAACCTTGCCGCGGGGCGTCTCCCATACGGGGTTCTTGTTGCCCGATTTGCGTTCGCGTCTTTTGACCCTGCCGTCGGCTGTCCTTAAAGAGCCTGACGACACGCTGCTTCAGGCCCTTATTCTTAAACAGTTCGCCGACCGTCAGGTGACTTTGGGTGCGGGCGTTCTCGATTATATGGCTTCGCGTCTGCCGCGCGACGCGGCCAGCGTTCGTACTCTTGTTGACAAACTTGACAAGATGGCGTTAGCCGAAGGACGTAAGATATCCGTCGCGCTTGTTCGTAACTTTTTGGAGAATCTTTGTGAGTGAATCTCTTTCCGTTCCCGTTGCGTTGGCTTTAGGTTCGAATCTTGGCGACCGGCTTGGGTTTCTGCGCCAGGCGGTGCATTCGTTACGGTCTTTGCTTTCTGTTCGATCCGTTTCCCCCGTCTATGAAACGGCGCCGGCCTATGTTTTCGATCAGCCTGTTTTTTTGAACGCTGTTTTGGTCGGGACGACTGCGCTTGAACCGGTGGCCTTGTTGTGGGCGGTCAAGCATATGGAAAGCGATATAGGGAGGCGGCCGACCTTTCGTTATGGGCCAAGAATTATTGATATCGATATTCTTTTTTACGGCGATACCGTTTTAAAAACGCCTGAGCTGACGATCCCTCACGCGCGTATACAAGAACGTGATTTTGTTCTGCGCCCCTTGGCCGATATCGAGCCGTTGTGGCGCCATCCCCTGACGCAAAAGACGGCCGAAGATATGTTGGGCGTTTTGCCCAAAGGCAATTTAACCTGTCTTGGGGATTTGCTCCCATGATGCGCTGGCCTTCGGTGATGGGCATCGTCAACGTTACGCCCGATTCGTTTTCGGGCGACGGGGTGTTGCAAAATGGGGGTGGTGAGGCCGAGGCCGTTGCGCAAGCAAAACAGATGGTGGTCGATGGCGCCGGAATCTTGGACATAGGCGGCGAAAGCACGCGTCCGGGGGCGACGCCGGTCTCTGCCGAGGAAGAAATTCGCCGTGTTGTTCCGGTTATTGGCGCGTTGGCCGAAGCCTTTCCGGACGTTCCTTTGGCGGTGGATACGACCAAGGCCGTCGTGGCTGAACAGGCGCTTCAGGCCGGGGCGTCCATTATTAACGATATTTCGGGACTTAAAGCCGATCCCCGCATGGGCGAGGTCGCCGTACGGCATGGGGCGACTGTTGTTTTAATGCACAATCGGGCGAGACCCGGCGCCGTGCATTGGGATGTTAGGGCCGGGGGCGCTTATGAGGCTGCGGTGTATGGCGATGTTGTGGCCGATGTGGTGCGCGACCTTAAAACGTTGGCCTCTGATGCGGTTGCTTCGGGCGTGGCGCGGGAGAAGATTATCCTTGATCCCGGCATAGGTTTTGGAAAAACGCCGGAACAGGATAGGGCGCTCATCGCAAACCTTAATAAAGTTAAGTCCTTGGGCTATCCCGTTCTTATGGCTCTTTCGCGTAAGTCGTTCATCGGGCGTCTGTTGGGCCTTTCGGTTGATGAAAGACGTGAGGCTACGGCGGCCGGGGTGGCCGTATCTTTATGGCTCGGCGCGGACATCGTGCGCGTTCATGACGTTAAGGCGATGGCGCGCGTTGCGGCCATGACGTTGGCGTTGCGCGAGTCGCGGACTGGGGAGAACCCTCAAATCCCCATGATTTCCTGATCTTTTTTATCCGTCCTGTCAACCTTGATGTTGCTTAACGGCACGCGCTTTGCCATAACAAGAATCGCTTAATTTGCTTCGGGCGGCGATCGCTTGAGGCGATGTCGGAGACGACGTGCTCGGCTCCATCGGAAAATTAAGGACGGGATCCTTACCTTAGAGTCACGCCGGCCCGAAAGGATCCTGCTCTGGCCAAAGTCAGGGAGAGCGGGTTTGTTACAAGAAGTCGATGTGCTGTACCGAGGGTTGGTTTTGGGAATGGTCATTGCGGCTCCGGTCGGCCCCGTAGGGTTGCTGTGCATTCGCCGTACCTTGCAAAAGGGCATCGTCGTGGGCATGGCGACCGGCTTTGGTTCCGCCTGTGTCGATGCGTTTTTCGCCGCTATGGCCGTGTTGGGGCTCAGTACGATTCTTGAGCTGGTTCATCAGTACGAAACGCCCATTCAGCTTATCGGCGGGCTGGTTATTCTGGCGACGGCTTGGCATACATGGTTTGATCATCCGCATCCCCCCGAACATGCTCCCGAATTTGTGACGAAGGTTATGGAGCTTCCCAAGGGCAGCACCTTGAAGAACTCCATCCGGGCGGCTTTGAGCGGGTTCGTCATCACGTTGACCAACCCCATCACCCTTTTCGGAACCCTGGCCGTCGTGGCGGCTTTCGGCGCCGTGTCGCGCAAGCTTGAAGCCGGTGTGCTGATCGGTGGGATTTTTGCCGGATCGGCCTTATGGTGGTTCATGCTGTCGATTTGCGTCGGCGTCCTGCTGCGCAAGCATTTCACGGAGCAGCGCATTATTACCGTCAATCGCATCACGGCCGTCGGCTTGAGCCTTTTGGCCTTGTGGGCGTTCTTCAGCGGCATTCACAGCTATCTTGCCGGCGGGCCGGCGCTTTAACCCGCGCGCAAAAGCGGCACCGACGAGTCCTTCGCAAAGAGATAAAGCAAAACGCGAAGCGCCTGTCCGCGTTCCGACTCCAGCAACGGATCTTTCGCGAGAACGGCTGCCGCATCCTGATGGGCCATGGCGAGAAGGTCGCTGTCGCGCGTCAAGTCGGCAAGGCGGAACAGACGAAGGCCGCTTTGCCTTGTGCCTAAAAGCTCCCCCGCGCCGCGCAGGCGCAAGTCTTCTTCGGCGATCAAGAACCCGTCGTCCGTTTCGCGCAACAGCGTCAGCCGCGCTTTGGCCATGGTCCCTAACGGGGCCTGATACAGGAGGAGGCAGTGCGATTTTTCCTGCCCCCGTCCGACTCGGCCCCGAAGCTGGTGCAACTGCGCAAGACCGAAACGTTCGGCGTGCTCGACGACCATGACGGACGCGGCAGGGACATCGACGCCGACTTCGATCACGGTCGTGGCCACGAGGACTTTCAGCTTTCCTTCGGCAAAAGCCTGCATGGCGGCGTCTTTCTCGGCCGATTTCATCCGGCCATGCACAAGGCCGACCGCCTCGTTGCCCAGAAAAGGCTTCAACAGCGCCGCCCGTTCGGTGGCGGCGGCAAGGTCCGAGTTTTCGGACTCCTCGATCAACGGGCAAACCCAATAGACCTGCGCGCCTGCGGCCGTTTGGCGTTTGATGCCTTGGATCACGTCGTCGAGGCGCGTCATGTCGATGACGCGCGTGTCGATTTTTTGACGGCCTGCCGGTTTTTCGGTCAGCCGCGACACATCCATGTCGCCGTAGGCTGTCAGGGTCAAGGTGCGCGGAATGGGGGTGGCCGTCATCGCCAAGATATCGACGCCGCGCCCTTTTTCTGACAGTAAGAGGCGCTGGTTGACGCCAAAGCGGTGTTGTTCGTCGACGACGGCAAAGCCTAAGTCATAAAAAGCGATATCCTCCTGAAACAGCGCGTGTGTGCCCACGACCAATTTCAGCGATCCATCGGCCAAGGCGTCCAAGGTCTCTTGTCTTTCCTTGCTGCGGCCGCGTCCAAGAACGAGCCCGATTGGAAGGCCGAGGGGTTTTAGAAACGCCGACAGCGTGGCGTAATGCTGTTTGGCCAGAATCTCGGTTGGAGCCATCAGGGCCGCTTGCGAGCCCGCTTCGACAGCGTGCAGCATGGCGTACAAGGCCACCAGCGTTTTTCCCGCGCCGACATCGCCCTGCAAAAGCCGGAGCATGCGTTTAGGCGCGCTCATATCGTTCGCAATTTCCTTGATGGCTTTTCTTTGCGATTCGGTCAGCGCAAAAGGCAGCGATGCGTCGAGTTTTTTCGTGATTGTCCCGGTCGCTTTGAAGGCCCGTCCACCGGCGTTTTTGTGGTGAAGGCGAATGATGGCAAGTGCCAACTGGTCGGCGAGAAGTTCATCATAGGCTAAGCGCCGAAGATTCTTTTTTTGCGCTTCGTCCGGTGTGGCGACCGCAGGCGTATGCGCCCCCAACAATGCCGGCTTCCAAGCGGGCCAGTCTTCGCGTTTGAGAAGGTCTTTGTCGTTCCATTCCGGGAGGGTGGGCGCGCGCTCCAAGGCTTGGGCTATGGTTTTTTGCACCATTTTGCCGCTTAGGCCTGCCGTCAGGGGGTAGACAGGCTCGAACGACGGAATGGTATCCGACCGGTCTGCCGGAACGGCGTAGGCGGGATGGTTCATAACCCACGATGAACGGTATCGCTCCAAAAAACCGCTGACCGTTACGCGTTGGCCGACAGGATAGAGGCGCTCCAAATAATCGCCTTTGACATTGAAGTACGCGAGCGCCAACGTATCGTCCAGACATTCTGTGACGATACGATACGGCTTGCCTCGTCCTTGAGGCGGCTGATGCTCGATAACGGTAGCGGTCAGTGTGGCGACACGGTTTTTTTCCGCATGGCGCAGCGACGACGGCGTGTAGGTCCGATCGATGACATCCGAAGGCAGATGCCACAGAAGGTCGACGACAAAATCGCCGCACAATTTTTTGTAGAAAGCCCCGAACCTCGGTCCGACGCCCTTCAGCGACGTGACGCCCGCAAACAGAGGATTGAGGATTGCCGGGCGCATGTCACCCTTCTCTCGTCTCGAAATCGATGCGCGGATCGGTCAGGACATAGGCGAGATCGCCCACAATGTTCATCACGAGCCCCAACAAGGTGAAGAAATAAAGCGTGCCGAACATAACGGGATAATCCCGGTTGATGGCGGCTTCGAAGCCCAGAAGGCCCATGCCGTCGAGCGAAAAGATGACTTCGATCAGCAACGACCCCGTAAAAAGAATGCCGATGAATGCGGCGGGAAAGCCCGCGATGACGATCAGCATGGCGTTGCGAAAAACATGGCCGTACAGCACGCGCTGTTCGCTCAACCCCTTGGCGCGAGCGGTCAGCACGTATTGCTTGTTGATCTCGTCCAAAAAAGAGTTTTTCGTGAGCATCGTCAGGCTGGCAAAGCCGCTGATGACCAGCGCCGTGATCGGCAAGGCGATATGCCAGAAGTAATCGACGATCCGCGCAGGCCAGGGAAGACTGCTCCAATTGTCCGAGACAAGCCCTCGGAGCGGAAACCAATCCAAATAGCGTCCGCCCGCAAAAACAACGATCAGCAACACGGCAAACAAAAAGCCCGGAATGGCATAGCCTATGATAATGGCCGCGCTGCTCCAAACGTCGAACGCACTCCCGTCGCGCACGGCCTTGCGAATGCCAAGAGGGATCGAAATCAGATAGACGATCAGTGTCGTCCACAGTCCGAGCGAAACCGAGACCGGCATTTTGCTCAAGACGAGATTCAAGACGCTTTCGTCGCGGAAGTACGATGTTCCAAAATCAAAGACGATGTAATGCCCCATCATCGTCAGAAAGCGTTTATAAAGCGGTTGATCGAACCCGAACTGATGCTCCAGCTCTTTAATCAGTTCCGGATCCACTCCCTGCGCCCCAGGATACCGCGCCACGGCGACCGTATCGGCGGCTTTCATGGCCTGACTGGCCGCGGTTGCGACGTCGCTTCCGGATCCGCCGCTGAAACGCGCCGTCGCCGAGACCGATGTTCCTTGAAGTTTGGCGACGATTTGCTCGATAGGGCCGCCCGGCGCCGCCTGAACGATCAGAAAGTTCAGCACCATAATCCCGAACAGCGTCGGGATAATTAAAAGAGCGCGGCGGATAAAATAGGCAAGCATCCAAGAAGTATAAAAGCCTTCCTTGCCGAAAGAAAGCCGCCATTTATGGCGCAGCCCCGGAGCGGCCCCGGAGCCATTCGTTACTCTTTCATTCCGTAAGCAGCCGTTTATGGTGCGGCCTAACCAATGGGAGAGCGGGCGGTCGGGATAATCCGGTAGAAAAAACGAATCACCCCGGCGGGGCGCCGGTCACCAGCGAGCGACGGCAAGGCCCCACGTAAAGCCGGCGCCCATGGCGTCGAAAAGGATAAGTTGTCCGCGTTGGATCCGTCCGTCGTGCACGGCTTCGGCCAGCGCCAGCGGGATCGAGGCGGCCGAGGTGTTGGCGTGCCGCGCGATGGTGGTGACGATGCGTTCTTTCGGCAGGGCCAGCTTTTTTCCGGTGCCGTCAATGATGCGTTGATTGGCTTGATGCGGGACCAGCCAGTCGATGTCTTCGGGTTTGAGCCCCGTGACCTCCAACGCTTCGTCCACGACTTCGGATAAATTGGTCACCGCGTGGCGAAACACTTCCGAGCCATTCATGCGCACAAGGCCGCGTTCGTCGGTTTTCAGAAGGTCATAGTGTCGACCATCGGAGTGAAGCGCGGTCAGCAAGATGCCCTGATCGGCCGTGATGCCTTTTTCTTCCTTGGCCCCGAGAACGACCGCGCCGGCCCCGTCGCCGAACAGAAGACAGGTCGAGCGGTCTTCCCAGTCCAAGAGCTTTGAAAACTTGTCGGCGCCAATGACAAGCGCATGGTGCGCTTGGCCCGTACGGATAAAGTTGTCGGCGACGGTCAATGCGTAAACAAAGCCCGAACACACGGCTTGAATATCAAAGGCGAATCCGCGCGTCATGTTTAGATTCGCTTGAACGCGTGCGGCGGTGGAGGGCATAACGTCATCCGGCGTCGTGGTGGCCAGAATAATAAGGTCGATGGCGTCGATTGATAGCCCGGCATGCGCCAAAGCGTTTTTTGCGGCTTGGGTCGCCATGTCGGATGTTTTTTCATCCGGGGCGGCAAAGTGGCGCTCTTTGATCCCGGTGCGTCGTTCGATCCACGCGCTGGTGCTGTCGATCCCTTTTTGCGCGATCAGGGCTTCGTTGGTGACACAGGTGGCGGGAAGATAGGCCCCGCAGCCGAGGAAAATGGATCGGATCATAGGGTGTCGTTGTGTTGGGCTTCGATGAGGCCGTTGGCAAAACCGTATTGCATGGACAGTTCTTCGGCGATTTTCTCGTTAAATCCGTGAGCCACAAGATCACGCGCGACGCCGATGGCGTTCGCAAAACCTTGCGCATCGGTTCCACCGTGGCTTTTCACGCACACGCCTTGGAGTCCCAAAAACATGGCGCCATTGTAGCGACGGGGATCGGCTCGTTTTTTGAGTTGTTGAAAGGCGCCGCGCGAAAGAAGGTAGCCGAGCTTGGCAATCCAAGATGCTTCGAACGATTGCCGTAAGAAATGCGCCACAAGCCGAGCCGTGCCTTCAATGGATTTCAGGGCAATGTTGCCGCTGAAGCCGTCGGTGACCACGACGTCCGTTGTTCCTGCGGTCACATCGTTGCCTTCGATAAAACCGAAAAAGCGTCCGGGAATAGGGCGCTCGCGCAAAATAGAGGCGGCAATGCGTATTTCGTCGTGCCCTTTCAATTCCTCGGTTCCGATGTTTAAAAGGCCGATCGTCGGTTCTTGCCGTCCCAGAACGGTGCGGCAGAAAATGGAGCCCATCAAGGCAAACTGAACAAGATTTTCGGCGTCGCATTCGACGTTGGCGCCCAGATCCAGCATGACGGATTCGCCTTTTTGCGTCGGGATAAGCGTTGCGATCGCGGGGCGGTCGATACCCGGAAGCGTTTTTAATACGAATTTGGCCATGGCCATCAGCGCACCCGTATTACCCGCTGAAATGACGCAGGAGGCTTCGCCTTCGGCCACCGCGTTGATCGCAAGGCGCATGCTGGTATGCCGTCCTTGCCGCAGCGCGTGCGAGGGCTTCATTTCCGACGAGACAACGTCCGGCGTATGCCGCAGTTCGCTGCTGGCGCGAAGCAAAGGATGCGCCGCCAGCAAAGGCATAATCTTGGCCTCGTCTCCAAAAAAGAGAAAGGAAACATCAGGATAACGTGTATGCGCCAGCGCGGCCCCTTCCACCACAATTTCGGGAGCCCGATCTCCTCCCATTGCATCAAGGGCGATGACGAGAGGTCTAAGAGATTCAGGGGCGTGATTCATCATTGTATTAGGACTCGCAACACAGAAACCGGAAAGGACCCGGGAGGAATCACAAAAACAAAAAACCCCCGCAGCGCAAACGCGTCGAAGAGCACGAAAAGAAAGGACGTAACACGCCGATTAATCCGACGTTTTCGCCGTGACGGCGACGCGGCCGTTATAGTGGCCGCAAGCGGCGCACACATGGTGCGGAAGCTTGGGTTCGCCACAATTCGGGCATTCGACCGCGTTGGTCGCTTTCAGCGCATGATGCGAACGACGCATGTTGCGCACGGACTTCGAGGTCTTCTTCTTCGGAACGGCCATAATCTCAACTCACAACAAGAAACCGATAATTAAAGCGCGCGCCGAACGAAGGACGCAACAACATCCCTTCAGGCAACGCGCGAAGGCCTCTACTTAGTGCCTTTTGACTGCGGATGCAAGCAACAAAGCGTTTTTTGGGATTATGCTTGTCTTACTTTTTGTTTTTGTTGAGCTTTTTAAGCGACGCCCATGGGCTTCTCTTTGTTTGGCTCTGTTCGTCCTCTTTTTGTGTCGGCCATGCGGCCTCTGGCGCGCGCGGATAGGGATCGAGCGAGACGCCGAGTTGTTGGGCAACCAATTCTCCTAAATCGACGCGTCCAAGCGTTACAATTTCAAAATCTTCATCGATTCCAAGGTGTTGGAGAGATTCTTCCTGATTCATAGGCGATTGTTCCGGAATGAGCCGTACGGAAAAGGGGACGGAAAGGGTGACGTCGATGGGGTTAAGCGTGATAATGCAGCGTTGACGGAGCTTAGCCTCAAGAGTTCCTTTTACAAGCAGCGTGTCGGCGCTCGAAGGCGTTAGGATTAAGGTTGTATTAAAGGAATCAAGGCTTACCAAGTCAAACCGTTCGGCCAGCGCGGCTCGTTCTTCGGTTGACGCCGTTAGGTGTTCCTCAAGGCCTTTTGCCGAAAGATTGGATAAATTAACGGGACGTGAAAATTCAGGGTAGGATGTCTTCATCGGTTTGTGAACATTCAAAAAAGAACCTCTAAGGGGCATCAAAAGCTTAACCTTACTTGACCCTCGCGTTTTTTTGGGTCTAATGGCAGATACGTTATAGAACTCGGATGCTTTTTTCACATGAAAAAACGGTCACCCCTCTTTTTTTTCGCTTTGTTCGCGCTTGGAGCCTGCGCGCCGACCGTTGCCAATCGAGGGCATTCGATTGATGCAGACCTTTTGGCGCAGCTCAAACCGGGTTTATCAACGCGCGAGGACGTTGCGGTAACGCTCGGTTCTCCCACGGTCGTTAGCTCCTTTGACGACAAGGTGTGGTACTACATTGGGTGTCAGACGGAAAAATACACGTTTTCCAGAGCTAAGATACTTCAGGAAGAAGCCGTCGAGGTTGATTTCGACGATAAGGGTGTTGTCACCGCCGTGAAAAATCTGGATATCGCGGGAGCATCGCCCGTGCAAATGGTTGAACGCGAAACGCCGACCTTCGGTCAGGAAAAAACCGTTTTGCGTGAGCTGTTGGGAGACTTCAGCCGCGCGCGCCCGGCCATGCAGAAAAAGCGCACAGGCGGGATTTAACCTTGATGAAAAGAGGAAGGATTCCCTTCTCTTTAAAAGGGGAATGGTCTAAAGCAAGGGTATGAAAATTCCTCCCTTCCGTGTTGCGGCTTTTCTGAACAACCCCGACCCTGGCGTCAGGGTCTTTTTAGTTTATGGCCCCGATGCGGGGTTGCGGCATGAATGGGGCTCTCTTTTGGCCAAAAAGCTTGTGTCCGATCCGGAAGATCCTTTTTGTTCGGTGAGGCTGCCTGCGTCGACGGTGGCGGCCGATCCTGCCCGATTGCTTGATGAAATGGCGGCCATTCCTTTTGGGGGCGGTCGACGGTTCGTTCGTCTTCTTCATGCCGAGGATAACTGCGCTCCGGCCTTGTCGTCGCTTCTTCAAGCCATGCCTGCCGGCGACAGCGTTCTTCTGGTCGAGGCAGACGATTTGGATCGGCGGTCGAAGCTTCGCGCTCTTTGCGAGGGGGAATCGCCCTTGGCCTGCGGCATCCCCTGTTACGTCGAAGATGCCGCCGCGCGGCAGCGAACGATAGCGGATATTTTAAAGGCGGAAGAGATTGTGGCCGCACGCGATGTCGTTGGCGCGTTGGCCGAGGCGTTGCCTTCGGATCGCTTGGCGATGCGGCAGGAGCTGGAAAAATTCGCTTTGTATGTGGGAAAGGGCCGTTCCGCGACTATGGCGGACGTTCAGGCGACCGTGCAGGACGCCGGGGCGGCCGAGATGACCGATTTGGCCTTTGCCGTCGGTGCGGGGGATGCGGGGCGTGTGATCCGGTTGCTTGATCGCCTTTATGCCGAGCAGGCCTCGCCGGTCGCTTTGTTGCGGGCGGTTCAGCGTCATTTCGTGAGGCTTCAATGGGCGCGCGCTGAGGCGGATAAGGGCCTTTCGGCGCCCGAGGCGGTTAAGCGTTTGCGGCCGCCCGTTTTTTGGAAGCATGAAAGCGCGATGGCGGCGCAGTTGCGCCGTTGGTCTTGCGTTCGGACCGAGCAGGCTTTGCGCCGTCTCTACGATACGGAGGAATCCGTTAAACGCACGGGGGCTCCCGATGCTGCGTTGTGCGCACAGGCGCTTTTGGCGTTGGCGGCGTAAGGGGGGAATGATGCGACGTGTGGCGGTCTTTGATTTTGATGGGACGTTGATCGAAGGCGATTCGTTTATGCCTTTTCTGAGTTTTGCGTGTGGGCCCTTGGCTGCCTATGCGACGGCGGTTGAGGCCTTGGGGCGGTACGCGCTTCAGCGCCTGTGCAACAAGCCGACGGAGAGCATGCGCACTTTCGTCAAGGGCTTTTTGATTAAGCGCCTTTTGGCCGGGCGGCCCGTGGCGTCGTTGGCGACGGCCATTGAAAAAGTGCGGTGCTGGATGCAGCCTAACGAAGCGGGCATGCGCGCCTTGCGCGATCATAAAGCGCGCGGCGATATGATCGTCATCGCCTCGGGAAGTCTTGATCTTTACCTTCCCTCTTTGCTGAGGGACGTGCCCTATGACGCGCTTCTTTGCACAGACGTCGATGTCAAAGACGGCGTAATCGTCGGCGATATGATCAACGGGAATTGTGTCCGGCGTTGCAAGGCCGAACGTCTTAAAGCTTGGCTTGAAAAGGAAGGCCCGTTTGACGATAGTTATGGATACGGCAATTACCCGCACGATTTGCCGATGCTTGACCTTGTTCAGCATCGCGTGATTGTGTCCTAAGAAAAAGGCCCTTTCCGGGCGGGGAAAGGGTAGGGACGAGAAAAAGGATAACGGAAAAAAACGTATGACCGACACACAAGATTTTGACAAGAATAAGGAGCGGATTCTCGCCGAGGCGGTGCGCGTGCTGCAAGCGGAGGGTGACGCGTTGCGCGTTTTGTCCAGTTCCTTGAACGGAAGTTTTACCGAGGCCGTTTCTCTTCTTTGGTCCTGTAAAGGCCGGGTTATTGTTACCGGCATGGGCAAGAGCGGCCATGTCGCGCGTAAGATTGCGGCGACGTTGGCATCAACCGGCACGCCGTCGTACTTTATCCATCCGGGCGAAGCGAGCCATGGCGATCTGGGCATGATCGTGGAAGGCGATGTGATCCTTGCTTTGTCCAATTCGGGCGAGGTGTCCGAACTTTTCGATATCATCCATTATGCGCGCCGTTTTTCGATCCCTTTGATCGGCATGACAAGCAACGGACAAAGCACGTTGGGCGCTTCTTCGAACGTGGCGCTTGTTTTACCGCGCGTGGGCGAGGCCTGCGCCGTGGGCTTGGCGCCGACGACGTCGACGACCATGATGATGGCCCTGGGCGATGCCTTGGCCGTTGCGCTGATGACCTTGCGCGGTTTTACCGCCGAGAATTTCCGCAATTTTCATCCGGGAGGCAAACTGGGCAAACGCTTGATGCGTGTGGCCGATCTTATGCACACGGGTGACGCCATACCGCTTGTGGCCGAATCCGATAAGATGGCCGACGTCATTGTCGTTATGACCCGGAAAAGTTTGGGATGCGCCGGCGTCGTGGACGGGGCGGGCGCGTTGGTCGGCATTATCACCGACGGCGACTTGCGCCGTCATATGGAGGCGGATCTGATGACGCGCACGGCGGCCGAGATCATGACGAAGAGCCCCATGACCGTTTCGGCCTCCATGTTTGCGGTCGAGCTTATCAAGCAGATCAACGACACCAAGCGCACGCAGGTGTTTGTGGTCGACGAGAACAGGAAGCCGCTGGGCGTGCTCCACATCCATGATCTTCTTCGCGCCGGGA
Organism: Alphaproteobacteria bacterium; assembly: GCA_028690155.1. Classification (GTDB taxonomy): domain Bacteria; phylum Pseudomonadota; class Alphaproteobacteria; order UBA9219; family UBA9219; genus CAIXLI01. Next base: position 39,269 of record JAQVBU010000013.1, on the reverse strand, counting down.
TCGCCTAGGGTGCCGGCTGGTGACGAGCGGTTCTTGATAAATTATTGCGGGAGGGGAGTGTCGGCGCGTCTGGCGTTTCGTCGAAGCGGCGCCGGGCCGACTGATGCTCTTTGTAGGCAAGCCATTCCGGCGACACGACGGTTTCCAGTGTTTGGGTTGGTCCGTTCATTTCCGAAAATGTTTCGTCTTTAAAAAATCAAAAGAACCGTTTCAAACAAACTTAGATTACACACATCATCCTTGATGTCGCGTTAATTCACGTATGAGCGGCAGTTTGGTAAATAAAGACTTAACGTGCGGTGTCAGAGCGTCAGGCGGTCGTCCGAGCGCGCTTGCGCCATTGTGCCGCGCGTTCTTTCTCTCTCAATCTCTTCATAGAAGACTCTGTTTCTTCTGTAGTGAAGCCCCGTTTCGGGAAGCATAATAAAACACAGGTTATAAATAAAGCTGAGGCCCTCAGCTTTCTTCTTAAAAATGTCTTCATGAGAAAAAAGAACGAGGCCGGCTTTGCGATAGTACCCCCTGAGATAGCTAAGCGCTTCGAACGATAGGGATTCGTTGTTTCCCCATGAATCCGAGAGGATTTCTTTAAGGCTTGATGCGAGGTCAATTAAGTGCGTTGCGTCATCTTTCTCTTCGCAGATCTGGTGCTCTCCGTTCCCTCTAAGGGGGGCAAGCTTGGCCGTAATGTCGTCCATCATTTTAACGTGTTCTTGTAAAAGAGACGACGGGTCTTTGCTCTCGAGCGTTTCGAAAACGAGCGTGTTTATCAAATCCCGCATGTGGACCCCGAACCATACCGCGTGTTTTTGTTTTGGGCTGTTTTCGTAAAGGAACTCTTTCTCGTATTCCGTTTTTTCACCCGTGTCTAACGTTTCAAGAGCTTCTTCTTTGCGAAAGATTTCGCCCGCGTCAGAGAAGGACTGTCGGCTGTTTTCCTGGATAGCCTTTTGAAACGCGAAGCAATATAGGACGGAGAATATGTATATGGCGGAGGGGAAGGAGTTAAGAGCCGTATGCTCTTTATGTGCATTAAGGACAATAAGGTTCAATTTGGGGTCATAAGATCCAAAGGAGGGTTTCTCATATTGCATCACCCAGACGTTGGGCGGGTCTATATCATAAACAGCCGAAAAGTTTTGCGAGATTTTTTTGAAGATCCTGCGCATTTCGGAGCACATTTCTATAGGATTTTTTTGGCGCGAGAGAGCATCCCATTGCTTGTACAAATTGCAGAAAGGCTCGGCCAACTCGGGCTGGGCTTTTGCGGTATCGAGAAATTTGGAAGTTATTTTTTCGTGAGCGGCTTGAACGTCGCTTAAAACAGGCATGCGCTTGAAAAGCTCCATTTCCGCTTCCCTCCACAAGGGAGTAACGGGGGCGGTAGCTTTTATGTCCAAAAAAGCCTTGGCAAGGGCGGTCCACTCCTCCTCAAGAAAAATGCGGTCGAAAGCACCGGTATCGCGAAAATTAAGGAGGATGCCGGCGACGGCGTCTTGATAGCGGCGCTCGTTATCAACCGACGGTTCTGACGTTTGGAGGGTCAGAAGATGGCTTTTGATCGATTCATAGATGCTTCTGTTCAGGGCTGTGTCTTTTGCCCGTATCGACAGGTGGCTGGGAAGGAAGATTGTTGGATCAAAGATGTTGCCTGCAAGCATAAGGGCTTTTGTTTCGTCGTGTGGGTAGGCGCTGCTGCTGTCCCTTGGCGTCCTCCCGCTGCGTAGGAAAAGATATTTGAGGGTTTGGGTTGTCTTGTAGAATCTTTCTTGCGCCCACAAGAAGTGGGGCGATGTTTCATTTTCCAACGAGAGAGAGTACGCCTTTCTATTCAGGTTGTAGTTTTTATCCCCCGGTTCTGAGGAGCGAAGGTCGGAGGCCAAGGCGAACAGGAAGTCCCGGGAAAATATGGTGTGGGCCAAGATGGTCTCTTGGCGGCTATTTTTCTCGTCCTCGGAAAGGGCATCGAGAGAACGCAGCAAGGCGACAATCTCTTTGTCGGAGAGTTCGTCAAGGCGGTTCATTTCCCGATCAATGTCTTGAAGGGAGAGGCGCAAAGGGGTTATGGTCGGTGGGATCATCTGCATTTTGTCAAAAAATAAATAAGAGTGAAAACGTTTTCTTAAACGAGACGCACCCTACACCAAAAGCGCCCCCCACGGCATTATTTACTTTACTTTCATGCGCAAGAATGAATTTTTGATTATTTATGAATAGGTTAATGCATTAACGCCGATACCTTGAGAATGGCCGGGCCCAGCAGGACGACGAACAACGGCGGCAGGATGAAGAGGATCATCGGCACCGTGAGCGTGGCCGGAAGCTTGGCCGCTTTGGCTTCGGCTGCCATGATCCGTTCGGTTCTCATTTCGCTTGAGAGGACGCGCAAGGCTTGCGCCAGAGGGGTTCCATATTTTTCGGTTTGAATCAGGGTGTTCACAAGCCCCATGACCCCGGGGATGGGAACGCGGTCCGCCAAGTTCTGAAGCGCTTGGCTTCGGTTGGGAAGAAAGCCCAGTTCAACACTCGTCAATCCAATTTCTTCCGCTAATTCGGGAAACGACAACGCCATTTCGCGGCTGACGCGGTCCAGCGACGAATCCAGACTTAAGCCGGCTTCGGCACAGATGACCATAAGATCCAGCGCATCCGGCATTGCCTTGCGCAACACATCGGCGCGGCGTTGACTCATGTTTTTCAGGAAAAGATCCGGGCTTCCCAGACCGGCCAGCACCGCAAGAATCAGAACCATGATTTTCATCATGGGCTCTAGGTCGAACGTTTCGGTCACGAAGAGAAGAAGGAAGGCTGCGATTCCCGCCGCGATGGGCATCCCTAGACGCAACAAGAGGTAGAGCGCCAACGCTTCATGCGAGTGGTATCCCGCCCGTGCCAGTTTCAAGCGAAGCGCCGTCGTTTGACGTCCTCGTTCAAGCTGAAGTTTCTGTGCCAGTTCGCGGATTACGCTGGGACCGATCAGGCGTTCCCGCCGCGAGATTTTTTTCTTCTTCGCGTCGTCGCTCAATTCGCGCCGCCGTTCGGCGACGCTTTTCAGACGGCTCGCGAAGGGGTCCGTATCGATCAGCGCAGACCAAATCAGCACCACAACCGCAAAGGCCCCCATCCCGGCCAGCACGGCCAGAACGTCGGGATTGTGAAGAAGGCTCAGGACATCCATGGCTAAAGCTCGAAATGAATCATTTTCAACATCACGCCCCAGCCCAGCGACATCCAGAAGATACCTCCGCCGAGTAAGAAAAGGCCTTTGGGGTCGTCAAAAAGAACTTGGACATAGTCGCGGTTCACAACGCTCAGAAGACCGAACATGATAAAGGGCAGCGAGCCGATAATAAGCGCGCTGGCTTTGGCCTCGGACGACATCGCTTTGACCTTGAGGCGAAGCTGGCGACGCTTGCGGATAAGGTCGGACAAATTTTCCAGCGTTTCGGCCAGATTGCCCCCGGTTTCTTTCTGGATGGCCATGGCGATGATCAGAAAGCGGAACTCAGGCGTGTCAACGCGCTGCGCTACATCCCACATGGAATCCTCAAGGCTTTTTCCCATGCGCACGTTGTCGCCGATGCGGTGAAATTCGATGCCGATCGGGTCGGGCATTTCGCGGCCGACGGCGTTGATCGACTCGGTAATGGGAAGGCCTGAGCGAATGCCTCGGCACAAGGTGTCGATCGCTTCGGGAAAAGACGCCAAAAATTTACGAAGCCGCCGCGCTTTCATAAACCCCGTCACCGCATGCGGCACGAGCAGTCCAAGCGAAAACGACAGCAGAAGGACAAGAATTTTGTCCAAGGACGTCATATTGAACAGCATGTAAAGAAAAAGCACGGCCAGAGCGTTCATCAACGCGTATTCACCCAACGAGACGTTTTGTCCCGTCCCCGCAAGACGCGCGCGAAGCTTGTCCGGGTTGGGCAGCAGCTTTACCAAGCGGTCAATCACCGGAATGGTGCTGTCTTTGTTTGAACGAAAGCTGTTGGCCTCCGCCGGGCCTTTGCCGGAATGTATGCGCTTGACCGGATCCCCTGAAACGCGCGCCAGCCTTTTGCCTAGAGCGTCGGATTTTTCCGAGAAAGCCGCAAGAAGCAGAAGGGCGACGACAAACGCGCTGGCACCGAGAAGAAGGGAAAGCGTTTGTGCGCTGAGCGTCATGACTCGATCGTCTCCAGAAGTTGCTTGTCAAGCCCGAAGTAGGCGGCTTTGGGCAGGAAAAACGGGCGAAGGCCATGATTTTTGAATGTGACGACCAGCTTGCCGTCCGGCGTTTCGCCATCGACCTCGCAGGAATAAAGATCCTGCATCGTGATCGTGTCGTCCTCCATCCCCATAACTTCCGAAATGTAGGAGATGCGCCGGGACCCGTCACGCATGCGGCTGACTTGGATAATCATATCGATCGCCGAAGCGATTTGCTGGCGGATGGCGCGCGGCGACAGGTTGACGCTGGCCATGCCGACCAGATTTTCAAGCCGCATCAACGCTTCACGCGGACGGTTGGCGTGGATGGTGGACATAGAGCCGTCGTGGCCCGTGTTCATGGCTTGAAGCATATCGAGCGCTTCGCCCCCGCGCGTTTCGCCGACGATAATGCGATCGGGGCGCATGCGCAGCGCGTTTTTCACAAGGTCGCGCATTGTGACCTCGCCGCTTCCTTCAAGATTCGGCGGCCGCGTTTCAAGCCGGACGACGTGCGGCTGTTGAAGTTGGAGCTCGGCCGCGTCTTCAATGGTAACAATGCGTTCGCCGTGGTCGATCATTTGGGACAGCGCGTTCAAAAGAGTCGTTTTGCCCGATCCCGTACCCCCTGAAATCAAGATGTTCAATCGCGCGCGGCCTGCGATGCGCAACATTTTGGCCATGGCGGGCGACAGGCTTTCGAAGCGCAGCATAGAATCGAGCGTGATCTTTTTCTTGGCGAATTTGCGGATGGTGATCGTCGCCCCGTCGATGGCGAGCGGCGGAATAATGATGTTGACGCGGCTTCCATCCGCAAGGCGCGCGTCGCATAAAGGAGAGCTTTCATCGATGCGCCGTCCGATGGCCGTCACGATGCGTGTCGCAATCGCCATGACATGGTCGTTGTCCCGGAACTGAACGTCAGACAACGTCAATCGTCCGCCGCTCTCGATGAAGACTTGTCTGGCGCCGTTGACCATGATTTCCGAGATGCTTTCGTCGGCCAGAAGCGGCTCAAGGGGCCCTAGTCCCAACATATCGTCAAGAAGTTCTTTGACGAGTTCGGCTCGTTCGGCGCCGTTCAACTGAATTTTCGTTTCCTTCAGAAGCTCGGTCACGAGCCCCGTCAAATCACGCGCCAAGGCCGTTCGAGGCAACCGCGCTGCCAGCGAGGCGTCGATGCGTTCGAGAACGATCGGTTGCAGCTTGATCTTGGCGTGCTCGACGCTGGCTCGACTTGGGTCGCGGACATAGGGGTCCACGCGTTCGGTTGGGGCAAGGGCGCTGAGCGCGTTGTCGTTATCGCCCTCGTTTTCAGGGACGGGGCTTTCAGCAGGAGCGTTCCCGGCGGTCTCGGCGACAAAGGCGTTCGTGAGCGCCGTGACAAGGTCCCGTTGATCGAGAAGGTTCAACTCGATCGATGCCGTTTCGACTAATTCATTGACGGCGCGTTTGGCTTCTCGTGCAATATCGGCCCGTGCGGTCAGTCCGGCTTGTTTCGGAGGAATGGCCTTGCGCAGAACCGGAAGAAGGCGGTCGCGCAGGGCGGCAAAGGACGTTTCGGTCGACAGGGATTCGATCATGAAAGGTCCTTTTTATCGGATTTGCTCCGCATTTCCGATGCAATTTTGCTCCAAAAGGACGAAGCCCCTTTCTTTTCCCGCGCCGCCTCTTTATCGGAGAGCGTTTGGGCAATCTGACGCAGGGCTTTGGTCAGGGGGGCCCGTGCCGCCAGCGCTCCAAGGGCCTTGCCGCTGTTTGCGGCGGTCGTCAGAGAAGCCGTCGCTTCGGGCAACTCGAAATCGACGGTGGTTTTGATTCCTTTTTCAAAAACCTCGCGCGAAATCTGTCCGGCGCCCGACGCATTGACGCGCGCCGCGACGATTATGATTCGTGCCGTGCAGCCCAAAGCGGCCAAGGTTTTTTGAATGCGCAGCGTGTCGCGAATGCCGGCAAGGGTCAGATCCGAAAGAAGGACGATGTCGTGGGCTGCCGCCAGAAGCCGTTTTTGAGACGCGATCATATGGCGGGGCAAGTCGACGACGATGAACTGGAAGTTTCCCTTCATTTCCTTCAACAGCGCATGGATCGCGCCGCCGTCAACCGGCAAAACTTCGTCTATGGACTCTTCCGCGCCGAGGATCGAGAAATGTTCGCTTTCCGGCACAAGGGAGCTTGCGATCATCAACGCATCCACGCGTCCCGGCGCGCTGACGATGTCACGCAGGCCGTGCCCCGGATCGAGATCGAGCGCCAACGCGCTTGTTCCGAATTGAAGATCCAGATCCAAAAGCGCCACATTGTTTTTAAAATCGTGAGCAAGAATCCAACCGCTATTCAACGCCGCCGTACTTGTCCCAATGCCGCCCCGTGCGCCTAGAAAAAGCACAATCCGCGCCTCTTTTTCTTTCGGACCCGGTGCGGTTGCCGGTCTGCGAAGCGCGGCGGCCAGCGCTTGATTCAAGACATCCGGGGTCAACGGCTTGACGAGATAGTCGACGGCGCCCGCGTTTAAAATGTGATGGTAAAACGTCACATCGTTTTTTGATCCGACGACGACAAGGCGGCATTCGCTGCTGCACAGGCTGGCGATTCGGGACGTGACGGCCACGGGGTCGGCTTGTTCGTCAATATCGATGATGGCCATTTTAGGCGGCGACGATTCACCCAAGGCTTGCGCGAAAAGATCGGGGCCGCCCTGTTGCACGGCGCCGCCGGGGTATCCTTGCCGTTCGGCCCACGCTCGAAGCGCCAGAAGCGATTCGTTATCGAGGACAAAAGCCATAAACTCGCCATACATAATGTCCTCACCGGAAGGTTCTGAAGAGAAAAAACCGCTCATGGGGTTAAGGAGGCTCCGCTGGAAGAACGGCCGCCTGCCGTGACGTCACCCGTCAAACCTGATGCGCCCGTCGCGGCGGTTGTCGCCGCGGGCTGACTCGAATCCGCTGTCGGGACAATGAGGCCGCGCGTTTGGTTGTTGTCATAACGGCGGATGGTTCCAACCGCCATGACACCGCGTTCCTTATCCAAGGGCCGGCCTTCCACAAGATCGTTTGGCGCTTCGACTATGGAGGCCAGATTGCGCGCCGTCGCACACCCAAATTGCGGCAAGGCTTGGCCGTCGAGGGGGCTGGCTTCGTCGCCGCTCCACGGCGCGCATTCAGGCCGAAGGGCTTCCGGTCCTCCGCTGCTTTCGGTTACGGCTATGGTGTAATCGGCGCGCGGCGTCGGCGCACGTATCGAGTCGCATCCGGCAAGCATCAAGAGGCCCAAAGAAAGAAGAAGGGTGCGGGAAGGAAAGGTCATGGCTTACTCCACAAGAAGACCGCCGCCGCCCCGGTCTTCGCTCGTGTAAAGAACCAAGGGGTGTTCAGGTGACGGGGCCGAAGGATGCGCTTCAGATTCGACAGGGACACGAGGTGCGGGGATCGGTTCGGAAATCATAATATCCGGCGCGCTGACGCGGACGGCCGTGGGCGGGCCGCTGAGGGGGCGCGCATAGGGATCGCTGTTGCTCATCCGCATGCCGACAAGACGATCGATCGTCGAGGGCGGCGAAAAGCCGTCCGTCGGCAGAGCGAGCGCGGCCTTGGAGGGACGAACGACATAGGGCGTGATGATGATGACCAGCTCGGTTTGTCCGTTGACAAAGTGATTCGAGCGAAACAAAGGCCCCAAGATCGGCAAATCGCCCAAGATGGGAAATTTGTTGACCGTTTGGGTTTGCGAATTGTTCATGAGCCCCGCGATCGCAAAACTCTCGCCGCTGGCTACTTCGACCGTGGTCTCGGCTTTGCGCGTGGTAAGCGCCGGAACCGAGATATCGTTATATTCGACAGCGCCGACATCCGTCAGTTCGCTGACCTCGGGGCGCACGTGCAAGCTGATACGATTGTTGGTCAGGACCGTCGGCGTGAAGGCCAAAGAAATGCCATAGGAACGGAACTCAATGCTGATCGAGCCATTGTCTTGGGGGATGGGTATGGGAAACTCGCCGCCCGCCAGAAAGTTCGCCGTTTCGCCGGACATGGCCGTCAGGGTCGGTTCGGCCAGGGTGGTCAGAAGGCCTTCCTGCTCCAGCGCGTCGATGACGCCGTTAAGGCTGAAGTTTCCTGTCCGTCCCGAGACGCCGAAGACGTTGTTCGCCATACCGAGGGCCGAATTGCTCGGACGCGTGTTGATGATGCTGGAGCCCGTGCCGATCGTCGAGCCCGTCGCCAGACCGACGGTCAGGTCGCCGGCCGCCAGGACGTTATGCCAATTGAAGCCCAGCGAATTGTCGATGTTCTTTTGCACTTCGGCAAAGCGGACGCGGATCAAGATTTGGCTGCTTCCGGTGATTTGGATGCGGTTGATGATGTCGCCGCCTGTGGGCATGTAGCGCAAGGCTATTTTATAGGCATCGGCGACCGTCGTTTGGCTTTGAACAACGCCGGAAAGAATGATGCCTCCCGGAACGGCCTTGACGTCGATGGGTTCGCCGGGGAAGCTTGCGTCAAGCTCGCGTTTCAACGGCGACAGATCTTGGGAGACGACGACCGTCCGGTCCGCCAAGGTGGCGCCGGTTTCGTCCGTCGCAAGGAAGGTCGTTTCGCCGGTGCGTTTTCCGAAAAGGACGACGCGCGTCGGGGAAAGAACCTGGACATCGGCGATGTCGGGGTTCGCGATAAAGACGGAAGCCGCCGGGCGTTGGAGCGTCAGCGTTTGGCTATGATCGGTAGTCAGGTCCAGCGTTGTCGAGGCGGCCGCCGGGAACGACAGCATAAGAAAAAACGACAAGAAAAGAAGGATGCGTCTCATAGCGTTACCTTTGCCGTTCAAAGAAGTTTTCCGTCGTGGTTTTCCCGCGCATGACCTGAACGCGGTGTACGAGGGAATCGGATCCGTTCATTGAGGGATACGAACGGCTGACATCGCTGTCCCACGTCGGTGCGGCCTGTGCCGGTTCTGAGGGGGATGGATCGAGCGCCAGGCTGCGCAGAACGAGGGTCAGGGAGGCTTTGCCGCTGAGCCCGCGGGCGTCGGCAAGATCGATGGCCAAAGCCAATTTTTCAGCATCTTTGGGGCTGACTTCAAGTGTGGCGATTTGCGCGACTTTGGGGGTGTTTTCATGGTTGCTGCTGCGTTGATCAAGGGCAAGGACGCGCACGTTTTGCAAAATGGTCTCGCTAATGCGCCGTTCGGTTAGCGATTGCACGTCTTTTCGGCTGAACCCTCGAGTCAAAATGACGTCCACGCGGTCGCCGGGAAAAATGAAGCCGGCAACTTCAGCGGTTGGCGACAGAGCCAACGACATGGCGCGCATGCCCGGCGTCAGGACGGCGGCGAGAAAGCCTTGATCATGCGCATGGGCGATGCGCGCGGAAAGGATCGGGTCTCCTGCGCGAAAGCCATCCCGAACGACCGCGCCGGCTAACGTCGAGAGATCATCTTTATCTTTGACGAAGAACGCTCCGGTGTCGGCGTCGGCAATCCATGGAGACCACTTGATGTCCGATTGTTTCAGGATTGATCCGGTGGGCAGGTCATGAGCGGCGACGGCAATCTCGGTCGTTTTTAGGGCCGGCGCTTGTTGGGGCGCCTGCGTCGTCGGTGTGGTTGCGTTTCGGACGGCGAAGACGGTAGCCAAGGCGATGACGGCGGCCGTGAGAAGAAGCGTGACTTTGCGCGATGTCATAGGCCCTCTCAATCAGACAGCAAAAGGGGTTGAGCGATAAAAAACAGGACGGACATCCCTCCTGTCGCAAGGGCAAGGCCATAGGGGATCTGTGCCCTGAAGAGACGAAAGAGGCGAATCGTGGGAGGAAGGTCGCGGTGAAGCGCAATCAAAGCAAAAAGCGCTTCGATGCCGCCGACCAGCGCCGTGATAAGAAGAAGCGTGGCAATCCATTCGGAACCGGCCCAAAGGCTTGCCGCGGCCAAGAGTTTGACGTCTCCGGCGCCCCAGGCCTTTGCGAGAAAGGCGGCAAAGCCGAAACATGACACGACGGCAAAAACCAAAAATCCTTGACGCCAATCCGGCATGACCGGAGCCGAGAAAAGATAGAAGGGAAAGAGGGCGATCAAGGCGGCGTTGAGGGAATTGGGAATACGGTACGTCGTGACATCGCAGAAGGCGGCCGCGGCGAAAAGCGTCGCCGCGATGAAGAGAGTCGCCAAATGAAACGATGTCAATGCGGAGGTCATCCGGGGTTGCCTTGAGAGAGGATCGTCAACGATAAATCTAGCGTTATTATGCACCCAATAGAGTTAAAAAGCGATGAACCCTATTCGTTTGCGAAACAAAAAGGAGAAACAAAAATCGTAAAGGAAGAGAAACGAAGATGAAGAAAAAGCAAAAAAAGACGCCGACGAGAATTTTCCCGTCGGCGTTTTTTGAATCCCTTTCAGAAAGGCACGAAAGGGTTAGAGCGCCGTTGCGATTTTGTCGAACGTGGTGCTGAGCGACGTTCCAAGAGCCGTGACAGCCGTAATAATGACGACGGCGATAAGGGCGGCGATTAAACCGTACTCAATGGCCGTGGCGCCTTTTTCCGACTTTGAAAAACGAGAGATAAGACTACGCATTGTACATCCTCCTGAAAGAGAGACGATCCAAATGGATCGGGACAAATACCAGAATAGGTAAGAAGATTTAAGGAAAGGTGAAGTTTCTCTTTTTTCTCGAAAGAAAACAAGGCGGTGTTATCAAAACATTTTGAAAAAATTTTGTTTCGATTTTTGAAGAAAAACAAATGCTAAGAAAACAAGGCGCGCCTCTTCTTGTTACGGTCGTTCCTGTGCGGAGTCCGGTCTTTCGGTTGCCGTTTGTCTTAAAGCTTCCCCCAGAACCATGGCGGCGCTTAGGGCGACGTTCAAAGAACGCAAGGGTGGCTTCATGGGGATAACGATCCGCGCATCGGCGCGGTCATGGACGCAGGGAGGAACCCCGGCGCTTTCACGCCCGACCATAAGAATATCGTCGGGCCGATAGGAGAAAGCGGTGTAGACGGTGGGGGTCTTTGTTGTGATGAGGACGAGTCGGCGCGCGCCGAGCCGGATTTCAAAGTCCTCCCATGATCGGTGACGCGTCAGAGCAAGGTGCTCCCGGTAGTCCATGGCGGCGCGCCTGAGCCGCGTATCGTCAAGGGGAAAGCCGCAAGGCTCAATAATATCCATTTCCACACCCAGACAGGCGCAAAGGCGCATCATGGTCCCGGTGTTTGGGGCTATATCAGGTTGAAAAAGGGCCAAGCGCATGGAAAATGCCTTTTCGTAGGGAAACAGTCGGGGGAAAGAGGAAAGAGATAGAGTGTTTTTTGCAAGGCATACAGAAAAATTCATAAAAAACAATTCAGAAGAAAGGGAGTTTGCTTTTGTTCTCTTTCTTAGTTTTTGCGCAAAATAAATGCAGCAAAAAAAGTTTTTTGCGCAAAAAAGGACTTGAAATTTCGGCAGGGGGGTGCCAAAAGTTAACCAGAAATTAACCAAAACCTCGGGATACACTTATGAGTACATCGTCAAACGAATCCGTGGTCATCAAGAAATACGCGAACCGTCGCCTGTATAATACCGCGACCAGCACGTATGTCACGTTGAGCAACTTGGCCGAGATGGTCAAAAACGGTGTCGAATTCAATGTCTACGACGCGAAAAACAACGAGGACATTACGCGGGGCGTCTTGGCGCAGATTATTGTCGAGGAGGAAGGCAAGACCGGTCAAAACCTTCTTCCCATAAGTTTCTTGCGGCGGCTGATCGGTTTTTATGGGGACAGCATGCAGTGGCTGGTGCCCAAATATCTTGAGCATAGCCTTCAGTCCCTGACGAAAAATCAGGAGCAAATCCGCGACTATTTCCAGAAGACGTTTGGCGGCATGTTTCCGTTCAACAATACGTTTGAACAGATGAGCAAGCAGAACATGGCCATGTTCGAGAACACGATGCAGATGTTTTCCCCCTTCGGGATCATGGGGCTGAAGGACGTGTCGGCCCCGGTTATGTCCGCCGCATGCAGCACGGCGCTCGTTGAAAAGAAAATCGAACCGGTGTCCGTCGTGAAGAAGACCGTCGAGGTCCCGGTCGAGAAGGTTTCGGCTTGTTCGATCGAGGGTTCGGGGAAAAAAAAACAAAACGACATGCCCACGCCGGAAACAGACAAAGTCGCGCAGCAAAAAGCGACCTCAAGTGCCGACGTGCAGGATAAAATAGCAGCCTTGCAGCGCCAGTTGGCTGAGCTTGCGAAGAGCAAGGCCTCCTAAGGTGCGATCGGGGCGCTGTAGAAAAAGGGGGGCGGTGATGACCGGCCCCTTTTTCTTATGCCTTGTCGTACGGGGTTTCACAGGATGTTAACCGTTTCATTAGCCTTTTCTTTATAGTATTCCCGATACGATACCTCGGGAGAATCCTTGGCTTTTAGACTTAGCGCACGCACCAATGTTTGAGTTTATCGACGAAATCCTCGCTCTTATGATGTCGTCCATGCATCAGACGGTCGAGTCGTTTATCCGATTGGAGACGGCCGATGACGCCATGACGCTTGTGGCCGATGACGGCTCGTTGGTCGGTGTGGTCAAGCTTCACGGCGCGCGCCAAATTGTCGGCGACACCGAATACCGATGGATTCTCGATCAGGCGACCTTGAAACTGGGTTCGCGTTTTGATCGGCCGGGGTACGCCTTGCAGGTTTACTTTATGCGTGATCCCTCCATGGTCCATCAAGATATCGACGATGTCATGCGAGACAACCGTACGGCCATGCAGGCGATGGATCTGGATCTGGGGGATTTGTTAAGCGAGCGCAGCCAGCATCTTGCGCGTTATATGGCTCACGAAGAGATCTACTTTGTGTTGTGGACACGGCCCTCGACATTGACCAAGACCGAATTGGCCGACGCGATCAAGCATCGGGGCGAGAAAAAATGGGTCAAGGCCGGCAAGGCCCAATTTCCTATGCAGGCGCTTGATGCTTTGCGCGCGCGGCATAAGAGCTATGTTTCTTCCGTGGTCAGCGCCCTCGAAGAAATCGGCATGAAGGTTGATCCGTTGTCGGCGCATGAGGCCTTGGCCGCCGTGCGTGAGAGCCTTTACCCGAATCTCGGCCACAAGGATTGGCGCGCGAATTTGCCTGGCGATCCTTTGTTGCCGCGCGCCCCCCAGCAAGGCTCCGACGATATGTCGGATCTTTTGTGGCCTCCTCTGCGCCGCCAACTGTGTACGGAAGACGCGGCGGTGATTTCGGATAACGTCGTTCGAATTGGATCGTTGCTGTGGGGCGGTGTGGATATGACACTCGCGCCGACCGAGCCGTCGCCTTTCCCCCAACTTTTGGCGCGCCTGATCGACAACGACGTTCCCTTCCGCATCTCGTTTCTGATTGAGAGCGGCGGCGCCCAAGGCGCGTCATTCAAGGCTTTTTTGGCGGGCATTCTTGGGTTTACCAACCAAGTCAACAAGCAAATCCGTGAATCGCTTCTGGCGCTGCAGCGCATGGCTCAAAACGAGCCGATTGTCAAAATGCGCGTTTCCGTCGCAACATACGCGCCGCAGAACAATCGGCGTCTTATCGAATCGCGTCTTGGCGCGTTGAGCCAAGCCATTGAGGCTTGGGGCTACTGTCAGGCTTCCTCGCGGGGGGGCGATCCGTTGGATGTCGTTATGTCCTCGGTTCTGGGGATTGCGTGCGCGTCGACAGCGCCGGCGGTCATCGTGCCGTTCCGCGAAACCGTGAAGCTTTTTCCTTGGCAGCGTGCGTCGTCGCCGTTCACCGAGGGCCCCGTTCTTTTCCGGACGGCCGATGGGCGTATGTGGCCTTATCAATCGGGGTCGTCGCTGACGTCCTTATGGTTCGATTTGATTTTTGCTCAGCCGGGCGCGGGCAAGTCGGTTCTCATGAACGCGTTGAATCTTGGAACGATTCTATCGGCGGGATCGGCGCGCCTTCCTTATGTCGCCATTCTCGATATCGGTCCATCGTCGTCGGGGCTTATTTCGCTTATTCGCGATGCGCTGCCCCTCGAACGTCGTCACGAGGCGCTGCACGTCAAGTTGCGTATGACGCCCGATTACGCCATCAATCCCTTCGATACCCAGCTTGGATGCCGCTATCCCCTGCCGGAAGAGCGTGCCTATCTGACGGAGCTTTTGCTTCTTTTGTGTACGCCCCCCGGAAAAAGCGAATCCTATGACGGCATGTCGCAATTAGCGGGCCTATGCGTCGATGAGATGTATCGGTGGCGCGACGACGGCACCGCGAATGCCGAGTCGAGGCCTTATCTGGTTCGAATCGAACCGGAGGTCGATAGCGCGTTGGCCCAATACAATATCCATTTGCCCGAAGATCCTTATTGGTGGGATGTGGTGGATGCGCTGTTCGAGGCCGGGGCTCATCACGAAGCCATGTTGGCTCAACGGCATGCGGCGCCGACGCTGGTCGATGCCGTTACGGCCGCGCGGCGGCCTCAGATCCGGGCCTTGTTGGAAGAGACACAAATAGGTTCGTCGGCGGAGACGATTATTCATGCTTTTGAACGCATGATCGCTTCGGCCGTGCGCGAATTTCCGATTTTGGCCTCGGTAACGCGTTTTGACATCGGCGGCGCGCGCGTGGTGGCCATTGACTTACAAGATGTGGCGCCTCAAGGCGACGCGAACGGGGATCGCCAGACGGCCATTATGTATATGTTGGCACGCCACGCTATGGTGCGGTCATGGTGGTTAGGGGCGGATATGTTGCGTTCGGTGCCCGATAAATATCAATCTTACCACGAAGCACGCATTCGCGACATTCGCGAAACGCCCAAGCGCATCTGCTATGACGAATTTCACCGTACGAGCAAAAGCGCTTCCGTGCGCGCGCAGGTGCTCCGCGACGTTCGCGAGGGCCGGAAGTGGGGCGTGCAGATCGTCCTCGCCTCGCAGCTTTTAGAGGATTTCACCAAGGATATGGTCGATCTGGCCACGGGCGTGTGGATTTGCGGCACGGCGGTTTCGGACCGCGCGATTGCCGACACGGCCAAGTGTTTTGGCCTTTCGGATACGGCTCGGTGGGTTATGCGTTACCGACTGACGGGACCGAGGCCATCGGGCGCGCCCGTCTTGTTGTTGCTGTCGACGAACGAAGGCCGATACGAACAGCATTTGGTAAACACACTGGGACCGATCGAACTTTGGGCTTTGTCGACGTCGGTTGAAGACGTGATGCTGCGGTCCCAGCTTTATACGGCGCTGGGGGCGCCGATGGCCCGGCGTCTTTTGGCCAAAAAATTCCCCAATGGTTCGGCACGGCAAGAGGTTCGGCGACGTGTGGTGCTTCATACCGAACGGGGCGAGGTTGAAGCGAGCGCCACCTCGTTGGTCATTACCGAAATGGCTCAAGAACTTATCCGTGCGGCGCAGGAAGCTGGCGGGGCCGCCTCTTAAGGTTAACGGCTCTTCGGACGATTTGCCTTCATTACTTTCACCGTGTTCTGATAAAAAGCAGGCATGGAAGAAGCTTATGTCTTATCCCCCGAGGGTGGTATTTTCCGCGTGGCGACTGGCAGTATTTTGTCGGTCAATGGGGAGCTGTACGTGTGCGCACGTGAATACGGCAAGGACTTGGCCGGGAAAATTGTGTGTCCCCATTGTGGCCAGCCTGTAACTTTTGTTGAAGAAAAAGATCCTGTGTACGGCAAGCCAAAACTCGCGTTTCGTCATACGTCTGACGGCGATGCGACGTTATGTCCCGAGGTGAAATTAACGCAGAACGCAGCGCGGGGCATTTATGACAATACCTTTGACGCGAGCGTGATCCAGGCCAATGTCCAGATGATGGAACGGTGGGACGTTATCAATCGGGATATGCTCAGAAAAATGATGGTGTTGGTCGTTGGCGGCAAAGCTGTTCAGGCAGACGGAACATTCGATCGTCCGGTTCAGAACAAGCTGGATCGTATTAAATATCATATGCGTTCGTTGGTCGGTTTGGCCGAGTATCCGTGGCTCTTGCCGTTCCTGCAGGCGTATGCGTTTGGAACCTGTGTGCGCCAAACGGTTAAGGGTAAGGGAAACAGGCGCTATGGTTTTTCCGTGTTGTCCGAGATCAAATCTTCTGGGGACGATTCGAAAGAGCTATTGCAGAAACTTCCCACAGAAGCAGGGCTGCCCCTGAAAGTTCCCAAGACGCTGGTTCTTTCTCTTTTTCACAACACGTCGGGGGCCCCTCCGGTTCCGGTAACCCCTTATGGCGGCAGGGGGCCTCTTATTTTCGAAGTCTCGTATCAAGGGGTTGAAAACACGTTGGGGTCTTTGGAGCCGTACTTCTTTGGGCCGCAAAGAACTATTGCTGATTCGGCGTATGCAGAAAAAAAGGTTGCGCACGAGATTCCTGTCCCTTGATTTTCGGAGCTTAAAAGGGCATCAAAACGCCTTGAGGCTATTCTTTATAAGGAAAAACAATGAAAGCGGAAGTTCAGACAGCCATAGCAGCCATCGAGAAATCGCTGGATCTGCTGAGGAGGCATCTTTGACTACGACAAGGCGTGCGCTCGGTTGGACGAGCTGAACAGTTTTGTCGAGAACCCCGATTTATGGAACGACGCGGCGCGCGCGCAGAAGATCATGCGCGAACGCACGCAGCTTGAGCAGGCCCTTCGCGGATACCGTGCGATTGAAAGCGGGCTTGCGGACAACGTCGAGATGATCGAACTGGCCGAAGCCGAGGGCGATGGGCCCATGGCGACCGAGGCCGAAAACGCGATTTTTGCTCTGCGCGATGAGGCGGCAGCGCGCGAGCTGGAAAGCCTGCTTTCCGGCGAGGCGGACCGGAACGACTGCTATCTCGAAGTCAACGCGGGCGCGGGCGGCACCGAGGCTCAAGACTGGGCCCAGATGCTGCTTCGTATGTATGTCCGCTGGGCCGAGCAGCATGGCTATAAAGTGTCGTCGCTTGACGAAAACGCGGGCGAAGAGGCCGGGATCAAATCGGCGACGATTCAGATCGAGGGCCCCAACGCCTATGGCTGGCTGAAGACGGAGTCGGGCGTGCACAGGCTGGTACGGATCAGCCCTTATGATGCCAACGCGCGCCGTCATACCAGTTTTGCCAGCGTGTCGGTCACGCCGGTGGTGGACGAGGACATTCCCATTGAGGTTTTGGAAAAGGATTTGAAGATCGATACGTTCCGGTCTTCGGGTGCGGGCGGTCAGCATGTCAACAAAACGGAAAGTGCCGTGCGTTTCACCCATATGCCGACCGGCATTGTGGTGGCCTGCCAACAGGAACGTTCACAGCATAAGAATCGCGCCAAGGCTATGGAGATGTTGAAGGCCAAGCTGTACGAACGCGAACTTAAGATCAAAGAGGCGGCGGCGGCGGACATTGAAGCGCAAAAAAGCGAGATCGGATGGGGCCATCAAATCCGATCTTACGTGTTGCAGCCCTATCAAATGGTCAAGGACGCGCGTACGGCGGCGGAAACAAGCCAGACGCAGGCCGTTTTGGACGGCGACATCGATATGTTTTTGAGGGCTTCTTTGGCAAGCCGCATCAAAGGCCTTGAGGAATCGGTTTCTTAAAGGGCGACCGCGACGGGGGCTTCCTGAGACAGGGGGCCGTTGAGCCGCGAGAAGAAATCGTTGGCCGTCTTCGCCTGTGCCGCGTGCGTTTGTTTAGGGTGCAACACGGGTGACCGGGAAAAGGCCGGTTCTCTGACGGGAACCTTTTCCTCATAGTACGCCGTTAAAGCGGCGGCGATCGAGGCCGCGTGGGGATGCCGGGCCTTGAGAAGATCGCGAACCGAAGCCGTCATATCCAATTCAATCATAAAGCCATCGTGAGTGGGGCTGAAGCGATAACGCATGCGCGCCACAAGCGCCGGACGACGGACGATTTTGCCCTGAGGTCCTAAAACGGAGACGACATCCAGCATGGCGCCGGCATAGGCGTAATGATGGAATTTTTTTGGGAACATGCCGTTCTTAATGGTACGCGGTGCGTTTTTAGGATGCATCACGCACGCCGGTTTGCGTAGGCGCCGACCGTTGTCGTTTTCGGTCCCATCGGGAAGAGCCGCCGGCGTTTTGTGACGAAAGAAAAACATAAAAGAATCCTAACTAAATGAAAAATATCCTATAATTACAAAGTAAACCGGAACGATTAAAATTTTATTGAATAACAGGAAAAATTTTTCACAAGAGATTCCAAACCCATTCCCTTTGGTTAAAGAACCTTAACCTGCTTAGAAACAGGCTTGTTTTGGAATAATTCTTATGGATAGAACGAAGCGCGCGCCACGCAAGCGCCTTGCGGATTGAGAGCAAGAAGGACAGCGGATTTTACTTTACGCCATCCGTAAGATCGAGACCAAACGTTCGGTAGAAGGTCGGCCTTTCGTACCATTTTTCGTCAACGGAAACGTCTAGAAATAAATGAACGGGGCGGTCGAACAGGCGCGCCAAATCATGGCGGGCTTTTTCGCCGATGTTTTTGATGCGCGCGCCACCCTTGCCGAGAACGATCGGGCGATGGCCCTCTCGGGCAACGACGATCGTTTGTCGGACGACAAGAGAGCCGTCTCGTTTTTCCTCAAAGCTGCCGGGAAGGACGGCGGCAGCGTAGGGCAGTTCTTGTTGAAGCTGCAAACAAACTTGTTCGCGCGTCGTCTCCGCCGCCAGAATTTGGGACGGAAGGTCGCTGATTTGATCTTCGTCGAAGAACCACGGACTTTCGGGCATCAACGCTTTAAGGTATTTCTTCAGGTCTTCGATGCCGTCGCCCGTTTGCGCCGAGATCATGAAGATATCCGAGAACACGTTCATCGCGTCAAAGAAGGCCGCTTGAGGCAAAAGCCGATCGCGATCCATAACGTCGACCTTGTTTAGCGCTAAGATGACGCGGGGTGCGGCGGTTTTTTCTTTTCCCGACGGGAGCGCTTTTTTCAAATCCTCGACGATGGCGAAGACGGGATCATTGTTTTTATGCGACGCGGCATCGACGAGAAAAACAAGGGCGTCGGCGTCTTTCAAGCTATGCCAGGCCGTTTGAACCATGGCGCGGTCAAGGCGCCGCTTGGGTGTAAAAATGCCCGGGGTGTCGATAAAGCCGATTTGCGTGTCGCCTTCGGTCAGGATGCCCAGGGTTCGGATTCGCGTGGTTTGGGCCTTGGGACTGACGATCGAAATTTTTTGCCCGATCAGACGATTGAGCAAGGTGGATTTGCCGGCGTTCGGTGCGCCAAGAAGCGCTATAAACCCGGCATGACGCGGGGCGGAAGAAGAGGAAGATGACATCATTTTTTTTGAATGGCTTTAAGGAGTTTCAGAGCGGCGGCTTTTTGCGCTTCGCGTTTGGAATGGCCTTTGGCCTGTTCCGGCGGAAGCCCTTTAACGCGGACCTCGACTGTAAACTTTGGCGCATGCGCGGGGCCTTGCGTATCAAGGACGCTGTAGGCTGGCAGCGGAAGGCCTTTGCCTTGAGCCCATTCCTGAAGGGCGGTTTTGGGGTCGTCGGGCGCTTCGTCGACGGCAACGTCGTGTTCCCAATAACGGTGAATAAACGTTTTGGCCGGTTCAAATCCTCCGTCCAGATACAACGCGCCGATGACCGCTTCCATGGCATCGGACAATGTGGCCAGATTTTTGCGGCTGGCTTGGGGGCGCTCCCCATGCGCAAGCCGCACGAAGTCGGCCAGCCCAATGTGCTGGGCAACGTTGCGCAGTGCGTCGCGGTTGACGAGCGCCGCGTGTCTTTTGGCCATTTCCCCTTCCGCCGCCGAGGGGAAGGATTCGTAAAGCCATTCGGCAATGACGAGGCCCAAGACGCGGTCGCCTAGAAATTCAAGACGCTCATAGGGAGCCCCCTTGTTTCGTGTGCGCGTCCCGGACAAGGAGGGGTGAGTCAAAGCGTCTTCCAAAAGTTTTGGCGACGCGAACGTGTGGCCAAGTTTTTGTGCGAGCTTTTCGGGACTAGGCGTCGTTTCGTTTATCATGGCGGCTAGGCAACCTTATCAAAAAGACGCGACCAACGAACGCTCCATGGCCATGTCCAGAATTCCCAGAAATGGTGATGGCTGTCGATGGAGAAGAATAAAATTTCCGCTTTTCCCACAAGGTTTTCTTCGGGGACGAACCCGACATTGGCGGTCCGGCTGTCTTGGGAATTGTCTCGGTTGTCTCCCATCATGAAATAGTGGCGCGGGGGGACGACAAAAACATCTGTGTTATCCAGAGGCCGGTTGTCCCCTTGTTCGCGAATGATGTGCGCGGGTCCTTGGGGCAGAAATTCGGTGTATTCGATGAAATCGTCGGAGGACGTCGGAGATTCTGAGTCCTCATTATGGCGGACGCGCGAGCGATCGACGGGGAGCCCGTTGATGTAGAGGATGCCGCGTTTCATTTGAATGGTGTCGCCCGGAAGACCGATAATGCGTTTTATATAGTCGATGGACGGATCACGGGGCAGTTTGAAGACGACCACGTCGCCGCGGCGCGGCGCGTGCCCCCCCAGTCGGCCCGAGAAGGGGATGAGGCCCCAAAACGTTCCTTCCGAGCCGTAACCGTAAGTATATTTTGATACAAAAAGGAAGTCGCCGACCAGAAGGGTCGGAACCATTGAACTGGAAGGGATATTAAACGGTTCGTACGCGAATGTGCGCAAGCTCAACGCAATCAAAAGCGCGACGATAATCATGCGAAGCGTTTCTTTTCCGGTTTCGATGGACGAAGGCGCGTTGGAAGACGAATCTGTGCTCATGGATGCTTTGGCCCTAAGTTAGTTCCCAAAAGGGATCGCCGCAGTAAAAGGTTATGAACAAAGGAAGTCAACCAAGAGATACGTTTTTGTTTCTTCCCCTCAAAAGAAAGCCTTGGTTCTCATCCGCCTTGAACGCAGTGCAAAAAACAAAAACGGATTGCTTGGGAAAGGGAGGGTATAGGAGAGCCCCTTTTGTCTTGTTGAGAAATAAAATTATAAAAAATTGAACGGAAAGGACAAAAAATATTAAGTCATGCGATGCAGCAAAAAGAAAAATCAACGCAAAAAAACCTTTCTTATCAAAAGGTAAGGATTTGTTAATCTTCAACATGCTTTTCTAAAGTGTTCGGGCGCGACGCTCAAACCTTAAAAGGCTGTTGACAGAAAGGGGGGATAACGACACTCTGCGCCCCAGTCTTTTGATAAGATTGTGATTCTCGCCCCGCGTAGGGAGCGGTCGCAGTCGTAGGTCTTTTGGTTCAACAGGCACACAGGGGTCTCGTTGCTTAAATCTCCCCTCGGTTCGGTGCGCGCGGACACGCTGCACGCCGCGCCTATTACTCGGATGCTTTTTTTCGGCGTTTTGTCGCTCGGCATTGGTTTGGGCGGACATTACGGACGGAAGCCTATGGCTGCGTTGTCGGCATCGGCCGTTCCGGTCGTGCAGCAAGCGGTGCGCGTTGTTGAACAATCCGTGCCCGTTCAAGCCGTTGCCCAGGTTAACAAAGCCGTTGTGCGGGCGGTTGTTCCTCCCGAGGCTGTCACGCGCGAGGTCGAAGTTGGTGCGGGACAAGTGTTTTCGGATGTGCTGTCGGGGGCTGGTGTCGATGAGGTTGAGGCCCAGTCGGCGATGAACGCTGTGGCCAAGGTTTTCCCCTTGATCGAGCTTAAGGCCGGGCAGGACATGACCTTGTCCTTTGAACGCACACCGCGTGAGGAAACCTTTAAACAAGCGGTGTTTCAACCGGTTCCGACCAGGGAAGTGGCGGTTTGGCGGCAGTCAGATGGAACGTTCACGGCCGAGGCCAAGGACATCCCCGTTGTTCGCGAGCGCATCGCCGTACGCGGCGAAATTCGGTCGAGCGTCTTTGAGGCGGGCGAACGCGCGGGTGTGCCTCACACGGTGATGGCGGCTTTGACCCGTATTTACGCACACAGTATTGATTTCCAGCGCGATATCCGTGCCGGAGACAGTTTCGAAGTTCTTTACGACCAGCCTAAAACCGTTCAAGGCAAGGTTGTTGGTGCCGGGTCGATCATTTATGCTTCCATGCGTATCGGCAAAGAAGTGCGCCCCGTTTATCGGGTGACGTTTGCCGACGGCACGATTGATTATTTCGACGGCGATGGACACAGCGCGCGGCGTGCTCTTTTGCGTACGCCGGTTGCCGTTGCACGGATTACCTCTCGGTTTGGCATGCGTACGCATCCTCTTCTGGGATACAGTCGGATGCATAAGGGTGTCGATTTCGGCGCGCCCATCGGTACGCCGATTTATGCTGCCGGCGCGGGCGTCGTGACCTACGTCGGGTTCAAGGGCGGGTTCGGGCGTTATGTGCGTCTCCGCCATCCCAACGGCATCGAAACCATCTACGGCCACATGAGCCGCTTCAACAAAAATATTCATGTGGGATCGCGCCTGAAGCAGGGCGACGTGATTGCCTACGTCGGAAATTCCGGCCGTTCGACAGGCCCCCATCTGCACTTCGAGGTGCATGTCAACGGCAGGGCCGTCAACCCGCTGACCGTCAAGAGGCCCGTGGGTCGGGTTCTGAAGGGCCAACAGCTTGCCGAGTTCAAGCGGGGCAAGGCGCACATTCGTCAGGAGTACGCCCAGCTTCTGGACTCAAGCTCCGCGGCCGAAGCGTCGGGCCCCATCCAGGTGTCCTCGCGCGCCGACTGATCCGTTTCAGGTTGCTTTTTTCAAGACCATTGCGCTTCTTTTTTCGCGCCGCCGCCGCGCCGAAGTAGGGATGTTCATGGCTTCGCGGTATTTAGCGACCGTTCGCCGCGCAATGTCGATGCCTTCGCCGCGCAGAATCATGGACAGATGGTCATCGGATAATACGGCCTGAGGCCGTTCCGTTTCGATCAGCATGCGGATGCGGGCGCGGACGGCTTCGGACGACATGGCATCGCCGCCATCGCTTCGTGCCAGCGCGGTTGTAAAGAAATATTTCAGCTCGAAAAGGCCGCGCGGTGTGGCGATGTATTTATGTTGAGTCACACGACTTATGGTCGATTCGTGCATCGACACGGCTTCGGCGATGTCTTTCAGGACAAGCGGTTTCAGGTAGTGCACGCCTTTGGAAAAAAAGGCTTCCTGCTGGCGCACAATCTCGCTCGATACCTTCAGGATCGTCGTCGCGCGCTGATGCATGGCCTTAATCAGCCAGTTGGCTTTTTGCCAATGATCGGCGATATAATCTTTGTCGGCCTTGCGGTTGGCTGAGGCTTGAATTTTGGCGTAATAGCGTTCATTGGCCAGAACGCGCGGCAATGTTGCGGTGTTCAACTCGATATGCCATCCGCCGTCCGGCTGGGGGCGCAGGAACACATCCGGGACAATCGGTGGCGTGACGTCCGAGGCAAAATCGGCGGCAGGCTTTGGGTTAAGACACCGGATTTCGGCGATCATGTCGGCCAGATCTTCGGCGCTGACGTTGCAGCGTTTCATTAAGGAATCAAATTTGCGACGTGCGAGAAGGTCGAGGTTTTGCAGTAAAAGCCCCATAGCCGGATCGAGTCGGTTTCGTTCGTGAAGTTGAAGCGCAAGGCATTCATGTAAGGAGCGAGCAAAAATGCCGCAGGGCTCGAAACGTTGGAGCCGCGCGACGATGAAGTCGACATGCTCAGGGCGCGCCCCCAGTTGATCGCAGACGGAAGAGACGTCGGGCGGAAGGTATCCTGCTTCGTCCAAAAGTTCGATGAGCGCCATCGCGATCATGCGGTCGGCCGGATCCGGAAAGTCGACGTTGACTTGTTCTTGAAGACGCATGCGAAGGCTTTGTTTTTCGGCGATGTTTTTAGTGGCGTCGAAGGGGTCGTCGAACGGGGCCCGTTCTTTTCGACCGTCGCCGGAAAAGGGATCTTCCGGAAAAGAGGTGGAGTCCCATGGGGGGTCGTTCTGTACGGCGTGATCATTTGAAGAGGGTTCTGAGGGGGAGGGACCCCTGGAAAAATTTTCCGCCAAAACGTCGCTTCTTTTCTCACCACCAAAGGATTCCTCTCTTTCCAAGAGAGGGTTGCGTTCCAATTCTTCCTCGATGAAGGACCCTAGCTCCAGATTCGACATTTGCAGAAGCTTGATTGCTTGCTGCAATTGTGGTGTCATAACAAGGGTTTGAGCCTGTTTTTGCTCGATGTTTTGGGCGAGATTCATGGTGTGAGGGTAGGCGAGAAAGTTTAACGAATCGTTTAAACTGCTTTATTTGGCACTTTTCTTGCATAAAAGGCAAGGAACATAATAAATTGTCTCCTTAAAAAAACTTTTTCTTTCGCTTTTTCATTTTTCGCTCCTGCGCAATCTTCCGACAGAACGAAGCCAACCACATTAAAAAGCTTGCTTTTCCGGTCGAAGGCGTTATCTTGCCCCCGACGATTGTTGGGATGCTGGGAAGGTGGGCCGAAAACCCGCCTTTTTTGTTACCCTTGGCGGCTAAAACGTTTTGCTTTCGAAACAAAAGGCGCCCTTTCGTTTTTAGAGTGTGTTTGAAGCAGATCGGACTATGGCGCAATCGACACAGGAACGAGTTGAAGCCCTTGTTGCCGCCGACATTGACGCGGCGGGCTATGATCTTGTTCGTGTGCGGTTGACCGGCGGGGCAAAGCATGCCGCGTTGCAGATCATGATTGAACGCAAAGACGGGGCCCTGATAACGGTTGACGATTGCGCGTCCGTAAGCCGCCTTGTCGAGACGCGGTTGACCGAAGCTGGCGATCGGGCCGCAGAGGCGAGCTTGGAGGTTAGTTCTCCGGGAATCGACAGGCCTCTTGTCAAAGCGCGGGACTATGCGCGGTTCAAGGGGCAGTTGGCGAAGGTCGAGTTAAAAAGGCCGTGCGAGGGACCTTACCGTTTTCAAGGTGTCATTCGAACGGTTGGGGAAAAGGCTGTGGTGTTTGATGTTGAGGGCGAAGAGAGGGAAATCCCTCTCGAGTCGATTGAGGGCGCGCAGTTGGTGTTGACGGATTCTTTGCTGAACGCGGCGGCCCAAAAATTATAGAGGGCGGCGGCGAAGCCGAGGGAAGAGTATCGAGGCGTTAAGGAGAAAAAAATGGAACTGTTACAGGTTGCTGAAGTTGTCTCGCGTGAGAAGGGAATTGAACGCGACGAAGTGTTGGTTGCGATGGAGCAGGCGATTCAGAAGGCGGGTCGAGCCAAATATGGGCACGAGCACGACATTCGCGCCGAAATCGACCGCAAGACGGGGGACGTTCATCTTCAGCGTTGGTTGCAAGTGGCGGATCCGGTTGAAGACGAGTTTACGCAGATTTCCGTCAAGGCGGCCAAGAAGACAAAGCCGGATGCGCAGCCGGGCGATTTTATTGTGGACGATCTTCCCCCGATCGACATGGGCCGTATTGCGGCGCAGACGGCCAAGCAGGTCATTGTGCAGAAAGTGCGCGAGGCCGAGCGTCACCGGCAGTTCGAGGAATATAAAGATCGGGTTGGCGAAGTCATCAGCGGTGTGGTGAAGCGTGTGGAATATGGCAACGTGACGGTCGATTTGGGCCGTACCGAGGCGATGTTGCGCCGGGACGAAAGCTTGCCGCGTGAGCATTTCAAGAACGGCGATCGCGTTCGTGCGTATATTTATGATGTGCGCGAAGAGCAGCGAGGCCCCCAGATTTTTCTGTCCCGCACCCATCCCTTGTTTATGGCCAAACTCTTTACGCAGGAAGTGCCCGAGATTTACGACGGCGTGATCGAAATCAAGTCGGTGGCGCGCGATCCCGGAAGCCGCGCCAAGATTGCCGTGGTGTCGAATGACGGCGGTATTGATCCTGTCGGCGCGTGCGTCGGCATGCGTGGCAGTCGCGTTCAGGCCGTGGTCGGCGAACTTCAGGGTGAAAAGATCGATATCATTCCGTGGTCGCAGGACCCCGCGACGTTTGTGGTGAATGCTTTGGCTCCGGCCGAAGTCGCCAAGGTCGTTTTGGACGAGGAAAATCACCGCATGGATGTCGTCGTACCCGACGAACAGCTGTCTTTGGCCATCGGTCGCCGCGGCCAGAATGTGCGTTTGGCTTCGATGTTGACGGGGTGGGATATCGACATTTTGACCGAGCAGGAAGAATCCGATCGGCGTCAGCAGGAAGTGTCGGTCCGAACGGCCTTGTTTATTGAAGCCTTGGCGGTTGACGATGTGATTGCGCATCTGTTGGTGACGGAAGGGTTCACGAAAGTCGAACAGATTGCCGATACGCCGGTGGACGAGCTGGCCGAGATCGAAGGTTTCGATGACGAGGTGGCGGGCGAGCTTCAGGAGCGGGCGAGAAATTGGCTCGCGGAAATGGCGGCCAAGCTTGAGGCGCAGCGCAAGGAATACGGCGTTAGTGACGAGGTGATGGCGCTCCCCGGTCTTCGTGCCGATATGGCGGTCAAGCTAGGGGCTCAAGGCATCAAGAGCCTCGACGATGTGGCCGATTTGGCGAGCGACGAGTTGCGCGAGATCTTGGGCGCCGACGAGCTGACCGAAAATGAGGCGAACGCCATTATTATGGCGGCGCGCGCGCATTGGTTTGATAACGACGACGCGACACCGTCCTAACATGAGGTACGCCGGAATTCATGAACGCGGTTTTCAAACGTGCCGGAGAAGGACCTAAGCGGGCGGAGGAAACATCTTCCGGCCTACGTCGGTGCTTGTCTTCGGGTGCGATGAAACCGCGCGAGGCGATGATCCGTTTCGTTTTGGGGCCTGACGGGACGGTCGTTCCCGACTTGGCCGAGAATCTTCCGGGCATGGGGCTTTGGGTGTCGGCGACGCCGGAGGCTATTCAGAAGGCTGTCGATAAAAATCTTTTTGCGCGCGCCGGAAAGGCGCATGTGTCCAAGGCGCTGGTTGACGAGGTCATCGGTTTGTTGCGCAAACGCTGCTTGGATTTTTTGGGGCTTGCTAAAGGCGCGGGGGTGGTCGTTTTGGGTGAAACCCAAACCGAAGCGGCCCTGAGATCGCAAAAACTGGATTTATATCTTCACGCTCCGGACGCGGCACGAACGCTTGATTTTCACTATCCTCTTGAAGTATGTGACCTTTTTTCACGAGACGCTTTGGGCGCGGCTTTTGGCTTTGCAAGCATCGTGTACGCAGGCCTTGTTCCGCACGGCCTCACCAAAAAATTAAAGCTGGAAATAAAACGACTTAAGTCTATGACAGGTGTGTTATAGAGAGGGAAAGATCGAAGGAAACGATGACGGAAAAAGACAAAAAGAAAAAAGTTTTAAGTTTAGGCTCCAATGTGCGGAGCAAACTGGAGCTTAAGAAGCCTGTGGCATCGAGCGGCGGCGCGGCCGAAACCGTGCGCCAGAGTTTTTCTCATGGGCGCTCCAAAGCTGTCGTTGTCGAAGCGAAAAAGCCGGTTAAACGGGCGGCGGGCGGGGCCACTCGTGTAAAAAAACAAACGACTTCTACCGTGTCGTCAGGTTCGGTGCGGGCCGCGCGCGGTCTTTTACATACATTGACGAGCGAGGAAAAAGAAGCGCGCATGCGCGCCTTGCGCGGTGCTGCCGCCGAACCCGCGTCGAAGGAAAAAGAATATTTTCAGGCCGAGGTTGTTCAGCCCCCTAAAAGCGAACCGACTCTGGAGCCGTTGTCGAGGGATGCTTTGCGGCAGCGTGAGTTGGAAGAGCTTCGCCTTATTCAGGAGCAGGAAAAAGTCGAAACCGCGCGTAAAAATCAGGAAAGCGAAGCGCGGCAGCGCGATTTTCAAGCGTCGCGCAGCGCGGCGGCGACCCCAAAAGACCGAGGACGCAGCGCGTTGGCGCGCCCGGGCGAAAGTTTGTCGGGACGGCCTGCTCATGTGGGGCGCCAGACGCAGAAGGACGAAGAGGACGAAAGCGGCTATCATAAACGAGGGACGCTTGCGCCGCGTCGTTCTTCGATCTTGTCGAACCGCCGCGGCGGTGGTCGTAAGGTTAATGTTAATCAGGCGTTGTCCGAAGAAGAAAGCGGCGGGCGTCGCCGTTCTGTGGCCTCCCTTCGCCGTCGCGCCGAACGTCAGCGTCGCGAGGCGATGGAACAATATCAAGAACAGCCCAAAATCACGCGCGATGTGACAATCCCTGAGGCGATTACGGTTCAAGATTTGGCTTTTCGCATGGCCGAACGCGGCGCGGACGTGATCAAGACGCTCATGAAGCTTGGCGTTATGGCAACCATCACGCAAACCATCGACGCCGATACGGCCGAACTTGTGGCGACCGAATTCGGTCACAGGGTCAAGCGGGTGGCCGAGGCCGATATTGAGGCGAACATTCAAGGCGAGGACGATACGCCCGAAAACCTTAAACCACGTGCGCCGGTCGTTACGGTCATGGGCCACGTCGATCACGGAAAGACATCGCTTTTGGATGCGTTGCGCCATGCCAACGTTGTTTCGGGCGAGGCCGGCGGCATCACGCAGCATATCGGCGCCTATCAGGTGGTTTTGCCGGAAAAGGCCCACGGCTTTGATCGGGTTACCTTCATCGATACGCCGGGGCATGCGGCTTTTACCGAAATGCGTTCGCGCGGCGCTCAGATTACGGACGTGGTCGTTTTGGTTGTGGCGGCCGACGACGGCATTATGCCGCAGACAATCGAGGCTATTCGCCACGCCAAGGCAGCCGGGGTCCCCATTATTGTGGCGATCAATAAATGCGACCTTCCGGCGGCTAATCCGAATCGTGTTCGGCAAGAGCTTTTGCAGCACGACATTCAGGTTGAAGACATGGGCGGTGAGGTTTTGTCCGTCGAGATTTCCGCCAAGACCAAAATGGGACTCGACAAGCTCTTGGACGCCATTTTGCTTCAGGCCGAAATTCTTGATCTTAAAGCCAATCCCGATCGTGCCGCGCAGGGCGCTGTGGTCGAGGCCAAGCTGGAAAGGGGCCGCGGCTCTGTGGCGACGGTCCTTATTCGTCGCGGAACACTTCGGGTCGGCGACATTTTTGTGGCCGGGAGCGAGTGGGGCAAAGTCCGTGCTTTGATCAATGATCGAGGCGTTGCCGTAACCGAGGCGACCCCATCTATGCCGGTGGAAGTCTTGGGTTTGAACAGCACGCCGATGGCGGGCGATGAGCTTTTGGTCGTCTCGGACGAAGCCAAGGCACGGGAAATTGCCGAGTTTCGCTTGCGCCGCAAGCGGTCTTTGGCCGCGGCCGCTTCGACACCGCGCGGCAACTTTGAGAAGATGATGCAGAACCTCAAGGAAGGGGCAATCAAGGAGTTTTCCGTTCTGATCAAGGGCGATGTTCACGGTTCGGTCGAAGCCATCAAGAACGCTCTTGTCAATCTGACCGCCGAAAACACGGAGGTGCGCACACACGTTCTCGACGCGGCCGTGGGGCCGATTACCGAATCCGACGTGACTCTTGCCAAGGCTTCTAATGCTTTGCTGATAGGGTTTAACGTTCGAGCCAATACCCAAGCGCGGGAGCTTGCCAAGCGTGACGGCGTTGAAATCCGTTATTATTCAGTTATTTATAACGTTATCGACGATGTCAAACAGGCGCTTTCTGGGCTTTTGGCCCCGACTCTGCGCGAGAAATTCCTCGGTAACGCCCAGATCCTTCAAGTCTTCAACATTTCCAAGGTTGGGAAGGTCGCGGGCTGTAAGGTTGTCGAGGGCTTGGTCAAGCGCGGCGCTAAGGTTCGTTTGCTCCGTGACAATGTTGTCATTCATGAGGGGGCTCTCAAGACTCTCAAGCGCCTTAAGGATGAGGTTAAGGAAGTCCGTGAGGGGCTCGAATGCGGCATGGCCTTTGAAAACTACGACAACATTCAAGAGGGCGATGTCATCGAGTGCTTCGAGGTCGAAGAAATCGCTCGGCATCTGTAATCTTCATCAAAAGCGGCTTTTTCCCGGAGGCAGAGGGGCCTCTTGTTGCGCAGCATAACGCGCGTTTTGTGCAGCATGGATGCTTTTTTTGTGCCTAAAGGTAAACGTTTTTTAACCCTTTTTTCTACGGAAAAAGGCGACGGTTAACCATCGCGTGCCACTCTTTCGTAAGAAGCCTTTGACGATAACATCCCGTTTTTTTGCGCAACATAGGACAACGAACGCGTCGGGTCGAACCGATACGCTTTTTTGAAAAACAAGAGACTAGACGTTCTTCGTTCTTTGCGGATGGGATGAAGCGGACGCTGCTCGGCGCGAAGATTGCGGCCCCACTTTTTGTTCCGTTAGCGGATCGTTCGGGGAGAGTGTTGCATGATTGATGTTGTTCACAGATTTTTTGTTTTACCTTCTGTTAACGCTTCCATTTACCCCCTAAAAACTGTTATGGTCTGTCGCTAAAACCGAAGACACTTTGGGCGTCGTTTGTTCCTGTGTTGAAACGATAAGGAATGACGGCGCATCCGATTGATTGTAACGGAAATTAGAGGATCAAATGGCCCTGCAACAGACTCCCCTGACGTCATCTCCCGTTCATGCGCCTGCCGCCGTAAAAAATGCCACAAAAAAACCGATGCCCAAGAAAAAATCTTCCGGAAGCGGATCGACGCCCTTTTGGGTTGGGCTGACCCTTTCTCTTGCATGGATTGGCAGCGTGATTGCCGTTCTTTCCTCCGTGGGGGCTTCGCAGAGCTTTGCTGGGATTTCTCTTGCCGACTGGGCCGTCGGCATTTCGGCGATCGTTTCACCTGTTGCAATGGTGTGGATGGTCACGGCTTATCTGCAGCGCGCGGCGGACGTTCAGTCGGTCGCCGGGCCTTTGCGTCGTCAGCTGATGCTTATCACGGGCGAGTCAGGAACGGCGGATGCGCGTATTCGTCGTTTCAACCAAGCCATCAAAGAACAAGTCGAGCTTTTGAAAACGGCGCAAAACGTCAGTCAGGAAGATTGGGATGCGGTGATCGATCGTGTCCAGCAGCACCGGGCCGATCTTGAACGCTTTGAGAGCGTTAGCGGGCAGCAGCTCAAGGAAATTCAGGACGTCGTGCGCCGCAGCATGTTCCAGATCGAACAGATGATGGATGATAAGTTCACCATGCTTCGCGTGTTGGACGGCAAGCTCAAAGAGAACGGCGAAGGCATGGCGCAACGGATCGGCGGCGCCAGCGAACGGATCGCGACGATTTTGGGTAATGTCGAGGAATCCTGCAACCGCGTCGCCGGCGCGTTGGAGCATGCCCAGCAGAACAGTCAGAAGTTGGCCGATATGTCGCGCCTGCAAGAGTCGAGCCTAACGAACGCGGCTTCGGCGGCGGCGGAAACTTTGGGCGGCTTGTCGAGTAAGATCGATCTGAGTGTCGCGCGCTTCTTGGAGCGTGCCTCAAGCGCGCGCGAGGAGGCCGACCGTATGGCCGAGACGCTGGATGCGCAAACGCGGGCGCTTGACGATCTGAGCTCGACGTTGCCGACGCGCGTCAGTGACGCTGAATCGGTGCTGCGTGGGGTGGCGGATCGTCTCTATGCCAGCGAACAGGCTGCGCATGATCAGGCCGTGTCGTTAAGCGACGGCATTGCCCGGCAGATCGATAGCCTGGAATCGTCGTTGGAACAGTTCGTCGATCGGATGAGCGGGGTCGATGCCGGCATCCGCGCCCGTCAGAGCGATTTGAACGACACGTCGGATCGAGTCAATGCCTCGGCGGTGGAGTTCTTCAGTTCGTGGGAGCGATCGGTTGAAGATTTGAACGATCGTTTGGGCAACACCTTGGTGCGCTTTACGGTTGTGAACGACGAAACACGCAAGAATGCCGAGGTTGTTACGGAGCACTTGAACGAAACGACCGGAAAGTACGAGGACGTCGTAACCCGTATGCGGGTGCTTTCGGATGAGAGCGGCACGACGATGAAGGCGCTGACCGACGGCTTGTCGACGCATTTGGCGCAATTCGAGGCGTTGAGCGATGCGTCGTCCAAGGCGGGCGAGGAGGTGCAGGCCCGTGCGACGGTGGCCTTGCAGAATTTGCAGGCCGTTTTGAACCGGGTCGAGCATGCCAAGGACTTGACGCAGACTGTCGGACGGACGCTGGTCGACGATATTCGCGATGCGGTCGAAAAGAACGAAGCGATGATTGCGCGGTTGAACGCGGCCGCGCAAAAGGGCGTCGAAACGATTGGCGCCGCGACGAACAGCTTTGTCGACAAGGAAGGCGACGTGTTGGGCAAAGCGCGGGCGAGCGAAACGGTTTTGTTCGAGGCCGTCCAGAAGCTTCAAGAGCAGGCCGAAGCCACCGGGAACACGCTTCGGGATCAGACGGCCAATTTGATGAATCTGCTGGCCGAGGCGCAGGGCCAGCTTTTGACCACGGACCAGAAGCTGCAAAGCTTTGCCGCCCAAGCGGTCGAGCCGGTTCAAAGAGCGATGGAACGTTTGGACGCCAGCGCCGAGCACGGCCTGCTTACGTTGGGGTCGTTCGGCGAAGGGGTGTCTTCGCAGGTCGAACGCTTGGAGGATTTCCATGCGCGCATCGACGGTTTGAACCGAGATATGGTCAAGGTTGCCGCCGAATCTGTGGGGTCATTCGAGTCGTTAAGCACGCGCTTCGTGACGATGCGGACGGAGCAAGAAGAATCCGCGCGTCAGGCGTTGACGCAGTTCACGGAGGTTTCAAACAAGCTGCACAGCGAGGTGTCGGGACTCGACAATCATGCGGCTCAGGCGATCGAGGTTTTGCAGCAGGCGGCCGTTTTGGTCGGCGAGCAGTCCTATCAGGTTATGGAGAAGGCCAAGAGTTCGGGATCTCAGGTTCGCGAGGTGGCGGCCGCGCTTCAAGCCGAGGCGAGCAAGATTCAAGAGGCCTTGCGCCAAGAAGCCGGGAAGTTCGGCGACGAATTGGCCAACACCGAGGCGCGGTTTACCTCCTTGGGCGACGTTGTTCGCGACAAGGCCGAGACCGCGCGCGGCATTTTGGAGGCCACCGCGACGCAATACAATCAGGTTACCGAGGCGTTGGATCATTCGATTACGCTGGCCCACGGCAAGATCGAGGCGCTGCATACCGTTTTGGGCGAACAGGTCGATCATCTTGGATCTCAAGCGGTTACCATCGGCAAGCACGCCAGCGAGATTACGGCCAGCGGCGGCTATGCGATCGAGAAACTTTCTCAGCTTAACGAGAGGATGGTTTCGGCACGCGAGGGTGTTCAGAACCAGAGCCGTGCCGCGCTCAGCTCGCTGGACGACACGGCCTCGTCTTTCGAGGTTCGGACGCTGGCGTTGTCTCAGGCGGCTCAAGCGGCCACCGAAGCCGTTGTCCAGGCGGGGGATGCCATGGATCAGCAGACCGACAGGCTGAGCGACGGAGGCAAGAAGATGGCGGGCATGCTCGATACCTTGACCGCGTCGACGGCAACGTTGTCCGAAAAGATGGCGGCCATTCGTTTGGGCATGGAGCAACAGAATGTCCGTTTGCTCGAACAGCTGAACGATTCGATCGGTGCTTTGGAGAAGACCGGAACCGATCTTCACCAGATCGTGACAACGGCCCTGACCGATGCGGATCAGGCGTCGACGCGTTACGAAACCGTGTCGGGAACGATCCGCGACAAGCTAACCGATGCGACCGAGACGTTGAGCGTCATGGCGGCGCGTTCGGACAAGGCGCTGTCGGATCTCAGCATCAACATGACCAAGCAGGCCGCGACCATGGGCGTTATCGGCGACCAGATTGGCGAACAGCAGCGGCTTTTGTCCGAAGCCAACGACAAGCATCGCACGCAGTTGTTGGGCTTGTTCGATCAGTTGAACGCGGCGCATGTCAAAGCTTCGGATGTGGCCGAACAGTCGATTTCCTCACTGGCTCAGTTGTTGACGGATATCGACCAGAGGATCGGCGACATCGGCACCCGGACGCAGACGGCCGTGGGCAATGTGAAGATTGCCAGCCTCGGCTTTTCCGAGCAGTCCGAGCTTTTGATGCAGAACGCGCAGGCCGCCGAGCAACAGGCTCGCTCGGTTCTTCAGATTTCGGAGAAGCTTCGGGAAGAGGCTCAGGCCGTGCGCGTCAGCCTTCAGGCCGAGAACGACCGTGCAAGCGAGAGCTTGGGCGTGTTGTTGGGTCGTCTCACCGAAGGAAACGCCGAGGTTCAGACGGTAGGGGCAAACGCAAACGAGATCTTCCTCTCGATCAAGAGCGCGATGGACGAGCAGACCGGAAATCTCAGCGGCGTTATGGATGACATTGCCGAACGTCAACGCATTCTGACCACGGCGCTTGACGCGCAACGCGACACGATTGGCGGTTTGCTGGATCGTTTAACGACGGCGCAGGATCAAACGGCCTCGGTTGCCGAGAAGACCGTGCAGCGTCTGTCGGAAGGCGCCCAGACACTTACCCGGAATGTCGAAACGATCGACGCGCGGGCGCAGGACGCTTTGACCAACGTTCAGAAGGCATCGGCCGGCTTGGCTTACGAGGCGGAGGCCATTGGCCAAGGCGCCAGTCAGGCGGCTAAGGATTCTCAGGAAATCTTGGCCTCTGCGGGATTGATGCACGAACGGCTTGAAACGTTGCGCAGCTTGGTGCGCGAAGAAGGCGATCGGGCCAATGACATTTTTGGTTCCGTCATGGACCGGATCAAAGACGGCGCTACCGATCTTCGCGATCTCAGCACGACGACCGGAAAGTCGCTTGAGGATTTGAACCAGAACGTGACGCAGCAAAGCGCGATCCTGACCGAGTCGATCAAGGATCTCGATGGCCGGCAAGGCTCGCTTCTGACCTCACTTCACGCGCAACGTGAAGCGATTACGGGTCTTTTGACGCGGTTCGGTAAGGCTCAAGAGGAAACGGCCGATCTCGCTGAGAAAACCGCCGCACGGTTGAACGAGGAGGCGCAGAGCATCACGTCGAACATCGACAAGATCGGGGCGCAGGCCAGCACGACGTTGGCTTCGGTTCAGTCAAGCGTCGGCGGCTTTGCCGAGCAGGTTTCTGCCATTAAGGCTCAAAGCGAGATGGCCGAGCAGCGTGTGGTTCAGATGCTCGACACCACGGCCGATTTGCAGGAAAAGGCGAGGATGATCGACGGATCCATGCAGACGGAAACCGAGCATATCGTGTCTTTGATGTCCGACGTTATCGCAAAACTGGATGTGGCGGGCGAGCAGCTTAAGGCGCGTAGCGCCGAGACGGCGGAAACGTTGGATCGGACGGCGGCCCGTACGTCGTCGGTCGCGGAGCTTGGTGCCGATTTGTTGCAGACGCAAGCCCAAACGATCAACACGGCCATTGATGCGGCGGAGGAGCGCATCGTCAAAGCCAGCGAAACGGTATCCGGCCATTTGATTAAGGTGAACGAGGCTTCGGGGCAGGTCGAGGCCAAGACAAGACAACTGGCCGACGCTTCCGAGTTTGCAGCCAAACGTCTCGATACGTTGCGTGCCGCCGTCGTCGAAACCGACAAGGTTGGCCGCGACACGGCGATCGAAACATATGGACGCATCGAGGAGCTTAAGACCGCGCTTCAGGACCAGATGCAGCGTTTAATCGAAACGTCAAAGGAAACGTCTACGCATGTTCTGGATGCCGTCAAGGGACTCGAAACGCAAAGCGATGTGTTGAAGGCCAATCTTGCTTCGTCCGAGGCGGCGTTAATGGAAGCCTCCAGCTTGGTGCGCGACGAGGCCAATCAGCTTCCGTCCGTCCTTCAGCGCAGTGTGACCGCCGTCGAACAAGCCACGACGACTCTCAAAGACCAGTCTTCCGATACGGACCGGGCTTTGATCAGTCTTGCGGATCGTTTCATTTCGGTCACGAGTGGGGCGCGCACGAACATTGCCGACGAAATGACTCGGGTCAGCAAGATGGCCGACGAGGCAGGCAAGATTCTGACCGGGTTCAACCAGCTTCTGGGCGAACAGGTGGGCTCGATGCAGCAGAGCGCCGCCATGCTGTCCGGCGAGCAGAAGGATTTGGTCGAAAAGGCCAGCTCCGGCGTCGATGCGTTGTCCGAGGCCAGTCAACGGCTTTCGGTCCTTCGTTCCGAGGCCATCTCGACGGCCGAGCGTTTGGTGCACGATTTCGATACGCTCGATCAGCGTGCCGCAACAACGGGCGGCCGTTTGGCTCAAGCGGGCGAAGGGATCGCCAAGCAGGTCGAATCCATTACGCAGGCTACGGAGTATGCCGAAGGCTGTATCTCGGGCGTGGGCAACGCGTTGCGCGAGCATCTTGAGAGCATCCGGGGCGGACTGCAAACGCAGATCGACGAGATCAATCATGGTCTGATCCAGATCACGGCGCAGCTTGAGCGCACCGGCACGAATTTGCGCTCGGTGACGGTGGGTGCCGTGGCGGACGTCGAACGCGTCGGCAAACGTTTCGAAGAAACCGGCTCTACCGCATCGGTGCAGATGAACGCCGAGACGGAAAAAATGCGCAAGGTGACGGAGGAGGTCGCGGGAATCTTGACGGGCTTTGGCGAAAAGTTCGATCAGATGATCGATCATATGGCTCAAGCCGGCGCCGATATGAAGCTTCAGGAAGGCGACGCCATCGGTCATATCCAAAGGATGCTTGGCCATCTTGGGTCTATCGCCGAACGGCTTGAATCGGCGCGGACCATGTCCGGCAACGTCAGCCGACAGGCGATCGAACGCTTGGACGAGGTTGTGACGGTTGTTCAGGCCCAGATGAGCAAGTTGACGTCGGGCGCTCAGACAGCGGCCGGAATCATGCGCGGCATTGGACAGATCTACACGGATCAGACGACCACGCTGACCAAGGGTATCGGCGAAGCGCATAATCAGGTGCTTGATATGAACAAGAGCATCGACACTATGCAGCAGCGTACCGATCGGATGCGTTCGGCACTGAAGCTTCAGGGCGAGGATTTGATGAAGTCCCTTCACCAAATCTTGACTCAGCTTGAGATGACCGGAGATGGTTTGACCGATGCCGTGGGATCGGTTCTGCAGAAGCAAGGCGTATCAGGAAAGAAGAGCGCCTAAAAACCAGCTTTCTTAAAAAATGAGAAGGGCGGTTCGGAAAAATCCGGACCGCCTTTTCTTATGGGCGGCGATAAGAAACGCTAAAGCGGAAGCCAGATACGGGCGCGCAGACCGCCAAGAGGGCTGTCCTCCAAAAGAACGTCGCCGCCATGGGCGCGCGCGATGTCGCGGGCGATGGTCAGGCCCAAACCGACGCCGCCTGTGGCTTGGTTGCGCGATTCTTCGGCGCGGGTGAAGGGGCGGAACATTTCCTCTCTTAAGGTTGGCGGAATGCCGGGGCCGTCGTCGTCGATGGTTATGGTGACCATTTTCTCACTGGCCGTGGCGCAGACCGCCGCGCGGCTTCCGTAACGCAAGGCGTTTCCGATAAGATTCGTCAGACACCGTTTGATGGCGTTGTGCCGCATGATGATGGTGACATTTTCGGAAACGTTGAGCGTGATATCGGGGTTTTGCCGCCGTGCCGCCAAGACCACTTCGTTCAAAAGGTCGCCCAGATCGATGGGAATAGAAGGCTCGGCTTCTTCGCCTCGGGCGAACGCAAGATAGGCGTTCAACATTTCTTCCATTTCGGCGACATCGCTTAAAAGCTCTTCCGTATCGGGCGAAACCCCCATGAGCTCAATCTGAAGTCTCATGCGCGTCAAGGGCGTGCGCAAGTCGTGCGACACCCCCGCGAGCATCGCCGTTCGTTGCGCAATCTGACGTTTCAAGCGGTCGCGCATGACCATCAACGCCGCGCCAGCTTGTCGGACTTCTGTCGATCCTTCGACTTTAAACCATGGAACGTCGCGGCCTTTACCGATCGCTTCGGCGGCGGCGGCAAGGCGCAGAATGGGCCGTATCTGGTTGCGCATGAAAAGGAGGGCGACGAAGGTCAAGAGAATCGAGCTTCCTGTCATCCAGAGGATGAAAACGGACGTGGTCGGGGTATAAACCCTTTTTTCCGAGCACAGCACCGTGTAAACCCCCTTGGGCGTTTTGACCTGGATGCCGATGGTTTTTTCTGCCGCATTCATATTCAGGGCATAGGGATAAGGCAGACGCTCGTTCAGTGCGTGCTTGAGAATGACCGCGATGGGGCCTCGAGGACTCGGCGGGGGCGATGGAAGATCGGCGTTGGGATCGAACGCCACAACAAGGCGTAACTTTTGTTCAATAAGATCGGTAACGTTTTTATCGGGCGCATCCTTTTCGTCCAGCAGAGAGACAAGGACGGCAACGTCTCCGACCAAGGCATTCGCCATGCGTTGAGTGACGGTGTACCAGTGGCGGTTAAAGAAAACGTACGTGGCGACGGTCAACATAAGAAACGTCGGCAGGATAAGGATCAGGAGCATGCGCCCAAAAAGGCTGCGGGGCAGAAAACGTTTAAGGCGGAGCGTCCAAGAGGCCGGACGCTGTTGAGGCGTGTGTAAAAGCTCCATGAGGGGCGAGTGTAATGCCCCCGGCGTCGGCGCGCAAACGGTATTGCGTCGCAAAAAACGGTAAAAAAACATCAAAACAAAGGGGAAAGATCAAAAAAAACAAAGTATACTTAGCCTCTTTCGTGTAGTAACACGAGACGCCCTGCCTTTTAAGGGGCGAAACGGTTGGGGAGCAGAGGGCTCACGATATGATCGAGATTGTCCGGGCAAAAATGCATGGGATCCGAGTGACGGGCGCGGATATTACCTACCATGGATCGGTTACGCTCGATCCGGAACAGTGCGAGGCCGTGGGCATCTATCCCTTGGAATTCGTGAATATTTGGAACAAGAACACCGGCGCGCGGATCAGGACCTATGTGATCTATGGCGAGGCAGGGTCGCGTTGTTGCGTTCTGAACGGCGCGGCGGCGCGGACGTGCGCGGTCGGCGACGAGGTTATCATTACCGCGACGGAACAGATTGATCCGAACGACTTATGCGGACGGTGCCCGAAGGTGCTGACGTTTGGCGAAGACAACAAGATCGAAGAGCGTTTTCAATACCGCGTCGGTAAAGGAAAAGAACGAACGTATGAGTTTTTCATCGATAAACTGAAATGATAAGGATGGGTGTCCGAGTGGTTTAAGGAACCGGTCTTGACGACCCGAAGGGGCGCCGCGAAGCGTCAGCGAAGCGAAAACCGGCGGGCGGCCAAAGGCCGCCACAGGGCAGACGAGGTGAGAACGAGCGATAAGGATGGGTGTCCGAGTGGTTTAAGGAACCGGTCTTGAAAACCGGCGTGGAGGCAACTCCACCGTGGGTTCGAATCCCACCCCATCCGCCATTG
>JAQVBU010000039.1 GCA_028690155.1 Alphaproteobacteria bacterium | reverse complement strand
CGTCCAAGGTGTACGGCTTGAGGCGGACACAGGTTATGTCAAGATCGTGTTTGTTCAGCCACATGACGGAGGTCGTGATTTCTTGCGAGAAATCTGCAGATGCCAAAATGATCCGCACATCTCCTGTCAGCTCGACTTCTTCGAGCGAGTCTTCTTCTAAGAATTCAAGGATTGCCGCCAAGGCTTCTTTATTTGCTCCCGTTCTGGCCAGATATGCCTGATGCGTGGAAATTGCTTGTTCTAAAGTCATGCTGGACACCATCGCCGCATAGCGAATGGCCTGTAATTCCATGTGGCCACCATTTTCGGTGCGCTTGATTTCCACAACAACTAACCGCTTCTGTTTGTCGACGCATAGCAAATCAATCCGGCGATTTGAATCTTCCCAATCACCGTATTCCTCCGTAAGCAAAAACAGATCATCGCCGAGTGGGGATAAATTGGAGATCAAAAGCCTTTGAAGGTCACGGCGCTCAAGCATCTTCTCGTTCGCATAAGAAGTGTCCTGAACTTGTTCCAGTTTTTGATCGTTTACGCAGTAAAGCACCATTTTAGCCCCCCTTGATCTGTTCGCTTAGACCGCCTAGCTCGTGAAGAGTTAACGGCTTTTCTTTTTGTCCTTGAATGTTCCAAAGGCCGGAAAACGATATATGTGTGTCTGCATGCCATTTGCCGAGCCATTCAGGTGAAGCATGACATTCATCACATTGGCATATTGTGCTGATAAGCCGTCCTTCCAGATTGAGGCGATCACTCTTTTCCTCAACGGAAATGACGGAGAATGAGAAAGCATTGGCCATATAGTCTGTGACCGCCTTTTCAACAAGATTTTGTTCTGAGGCGTCAATCTGGTGAGCAAACCGCTCTCTGTCGGCTTTTTTGGTCAAATCAATTTCCCAGAACTTTATAAAAGGATTGTCGTCTCGCCGCAGAAGGCATCTACCGATATGCTTGCGAAAAATGCTGCGGTCTTTGTTTGGCGTGTAAAGATGTTCAAAAATGCGCTTTGGCAGATTTCCGTGTCCTGTGTGCGTGCCAATCCGGACGATTCGATCGCCGCCATGCGCGGTTTCACCATTTTCAAAAAGAAAATAGATGCCGTTCGCTGGCACGAATGCGGGATTATAACCGACTTTCATGCGAGGGAGATCCCGCACCATTTGATGAAGCAGCGCACATTCTTTGCTCATTTTATTTGATCCTCAAGCCATTGGAGCTGTTTTCCAAACGGCATGTTTTTCATGGGGATTGAATGAAACTGAATAAAGGGAACAATTCCTTCACGATATCGCACACCTGCCAGAAAGACGAATTGGTCTTTGTTTAGATCGGACTCGGTTCGGAGTTTATTAAGAACCTCCTGCGACCATATGGCCCTTTCACGCGACTTCATTTTGTTGAGCGTTTGTTCATAGGGAGAAATGACGGTTTTAGGATCAAGAAGGCCATATTTGGCAGACAGGATGAATATTTTTCGTGGAGCCAATCGTTGAGCATAAACCATCATTTTTTTGAAAAGGGTGCTCGTGTACATTTCACCTGCAGGACAAGATGCTGTTTGTTTGGATTTGACGCAGGAGATCAGAACGATGTCTGCCTTTCTTTCCGTCCTCATGGCAACCCGTCCCACTTTCGTGCATGGCCGTTCGCCATTTTCCGTAGCGCGGCGGGTTTGACGACTTCGACTTGGTCTCCCCACATATAGAGATGCCACGCCATTTCCAGCATGCCGCCTGCTTTGAAGTGCACGGTCATGGAACCGTCTTTGCCGTCGGTGATCTTTTGGCTGGGATGGAACACGAAGTCGCGGGCGGCTTCTGCAGCGCGCGGTGTGAACTTCCAAACGACTTCGAGGGGTTTTTCTTTCCAGATTCCGAAGGACTCCTCGGCATAGCTTTGGATGTCGAAGGATGGGTCGCGGCGAAAGCCTTGCTTTGTGACCATGACGTCTTCGATCTGGGAGAGGATGAAATGGTAGCGCGCAGCCTCGCGGCCCTTCTCGGTACCACCGCCGACCAGATAATGCCGATGGCCATATAGGAAGCCGTAAGGGGCAACCCGTTTGACCTCAGCTTCTTTCTTGCCCTTGCCTCGATAAAGAATCTCGACAATCTGGCAGGCTTTGATTGCCTCACGCAGGGCATGAAGATGTTCGACCTTGATTTTGGGTCGCGGCCCAGGGCGTGCTGCCAAACCCTCGGCTTCGATCAGGGCCTCAAGATCGGGCTCAATACGGCGCGAGGCTTCGCATTTTTGGAAGCTTTTGATTTTGCCGCACAGGGAGCGCAGCGCCTTGGCCTGAAGGCGCAGCCCGCGCCCGTTGAAGGCCTTGGCCGCCATGTCGAGGGTCGCCAGCTCGTCAGGCGTCAGGGCCAAATGTCGCCCGTTTGTCGCGGAAGGAATACGCCAGCGCTTGATGCGGCAGGCGTCGGTCTTCTCCTCCGTTTGCGGATAGACCCGTAACACGGCGTCCCTCATGCGCATGGCCGTCCGGC
Source organism: Alphaproteobacteria bacterium (assembly GCA_028690155.1). Classification (GTDB taxonomy): domain Bacteria; phylum Pseudomonadota; class Alphaproteobacteria; order UBA9219; family UBA9219; genus CAIXLI01. The sequence continues at coordinate 725 of JAQVBU010000039.1, read as the reverse complement.
GCGAAACCTCGAACATCTGCTCAATGTCGGCCAGCGAAACGCCATCGGCGCTCGATTGCATGGCAAAGGCAAGATTTAGCAGGTCTTCGGCTTTTTCAAATCGCATGGAAACAGCTCTGTTTTGTTGCGCTGTTACCTTGCCACAAAAAACCTCGACCCGCCAAGGGGCAATGTGACCGGAATTGGCACATCAGCGTGATAAGACCGTTCGAAAGATTTCTTTGACCAGCTGGAGAACCCCATGAACAAAGCTTTACTATGCGCCTTACTCCTGCCTTTGGCTGCTTGCGCCTCGGCCCAAGACCATCGCGCCGATGTTTCGAACCAAGACAAGGATCGCCTGACCGTTGCCGCCGCGCAGCGAGAGATCCACAAGGGCATGTCCTCGGCTGATGTGGTCGGGGTTTTGGGATCGCCCAATATGGTCACCACCGATGAAAATCAGCGGGAAAGCTGGGTTTATGACAAGATTTCGACCGAAAAGGTCTATTCCACGTCCTCTGGTGGCCTTGGCCTGATCTTTGGCGGCGGCGGGGCCACGGGCGGCGCAGGGCTGCTTGGAGGACTTGGCGGCGGCATGAGCAGCGGTTCGGGCGCTGCCAGCACGACCCAGCGGACGCTCACCATTATCGTGAAATTCGATGAAGCGGGCAAAGTGCGTGATTACGCCTATCGCTCCTCCAGCTTTTAAGGGGAGCCGTCATGCGCAAACTTGCCCTATGCCT
>JAQVBU010000038.1 GCA_028690155.1 Alphaproteobacteria bacterium | reverse complement strand
TCTGCCGGTCCCGTTGCCGCTCTGGGCAATCAATTCATCGAACAGGTTTTCGACCTCTTCCGGCGTGCGGTGCGTAGGCTCTTCCCGCAGGTCCTTGTCGGCCTGCTCAAGAAATGCCGCTAAACTCTCTTTCTGCCGTCCCCCCTCGGCCCGCAGCCGGGCGGCCAGTTCGAGCATATCCCCCTTTCCAGTCGGCCCGTAGTGCCTGTAATCGGCCTCGGTGATGATCTTGTGTTCCTTCCAAGCGATCCGCAGGTCGTGTTCCAGCCCCTCGGCTATTTCCCAGGCGTCCACGTCGCAGGGCGGTATCGTGCCGGCCCCGGTGATCCGTATCAGTTCGCTCGACGGGATACGCCACAAGCGCGGCCCCGTCTTGATCCCCTTCAGTGATCCGTCCCGCAGCCAGCGTGTGACGGTGCGCGTCGATATTTGAAGAATTGTGGCCACGTCCCCCGGCGTATACAGTTTTCCCGTGCTATCCATCGTCAACCCCCGTTTCAGCGAATGTACTGTACTCTCGGTTCATTATATCAGACACAAGGGCTTTTATCACTCGCAACGGTCAAAAAATCCCTTTATGTAACATAAGATACATTATAGGACATTGAACTCGTTCTGTTTGAAAACGATGTACACGCGAAAAACAAGAACTTTTCCCGTCCACCCTGGCCATATTGTGAGGAAAAAGAAGTCCTTAACGGTCGTGCGGTGGATACCCCCTATGGTATTGTTGGTACGTCGGTGCGGTGAAATACTCGTGGACACAGGGGGGGTATCCTCTCAAAAAACACTCGTCAAATCAGGTTGACTGTTTTTACCGTCTAACAATCTTCTCAACCCTTGAAAACACTGGACAAAAAACATATGTCACTCTTTGCCCCCCTTTAGGGGGGGGCAAAGTGACAAGTGTTATTAAATGTCACTTGTCAAAAAGTGCTTTTGACGACTAAATGACATATGACATATTTGTACAGAACTGATTATTCCTTGCATTTCTTCAGCTTCTCTGCGAAGTTCTTTTCGTCCAGTGCTGCCAAGTCCCCGGCGGGGAAAAAGACTTTGACTTTTCCCCTCTTCTCGAATCGAACTTTGGCTGCCGCAGGTCTTGATTCAGAAACAAGTTCTTTCTTCGCTCGGTCGAATCGTGTCTGAAGACTTTTTTCGTTGTCGTCGGACGACTTGTCAAAGAATACCTGTTTCCACTTCGACAACTGGACCCCGTTGAACGATCCGTCGGCGGCAAGTTCCCCGACTGTTTCAGCGGCCTCTCTGAAGCAGCGCAACGCGAAATGCGCGTGTTCGCTCAACGGTTTTTCAGTCTTCTTTCTGGTGGTGTCGTCGTCGGCAAGGCGCAGAACGATTGAATCAACAATCTCGTCGTCTTCGTCGCGGCCAACTTCAACGGCGTCCCACTGGAATACAGCTATTTCGCCTTGCTGACCCTCTTTGACTTTGGTGAACTCTATTTCTGTGCAGTCGGCGTTCTTTTTCATCTTGATTTCGAAGTCCAGAGCGGCCCGAACACAACCGGCCCCCCGTCCTCTTGACTCGTCGCTCAACCCCGTATGATGCACGACGACGACGGTGCAGGCGTATGTCTTTTGTATGTGTTCCATGATCTGAACGAACTGCCCCATGTCCCTATTGCTGTTCTCGTCGGCCCCTGTCGTAGCTCTTGCGAGTGTATCGACGACGACCAGCGATATATCACCGTCGGTGCTCTTTGCTTTTGCTATAGCCCGCAGAACGTCGCTTGCCGCTTCCATCGTGGTCAACGTAGGGGCGCGGCGGCTCAGTCGCAGCTTGATTTTGTCGAAGTCTATGTCGTCGCCCCCTCGCAAGAGTTCCCATGCCCGCAGCCGTCGCCGCAGTCCTGAAAAGCCCTCTGAAGCCAAGTAGACGACGGCCCCCGGCGTTCGAATCGAATGATTATGGAACGTTCGACCACTCGCAACGCAGGCGGCCAAGTCCAGAGCAAAGAACGATTTCATACACCCGGACGGCCCGAATATCATTCCGATGCTTTCCGCAGGGATCCATTTCCGCACAAGCCACTTCGGCATTTCGAGCGGAATGTCCCCGGCCAGAACAAGTTCGAACTCGTGTTCGTTCTCTGCCTCTGCCGCAGCCCCCCCTGTGTCTACGGCTTTTCCCCGGGCGGCCTCGATGATCCTGGGCGCGTCGTCGCTCATCTTGTCGGCAATATCCCGCAGCGCGTTGTTCTCGAAGGGCTTGCCCCCGTTCAATCGTGTAAGGTCGCTCATGTTCTCACCCTCTCAGCCGCAGCGAATGTTCGTTCTCGGTAATCCGGTCTTTCCCACTTCGGGCGCATCAGTCCCGACTGCCTGAACAAGGCGTCGGCGCGGTCCCTGTCGCCGTCGGTCCAGTACAGCAACATGCAGAGCAACGCGGCGTCGGCCTCGCTGCCTGAAGAGTATCCGCTTGAATCGCCGTTCCATAGGGCGCGGAACTTCGCCCCGGATCGTGAAGATGATGCCCGGTCGATGATTTCACGGTCCAGGCGGCGCGGGTATTCTCTGGGGGGCGCAGATGGTGTTCGTGGCGATGGCGTTGACACAGGGGGGGGCGTGATGGCGGCGTGAAGTTTTTCCACTTCGGCCTGGGCGGCCCTCATCAGGTGGTGATCCCCGAAGACGCAGCCGGTGACGGTCAGATATTGCGATGTTCCGTACAGCTCGACCGGCCCGGATCGGCGGGCGACAGGAAGATCGGCCAGGGCGAAGACGTGCAGCCCGGTCCCGCTCGGTGATAGCTCGGTGTAGCTGTTTATCATCTCGACGATCCGCAGCGCGTTCGGCTCGACGTTGCCGTTCTCGTCGATACAGCGGTCAAGGTCTATTCCCACGACCCCGCTGCCGGCCCTCATGACGACGCCTATGCCGTCGGCCTTGCCGTCTTCGTACACGGCCAGGGCGTGTTCGAAGTCTGACCACGTGTGCGGATCGTTCGTGCTCGCGTCGCGCATGGTGCGCGGATTCAGCGGGGGCTTTTTCTGCTTGCCGTCGACCAGTCGGTAGGACCAAACAACCCACTGATTCAGCCTTTTTAGGGCGTCCGGTATTCCGGCGGGCTCGACCGAAATACGTGCTTTAGGCCCTTGCCCGTCGCAGGGCTCTTGTGATACTCTGTGAAGGTCGGTGGACGAATACGGCCCCGTCATCAGCGAAAAAACTCGCTTTCTTCACTCTTGAGCATCGCCCCGGCCCGGCCAAGGAATAGGGGCGATGCTGCTATTTTTGGACTACTCTTCGGGCGCGGATCGTGCCATGTTCTTCTCGTCAAAAAGCTCATCCTTTCGTTTGTCAAAGATTTTTG
>JAQVBU010000023.1 GCA_028690155.1 Alphaproteobacteria bacterium | reverse complement strand
AGGTCGAGACCTCCGGCTCCGGCGCAGAGGGACAATCCGAACAGGCTTCGCCCGAACCCGCCGTCCATCGGCCATGCGCGATCGCATCCGGCGGCAGGTAGAGCCAAGCCATCCAAACAAAAAACTCCGTGTTGTATCGTGCCGTGCGGCCCGTAACCTGTAACCGCCTGTAACCCGTTTTCGGAGGCAGACGCTAGAAAAGCAAAACGCCTCGCCCGCCCGCATTGGTTTTCGGGCAGGAAGTACCTGCGAGATTTCAAAAGGTTAGGAGGTTATCGGCTGATGGCGGCGCTTGCTGCGCCCGCACGTCCCGCAATGATAGGTTACATCCTGCCAGAAAATGTTGCGTCTGTCTCACACGGAAGTGTTGCAACAACTTTTCGTCAAATCTTCTTGTGGTTAAGCCGCACGCTGATCTTGGTGAGAGCGATCACCCATTTGCGCCACGCGGTGGTGCGGTCGCAGCCCAGCTCCCAGCACAAGGTCTTCCAGCGCACGCGCGCGGCGCGCTTCCACACCAGCTTGCGTTCCTCGACCTCCAGACACGTCATCCATTGCAGCGTCTCCTCCATTCGGTCGATGGCGTCAGGCAGCGCGCGCAAGCGCAAGGGGCGCACCTCCATCTGCAGGACTTCCATCTCGGTGTATTTGATCGCGGGCCACAGGTTGAAATATCCCTGCACCTTGACGGGCGGCAGGCGTCGCAATGTAGAAACGGATTCCTCCATGCGGTCGGCGACCATCTTTGCTGTCCATTTTTCCATTACGCGCCTCGCTGTTCTTCGTGTTGTTGCTTCGCCCAATAGAGGATGGCCAGAGCGTCGGCCTCGTTGTCGTCCTCCGGCGTGTGGCCGCGCTCCTTGATCGCGGCAATCACGGCGGCCTTGTCGGCATTGCCTTTGCCCGTGATGAAGCGTTTGATCGTGCCGACCGGAACGCCCTCGTAGGGGATGGCGTGGTGTTCGCACCAGGCCGTGAGATGCGCGAGAAAGCCGCCATAGGCGTGGGCGGCGTCCACGCCGACATGTCGGCGGACTTCCTCGAAATACACGGCGTCGATCTGGCCGGAGACGTTTTTGGTTTCCGTGAGCCAGCGCTTGAAGCGCAGATAGCGCATACCGCCGCCCTCGAAACGGCGCGGCTTGAAATGCGCCGTGCCGGAGGCGATCGAGCCGTATTCGTTGAGCAGCGCCCATCCGGTCGCGGTGCCGAGGTCAAGGCAGAGCAAGGTGGGAATCGTGGCGGGGTTTGTCATGCGCGTTCTCCGGTTCGGGGTGAAGGGATCGGGGCCGGAGAAAACCCGCCTACGCATGGGCGAAACGCTTGCGGTTTAGCCCATACGTAGTATGGGGAGTTTCTCCAGAATCTGGGGCTGCGCTGGAACTGTTTGAAAACAAGGGCTTGCGCCAGATTTCTAGATTTCAGGCCAGATTTCGCGGAAATCTGGATTTTCGCCGCAACGCCTTGAGCGCGAACGGTTTTCGGGCAATTCCAGATTTCAGCGGATTCCAGATTTCTGTGAATCTGGCCCAGATTTCCACGCATGGTCATGGCGTTTCCTCCTCCTGATAGACCCAGACGGTGGGGTTCTCGACGGGCAGGATCGCGCCGTTGCCAGGCTCCTTGAAATGCGTCGGCGGGAGCGGACGCATGGGCGTGGTGATCTCGCCCGTGTCGGGATCGACGGATTCCTCTCCGGCGGGGACTTCCATGCCTTCGACGCACATCACGCCGTATTTGCTCTTGGCGGCGGCGTCCTTGTTGAACTTGACGTAGCCCTTGGTGGCCAATACGTCGATGCGGTCGCGGATGGAATGCTTGCCGCCCAAGCCCGCCTTGTTCTCGAACGCCTGACAGAACTGGCTGGGGGTGTAGAGCGCGCCCTTGCGGCCTTCGTCGAACAGCAATTGCAGGATGACATCGTGACGGCGGCGACGCTCGTTATCGAGACGCTCGCCGTAGTCCTTGTTCACGAGGCGGGCAGAATGATGCTCCATCTCGCGCCAGCGTCCGTCGATTTTGTCAACCCATTTGGATGGAATGCCTTCGCCGTTGCGAAGCTCGAACATGAGCTGACGTAAGGACTGCTGTTCGTCCGGCTTGAACAGGATCATGCCCGTGGAATAGAAGCTGCGAAGGCTGCCCGCGCCGCTTAAGCCCTGAAACGGGTCTTCCTCCAGCATCTTCTTGCTGATCTTCTTCGTGTGGTGGGCAAGGATGACGCCGAGGTCGGGGTTGACAAGAAAGCGCAGCCGCTCTACGCGATCCTGCAAAAAAGCCAGCATGGCCGTGTTGTCGTTCTCGCCTTCGCCGTCATACACGTTGCGAAGCGGGTCGATGGCGACGATATCGAGCAGGCGCGGATCGACATGACGCAGGATGGCCTCGCGCACCATCTCCACGCCTTTTTCGTCCAGCAGCATCCGCACCTGCGGCGTGATGATCAGGTTTTGCCGGACGAGCGGCATAAATTTCGGATCGAAGCTGATCTTCTTCAATCGTTCGCGCAAATAGTGGTAGCCGATCTCCGCCTGGAAATAGAAAATCTTGAGCGGTTTGGCGGGCTTCATGCCGAGGAACGGCAATCCCGCCGCCATGTGCGCGAGCCAGCACAGTAGAAAATCGGTCTTGCCGACCTTCGGCGCGCCGCCCAGAACCAGCAGGCCACCAGGCGTCAGCACGCGCGGGGCGATAATGTCATCCGGCATGGGGCTTTCGTCGTCGAGCAGATGTCCGACGCTGAAGGCCGGAAGCGCGGATGCTGGCGGAATCGTCATGCGCGGCGCGGATGTCAGGAACGCCAGAACGTCCATGCCTTCGGCCACGGCGTCCGCCACGTCCCAGCCTTGGGGCTTGTCTTCGGGCGGGATCAGGACGGAAAGCGAGGCCACGCCCAATGTGCGGAGCTTGGCCGTAACGGCATCGGCGTAATGCTTTCCGGCCTCGTCGTTGTCCGGCCAGATCGTGACGTGCTTGCCGTAAAGCGGCGACCAGTCGGTCTTGTCCACGGGCGCGTTCGCGCCGTTCATGGCCGTGGTGGCGCAAATGTCGAGGGAAGCAAGCGCATCCGCACATTTCTCGCCTTCGACAAGGAATACGGCGCTGGCGTTTTTGATCGCAGGCTGGTTGTAAAGCGGTCTCGGCTCCGGCGCGCGCTTTTTGCGTGCCTTCACGTCCCACGGGCGGAACTCCTTGCCGGAAGGCGTGTCGTAGCGATAGACGCAGGCGATCAGATTTCCGTTCGCGTCCGCATAGTCCCATTTCGCGGTGTGCGGCCCCAAATCCTCGGCTTCTTCCTGTCTGATTTTGGGCGCAGACCGGACAGGTTCGCCGAGCCATTCATGGACGGAACTGACGATCTCCGGAAAACGTGTGCGCGCATCGAGGCCGTGGACGGCTCCCCAGAGGGAGAGGATATCGCCGCCGTCGCCCGTGGCGAAATCGTGCCACATGCCGATCTTCGCGCCGGACAATTCCACACAAAGGCTGTCGCCCTTGTTGCCCTGGATGTCGCCCACCGTGAATTTGCCGTTGCGAATTCTGCCGCTCGGCAACAGATGGAACAGCACCTCGCGCAAACGCCCGTGCAACCGCTCCTTCAGATCGTTCGTCGTCAGCCGATCTTCGGGCTTTGGGCGGGTCTGGTCGGGTGCGTCGTTGAAATCTTGCCACGTCCCCGTCATGCCGCCACCTGCCAGCACCGTCCGCGATACGGACAGAAGGTGCATTCGTAGTGGTCGTCGCTGGCGGCAATGCGCGGCAGTAATTCTCCGGCCTCGGTGGCGCGGATCAGATTGACGGCGCGGTCGCTGGCTTCCTGCGCCAGGGTAGCGTCGAACGGCACAAGCTCATGATAAATCTCCGCCGTGTCTTTATTAACGGCGGTGAACAGCGCGGGGTTGGCGGAGATGCCTGGGATGCTGCCCTCCATATACGCCTGATAGGTGGCGACCTGCACGGCATAGACGGGCTTTGACTTCTTCAAGCCGTGTTTGACGGTGTCGCGCCACGACTTCGCGTTAAGCGATTTGCATTCCCAGATGGCGGGGAAGCCCATGCCGAGATCGGCGGGCGCGGCGTCGATGATGCCGTCCACATGGCCGCGAATGCGTCCGCCCGCGACGGAAAAGCCGAAAGGCTTGCCATCCGGCTTCTGCGTAAACACGATAAATCCGGCCTGACGCAGCCATGCCAGCGCCAATGTTTCAAAGACGTGGCCGATTTCGAAGATGCGTAAGGTTTGGCTTTTGAACTCCTCGTCCTTGGGCGTCTTGGTATATTCGTATTGCAATGCGCGGGCGCAGGACACGCCAAGGCGGCTTGCGCCCAGATAATCGCGCTCTGGCTGTTGGGCGCGTGCCAATTGAATCGCGGCATCGATATGCGCGTTGATCTGATCCGCGACGGTGGGTCTATGATTGAAATCGAGCGTCAAAATGGAATCTCCGTGTCATCGGTACGTGGCTGGCTGGACGCGAGGAAGGTCTGGTAATTGCCGACGACGACCTCGATCAACGTCAGGACTTCGGCGCGGGTGTAGGCGGAAAGCGGCTTGTGCATCCCGATCTCCGCCACGACCTCGCCGAGCGGCTGGAGCGTTCGCTCCATGCATTGCTTTTCGATGTCGGTCGCGTCGATCATGCGTGGCCTCGCGCGGACTGGATGGCGCGCTGGATGCCATCGCGGTTGAAGCGTGCCGTCATCAGGGCCGACGCCTTGTAACGGGTCATGCCGAAGTCGTTGCGATGGTCGGGCAGATATTGGAGCTGCTTATCCGTGGCGGGTTGATGCACCCAAGAGCGCGTTTTGTGCGCTGACTCGTCGGTTTCGTTCGCGTTGAGCCAATCGTCGGCTGCGGCAAAACAGACGATGCGCTCGCCAACCGCCAGCAGCTTCGGCGGATGGTTTTTCATGCCGCCCACGGCGTGCCATTCGCCATCCTTGAAGAAAACGCCGCCCCAGGCGTTGAAACCCGTCGCCAAGAAATAGCGGTCGTTCTGTTGCAAATCGACCCAGAGGAAGCTGGAGCGTTTGAGCAGATCGATCTCGGCCATGACGAAGCCGTTCTCCGCCAGTTCCTTCGAGGCGGCCTGCGCCTGCCATTCGTAGCCGCAAAGCGGGCATTCCTTAACGGCGGCGGGAACCTCCGCGCCGCATTCGGGACATTCCTTGAAGGGCGCGTCGCCATCGCCGACCTGGTCGTCGAGATTGACGTCCTGTTCAAGTGATCCGTGAAGCAACGTGGACGTGCCAAAATCAAGAACGATGCAGTCTTTTTTGATGATGTCTGGATGCTCGGCGGGGTCAACGGTGCGGAGGCCGCGCCCGATCATCTGGATCATCGTGGATTTGTAGGAGCTGGGCCGGAGCAGCACGACGCAGGAGGTCGGCGGATGATCCCAGCCTTCCGTCAGCACCGCGACATTGACGATGACCTGCGCGTCTCCGTCGGCATATTCCGACAGAACGGCCTCGCGCTCGCTATCCGACATTTGCCCGTGGACAAACACGGTGGGAATTCCTGCAGCGTTGAAACTACCCGCCACGGCCTCCGCATGCTCGATAGTCGAGCAGAAGACGACTGTTTTGCGATCTCCGGCCTTTTCATGCCAATGCTTGACCACGGCGTTATTGATCGGGCGCGTGTTCATGATCGCCGACACGGCTCCCATGTCGAAGTCGCTGGCGGTCTTTTTCACCTGGCGCAGATCGTCCTGCACGCCCACGTCCATGACGAAGGTGCGCGGCGGCACAAGGTGACCAGAGGCGATCAATTCCCTGACCGTGATCTGGTCGGAAACGTTGGAAAAAACGGGGCGCAGACCTTTCTTGTCGCCGCGATTGGGCGTGGCGGTCATGCCCAGCAGCTTTACGCCCTTGTTTGCCGCTTTAACGCGCTCAATCACGCGCATATAGCTGTCGGCACGGGCGTGGTGCGCCTCGTCGATCACCAGCACGTCCATCGGCGGCATGGCCGAAAGGTTGTTCTCGCGGGAGAGCGTCTGCACCATGGCGAAGGTCACGTCCCCGCGCCACGACTTGACGGAGGCGTCGAACACGCCCGTGGATATGCCTGGGTTGACGCGCCGGAACTTGTCCTCGTTCTGGAACGTCAACTCGTCGCGGTGCGCCAGCACACAGGCTTTGCCAGATTTGTGCCGGAACATCTCGCCGATGATCGCGGAGAGCATGATCGTTTTGCCTGCGCCCGTGGGCGCGACGGCCAGCGTGTTGCCGTGTTTATCGAGCGCCGCAACGGTGCGTGCGACAAGCTCCTTTTGTCTCGGTCGTAACAACATGCCGCACCTCACCGCGCCCAGGAGGGGAGATTGGCGGCGGGAGCCGCAGCCGGAGGCGTTTGCACGGGTGGCGTGGAACCACCGCCGTTGCCGCCGCTCTTGCCAAAGTCTTTGTGATCTTTCGTGACCGCCGTCTTGATGACGTTCTTGTCGTCGCCGTTCCGGTCTTTCTCGATGTCGATACGGGCGGTGAATTCGATACCGTCCAGATCACCGATACCGTTGATGCGCCGTGCGGCCATGGCCTGCGAGCTGTCGTCCTTGGTAGAAAACCCGCGCGCGGAATTGAGGATGCCCTTGATAAGGGAACGCCCCATGTTGGCGTAGGTCGGCCCCTTCGGGCTGTGGAGTCCGATCAGGCTCCAGACCTTGCGCCGCGCGAACGGGCCTTCGGTGATGACGAATTCGCAGTTGAGATAAACCGCGCCTGTATCGCCGAGCGTGGCGTAGCCGCCCGTCCAGCCCTGATCTGGATCGTTGTATCCGCCTGGTTTGATCGTCATGCGCACGCGGGCGATCGTGCCTCTGGGGATGATGTCGAATGTTTGCTGGTCTTCGGCGCTGCCGAAATCTTTCCATACGGACATGGTTATTCTCCTTGCTTCTGGGTGTCGGTGTGTTGGGGGCGGACATAGGTCAGGCGCTCGGCGGCGGGCTTGGCCGCTCCTGCGATCTTTTCCATCAGGCGTCCGAGGTGCGGTTCTTCGACCATGTCGAGCCGACCGCTGCGATCCTTGGCGGGGAAGCCGAATGGATTGAGCGTGTGGCAGACGAAGGCGCGATACGGCGTTTCATCGTCGGCTTTCAGCTCGGCCATGGTGATGACCTGATCGACGATTCCAGGCAGCTCCAGCCCCGTCTTCGAGCCTTCGATCTGCGGCTGGAAGAAGCGGCGATTAAAATCATCGAGTTTTTCGTCGAGGATGCCGACGAACCAGATGTTCTTGCCACGCGCGTGCTGGAGGTGCGTGAGCCAGCCGATCATCTCCTGACCGTGCAAACCGTAGGCACCGCGCGTGTCCGGCTTTCCGGTCTTGTCGCTGAAGGCTTGCGGCTGACCTTTGCACCATTGGAAGCAAAGGCGTCCGGCAACAGTGATGGAATCCACGAACACCGTGTCGTATTTCGCCACGGCAGCGGGATCGCCAAAGCGTTCCTTCACAGCGTCGAAATGCGCCTGACTGTAAGGCTGATCCTCGCGCAGAGCCGGATTGGGACCGCCGATGAACACCGCGAAGTCGCGGCATTCCTGCCAGGTGCGCGGGCGCACCGTGTCGCCAGCCCAGCCTTCGATGGCAAGGTCTCCGGCCTCAAGGTCGAAGAACAGCGTTTTTTCGGGCGGTAGCGTCCAGAGCAATGATGTCTTGCCGATGCCCGACTTGCCGAAGATGCAGCCTTTGATGCCACGTTTTTCGGCAAGCCGTTCGTCTGCGGAGATGATGGGGAGCGTCATTGCGCACCCCCGATCTTGCGGGCGACCGCTTCGACGATGTTGTCCCTGCCGAGAGCGCCTTTTGCGCGGGCGGCGCGATACAAGCGACGCAGGGCGTAGAGATTGGATTCAACCCTGTCCAACGCCTCTACCGCGAGGGCGATGTCGTCGAGCGTCGCCTGTTCGAGAGGTTTCAGGATTTCTGTCCGGTTATCGCCAAGCGGCGGGATACGAACGATCTCCGGCAGGTTCTTGTCGTAGTTGTCTTTGAAGAGTTTTTCGAGTTTCTCGCTCATTGTTTTGCTCCTTTTTGGGTTTTCAGTCGCAGCGCGCCGCGCAGCCAGCGGCAGACCAATTCGGCCTTGGCCAGCAATCGGCGCAGTTCGGTTTCGTCCATCTCCAGCAACTGCCCAACGGGCGTGCCGAAGACGGCGTCGAGAGAGGGTGAATTCCCCATTCGATGCTCCTTGATTTCGTTGTTGCTCTTGGTCGCCGCTTGCATTTCTGCTGTCGGGTCTTTGCGCCGCCAAAGAGCGAAAGCGGTCGCGGTATTTCCCCGAAGGGTGTTGCGTTCCCGCGAAGGCCCGACATGAATTCCGTTTGCAAAGAGTTACATACGGGCCGTTCGCGGGAAGCGTCTGGAACGGTCAATGCAAATATTCGCGCAGGCCTCGCGTATCGAAGTCGCGTCGTATCCTGTTCATGGCCTCATAGACCGTGGACGGATGCCGATCATGAATTTTGCAGAGTGTACGGATGGGCAAATCCTGCATCAGCATCACGCAGTAAAAGCGTGTCGCTTCCGTCAGTCCGTTGATCGCGTTCTGCACGTCGATCAACATGCCTTCCTGGTGCGAAAGATCAGACCGTCCACCCCAGACGGTCATACCGTCGGGAACGTCTTCACGGTCGCCGTCTTCCAGCCAGGAATTCAGTGAAGCAGCTTGAATGCCACCGTTGCGCTTCTGTGCCGTCGCTGCCTTGATCATTTCGGCGCATTTGTGACGCAGGATGCGGTCGATAAAGGTATTACGGCAGGACTTTTCCGGATCGAAGGCTTGGATTCTGGAAAGATAGTCCAGCATCAAATCCTGCTCGATATCCTCAACTTCCATTCCAGCCATGGCGCGATGCCGAAGCATCTGGCGGGCGTGATAACGGACTTGGGAGACAACATAACGGTCGATACCGTCATAACGATTTTTACTTCTGCTCATTGTTTTCGCTTTCGTTTGCGTTACGGCCACGCGGGCCGGACGAAACGACTGGCGAAAACTCGCTGAGGGGCTGGACTGGAGGGCTTTTCGGCACCACCAGCACAACAAAACCCCCCGAAAACGGGGGTTCTTAAGGCAGAAATTTTTTTCAGATTTTTTGTGAGACACCCAGCGAAATTTCGCCGGACATGGGGATACCCCCGTCACGTTACCAAGCCAAAATGGCGGCGCTGGGCCTGCCAATCGTCTGGAAATGGCTTGAGCAATTCGGACAGCTTCATGGTCTTGGGCTGGGTACCGTCTAAAATCATTTCCTTAATGTCTGGCGCCAGCAGGTTCAGCCGGATGATACGGGAGACGTAAGAGGCGTTGATCTCGTTCTCTTCCGCCAAATGGTCGATCTTGTTGTATTTTCCAACATCCAAGTATCGTCCCCATTTCTGGGCGCGCACCAAGGCCGTGATCAATTTGTCGTCCTTGCGTGGTGTGACGATAAACGGAAGGTCGTCGCCTTCCGTGGGCGGGACGATCATGTAGCGCCGCCCGAATTTACGGGTGAAATTTACCGGAACACTGACGACAATGGCACCGCCGTCACGGGAAATCATGGCTTTGTTCATGCGGCCTCCTTAGCTTTATGGACGTATTCGATGTCGCGGATCAGGCTGTTCAAGCCCTCGGCATGGATGCGGATATCGATACGGTCAGGGTTGACGATGATCTTCTCAATCAAAAGACGTAAAAGCCGCGCCTGTTCGAGCGGGAAAAGCTCATCCCAGATCAGGTGCATGTTTTGCAAGCCGTCGCGCACCTGCTGCTCGGTGATGCCGTGATTATCCTTGATAGATTCACGCCAGACCCGCACCATCATCTCCGGTGTGCAAATGGCTATGCGGATTTGGTTCAGGACGATGTTTTCAAGTTCTCCCGCCGGAACGGGGCCGACGGGGCAGTCTTCACAGTTGTTTTTCAAATGCGCGCTGGGTTTGTAGTAGCGATAAACTCTACCATTCGGCTTTTTGGAATGGGTGGGTGTCATCATGGAGTGGCATCCGCCGCACATGCATAGACCTTGCAATAGCGCCGTGGACAAGCCGCGCGTCCGTATCTGGCGCTTGCGCGGGTTTTCCTTCATGACCGAGCGCGACTTTTCCCAAAGCGCGTGAGAAATGATGGGTTTGTGTTGTCCCTGATAGTTGTTGCCGAGGTGGATGATCTCGCCGAGGTAGGTGCGGTTGTTCAATAGCTTGTACAGGAAGCCTTTGGTGATAACGTTGCCACCGCGCAATTCGCCTTTTTGTGTGATCCATTTCTTTGTACGATAGCCTTGATCCCGCAGTTCCTTCGCCAGCAGGGTCATGGATTGCAGAACCGTGAAACGCTCGAAGATCAGCTGGACAAGCTCGGCTTCTCTATCATCAATGACCAGCTTCTTGTCCTTCGTGACGTAGCCAAGCGGCGGCTGACCGCCCATCCACATGCCTTTGCGCTTCGTCGCTGCGACCTTGTCACGGATACGCTCACCAATGACTTCTCGCTCAAACTGCGCGAAGGACAGCAAAATATTGAGCGTGAGCCGCCCCATGGATGTAGTGGTGTTGAATTGCTGGGTGACGGAAACAAAGCTGACATTATGTTTGTCGAAAAGATCAATCAGCTTGGCAAAATCCGAAAGCGAGCGCGACAGACGGTCGACCTTGTAGACGACCACCACGTCGATCTGACCGTTTTCAATGTCGCGCATCAGCTTTTTTAGAGCGGGACGCTCCATGCTGCCGCCGGAGAACCCGCCGTCGTCGTAATAGTCCGGCACCAGCGTCCAGCCTTCATGCCGCTGGGACGTGATATAGGATTCTCCGGCCTCGCGCTGGGCGTCGAGACTGTTGAATTCCATGTCCAGGCCTTCTTCGGTGGACTTGCGCGTATAGATCGCGCAGCGGGTACGTTTCTTTGGTTCCGTCATTCCTTGCCCTCTTTATTTTTGCTGTTGCGTATCAGCCCAAAAAAGGCGGGGCCTGACCAATGCGCGCCCGTGATCTCCCGCGCGATCTGCGAGAGGCTCTTGTAACGCGCGCCGTTATATTCAAACCCTTTGTCCAGCACGGTGACGCGATGCTCAATGCCATGGTATTCACGCACGAGCCGTGTTCCCGTGACGGGCATATGGACGTTTTTGCGGGGTGCGCGAAGATTGTTCGAAAGGTTTTCCTTGGCGTATTGCTCAAGTCGCTTTTCAATAATCCCGCTATCGATGCCGTGCGCGATTTCCTGCAGGCGGTAGGCCAGACGTTTGACCAGATAGGGTCTGTTGTATTTCGGAGCCTTGCCCTGAAACACTTCCTCCCACATCGCCGTCAACTCGGCCATGGGCATCTGCGGCAGTGCCGCGACACGCGCTAATACATTGTTCTGCATTGATTATTTTCCTCCTCTCGGCTTTTCGCATGAATGCTTCCGGACGGGGAGAAGTCCAGAGAATAGTCTCTCAAGTCCTTGGTTTGGCTTGTTTTCAGCTTTTGGATGCGCCGTGCGATGCCTCGGCTGAGGATGAGGCCGATTTCGCTCATGCGTTCATCGGCGGTCATCAAGGTTGGTTCTAAACTGCTCATGGGGTCACCTCCGTACGTTCCATGCGCTATTACCTACGGGAAGTGTAGGCCAGTCGTCTGGATAAGTATGGGATTGACGGCGTTTTTTCTTGAATTAGGATAATCATACCTAATAAATTTTAGGGCAAGCATAAGGAGATTCGCATGGCGACCAACCCACCCAAAGGCGATGGCCACCGCAACGGCGCGGTGCGTGATCGCTCCCAGATCCAAAACCCTAAGACAGGGCATTACACGAAGCGCGATGGTGATACGGGTCGCTTCATGGACGTGAAGTCAGATGGCGAAAAATTCAAGGGCGTGAGAACCGAGAAGAAAAAATGAAGGCAGCCAGAAAACTCTCAAACGTCGAAAACCTGACACCTACCCAAGAGGCGGTTTTGCGTGCCATCACCGCATTCAAAGATCGTCGCGGTGTCGCGCCGACCGTGCAGGAATTGGCGGAGATACTTTCGATCCAACCGCCCAGCGTGCATGAGATGCTGGGTCGTCTGCAGGAAAAGGGATACATCCAGCGTGAACCGCGCAAGGCGCGCACGATGACAGTGGTGAAGGATTTTTCGCCGCGCATACGTCAGACCGTGGCTGTTCCCGTAATCGGCAAGGTGGCCGCAGGCACACCGATCCTCGCTATTGAGAACAAGGTCGGCGAAGTGATGGTCGACGCCATGCTGGCGCGCGGTGTCTGCTTCGCGCTGGAAGTCAGCGGCGACAGCATGATCGACGTGGACATCAACGACGGCGACTACGTCGTCGTCAGACAGCAAAGACTCGCGGAATCAGGTGATATTGTCGTGGCCATGCGCGACGGCGAAGCCACCGTGAAGCGTTTGTTCATCGCGGATCACCGCATAGAATTGAGGCCCGAAAACAAAAGACTGAAGCCTATCGTCATCAGCCCCGACGACGACTTCTCCATCCTGGGGAAAGTCGTCACCGTTTGTTCCAGAGCCGACCCCGCCATGAAAACAACGAAGGAGGCTGAGGATGGCGACCTATTCCCTGAATAAATTCGCACAACCGGATATTCTGAAGAAGATAAAGGACGAGAACCTTTTGCAGTTTTTGTCCCCGTACACCTCTTATTTGGAGGAGCGAGGGGTCAAGCCCAAGGTGAACGGCAGTGCCCAGATCGACTACGATCTGCTCTGCCGGATTCTGATGCAACCGACAGAGGGCATTCCGCCAGATATGGTGGATGCCCTCTTTTTCGTTCACGAGGTCGCCGACGACGAAATGTACGACGAGCTGCTGGAAATGGCGAAGACCGGAAACGTTACCGTTCCTGCAGACGCTTCTCCCGCTGACCTCGCGGTGATGCTCTGGTTGAAAGACCCTGAGCTGATCAAAAAACCTCACGCTGAAGCGATGATGATGAAGCCGAAAAGGTTCCTCAGCTTCCAGTCCTCGAAGGGAAAAGGCAAAAAACCGCTCCTCTCTTCCGGCAACATCTCCAAGTTAGAAGGTTTGATGGACGTGTGGTTCGAACAGCACAAGCGCGGCAAGGGCTGCAAGGTGCTGCCGTTCGACATGGAGGATAAGGAAGGTAAAGTCTATTTCCTCGTGCGCCACGGCATGCCGTTCAAGCGCGAGGGCAAGATCGAGGACGGCGAGACGGGCAGCGTGTTCTACCGCCCCGAATTCCACGACGTGGTCGTCTACGATATCGAGGCCAATGAGCTTCAGGTTTTCAATAAGTCCGATGGAAAGAAAGAACGGGCCATGTATCTTTCGGCCTTCGGACAAGTTTTCTTCAACGACGCAGAATATTTCCCCGACGATGACAAATACACCCTCCAGCCGCTTCTCGACGATGGGGTGAATTCCTTGGCTTGTGTTGATATTGATGGTCTCGCGGAAGTGCGCTTAACCGGAGTGCAGTTGTTATTCCGTGGCACGTTTAGCGATCGCACAATCTTTCGATCCAAGGACATCTTCAAATCCTTGGAAAGCAGGAAACGCGATTTCCCCGACTACGGCAATCTAGTTGAGGCAAGTTTTCAAGTGAAGTTTGATGGCAGCTCGAAGCCGCGCACGGTAACAATCAAGACCCCAAACATCGCTAAATTTGATCGCAAAGAAGATGCCCATGTTATCGAGACGTGGATGAAGGCACGCGGTTTCATCAAGCCGCAGGAGATGGTAACAGACGAAGACAACGATAGCGACGTGGCGGTGGAATATGCTTCAGAAGCAGCCGTGGCATAAGTTAAGCCAACTTCTCGGCGCGCGCGGTGTTAAGTCCGACTGGACGGGGTTTCCCGAAAAGCTGCTCAAGCTGACGAACGATCTTGCCGAGACGCATCCTTGCTCCGGTAGGTGCGGCGGCTACATGGACGTGGTCAAGCATAGCGACGGCACCTATGTCGGCGTCTGCACATCCGGTTGTGACAAGCGCACGCTGCAAAAGAAAGACCTGATCGTCTACAGCCCTGATTTCACAACCATCTTTTCCGGTCTCGCGCAGGCGTTTAGCATCAACGGTGCAGGACATACGGAGATCGACGGGCTTCCGGCATGGCAGGTCGGTGAATACAATCCCGTTGCCAGCTACCGTTTTCCCGTGGTGGCGATGATCGAGGCACAGACGAGCCGGATTGAATGCACCATCAGCCAGCTTGCCGCCAAATATAAAACCCCGTTCTTCGTTCTTCTGCCATCGGCTCCATCTGTGACACAATCCGTTCAAGATGTAGCTTTGCGCAACGGAGCCAAGGTTTTCGCTTACGAAGACCTGATCGAATTTACCAATGATGCCATCCAAGTCAGGGGCAACGCCGCAAGCATCCTGTCCGAGCTTGCAACGGGCTGGATTAAGCACATTGATCCTGCCTCCGGTGAACGCTATCCAACGCCACCAAGCGCGACATGGGGGGACATCGTTGTGGAATTTACCGCTAACGAAGCGGTCACGGTATCTTGCAAAAACAAAGACCACAGGCAATACAGCGCGGAAGATTTTCAGATGCGCGACAAGCGCACGAATACCAAGAAGCCGACGAAGGCTTGGACGTTTTTACAGGCATTGGCATTGGTCAACGGCAATATGACGGTTGAAGACATCACAAAAGTCGACAAAACCAAGCAAGAGGTTTCCGCCAAGCTCAAGAGCCTGTTCCAGCTTACCGATGACCCAATCGAATGGTCGAGCGAGGATACAGCCTACAAAGCTAAATTCATCATCCGTGGCGGTAGTAAGATAACTGTGGCTGGTAAAAGACAAAAAACCACCGCCGCTTAACTCATTGAAACCTATTGACCAAAACCTGTGAACATGAAGTCAATCGGTACGGAGGTTTGTGAGGAAAAAGCCCCATAGAGAGAGACGCAGGCCGGATTTTCCCCGCCACACCGAAAACTGATGTCAGGAGGTTTTCGCGGAACACGTTGCGAGAATTGGGCTTTTCCCGACGACCCTCAAAAAGATATAGGGTCGGTTTTTAGAATAATGGCGGTGGGCGGCTGCCGTTAGTCCAACTTCCTATCAGAAGTAACCGTTGATTTGCCCAGCTTCCCAATTTTTGGGCAAAATATGCGGGAAGAATGTTCCCTCATCATGCCCTTGATTGTCGCCGAACAAACGCAACACAAACGCCCACCAACATTTTTTGATGCTACGGCATCCGCAGAAAATCATCCAGAGTGATTTTTGGCGCTCATCCATTCCGCTGGACTTCTTCTGAACGTGAAGCATTCATGCCATGAGAAGGAGAGCATTCATGGCAGATACAATTCTGATGACCCAATCCCAGCTTGGCCAGCGCTGGCACCTCAGTCCCCGAACCCTGGAGCGTTGGCGGTGGGAGGGCATCGGGCCAGTCCACCTCAAGATCGGCGGGCGGGTTCTTTACAGGCTTGAAGATATCGAGGCGTATGAGCGCAGCCAGATGCGCACAGAAACAGCCAAGGACGAAGGCATCCCCTTGGGCGCAGAGATGCAGTTATGACTACAGAGTCTTTCCTAACCGCCAAACAGCTCAGTCAGCGGTGGTGCATCAGCCCAAGCACGCTGGAGCGCTGGCGATGGCTTGGGATCGGGTTGCCTTACATCAAAGTCGGTGGCCGTATCCGGTACAGGCTTGCCGACATTCAGGCGTATGAACAAAAAGAGCTGGCCAGAACAGGTGCGGTTCTCAAGGCAGGCAGATTGCCGGATTGACGGGTCGGAATTGGGTATAATTGGGTACGTTATTGGGTGTTGTTGAAAAATGCCTCCGCTCCCTGAATAAGGGCTTCCATATTCAGGCCTTTTAGTCTAAACCTAAACAACGTTTTTTTATATTCAGGGCAAGATTCGCCCGAAAGCGGGACTTTTAGGGACGGACGAGAATGGCAAAAACAGCCACGAATACAAGGCTTGGAACCTATGTTTCCCGCAGCACGGCTGGGGAGGCTTACAAGTCCTATGTTCCGGCGGCGCTGCCCCCGCAGCCTGCCATCGACATGGATCGGCTTTATAAACCCCTCGATCAGGCCATGAAAGCTCTGGGCGGGATCGACGCGC
>JAQVBU010000037.1 GCA_028690155.1 Alphaproteobacteria bacterium | reverse complement strand
CGAAGGCTTTTTCATCGAATAATCGCCCAGCCAGATCGCTCGTCTTGCTTTTATCGGCGTCCGTCGCCTTATTAGAAAGCCGCGAAACGGCCTGATCGATAAAGGCTTGGCGTTCATTGCCGATGCCAAGCAGTTTTTGCTTCAGATCGTCGATAACCTTTTGGTTCGCATCCGCTTCCTTTTGCGCCGCTTCGGCAATGGGTTTTTGAATGGCGTCGATCTGGCGTTTGGCAAGCTCTTCGGCCTGTTTGATGGCCGTATCGACCGCGCCCGCATTACTGCCGTCCGTTTCGCGCAGAGCGTTCAGGTTCGTTTTTGTCTTCGCCAGCTCGTCATTAATTTTGGTAATTTTCTCGGCGGGATCGTTTACGAGTTTAGCCAAAGCCTCGTCGATGCCCTTGCGCGTCGTGAGCAAAAGATCGGCGCGACCTTCCTTTTCTGCGGTTGCACGACCAGCTTCGGCTTTGGCACGTTCATCGGCTTCAGCTTGTTCGGCTTTAGTCAGGCGTTCGATCTCTGCCGTAAGTTCGGCGGCTTTCTTTTGGCGGAACGCTGTGTTGTCTTTATAAAGCGGCTGGACAACCGGCGGCAGGTTTTGAAGCCATTCAAGCTGCTTTTGCACTTCGGCCAGTTCGTTTTTAGCTTTTCTCAACTGGACATCGAGCGGAGCCTTGCTGAACCACTCGGTCGTCACTTCGAAAGTGGATGCGAGCTTTGCCAGCACGCCCATCGCCGTGCCGCCTACGGTTTCTGTCTGGCCGATGGCCTTGAGCATATCGCCCCAAGCGACCGACAAGCGGTGCGTTGCGCCAGTCAGCCCTTGCGTTTCCGCTTGTCCCGCGCCGCCGACCTGTTCTTGCAGGGCGGCGAGGATCATCTTTTGCGCCTCGGCCTTTTGCCCCGTCTCAACGAGCGTTTTGATAACGTCTTTTTGAGAATCCGAAAACGAAACGCCCACGCGCCGCAGGGCCGTCAGGCCTTCCACAGGGTCTTCCAGAGCTTTGCCAAGCTGCGTGGCGGACGAGCGCAGATCCTGCCCAAACACGGACGACATGTCCTGCGCCAAATGGATCGCCTGTTTAAACGTGTCGCCGGACACGGAACGGAACGTCGCCATGATTGCGGCGGCGCTTTTGACGTCTTCGGCGCTGGTCAGCGTCGAATGCTCCATCTGCTCGGCCATTTCGGCAATTTCTTTGCCCGTCAGGCCGGAGGCATAACCCGTGGCTTTGAGCACGCCTTGCAAACGGTTGAAGGTTTGCTCGGCGAGCGCCGCTTCTTCGTAGCTCTGTTTGAAGATCAGAGCCAAACCGCCAAGGGCTGCTCCTGCCGCAAGTCCCGCAGGCCCCAGCGCGGCCAGCCCTGCGCCGACTGGCCCCATCTGGCTGGACAGACCAATCGCCGCGCCTTTCATATCGTTCGCGGCGGCGTTCAGGGCGATCAGGCTTTTGGAGGCGGGCTGTCCGGCAAGCTCAATCTTCTTGAGCGACTTCTCGCCGGACTCCCCGATCTCCTTCAGCTCGGCCTTGACCTTGCCGCCATCCATGACGGACAGACGGATTGCAAGATTGCGTTCGGGCATTACTTTAAGCCCTCATTAACTTTTGCGTTGATTGCGGAAACCATCCCTGACTCGCAGGCGGGGAGAAGCTCGACCAGTCCGGTCGGGTCGTAGCCGAGGGATTCTCCGATACGGATGGCGGCGTTCATGTCGACGCCGATGACTGCAAGCTGCGCCGTGCGAAGCTGACCCGCACAGCGAAGCGCAACGTCCCATGCTTGCCAGCCTTCCATCGTTTGCGGCTCGGTCTCGGCGTAGGGGCAGCGGTCGCCGTGCTCGTTGGTTTCTCCTTTCGAGCACGGCAAACCGTTTTTGGCGCACGAGCAGCAATAATCCGGCCCGCCGCCGAAATGCCATTTGCAGCGAGCCTCTAGGCGTTTTTTTCCTGTTCCAGAAGAAGCGATGGGCCAAGGTAGAGTCGCTCGAACGCGTCCGCGATGGGCCACAAGTCCATCAACGCCGAAACAGCTTCCGGCGTTACTTCGGCGAGGTTGTCCTCGCTGTCGCCAACGCCTTCCCATGCGAGCACGGCCAGCTCCGCTAGACGCTTGAGGAGCGCCGCGCTGCGCGTTCCGGCGTCGGCGTCCCCTTGCGTTTCTTTCAGAGCCGAGACCCGCGCGGCCATGACAAGCGCCGATGTCGCGGGGCGAACATGCAGGCGCACGCCATAACCAAGATCGAGCCAAAAAGGCTCGCGCTTAAGATCAAGCCGGATCATGCGTAGTCCTCGACATCGTTGGTAAGCGCGACCGTCAACATCTGGCCGACGCTCGGCTTCGCGGCCTGCCAGTTGAAGCTCGCCTGCACGCCGCCGGGGCCTGTGACGGCCAGCTTGGGTTTGGGCAGATAGACTTCATGCGCCGTGAAGATAAGCGAATGGTCGGCGTCGATGACGTACCCGAACTCCAGCTCGATGGGCGTGTTGTTGGTCGCCGTGTCGATCAGCGTCGTGTCCGCGAAACGCACCTCGATGGTTCCCGTCAGAGCGGCGATGGTCGGGTCGGCCCCATCTATCTTGCCGTCCGAGCGGATCGTCTCGATGCGTTCCAGATTGTTGCTATAGGTCAACTGCGCTCCCGTGACGTTGCCGAGCGCCGTGCCGTCCCGTTTGATCGAGCCTTGGAACTGGTTGAAGCGCGTCAACAAAGACGTTGTCGGCGTGCCGCCCGAGCTGGCAGCCGCACGGCTTTCACCCTGCGCAACGCAGTTCAGCGTGGCGTTGGCCGCGCCGGAGCGCGCGAACGACAGCTGCATGGAGTCGATACGCACGCCCATGTTCATGAAGAACGCCGACGCTTCCGGCATGCCGACTTCGAGCGACAGGCTGGGCAGCGACGAAAGACCGGAGTCGAACGTATGCACATACGGCCCCGTGCCTGTGGTGTCCGGTGCGCCAAGCAGCGCTTTCAGCCAATAACCGAAATTGCGGACATCGACGGGCACGACGATATCGCCCTCGACCTTGATCACGTCGCGGATCGGTTGCGATGGATCGCGGCCTTGCCCCAAAAGATCGGAAGCGATCAGCCCTTGCTCAGAGCCGAGGTTCGAGGACACGAACGGGAACTTCGTATAGTTCCCGATAGGCGAAGACCCGTAGATGGTTTCAAATTTACCCAATAGCTGCGCATTCGCGCCATAAGCACGTGACATAGTTTACTCCTTCGGTTGTGGTGGTAAAAAAACGGCCAGCTAATTCAGCTGGCCGTCGGTGACGTAGATAAGTTCAATCAACACGATGGCGGTCTTGACGCTCGGCGCTTGATTGATGCCAAGCGAGCCGATTTCTGGGGCAAGCGGCGTGACGAGATCGCAAAGCCCGCCCAGCGTGCGGTCGGTGGAAAGAGCCGTCGCGATATCTTCGAACAGCGTGTCCAGCGCCGCATCGCGCTCCGCCGCTT
>JAQVBU010000036.1 GCA_028690155.1 Alphaproteobacteria bacterium | reverse complement strand
ACGGGCTTGGCGCGATTTTGAGATGGCCCATTAACGGCGCAATATCGCTTATCAACGCATTTTTAAGCGGGTTGAACCGCATTCGGCTTCCCGATTGGATGGGCGGGTTTGGTGTGCATATCCCGCTGATTCCGCATCTGGCAAAAGGCGGGCTGGCCTACGGGCCGACGCTGGCCCTTGTCGGTGATAACCCGGGCGCGGCGGTTGACCCGGAAATCGTTTCGCCGTTGTCGAAACTGCAACAGTATATCAGCGCCGCAGTTTCCGCGAACGTCGCGGCGGCCCCGGCGAATGTAACCGTTATCGTTCAGCCCGCGCCCGTGAACTTGGACGGGCGGACGATTGCGGGGAACACCGCACAGCACCAGTTCACGAACGCGGCTATTAAAGGGGCGAAACAGTAAATGCTTATTCTTTTGGGGAAGAACGCCGTCCCGCGTCCTGATATGGACGCGGCGATTGGCGCAAACTTCGATATGACTTCCGACCATATCACGGAAGGAAAGCTGACTGTCAAAATTCCAGCGGACGCAACCCCGCCGCGCGAATGCGACCGAATTTATATTACCGAAATTGCCGACGACGCCCCCGTTTACGCGGCGACGCAAAGCGACGTTTTAAACGGGACGTGGGATTCCTTCGTCGGGAAGCTGTTAAATGGGGAAATGGGGATTCCGCCCAGTCGGTCATACCTCTATAATACCGACGTAATTTGCGGTGCGTCTGGTTTTGATACAACGCAGGATATTCAAACTGTGCTATCCGTTGGAGACGAAATCCGCTTTCCGACCGTCATTTTTAGCGGCATGATTATGGGCGTGGAACAGCAGGACGTAGGGCTTGACCCGGACACGTCCTATAAAATTTACGACTTGACGCTTGCATCGTCGGCCCGCATTTTGTCCCGCGTTTATTGCAACATCAAATACCCGAAGGGCGCGAGCGTGACACAGATTCTTTACGGGAATCAGCCCGCGTATCCTTGGTATTCGGCGGCGTTGCGGGCGTTCCCGGGGCTTCTGGATATTCGGCTTGAAGCAGAGGGTTTTTATTGCCCGGATTTTAACAAGGACTATTACGACACCGCAAGCCCCGACCGCTTCGACGAAGTGGCGCTTGACAGCGCCGCGAATTTATGGGGCTTGACCGTTGCCGAAGTGCTCGACACGCTGGCAATGAACGCCGGGGCGTCGTGGGAAATTGATTCTTTTGACGCTTTCACGTTTCGGGCGCTTCGCGGAACCGGGGCGACGACGCCCTTCCCGCTTGACACCACGGCCCCCGTGTTCGACTTAAAGCCGACACGGGATAACTACACGACCTATTCCGCCGTGCGCCTTGTGGGCGGCACGGGGCCGTCGGCACCGGTGTCCGTGCTATGTCTTTCGACGCAAAGGGACGAATTCAAAACGAACGCGCTTGAAATCGTCGACAGCACGCACGGGGTTTTGCAATTCCCGCTTGACAAGTATTACCAGATCAGCGATAATCCCAGCGACCCGTATAACAGGCATTATTGTATGTATTTTCAAGCATCGGCTTCCGCTCCGACAGCGGCCTATTACCCGGTATTTTACGACGGGATTGAAACCGTTCCTTCCGGGGTGCGAGCCGCCGTTGTCACTTCGGGAAGCGCGAACGTTACACTGGTAAACGGCCTGACTTGGCCCGCGTTGCCGTCCACGCCGTCCGATGCTTCTTGGCGCGTGGCGTTCCGGTACAGCCCGTTAGTGCCCATAGTGGCCCGTCTGGTTGACCCGGTATTACAAAGCGAAGTACAAGCGCAGGCGGGCGGCACGGGCATCGTGGAGTACGTTTATAAAGATGAAGCGATAACCGATTTTACGCAGGCCGCGTCCACCGCGACGAACCTTCTGTCGAGTGTTTCAAAGCGCACGGTTGCCGTTGAGTTTTCGACCTTTACGCCGGGGTTTTCCGTGGGGCAGTCGTTGACCGGGGATTTACCCTATTATGGCGTTTCCGGGGAATACGCGGTAACAGAAGTAAAAACGATTCTGGAACGCGCCGACGACGACGCGCGCGCGGTATGGCGCTATGAAATCACCGCGTCAACGGCGGCGTATCGGGACGCGGTGAAAGGCTTGTTCTACACGCCGACCGTTTCGCAGTTCAAACTTGGCGAGGACTTCCCGGCGGCGGACGGGATGCTAATTCAGTCGGGCGTCGGTTTTCAGGGGACTGTTTGGGCCTATGTTTGCGACCCGTGGACGTGGACACAGCTTGACGCCGAAAATCGTTCATGGAATGATATTGCGGCGCTGAACTGGATGTGGGACGATTGGCTAAACCCGACGACGAAAGTGAATCACGGTTCGAATGACGGCTTCCGTTCGCGTTTGACCGACGAGGGGGCCGGGGTGCTGGCAAACATGCTTCGCGGGGGAGCGCCCCCCGTGAATGGGGAATTTGATTTATCGCACAGGATACAACTGGTATCAGATGATGGCGGAGCCGCAGAGATTCATCAAAAAACAGGAACCGACCCGGCGCGTTATGACTCCAATGCCGTTTTGTCGCAATACACGTTTATTCCCGGCGCGGGGTATTTGTGGAAAACTTGTCAAGTGCAGAACGCGCAGGGAACGACCGTTGCAGAAATCCCCGTCAACATCGACACCCGACCGGGCGGCGACTTCGCGGGGCACAGCGCCGTTATTTATATCATGTGGATTCCGTATTCGTCGGTTACAGGGATAGGCGGTCATATTACGGACTGGCTTGCCCGGGCGCTGGCTTTGGCGGTTCAAAATCCGGCTTTTGGAATTCAAAACGCCTTGTATGGGGGATATTTCATTGACCAGTACGCAATGTCGGGTGATAATTTAGATGATTACGATACCCGAATTTATGATGTTACGCGACTTCTTCTTTTGCACAATAAAGACGGCACGTGCACTTCATGGATTTATCCCGTCGGCCCGGCAACACTACAGGGCCGTAACCTGATTACGGTTTTCTACGTCCCGCCGGAAGAATGCTATGAATTCGCGACCGCTCACGCGGGCAACCCGTACATGCAAGGCCCGATTCCATTTAAAATCGACAAATCGACGAATTCCCCGATTGGAGATTTCACACTAACAATTGTAAAGAAGGACGTGGTTTTGTAATGGCTCATGTTGGAACAACCCCGAATTTGGGGCTTCCCGTCTGGAATGGCGGGGACAAACCGGAAATGGCGGATTTTAACGACGCATTCAGCAAACTGGACGCAGACGGGGCCGCAGTTTTGGGTGGCCCCGGGGGTACAATAACCCGAACATGGAAGTTCGGAAACGGCCTTATGATTATTCAAGGGGTTTACCCCTATCAGGTTGTCATAACGACCGCTTACGGCTCAATTTTCCAAAACAGCATAACCCGAAGTTTCCCGACACCGTTTATTGAGCGCCCATATTTCAACGTCGCGATTATGTCCGCTGGCGTCATCTGGACAGCGCAAAAGGCGGCGGGGGTTCACTCGGATCAAGCGTCGTTTACAATCGTTTCCCCCGTGTCAATGTCTTCCGCTCTTGACGTTATAGAGGAATATATAGCAATAGGACGCTGGAAATAATGCAATAATAAAAGAGATAGGGGGCTTTTCAGAATGAATTTTTATGCTATCGGGATTGATGTTTCGCACTGGGAGGGAACGCCGGATTTCAAAAAGGTAAAAGCGGCGGGCCGAAATTTTGTCATTGTGAAGCTGACAAACGGTTTAACCGTGGACGCGCAGGCCGCGAACAATATCAAGAACGCAAAGGCCGCCGGGCTGGACGTTGGGGTTTACCATTTCAGCACCGCGCTGAATGTGACGCAGGCGCGCGAACAGGCGGCGTTTTTCATTAAAACCGTCAAGCAGTTTTTGCCGTTATCGTATCC
>JAQVBU010000022.1 GCA_028690155.1 Alphaproteobacteria bacterium | reverse complement strand
CCGGCGGGATTTCATCCACGTTTTCCCAGTTGGTAGCGCTGCCTGTCGGCGTGAACTGGGCGCTGTTGCCGACGCCGTTCGGATAAAGCGTGTCCACGCGGCAATCGCCCAAGAAATCGTTGTTGGTTGTGCCTGTGCCGTCGCAGACATAAAGATCGTCGATCCAGCCGTAATAGGAGGACGAATAAACGCCCCCGCTAAGCCGGATCGAACGAGCCGTCCCGATGGTGGAGGAATATTTTGTGTCACCCGTGTAAGTCGCCACCGTCACTCCGTTGACGCGAAGCTCCATCGTTCCAGTTGTGTCATTGATGAAGGTCTTTAGCTCGATATAATTCCAAGACCCTGTCGGGAGAGCGACGGTAGATGTCGCCAATAGCGTCGTTTGATCGCCGCGCCACAAGCGCAGCAAACCATCGACGCCATGCATGCAAAGGGCAACTTGCACCGCGCCAGTGTTGTCTCGCAATTGCAGGATCGGCTTTTCGTCGTTCGAGGCATAGTCCCGCTTATAGGCAAAGCCAACGATCCATGTAGCCTGATCGTCCAGCGTTTTCAGAAGGTAATCGCCGCCATAGTTGCCGAACCGCGCCGCGTTGCTCCCGCTGCGCCGCCCTGTGCTGGGAGTCAACGTGGTCGTATAAGCGTTGTATTTATAGGCGTAAGCCGCCGCTGTGGTGTAGTGATCAAACCCGTCGAGAAAGCGTAAGGCCATAGGTTGTTCTCCTTAAATGCGAAGGCCCGCGAAGGCGAAGCCGATGTCCGAAAGCGTGTCGTCAGGCGTGGCCGGAGCCACAAGCGTCAGGATGTCCCCAGCCGCGAAGTCGGTCGTGGCAGTGCAAATGAATGTCGCGCTCGTGGCAGACGCGGCGAAGTTCATGGTGGCAAACTCGATCCCGTTTTTGCGGAGAGAGAAAGACACGGCAGCCGTCGCTGCGGTCGCGGCCACGCCCTTGCTGAGCGCCATACCGGAGAGAAAGCGGACGGCGCGCGGCATGGGAAAGCGCATAATGACGGTTCCCGCGCTGGGCTTGCCAACAAAAGAGCCGCCGATGTCATAGGGCGCTGCTCCAGCCTCGGCAGCAATCGTGAAGTCGCTGCCGTTGCAATAAAGGAGCTTTCGTTCGCCACTGCCAAGAGCAATAGCTGTGCCGGACGGTGTTTTGACCGATAGCGCATAGCCGCCCGTTGTTCCGTTCTCGACATAGATAAACTTCGCGCGCGCCGGAACCGTGACCGTTCGCGCCGCTGTCAATGTGCCCGTAAACTTCAGGGCCATATTGCCGAGCATCTGCGCGTCCGTCAGCGTTAGGTTGGCATCGGTCAGCGCAAGGCTTGTGAACTGGCACAGCGCCTTGTCCAGCGCGTCAAAGGCTGAGTTGGCCGTTACCTCCTTCTGGGCTTGGCTGGCCGCGATGTGACTGATGAGAAGATTGGGGGTGGTTGTCATTATACAATGGCCTTTCCTGCATAGCCCCGCCCGATGGTGCTGTTGATCTGATAGACGGCGATGGAGAGAACGCTTTGCGCCGCGCCGAAATCGGTTGTTTGATCGGCGGCGCTGTAGGCCACGCTGGTCGTGGTGGACGTAAGCGTGCGCACCACCGTGTCGCCGTTTAGAATGTCGATCTCATAGGCTTCCGTGGCTTCGAAGTTCGAGATGTCGATCCCATCGAGCCATTCGCCGTTCCACCGCGCACGCATGACCCATGAAAGAGTCAGATTGCTGCTTCCATCGCGCACGCCCTTGATATGAACGGGCGAAAAGCACCTGAGACTTGCCGCGTTGTATTTGAGGTTGGTCTGCGCTGCGTCATCCCAATCCCCGCCCGATGGGATCGCCTTGTAATAAGAAAGCTGGCCAATCTCGGTCGCGGCCATCGCCATGCGATAAAACCCATCTGTCGCCAGAACGACGAAGCGGTCGCCGATCTTGTGCGTGCCGGTTGCCCATTCCGTGCCGCGCCGTCCGCGCAGAAGACCAGAAAGCTGGTAAAGGTTTTCGGCCAGAAGCGTGGCGTTTTTCCATTGGATCAATTCGTCGCCCAAAAGCCCGACATTGTTCCAGTTGAGGACTTCCAGCGCCGTCTTGCTGTCCAGCGTTCCGTGAGAAAGCGCGATTTGAACAGTATTCTTCTCGTCCCACGACCACGGGCTAAGGGGTGCTGCCAGAACGCTTGATGCCCAGCCATAGGCCGGAGCGGCGGAACCTGTCCCAATGATGCTCCATGTCAGGGCATCCGGCGATTTGTAAAGGCTGGCCGTCCCGTTGTCTTTCAGCGCCAGCGCGTAATAAAGCCCAAGCCCATCATCCTCGGCGCGCAGCATGGGCAGATCCATGACCAAGGCCGATATGGGGGTGGAGATCGGGATCGGGTTGGATATAATCGGCACGCTCGTGCCTTTGGCCGATGAGGTGTAGGCAATCTCGTCCTCGGCCACCGCCTTGCAAGCCACGATGTTGTTGCCGCCGAAATCCACCTGCGTCAGACGCAAGGCCAAGGTCGCATCCGGCAATAGGACGTCGATCACATCCGTGGGATCGAGACGCAGCCATTTGGGCGGCAGATTGAACTCGAACTGGTTCCGTCCGATCCACGCGCTGGTGAGCGTCTTATCCGCGATCTGCGCAGCTTCATCCGCCGACAAGGCGATGGACAGCTCGACCGTTTGCTGATCCTTGGTCGTAACGGCGTTGCTGGCGCGTGCGGCGTTTTGCGTATTGCTCTGATAGTCACGGTCGGGATCGTAATGGGTCAGGTCGATCCGTTGCGGCAGCTCGACTTCTTGCGCACGCGTTTCTGTTATTCGCAAGGGGCTATCGTTGGACGTCCCTTCCACCGCGCCAAGATCGTTGTAAGGGATCGTTGCAGACGTATCCTGCCCACGCGGAATAAAACGCAGCGCCCCATCTGTTTCTGCGGCATCGATAAAATAGGCCCCTAAAAGAGGCTCTATGGCATCTCTTGCAGATGTGCGACGGCTTACGACATAGCCATGGACCGATTGGCTGATTTCGTTGGTCAGAATGTCGGTTTGCTTCAGTCCCGCCCGCTTGCACAAATCCGTCAGAATGGACGACAAGGCCACATTGTTCGAGCCATAGCGTTCGAGGGGGTATTTGACCAAGCCATCGTTGGTCATGATGATGGCGCTATGCGTGAACTTCTCGTAACAACCGCAAAAATGCGTGGCGTAAATCGGCGCATACGGCAAAAGATCGATGGTCTTCTCCAAACGCATCGAAACAAGATCGACAAGCGTCGCCTTTGTTCCGTTTGTCGCCCATAAACGGCCTTTTTGGGGGAAGCTGTAATTATCCTGAAGCGACCAGCCTGCCGCCAATGAAACCCCGTCGACATAAGCCACAAAACCATTGTCGGGATGCCATTTGACGATGCGGCCCAATATGCCGACCTTGAAGTACAGATGTCCTGTCGTTTCATCCCAAAAGATGACGTCGGGGCAATGGCCGCTTGTCCAAGCCGAGATATCCCATTCCGTCAGTTCGCCGTTTTGAAAGGACCCAAAAGCCGCGCGGCGCAGTTTGCTCGTGGCGGCTTGCCAATACCGTCCATCTCCATCGCTGCACATCGGGGCTTCGTTAGCGTTGGGGAAAAGAGAGGCAAGATCGGCGACTAGAACCAGATCGCGGTCAAAGACTTTGCGCGATCTGTGAATATAGATTTTGTCGCCAAAGACTGTGCCGCTAACGCTGTAGTCGATGCGCGTTTTCGTTTTAGCGACAATGGCCAATGTATCGGGGTGGCGTTTGACCAGATGCATCGTCACGCCATAAGCATCAACCGCATGATAGATATAGCCTTCGCGGTCATATCCCATAAGGCCGCCGTAGATGCTGGCGTTCAAGGGCGCGTTGAGCAAAACGCTGTTATGAATAAGGTCGTACTTGAAAATGCGCGAGGACGTAACGCCGACAAGCGTTCCATGCGAAGGATTGATAATGCCTCCGTCACGCAGCATTCCGGAGATTTTGGGCAAGATGAGGGCATCACAATCCATGCCGCCGGAAGCAACGACTTCGGCGCTGATATTGGGGATGCGATTGGCAAAGTCGGCAAGTTGCAGATCCGTAAAGGTCAAATAGCAAAGTCCCCGATAACCAGGGGCATTGCCAGCGCCAAGATGCATTTCCATCGTGCTGTCCGGCTGTTGGTCTTCCGCGCCTGTATGGATGCGGATAACGCCGGGGTATTTCTCTGTCGCTTGCGTGTTGCTGGCCGTCGCATCGTAGACCAGCTTTGTGTCTGCCCAAACGCGCCGAACTGTTGATACAGGCCCGACGCAAAGCCCAACGGCGAAAGAAGCCGAATAGCTATAGGACGTGCTGGACGCCCCGCCGCCACCGCCTTTGCCGCCTTGACGCGAAACATGCCGCGTTTCTTTAAGCGGCATTGACCAGATGACATTGCCGGACACCCGCATCGTGCCATAGACAAGCTGGATCGTGCCCCCATAGGTGGATGTTTGAACGGATAGATCGCTGAGGCGTGAGCCTTCTGTGTTCGATCCTTTGTTGCCGCCGAACAGCAGGTTTCCCAGAACCACGCCGCCCATCCAACCGATGGACGCGCCGATCCCGATGGCGGAGGTTAGACCAGCGCCAACAAGGCCAAGAGCAAGAACAGCCATTACGGATTCTCGACAAAATAAGGATAGCGATAAGCGGCAACGATCCGGCGTTTCCAATCATCATCCAGCGCGTGTTCGACCACTTTGCCGACACCGGAATAGCTGTGGATGATGCCTTTATCCGTTATCAGCGCGACATGCTGCGGTTCACGGCCCCATGCCATGAAATAGATGTCCGCCAGCGTCACCTTGGCCACAGGGATTTCGACCAGCCACGTTGCCAAGCCTTCGCGCATGCGGCGGCTGTTGGGCAGCATTGAATAATTGGCAAAGGCTTGCGCTTGTGGCGAGGCCGGATCGTAATCGACCAGCTTCAACGCCATCCCAACGCCCTTGATCAGTCCGATGCAGTCGCAGCCAGCCCCTTTGACAGAGGCTTGGTGATGAAACGGCGTGCCGAGCCATGCGCGGGCTTCGGCAACAGCGTCCATACGTGTGGTTTTATTTTCCATCGGGATAACTCAAAACGGCATCGGTTCCGGGCACATGAGGTTCGCCGCGAAAATTCACGGCATTGTTGTAGCGCGAGCAACAGGTCGAGAACGACTTGTCGCATCCGGGCTGAACGGCATAGGCATCGCCAACCGCGATTTCTGAAGGCATGGGGAGAAATAGGTCAAAGGCACCAGTCGCAAAGCTGCGCACTTCCATTTTGCGACCGGTGTTTGCACCGCTAGTCCATGTGATAAGCCCGCCGCTCCAATAGTTATCGGCTTCGGATCTGGCGATATCCGTAAAGCCGTAACGGTCTTCTGTCGCCGTGACGGTGCTGGCCACTGTCAAAGCCGCCAGATCGATCTTGCAGCGCGTGTCGCCAAGGTCGGCGCGGCAGTCGGGTGTGTAAAGTTCGCCAATTTGTTGGGATAGTGCCTGCGTTAGTCCACGCAGTTCAGCCTTGAAAATCGTGTCCTTCAGTTCGACTTGGCCGATGGTTCCGCGCTTCATGACGATCTTGCCTTGCGAGAGCGCGTTCCAGTTGACCAGAAAGATCAAAACTTCTGCGTTGTCCCAAATCCCCGCGCGCAGGTCGGGCGCAGCCAAGGCTTCGCTGTCCAGCGCGCTTTCGATGTCGAGATTATCGACCGACAGATCCGAAATCGTGTGGATGGCCGAGCGCGTATAGCCAGTCCGCGCCTGATAAACGAGGCCATCGATGGTCAAGTCGCGATCAAAGTCGGTAAAGCCGAACACCACGCCATCCCTGCGCGTGACCTTCCAGCAGGTCGCAAGCGTGGTCGTCTCGCCAGCGATATGCGCGGCAAGCTGTGTCGAGGCTGATTTCATAGGCTATATCCGTGTTATTCTTCGAACGCGCAGCGATGACGATCTGATCCGCCTGCGCAAAGAGGTCGCGGGGACAGTCCTTTGCGCAAAGGAGGAACTTGCTAAGGGGATGGTCGATCTTATTTTAAAACATTTTTCTTCAATAACGGCTGATGTAGTGCAAAAGAAATAGCTAAGACATTTAAACAAAACAGCACAAAAGAATGTGCTAAACTGGGTTTGGTTGTATGGTTTTGTAAAGAGTATCGTTATGCAGCGTTCAGAAACTTGTCGAACCCGTTGTTTGGTGGAGCAAGAGATCGACGATTGGCTTGCAGCAAGAATTCAAGACAGGAGATAGGGAATCCGGAGTAGTCTAAAATGGTTCGGCCAAAGCTAAATTCCATTGAATAGAATTTGGTGTATCTTTTTTTTAATGAATGTAAGTCGATCAATGGGACAAGCAATTTTTCTGTCGGAAACCCCACCGCCATAAACCAACCCAAACAAAGATTCTCTCTGTTTGGGATTGCGGAGTAAAAAGCCTGTGTTTGCGCCGTTCTTTGTGTTTGCAACCGGACTCCGCGTTCCCTGAATTCACCCCTAACACCTTTTTTCCCTCTCTCTGGCCCGTTTCTCTCTGTGGCAACCGGACTAAACGTCTTTAGTTCGGTTGTTGAAACGTCAATGGGTTAGCCGCTTTGTTCGCTACAAGCATCATCCGGTTGGGCGGATTACCTTGCGTTTCCTGAATTAATATGCTCTTCATGAAGAACTAGCTGTGTAAATAGTGATTTTATGCACTTTGCAGCGCAGTAACCTTTACCGTGATTTTTACTGATGGAGGAATGGGATGAAGCTATCCCCCACAGTTCAACGCAGGGAGGGTTCTTTTGAGCCGGATCAGCGTAGAACGCAAGAAACCCCAAAAACCGCAGAAACCAACGACCACTTTGTCGTGGATGAGTTTGGCATATGTTGTGCTGGACATCATTTAATTATCGACATGTGGGGAGTGAAGGCCAGTTTTTTGGCGGATTTATCTCTTATCAAGTCAACAATGATGCGTGCCGTTTGCGAATCAGAAGCTACCCTTTTGAACATCGATCTTCATCATTTTGAACCGAATTTTGGTGTTTCGGGAATGGCTATTCTTGCGGAATCGCATATTAGTATCCACACTTGGCCCGAGCGCGGCTATGCGGCCATCGATGCCTTTATGTGTGGAGATTCGCGTCCCGAAAGGTGCGTCAAAGTGTTTCAAGAACGTTTTGCGCCTCAAAGCATCCAAATGAATACGATCAGGCGAGGCGTCATTGTCGGCTAAGTGTTTTTCGCTTTCAGTAAAAGCAGATATTGATGTTTAAAAAAAAACAAGAAGCGCATAGGCGTGCCCTGTATTTCGATGAAAGAGTCGGCGCCGGCTTGACTCAAAGATTTAAAGTCAACCGCTGGCTCTATAAAGACGTGACGCCGTTTCAAAAAATATCTATTTTTGAAAACGACACAATGGGCCGAGTCATGGTTTTGGATGGCTATGTTCAAACGACGACAGCCGATGAATACATGTATCACGAAATGCTGGCGCACGTGCCCCTTTTTGGCCACGGAAAAGCCAAACGCATTCTTATCATCGGTGGAGGGGATGGCGGCACACTGCGCCGTTGCTTGGAACATACCGACGTTGAACATGTAACGATGGTGGAAATTGACAGGCGCGTTGTTGAAGCGGCAAAAAAATGGATGCCTGAGATTTCAGCCGGCGCTTTTGAAGACCCTCGATGCTTACTGATTATTGGTGACGGTCTTTCTTTTGTAAAAAAAACTGAAGAAAAATTTGACGTCATCCTCGTCGATTCCACCGATCCTGTAGGGGCCGCGACGCGCCTTTTTACACAAGAGTTCTACAAAGATTGTCGCAATTGTCTGGCATCAGGGGGGGTACTGGCGCCCCAAAGCGGGATGCCTTTTTTTCAAAAAGATGAAGCGCGAAACACCCATGTTTATTTGAAAAACCTGTTCAAGGATGCTTGGTTTTTTACGACGTGTGTTCCATCCTACTATGGTGGACACATAATTTTCGGTTGGGCAACGGATAATGTCGATCTGCGTTGCCAAACGGAAAGAGAAATTGGCGAACGTCTTAAAAAGACAAAAATCAAAACGGGATATTACAATGCACAAATCCATGTATCTTCTTTTGTCCTACCGCAATTTATGGCTAAGATCATTAAGAACTAATCCATAGGCTCTGACGCTTATGACGCCGCCAACGCGGTAAAAAGCAGCATTGCTTGCGGGTATTTCCAGATTATTGAGGGTGGCTAAGAAGTTGGGTTCATATAAAATAATCAATTTATTTTTGCATTCTTGCCTTTTTCGGTGAAGCTTAATATCATCGGCCTATGAATAAAAAATTCGTCACATCGTCGAAATTCACCCTCATCCGCGCAGGTCTGCTTGCCGCAGGCTCATAGGCCCCTGCCCAGATTTTGATCCCTGGGCACGGGGATCACGCTTTTCACAAACTCATCCATTGTCACACCACAGCGCAATAAGACCGACGCTTCTGTCCTTCAATAAAGGGGTTCAACTATGACCGTTCAATTTCTTGAAAAGCCCACCATCCGCGTAACCCAAACGGATGCGAACCGCTTGTGGATGCTGGCCAGCGCCCTCGGCAAAGAGAACGAGGTGGCCGACGATCTGTTGGCCGAGTTGGAACGCGCCACAGTTGTGCCAGATGCGGATAAAGTCGATTTTATCAGCATCGGCGGTTCCGCCGTTTATTGCACCAAAACGCAAGGCGAAAAACACGTTACTCTCGTACTGCCAAAGGATGCCAACATTGCCCTTGGGCGCGTATCGATCATAACTCCCGTTGGGGTTGCGCTTTTGGGATTGTCCGCCGGACAGTCTTTTCAATGGAAGACTCGCGATGGACGCATGGAAACTTTGACCATCATCTCTGTCAATCCTCCGCCGTTTGACAACACAGACGATGATGGGCCCTCGGCTGCTTGACCGCCGAAGGCCGTCAGGGAAGAAAACACACATAACCTGCACACGCCATGGCTTGCCGCGCATCTGGATGCCGCGCTTGTTGAGGTGCTTGGCAATTTCTTTCATGCCGATGCGTGGTGTATTGCTCTTGCCGTTCACGTAGAGAAAGAAGATTTCTTGGACGATTTCGGCTTCGGCCTCGTTGATTGCCAGCTTCTTCTTGATGCGTCCTCTAATTCCCGTTTGTCCGGCTTCGATAGTTTTATAACCAAACGGAGCCTTACTGCCATTGAAGTATCCTTGCCGCGCGTTTTCCTGCATTCCGCGCAAAGTGTGTTTGGCGTTCTCTTTGCTTTGATATTCATCAAACAGCATAATCATGCTGCGGTGCATCTCACCCGATGGGTCGTTATTCGTGTGTTGGGTGATGGATTCTACCCTTACGCCGTGCTTGCACAACCGCCTTTGATAAATCGCCCCTTCAATATGATCGCGGAAGAAGCGAGAGAAACTATGCACGACGATTAGTTGAAACGGGGATGCGCCTTTCATGGTGGCTTCCGCCATCATATCTTGGAACACAGACCGCTTGTCGTCCGTTGCACTTGCACCAGGTTCGATGTATTCCTTGGCGATAACATGTCCGTTGCGTTCTGCCCATTGCCGCATCTGGCGCAATTGATCGGGGATGGATAGTTCGTTTTCGGCTTGGCGGCCTGTTGATACGCGAGCATAGAGGGCTACTTGCATGGGGATTCCTGTTCTTTGATCGTCTTTTCCTCTTCCTCAATCTCTCTGAGAATTTCACCGATGTAGGCCAAAAGCAATTGGCTTTCTTGCGGACGCAATTTTAGATTCGGAACCAGTGGCTTAAAGGCAAGTTCGATCAGAATATTTTGAGCTGCCGCCGCCGAATTCTTGTTTGTATCATTGTTCATGCGCGTCCCCGTGAAGTGCTTTCCGAAGGAAAGCATCTCACGAAAAACGAAAACCTCTTATATGCCTTATGTACGCCCAAGGTTCCTTGTTGGGTATAGCGCGTATACGCGGATCTCTATAACGGGGATATCAGACCATTGGTGCAAATCGATCTGCTCGATGGTTACGGCCATACTGTCGGTGTCGAAGCGGACGGGGACGTCAAATTCAAAATCTGCAGTGATGACAATCCCCTGTGCTGGTGCGACCGTAAAACTCAAAACGCCCGTCGCTGTGTTGATCGCCCACCCCGATGTTTGTTTAACGCCACCAAGATAGGGAACGACTGTACCCAAGACAGGCTTTGTAATCGTTCGTGTTTCGCTGCCAGCGCCAGACACATAGCTTTTAACCAATTGAAACGCCTTGGTCGTCCCATCGCCTGTGCCGATGGCTTGGCCTGTGGCGCGATAGTCTGTCCAATCCTTGAACCGAAAGCCATAAGCCTTGCCTTTTCGTGCACGAAAGAACGCGATCAAGGTATTAAGCTGGGCTTGATGCTTTAGCCCAGAGGCCACATTCCATTTTCCCCGCGCCGCCGACCAGTTGGCATTGCGCTGTTCATGCCCTGAAGCCATTGAAACGACTGTCGTCAGGTATTCCGGTCCGCCTGTCGCGCCATAGGCGATGTCGTCCGGAAAGCGGATCTCGTGAAAGGTCATAAGGCTTTGTTCCCCCTTCATTATGCACGCACGTGCATAATGTTGTTGACAGCGGCAGCATATCAGTTCATAGTGTTATGAGAATACGCTCATAACAAGACGCGAGAGATTTATGGTAAGGCCTAGAAAATGCAGGCGGATTAGCATCAACCCCTTGGCGCGATTTTACAAACCCCAAGGGATTCCTGTTCGGCAACTGCGGGTTGTCTGCTTAAAAGAGGAGGAGTTGGAAGCTCTTTCGTTGGCAGACATCAAAGAGATGGATCATGAATCCGCAGCCGCTCTTATGAACGTATCCCGATCGACTTTCTCACGCATCTTGGCCGAGGCGCGAAAGGCCGTGGCGACAGCGCTTGTTTATGGCGCGGCGCTAAAAATCGAGGGCGGAAATTTCGACCTCGACGATGAAGAATCGGCCAGTGAAAATACGAAAGGAACAAACAATGCCAGGAATGGATAGAACAGGGCCTCTGGGAACAGGGCCAATGGGACGCGGTCGTGGCGGATGCCAGACAGCCGGAAACGGTAACCCTGCCATGGGACAAGGTCGTGGTGGACGAGGAATGGGAATGGGCAATGGTAACGGACGCGGTTTTGGTCGTGGGCGACGCTGCCAGCAAGGCGGCGACTTTTGGCAAGAACCCATGTCTCGAGACGAAGAGATAGCTTCGCTTGAAAAGCAAATCTCAACGGCACAAAAGCGTCTCGACGCATTGAAGCTGGATTAATTTGTAAACAGCTACAAATTTCTCCTCGCACGCTGAATGCCTCGCGCGGCTTCTGCTGACACCTGCGCCTGACTTGCGCGGAAGCTGTTGGCGTCCGGCGTTGAGATGTTCATCACAAGGTTGATCGGGCTGGATGTCCGGCCATTCTTCGGGATCACCGTTTCCCCACGCTGGAGAATGGCAGGCACCTCGTCGGGACGCAGCCCGGCGATGCCGCCGGAGTGATAGCGAGGCGCTCCGGCAAACACGAAGGCCGGAACCTGCCGCGATGGCGCCATATCGCCAGCCATACCTCCTTCGTGGAAGATCGAGCCAAAGATATCGGACATAAAGCCGCCGCTTTCCATGCTGTTGCCCATCCATTTGGCCAGCGGCCCTGTGATGGATTGCTGCACCATCATGCGCGTGATGTTGGCAACGATGCTGTTGGCCAGATCGTTCAGGCTGTTGAGGCTGACTTCGCCGGACGTCACCATGTTGACGATGGCATCCTCGGTCGCCTTCATCGCTTCCGTAAAAGCACTCTCGATGGCCGAGGCTGTGTCTGTCGCGCCTTTTTCGTAGTTCTTGAAAGCGCGCAGAATGCCCGCTTCGGGATCTGTGCGCTTGGAGAGAAGCTCGTCGCCCGCGTTTGCCAACGCTTTGTTGTAAACTTCCTGACTTATCGAGCCGGAATTCAAAAGCTCGTTCAGGCGAGCGATCTTATCGGCATAGGCTTCCGTGGCCGTTTTGGCACCGTCCGTTAGCTCTTTGCCTTCCTGCTTCAGCTTGTCGAGTTTTTCCTGCGCCTGCGTCTGATCGTAAAGCGCAGATGCCATTTGCTTGGCGCGCTCGACTTGTTCCT
Organism: Alphaproteobacteria bacterium; assembly: GCA_028690155.1. Lineage (GTDB taxonomy): Bacteria > Pseudomonadota > Alphaproteobacteria > UBA9219 > UBA9219 > CAIXLI01. The sequence goes on along the minus strand of JAQVBU010000022.1, from coordinate 6,502 downwards.
GCGACGTCGTTTCGGGCAGCTTCGCCACGGCATCGGATATGAACGCTTTGCGCTTGTCGCCAAGTCTGTCCATTTGTTTGCCGAGATCGTCGATGATCTTTTGCGCTTCGGCAAAGGACTTTTGGTCAAACAATTGAGCGGCCAGATTGCGCGTCTGGGCTTTCTCGGCATCGCCTGCCTTGTTGGACAGGCGGCTGACGGCTTGATCGATATAAGCCTGCCGTTCGTTGCTGAGGCCGAGAAGCTTTTGTTTCAGGTCGTCGATGACTTTCTGATTGGCTTCGGCCTCTTTCTGCGCCGCTTCCGCGATTGGCTTCTGAATAACTTCGATCTGGCGGCGGGCGAGTTCTTCAGCTTGTTTAATCGCGGCATCCACGCTTCCGTTGTTGCTGCCGTCCTTTTCGCGCAAACCGTCCAAACGCTGCTTTGTCTTTTCAAGCTCGGCGTTGATCTTGGCGATCTTTTCGGCGGGATCGTCCACCAACTTGGCCAGAGCCTCGTCGATGCCCTTGCGCTGTTGAAGAAGCGTTTCTGCGCGGCCTTCCTTTTCCGCAGACAAGCGTCCAGCCTCGGCTTTGTCGCGTTCAGCCGCTTCGGCTTGCTCGGCCTTGGTCAGCTTTTCGATTTCCGCGCGTAGCTCGGCGGCTTTCTTCTGCCGGAAGGCTGTGTTGTCTTTGTAGAGAGGTTGAACGGCTGGCGGCAAGTTTTGAAGCCAGTCCAACTCTTTCTGAACTTCGGCCAGTTCGTTTTTCGCATCACGCAGTTGAACGGCGATTGGGTTTTTGCTGAACCATTCGGTCGTGACTTCGAAGGTCGTCGCAAGCTGGCGCAAGGCGGCTCCGACGACGCCGGAAACCGTTTCGGTCTGGCCGATGGCCTTGAGCATGTCGCCCCATGCCACGGACAAGCGATGCGCGGCGCCTGTAAGGCCTTGGGTTTCAGCTTCTGCAGCGCCGCCGACCTGCTGTTCCAAGGCGGCAAGGATCAGTTTTTGCGCCTCGGCTTTCTGGCCTGTTTCGACCAGTTTGGCGATCACGTCTTTTTGGGATTCCGTGAAGCTCACGCCTACACGGCGCAAGGCCGTGATGCCGTTGATAGGGTCTTCAAGCGCCTTGCCCAGCTGTGTAGCCGATCCCGTCAAATCCTGCCCGAACACGGCGGACATATCCTGCGCCAGACGGATCGCGTGTTTGAACGTATCGCCGGAGACAGAGCGGAATGTCGCCAGAATGGACGCCGCGTTTTTAACGGCCTCCGCGCTGGTGAGCGTCGAATGCTCCATCTCCTCGGCCATTTCGGCCAGTTCCTTGCCCGTCAGGCCGGAGGCATAGCCCGTGGCGCGAAGCACCCCCATAAGACGGTTTTGCGCCTGTTCGGCAAGCGCGGCTTCCTTGGCGCTGGCTGTCAAACCAAGCGTCAACGCTCCCAGTGCTGCGCCCGCCGCGATCCCCGCTGGCCCCAATGCCGCCATGGCCGAGCCAAGCGGTCCGATCTGGCTGGTAAGGCCGATGGCAGAACCGCGCACGTCATTTGCGGCGGCGTTCAGCGCCAAGAGGCTTTTGGAAGCAGGCTGTCCGGCAAGCTCAATCTTCTTGAGCGACTTCTCGCCGGACTCCCCGATCTCCTTCAGCTCGGCCTTGACCTTGCCGCCATCCATGACGGACAGACGGATTGCAAGATTGCGTTCGGGCATTACTTTAAGCCCTCATTAACTTTTGCGTTGATTGCGGAAACCATCCCTGACTCGCAGGCGGGGAGAAGCTCGACCAGTCCGGTCGGGTCGTAGCCGAGGGATTCTCCGATATGGATGGCGGCGTTCATGTCGATGCCGATGACGGCAAGCTGGGCGGTGCGAAGCTGTCCCGCGCACCGAAGCGCGATGTCCCACGCCTCCCAGCCTTCCATCGTTTGCGGCTCGGTCTTGGCGTAGGGGCAGCGGTTGCCGTGCTCGTTGGTTTCTCCTTTCGAGCACGGCAAGCCGTTTTCGGCGCACGAGCAGCAATATTCAGGCCCGCCGCCGAAGTGCCATTTGCAGCGAGCCTCTAGGCGTTTTTTTCCTGCTCCAGAAGGAGCGATGGGCCGAGGTAGAGCCTCTCGAACGCGTCCGCAATCGGCCACAAGTCCATCAGGGCTGAAACGGCTTCGGGCGTGACTTCGGCGAGGTTGTCCTCGCTGTCGCCCACGCCTTCCCACGCGATCACGGCCAGCTCCGCCAGACGCTTGAGGAGCGCCGCGCTGCGCATACCAGCGTCGGCGTCCCCTTGCGTTTCTTTCAGAGCCGAGACCCGCGCGGCCATGACAAGCGCCGATGTCGCGGGGCGAACATGCAGGCGCACGCCATAACCGAGATCGAGCCAAAAAGGCTCGCGCTTAAGATCAAGCCGGATCATGCGTAGTCCTCGACATCGTTGGTGAGCGCGACCGTCAGCATCTGGCCGACGCTCGGCTTCGCGGCCTGCCAGTTGAAGCTTGCCTGCACGCCGCCGGGGCCTGTGACGGCCAGTTTGGGTTTGGGCAGATAGACTTCATGCGCCGTGAAGATAAGCGAATGGTCGGCGTCGATGACGTACCCGAACTCCAGCTCGATGGGCGTGTTGTTGGTCGCCGTATCGATCAGCGTCGTGTCCGCGAAACGCACCTCGATGGTTCCCGTCAGAGCGGCGATGGTCGGGTCGGCCCCGTCGATCTTGCCGTCCGAGCGGATCGTCTCGATGCGTTCCAGATTGTTGCTATAGGTCAGTTGCGCTCCCGTGACGTTGCCGAGCGCCGTGCCATCCCGTTTGATCGAGCCTTGGAACTGGTTGAAGCGCGTCAGCAAAGACGTTGTCGGCGTGCCGCCTGAGCTGGCCGCCGCACGGCTTTCACCCTGCGCAACGCAGTTCAGCGTGGCATTGGCCGCGCCGGAACGCGCGAACGACAGCTGCATGGAGTCGATGCGCACGCCCATGTTCATAAAGAACGCCGACGCCTCAGGCATGCCAACTTCAAGCGACAGGCTGGGCAGCGACGAAAGGCCGGAGTCGAACGTATGCACATACGGCCCCGTGCCTGTGGTGTCCGGCGCGCCGAGCAGCGCTTTCAGCCAATAACCAAAATTGCGAACATCGACAGGCACGACGATATCGCCCTCGACCTTGATCACGTCGCGGATCGGTTGCGACGGATCGCGGCCTTGCCCCAGAAGGTCGGAGGCGATCAGCCCTTGTTCCGAGCCGAGGTTCGAGGACACGAACGGGAACTTCGTATAGTTCCCGATGGGCGAAGACCCGTAGATGGTTTCGAATTTACCCAATAGCTGCGCATTCGCGCCATAAGCACGTGACATAGTTTGCTCCTTCGGTTGTGGTGGTAAAAAAACGGCCAGCTAATTCAGCTGGCCGTCGGTGACGTAGATGAGTTCAATCAACACGATGGCGGTCTTGACGCTCGGTGCTTGATTGATGCCGAGCGACCCGATTTCTGGCGCAAGCGGCGTTACGAGATCGCAAAGCCCGCCCAGCGTGCGGTCGGAGGAAAGAGCCGTCGCGATATCCTCGAACAGCGTGTCCAACGCCGCATCGCGCTCCGCCGCTTCGCCTTTCTGAACCGCAATGTCGAGCATGGCGCGGTGCTGCCAATAATATGAGATCGGCGAGAGCATCGTTTCCGGCTCGCCCGTTTCGCCGTCGCGCAGAATGATCAAGCCGCCCGCCGGAATGACCTCCGGCAGAACCTCGTTACGCAGAACCCGCGCATCGGGGATCGTTTGCAACTGCGCGAACAGCGCTTGCAGAATGGTTTCGCGTGGCGTCATTTCTGTTCATTTTCTTGCCAGTTCCGGATGATGAGTTCGGGCGTGCGGTCGATCCATTTCTGGGCGACGGAATCGATGTCGAAGCGTTTTTTGATCGTGACCTGCGGTACAAGAATGAAGATCGGCACCGTGGTCAGGCCGCGCCCCGTTCGTATGGAGGAAGCACTGGCATCGGCGAACCCTCCGCGTTTCCCTTTCCGCGCTCGCATGTCGTCGGCCACAAGCAGCGACGGCGCGCCGCGTCTGTAGACAAAGCGCAGGCGTTTGCCATGCGCCTGTTCCCATCCGGCGGGCGTGATCTTTTTGAACAGCGCAAACTTGCCCGCCGCAGGGGTGGGGATCGCCAGAAAGAAACCCTTGCTGGATTTGATAACGCATCCACGAGCGTAGACGGCCACGATGTTCGGAGCTTTGCTGAACACGAACCCTGCGGCGTTGAGGCTTTGGCCGCTTTTGGGAAAGACCTGCCCACGCCATGTATTGGCGAGCCTCTGACCGAGGCCTGCACCTGTGACTTGCCCCCGCAATTCCAGCTTCAGGCCGTCGGTCGCTTGCCGCACGCCGTCCGTCACGGCCCGTTCCGCAGCGCGCTGCTCGGCGGCCATGATCTTCTTGAGATCGCCTTGAAGCGCCGCGAGAAGTCTCATGCCGGTATCACGTCAAGCCGCCAGATCAGCCGTTCGCGGTCGCCCATCGGCTCGGACTGGACGATGTAAGTGATCCCATCCACCGTAAGCCTGTCTCCCGTTTTGGGCTGGGCGATGTCCTGCCTTTGTATCTCGAACAGCGTCGTTGCCGCGTGGATTTGCCCTTCGCCGAAGTCCGTGATGATATCCGGCTGCTTGGTCATCACGCGGACATCGATGGCTTCGGCGCTGCCCTTCGGCAGATAGACGGCGGCCTTGCTCAGGATCGGATCCGCAAACAAGGCTGCGATCATATTGCCGAAGGACATGGCTTTTCCCCGATTACGCGGCCTTGCCTTTGACCAACACGCGCGGACGCGTGCAGATCGGCAGCGGGTTGGACTGCGAGTGTACCTTGACCCAGCGCCCAAACTCGTCGTCGATGGCCTGTTTGGCGTAACGGGGGAGACCAACGGTGTTCACCGTCTCGACGAAGTCGGCGGGCGCGTTGTACTGCCGGAACAGGTTCGGCACGCCGACGGGGAAGAAAAACGCCTTGGCGCTTTCAGTGTATTCCACCGTGCCGACCTTGCCGCGATATTCTTCGAACACGATGCCCGCATATTCGAACTGGCTCCGCGCCTGTCCCGTGCGCAGGAAAAGGCTTTCCTGATAACGGTCGTAGGCCTTGGTCACTTCCGGATGCGTCACGAGCGCGTCATAGAAGTCCGAGCCGCAGATGGCGTGGATGTGATCGTAAGTCTGCGCGCCCAGCTCGTCCTCGATGTTGCGTTTGACGGCATGGCAAAGCAGTTTCACGGCTCCGGCTTCGGGGCTGGCGTTGTCGAGATCGAAGTCGACTTCCGCCTGCTGGGTCACGCCGAACTCGTTGAACAGGTCGTAAAGCACCGTCACGCCGTCCGCGTCGAGGATTTGCCCCTTGATCGCGCCGACGCGAAGATGCTCCAGCGTCGCGTCATGCTTGTTCGCCATTTCCGCAAGACGGAACTGGACGACTTGCTGGACGCTCTCCATCTGGTTTTCAGAACCGAAAGATCGGATGTTCTGGACTTCATCGGCCATGATCGTGTCTTCGATGGCGATGTGCGGCACGACGAACGACCGTGCTTTGCGCTTATTGGCATGGTTTTGCACGGCGGGTGCGCCGCGCGCCGTGGTCTCGATCAGGTTCAGGCTTCCTTGCCGTTCCTCGATCATGACCGTGGTCGTGGTGATGCCGGATTCCGTGAACAAGCCAAGCTGGCCGATCTTACCGGGAATGAAGGGAACCTTATTGATGGCATCCGTCAGGGACACTACCGAGAAGGCGTTGCTGTTGAATACGTCGAGCGTAGGCATAGGAAGGATTCCTTTCTGAATGACGAAGCCCCGCATCCGTTTTGCGAATGCAGGGCTTTTGTCGGTTACACAATCGTAAGCGGGACTTAGATGGCCGCGCGCACGAGAATGGTCTGGTTTTTGAGCTGGTTAGCGCCCGCCGTTTTCTGAGCATCCGTCGCGCCCGTGAACCAGACGAGTTCGGCGGCGTTCACTTCGGCTTGGCGGGCGATGATCACGCCGTCCTTGTCGGCTGCGGTCGCGTCGACGGCGTCCAACAACACGGCAACGGCGGTTTGCGAACCGTCGGTGTTCGACGGACGGTATTCCTTGTACTTGCCGGAGCCGCCTCCCACGACCACCGTGAAGCGGTCGCCCGCCGCGAAGTCTGTCGCGCCGTCTGTCAAAGTGAAGTTGATTGCTCCGACGAAAGGCGTTCCGACCTGCGCCGTGCCGATGATCGAGCCGCCCGGTTCCTCGACGGCGAAGGTGCCGCCGTTGGCCGCAGGTTCGATGCAGTCGATCACATAGGTTCCGGCTTTGACGCCGGATCCCACCGAGACGTCGGTGATCGTGCCGTTGCCAACATTGCCAGCCGCAGGAGCGCCCGTGGCCGCGCCGACGGATACCTTGCCCAGCACATGACCAGCTTGAAGATTTTGGCCATGCAAGATGGTCACGGTATCGCGCGAGATCGTGCCCTCGGTTTCGGAAACGAGAAATTCGGCCTTGTGTTGGCCTTCAG
>JAQVBU010000035.1 GCA_028690155.1 Alphaproteobacteria bacterium | reverse complement strand
GAGGAAATTCTCTACCTTGGGATTTTTTGTGAACTTCGCTCAATAAGCCTGCCGCTTGATTTTGCGTTCAGCCTTGCCGAAACCGCCTACGAATACAAACAGGACAAATGCCCTCGCATCATCATGGGTGACGAGATCAGCTTGTTGATCGACGTCGAGAAAATCGAAAATAAAATTCGTGAACGATTGTCGCCATGTCAGTAACCACGCCTGACAGAATAGAGCTTTGGCCGACAGACAAGCTCAAGCCCTATGCAAAAAACCCGCGCACGCACAACGCGGCGCAGGTCGCACAGCTGGCCGCAAGCATCGTCGAATACGGGTTTACCAATCCGCTTCTTGTGGTCAGCGATGGCACAATCATCGCTGGGCATGGGCGGTTGGAAGCGGCAAAACAGGTCGGGCTGAAGGAAGTTCCGGTCATCCTGCTTGATCACCTGACGCCCGCGCAACGCCGCGCCTACGTCATCGCCGACAACCAACTCGCTCTGCAAGCGGGATGGGACGACGCTCTCTTGGCGGAAGAGATGCACGCGTTGAACGGACTTGGGTTTGATCTGTCGCTCACGGGTTTTGACGAAAAAGAAATCGATCAAATTCTCGCACCCTTGCAGGACGATCCGGAAAAGCCGTCCGAAGCTGGTGACAAGGAAGACGAAGCTCCCGCGCCGCCCAAGCATCCCGTCTCGCGCGAAGGCGACGTCTGGCTACTTGGCAACCATCGCTTGCTTTGCGGTGACAGCACGGATCCCGCCGCCATCGCGCGCTTGATGGACGGAAAACAAGCGCACTTGTTGTTCACGTCGCCGCCCTATGGCAACCAGCGCGATTACACAACTGGCGGCATCAGCGATTGGGACAAGCTGATGCAAGGCGTGTTCGCCACATTGCCGATGCGCGATGACGGACAGGTTTTGGTCAATCTCGGCCTGATACACAAAGACGGCGAATGGCAGCCTTACTGGCAGGATTGGATCGCGTGGATGCGCGAGAAAAACTGGCGGCGCTTCGGCTGGTACGTTTGGGATCAAGGTCCGGGTCTTCCGGGCGACTGGAACGGACGCTTTGCACCCAGCTTCGAGTTCGTCTTTCATTTCAACAAGACGCCGCGCAAGCCCAACAAGATCGTACCCTGCAAATGGGCGGGGCATGTCATGCACGAAGACGAAGGCGGCTTGCGCGAAAAAGACGGCACGGTCGGCAAATGGACGCACGCCGAACAGCCCGTTCAGGAAAACAAGATACCGGACAACGTGATCCGCATCACGCGCCACAAAGCGCGCGGCGTCGAAACCGAACACCCAGCCGTGTTCCCCGTGCGCTTGCCCGCGTTCATCATGCAAGCCTACAGCGCCGAGGGCGAAATTGTTTATGAACCCTTCTGCGGATCGGGAACGACCATCATCGCTGGCGAACAAACAGGCCGCGCTGTTCGGGCGATGGAGCTTGCACCCGCTTATGTCGACGTGGCCGTGCGCCGATGGCGCGAGATATTCCCGAACGCGCCCCTTGCGCTTGAAGGCGAAGGAATGAGTTTTGAAGAAACCGCCGCCGCGCGCGGCATTAATTTGACCCAAGAAAGCGAAGCCGCATGACCTTGACCGTTGAGTTTTGGCCGCTCGACCGCTTGCTGCCCTATGCCGCAAATGCTCGGACGCACGATGACGCGCAGATTGCGCAAATCGCGGCTAGCATTGCGGAGTTTGGGTTTAATGCGCCATGCCTTGTTGATGATCGTGGCGTTTTGATCGCAGGGCATGGCCGCCTTTTAGGCGCACGAAAACTTGGCTTGACCGAAGTTCCTGTCATTTGCCTCGGTCACCTATCTGAAGCGCAAGCGCGCGCCTATCGCATCGCCGACAACCGCATCGCTGAAAACAGCAAATGGGATGAAGCGATGCTGGCGGCAGAGGTGGCGCGGCTGCAAGAGGAGAACGTCGATCTTTCTCTCCTTGGGTTTGGAGAGGACGAGATCGACGATCTGCTGAATCTTGAAGACGGAAACGAAGGGAACACGGACGACGATGCCGTGCCGGAAGCGCCCATCGATCCCGTGACAAAGACCGGCGATGTCTATGTTCTTGGCAATCATCGTTTGCTCTGCGGCGACAGTACCGTTCTCGAAAACGTCGAAAAGGTTCTCGATGGTGCGCTGGCCGACATGGTATTCACGGATCCGCCTTACAACGTGGATTACGGTAACACGGCCAAGGACAAGATGCGCGGCAACGACCGCAAGATCATGAACGATAATCTTGGCAAAGGGTTCGAGGCCTTCCTTTATGACGCTTGCGTCAATATGGTGACTGTCTGTAAGGGCGCGATTTACATCTGCATGTCATCCAGCGAACTGCACACGTTGCAAAAAGCCTTCGTTGCGGCGGGCGGAAAATGGTCGACTTTTGTCATCTGGGCCAAAAACACTTTCACGCTTGGGCGCTCGGACTATCAGCGCCAGTACGAGCCGATCCTCTATGGCTGGAAACAAGGCACCGATCATTTCTGGTGCGGCGCGCGCGATCAGGGCGACGTGTGGTTTGTCAACAAGCCGACGAAGAACGATCTGCATCCGACGATGAAGCCCGTTGAGCTTGTCGAACGCGCCGTCCGCAACAGCAGCAAAAGCCGCGACATCGTTCTGGACTGTTTCGGCGGATCCGGTAGCACGCTCATCGCTTGTGAAAAAGCTGGGCGTCAGGCGCGGCTGATCGAATTGGATCCCAAATACTGCGACGTGATCGTCAAGCGGTGGGAAGAGTTTACGGGGAAGAAGGCTGAACTGGTTCCGGTATCTTAAGCGCAATCGAACCAGCGCATGCATGTGGCAAGCAGGTGATCGTAATCGCCGCTTGACGCCTCAGCTATGAATTCTTTGATCTGATCGCCCGGCACGCCTTCCTTGCGCGCGGCGCGCTGGCATTGCCCAAGCACGGCGAAGGCGTTGCCGTCGCGGTCGGAAAGCTGGACGCGCACATCGGGGAAACGCAACGCGTTGTCGGGAGCTTTAAAACCGACATAGCGCGCGTAACCGTATCCTTCGGGATTGATGTAAAGCTGGCGCCTATCGGGAGCCGTTACTTCGATCACGCGCACGCGACCGTTAAAATAGCCACCTTTGCCGAGACACCAAGTGCGGTCTGTAAGAAAGGATTGGACAAGGGCATCGTATTCCTTGGCGGTCAAGGCAGTAGTTTCGCTGACCGTGACGGCTTCTGCCCTTAGGTTGTCGTTTCGATAAGCGGCCTCGACATCGCCGATGTGGTATGGCTTGCTGGCAAAACGAACGAGAATATTGCTCATCATAATCTCCTATGCCGCTTTGGTTTCGTGGATAGCTTTTCTGAAATAGCTCTTCCAACCCCTGTCTTGCAGGATGTTGTCGATGTGCTCGGCAATCGCTTCGGGGCTTGCGGGGCCGCCTTTGATGAAACTTAACTCGTCGGCAAGATGGCGACCGAAGCGCGCGTCAAGAAGATCGCGCGTATGTTCAGGCGTAAGATCGAAGCGCTCTGCAAGCAGTTTGCTCATCGCGTCCCAAACCATCGGCGCGTCGTAGTCGCTGCGGACGCTTGTGCCCCAAAATCCCCATTCGGGGTTGGCGGTGGGAAGCGGATTGTTGTTTTGCATAATGGCCTCCAATAAATGCGTTTCTCATTACATGGTGATGATCGCTCTTCGTCGCAAGATTATCCACTCAATTAGGGATCATCCTATTGCGAAGAAAAGAGCCGGTTGATTGTTTGATAATCAACCGGCGCAACGTGATCACATTATTGCTCTGGTTCGGTGATCTTGTAGATGCGTTTGCCGTCTTTCGGCTTTTCGGAAACGATTTGGTAACCACGTTTCTTGCCGAGCGCGTGAGAAATCGCCGAACGCACCGTGTGTTTTTGCCAGCCCGTCGCCTCGACAATCTGGTCGATGGTC
>JAQVBU010000012.1:3397-76707 GCA_028690155.1 Alphaproteobacteria bacterium | reverse complement strand
ATGCTGACATGAGTAACGATAAACAATGTGAGAAACATTGTCGCCGTAAGTCCAAGGGTTCCTGCGCAAGGTTAATCCACGCAGGGTGAGCCGGCTCCTAAGGCGAGGCCGAAAGGCGTAGTCGATGGAAACACGGTTAATATTCCGTGGCCTGCTGGTAGTGACGGAGTTTTGAGGGTGTGTGCGATTATTGGATTTCAAGCGCACCTGATAAGCTTCCAGGAAATAGCTCCAGCGTTATAGGCCGTACCCGAAACCGACACAGGTGGACGAGTTGAGTATACTCAGGCGCTTGAGAGAAGGGTGTTGAAGGAACTCGGCAAATTGCTCTCGTAACTTCGGGATAAGAGAGCCTGTTCAGAACGCAAGTTTTGGACAGGGGCACAGAATTGGGGGTAGCGACTGTTTATCAAAAACACAGGCCTCTGCGAAGTCTCACACGACGACGTATAGGGTCTGACGCCTGCCCGGTGCTGGAAGGTTAAGGAGAGGAGTGCAAGCTCTGAACCGAAGCCCCAGTAAACGGCGGCCGTAACTATAACGGTCCTAAGGTAGCGAAACTCCTTGTCGGGTAAGTTCCGACCTGCATGAATGGCGTAACGATCTCCCCACTGTCTCCAACACCTCCTCAGTGAAATTGAATTCTCCGTGAAGATGCGGAGTTCCCGCGGTTAGACGGAAAGACCCTATGAACCTTTACTACAACTTTGCAGTGGTATTAGAGATTGCATGTGTAGCATAGGTGGGACCCTTTGAAGCTTGGGCGCCAGCTCGAGTGGAGGGATCAGTGAAATACCACCCTTGCGATCTTTGATATCTAACTGAGCTCGGTGAATCACGAGCCAGGACCCTGCATGGCGGGTAGTTTGACTGGGGCGGTCGCCTCCCAAAGTGTAACGGAGGCGCGCGATGGTCAGCTCAATCTGGTCGGAAATCAGATGGCGAGTGCAATGGCACAAGCTGGCCTGACTGCAAGACGTACATGTCAAGCAGAGACGAAAGTCGGTCATAGTGATCCGGTGGTTCTTCGTGGAAGGGCCATCGCTCAACGGATAAAAGGTACTCTAGGGATAACAGGCTGATGACTCCCAAGCGTCCATAGCGACGGAGTCGTTTGGCACCTCGATGTCGGCTCATCACATCCTGGGGCTGGAGAAGGTCCCAAGGGTTCGGCTGTTCGCCGATTAAAGTGGTACGTGAGCTGGGTTCAAAACGTCGTGAGACAGTTTGGTCCCTATCTGCCGTGGGTGTAGGAATATTGAAAGGAGCTGTCCCTAGTACGAGAGGACCGGGATGGACGTATCTCTGGTGGACCGGTTGTCGCGCCAGCGGCATAGCCGGGTAGCTAAAATACGGACGAGATAAACGCTGAATGCATCTAAGCGTGAAACTCACCTTGAAACAAGTATTCCCTGAGAGTCGTGGTAGACCACCACGTTGATAGGCCGGATGTGGAAGCGTGGCGACATGTGAAGCTAACCGGTACTAATCACTCGATAGGCTTGATCCTTGTCAGAAGGACGCAGGTTTTACCCACCTGCTCTTCGACAGCTTTCGTTTTATCATCCGTCCAGATGACCTGGTGGTTTTAGCGGTTGCGTAACACCCGATCCCATCCCGAACTCGGACGTGAAAGCTTCCAGCGCTGATGGTACTATGCCTTAAGGCCCGGGAGAGTAAGTCATCGCCAGGTCTTCTGGACGGATGGTACATCGTCAAAAATTATTCCATGTTCAAAAAGCCCCTCTCGTTTTCGAGAGGGGCTTTTTTTATGCCGTGTTGAGAACAAGTCGAAGCGTTTTAGGAGCCGTCCATGGAAACCCGAATATCGCCACGAACAGCACAGACCGTTCCCGGTCGCCGCGGCTGAACAGCTTCCATGCTGGAAAGAACACAGTTTGCCTTAGAGAAATCCTGCCCCTCTGTCATCTCGCTAGGCGCCACGCACGGACGGCCCATAGAAGGCTAGAACCTTCCATAATTCGCCCATACCATCAGACGACGTCAAAAGATGGATGGTCTCGTCGATTTTTCTTCTCACACGATTTGGGACGCTTTTCGCCAAGAAAGCCGCCCGCGCGTCAATGCCCCACTCCGATAAAAAGGCACCTTGCGTGACGGGCGAGATCACACGGACGCCCTCTTCATCCAGCCAACGGCACAACGAACTGAAATCAACATCGGCCGTCACATCCGTTTTTCCCGGGTGGGTAAGGATATCCTCAAAATCACCCTGTCGCCATCCGGCAAGAGACCCCTCTCCCGGCGGGGCCACATAACCATAATCGATAAACAAGCCGCCCCCGCCACAGGTCTTGATATGCCGCGCAATCTGCTTAGCAAAGTTCCGAGCCGCCGCAGAGGTTTCATAAACCCAGCCGTCTTCTTTTTTGGCCCAAAATTCTTTCTTCAAGGTGCCTTCCGGCAAAGATTGAAGCTTCTCATCCATAGCAAAAAACATCTTTTCGCCATCATAGGCAATGCGTGTTTCTCGCCATAACTCCCCTTCTTTGACAAATTGACGCAAAGGCATTGTGTCGAAAAACTCGTTGGCCAAAACAAGGGTCGGCCAGGGCTCAAGCGTCGATAAATCTTCGCAAAACTGCAAGGAAGGATCGTTAATCCGCCTCTTTTGTTTTTCTCTCAACGTCATGTTGGCTTCGAAAAGACGAACGTGAACCGCTTTGTGAAAAGCGGGAACCGCCTGTGTAAAAGTCAACAAATCGTGAAGCATGGTGCCGTTGCCCGGCCCTAATTCAAGCAAAACAAAAGGGTTAGGCGATCCCATACGCTGCCATGTATCAAGGCACCAAAAGCCAAGGATCTCGCCGAACATTTGGCTTATTTCAGGCGCCGTCACAAAATCACGGCCGACCCCTACGGGCTCTCCTTTTTTATAATATCCGTACTCGGCATCATGCAGAACGGTTTCCATATACCGTTCAATCGTTATCGGGCCTTCAGTTTGAAGAATTGTTTTGAGGCTCGGAAAAATCTGTCCGCGCGTCTTTGCCTTAGACCAAGATTTAAAGAAGGGAATCACGTTGTTTTTCCTTGCTAAAGACGCCGTTTTACCCTTTCGGAGTACGGGAGAATGGGCGCTTCTGTCAAGTCCCGCAAGAACAAATGTTTTTTATTCCTTTTTCATTCGATAATCTATTGACCTTATGGCATTTTCAAAAGAGAAAAGACGACACTTTTCCTTGTCACGGCACACAGATCACCCTTCAGGAGGTTAGCGCATGAGAGTTTTGATCATCGGCAGCGGCGGACGCGAGCATGCTCTTTGTAAGGCTGTTGCGAAGTCGCCTCTGTGCGACAAACTGTTTTGCGCGCCCGGAAACCCGGGTATTGAATCCGTTGCCGAATGCCTTCGCGTCACGGCCGAAAATGTCTCAGGCCTGGTGGAGACCGCGCGTAAGAATAAAATCGATTTTGTCATTGTCGGCCCCGAAGTTCCTCTGGCGCTTGGCCTTGCCGACGCTCTGCAAGAAGCCGGCATCGCCGTCTTCGGCCCGTCGCGCTTGGCAGCCGAACTTGAAAGCTCCAAGGGCTTTATGAAAGACCTGTGCGATCGCGCCGGTATCCCGACGGCAACCTACAAGCATTTTGCCGCCGTCGAAGCGGCGCGGACTTATGTTCTTGAACAACAAATGCCCATCGTCATCAAAGCGGATGGCCTTGCGGGAGGAAAAGGCGTCACAATCGCCAAGACGACGAACGAAGCTTTGGCGGCCGTTAACGCCGCCATGGTTGGACAAATTTTCGGGGCATCGGGCGCGCACATCGTTATTGAAGATTTCCTTGAGGGCGAAGAAGCCAGCTTTTTTGCCTTGTGTGATGGGAAAACGGCCCGTTTCTTCACCACGGCGCAAGATCACAAGGCTGTTTTCGACGGCGATAAAGGGCCCAATACCGGCGGCATGGGAGCCTATTCCCCGGCCCCAATGATCGACGAAGCGATGACGAATCGAATCATGCACGAGATTATCACCCCCACGCTTAAGGCCATGCAGGATCTGGGGCGTCCCTTTGTCGGAGTCCTTTATGCGGGCCTTATGATGACAAAGGCCGGGCCTCGCCTGATCGAGTACAATGTTCGCTTTGGCGATCCGGAAACCGAGGTTATGCTTCCGCGTTTGAAGTCGGATCTTTTGGGAATCCTTTTTGCCTGCAGTCAAGGCAAGCTGGATGAAGTCCAAATCGAATGGAACGACGTTAAAGCCTTGTGCGTCGTCATGGCCTCCGACGGATACCCCGGCAGCTATCTGAAAGGCAGCGTCATTCGAGGCCTTGACCGCGCCGAAGAGATTCAGGACGTTTCGGTTCTGCATGCCGGGACCACCCGTAACGCTGCAGGCGAAATAACGGCCAATGGCGGTCGCGTCCTGTGCATTACGGCAACAGCCCCCACCATCAAAGAAGCGCAAGCTCGCGCCTATAGTGCCGTCGATCAAATCGATTGGCCGGAAGGCTTCTGTCGGCGCGATATCGGATGGCGGGCCATCAACCGGTGAAAAAGAGCTTTTAATTTGTTGGACAGAGATATCATATCTGATATCCCTACCCTTTGCTTGCGTGGGCCTGTAGTTCAGCGGTTAGAACGCACCGCTCATAACGGTGTTGTCGCAGGTTCGAATCCTGCCGGGCCCACCATTAAAAAAACCCCATAAAGGGGGTTTTTTTAATGGTGAATTTGGTGCGGTGAAGAGCCTGCCGGTTCGACCAAACGCGACGGTCAGGAGCGTTTGGCGCGAGGGGCAACCTTGGTAATGCGGGGGCAAAACCAAAGGTCTAAAATAGGCAACAAGACTGTTTTTATTGAGTTTTTATCTCTCGGATCATTATGATAATGATCGATAAAGCATAAATTACAAAAATTGAACGATCAGGTGCTTTTTGCAAATTTTCTACATGAAAGTATTTTGATGCTGTATGTTTTCGCATCAAAGTCTTTCATGAAACCTTTAGAAGATTACTGGAGATTATTATGTCAAAAATTATTGCACAGGCTCGTAGTTGTTTTAAGAACCTCGTCAAACGTGACAAGCCCAGCGCGGGCAAAGACCAAATCGACGTCGACCGTAATATCACTAAAGCTCGCGGACTTTTTGAAGACCTTGACGACCAGAAAGACTTCAAGGACATCAAGAGCGTTACAAACATGATAGGCTCCGCTCTGGAGGATGCTGGCGTTGGCTACGCAGCCCTCGACCCCAATGGCATGAAGACTGACAACGAAATGAAAGCCGAAGTCGAAAAGCGTGTGTCACTTGTCTATATCACCAAAGCGCGCAAGTGTTTTGAAGTCCTTGGCTTCCTAGAAGACGGCGAGGATGTCATAATCACTATGAAGTTAATTCGCTCCGCTCTGGAGGATGCTGGCGTTGGCTACGCAGCCCTCGACCCCAATGGCATGAAGACTGACGACGAAATGAAAGCCGAAGTCAAAAAGCGTGCGTCACTTGGCTATATCATCAAAGCTCGCATATTTTTTGAAACCCTTGACCGGGACATGTTTGACAGAAAGAAGACCATCACCAATATGGCTTTAATTGGCTCCTTCTTAGAGACTGCTGGCGTTGGTTACGAAGCCCTCGACCCCACTGGCAAAAAGACTGCCGACGAAATGAAAGCCGAAATCAATGAGCGTGCTTCAATTTTTAAGCCAGCCAAGCCGCCCTCACAGAACGGTTGCGCGCAAAACAATCCTCCCCAACCGAAGTAACCCGATAAGGGCGTGACAGACTTATAGCCAAGCTAATTTGTTGTCCTCTTGTCGATTGATGGATCAAATGTGGTGAAGAGCCTGCCGGTTCGACCAAACGCGACGGTCAGGAGCGTTTGGCGCGAGGGGCAACGCCCCGAGGTCGGAGCGAAGCGGAGACCAAAAATGTGCAACAAGCACGTTTTTGGAATCCTGCCGGGCGGCGGGGTGGCCCCGCGGCCATTTGTTTTTTCTTTCGGATATTCCCCCTCGTCCGATCTCCCAACGCCCCATGGGGTTTCCGAAAAAGTTCCGAATGCAGCCGCCGTGCTATTCCCGCCATGACATGCGATTCGATCCACCGCCACTACAAGGGCAAGGACTATAAAGTTCTCGGCGTCGCCAGACACAGCGAAACGCTTGAGGAAATGGTGGTCTATCAAGCTCTTTACGGCGACGGACAAATTTGGGTGCGGCCGAAAGACATGTTCTTTGACACCGTCGTTGTTGACGGCGTCGAAAAGCCCCGCTTTGAAAAAATATCCTAACATTCGTAACGTCGCACGAACTCGGCCGTTTCCATCAGCGACCGCCTGCCTCGCCTTCATTGCTGTCTAAAGATTCTGCAACGAAGCCTTCCGCTGAAAGAACACGAATAACAGAACGCAATAGGTAGTTATTTGTAAATTTGATTGTGTATGTCCGGGGTTTTCCCTTTACAGAAACAGCCATCCCCTTGTCTCGAAGTTTACGCATAACATACGCTTTTTGCGAGGACCCCGTTATGCCGATTTTCTCAAGATCTTTTGATTGAATGGCCATATCATGATGGCGAACGAGGAAAAAAAGAACGTCATATTCTTGTCTTGTGATATGCTGCCGATCGAGAGCACTTTTCAATGTCGGCACCAGAATCTGATTAACCGTGTATTTCTGGTCCATAAGAGTGTTGATTTTCTCGATCTGGTTTTTCAAACCGTACAAAAAATATTCCGCCCATTTGAGCAAATCCTCGTCTCTGAGACTATCGGCCGCCCTTAAGCTCTCATAATATTTGTTTCGATCAGCATAAAAAACCGAGGACGGATTAAAAACGCGCCCAACAACATTGAACCCAAGCTTGATGAGAAGCGCATAATTCAGAAGCCGCCCCATGCGCCCATTGCCGTTATCAAACGGGTGGATATACATGAATCGATGGTGAGCAATCGCCACCATTAAAAGCTGATTTTGTAAACGTTGTTCTTCATTAATAAAACGAATAAACGCATCAAAATAATCCCTCAACTGTTCGGCTCTAACCGGGGGAGGCGGGATTACTCCGTTTATCTCAACATTTTCCAGCCTTAACTCCCCGGGATGGTTTGATCCTTCTCCCTTCGGCGGTGGCGTCAACCGTTGAGTCAAAATCTTATGAATCTCGGACAAATACGCACGATCCACCAACGTCTGAGGTTCCGTAATTTTTTCTATGAAAGCTATACCCTCATCAATATTTTTTAACTCTTGCCGTTTTTCATCTTGTGATGTTTTCTTCTCGATAATCTCGTCTACATATTCGGACAATGTCGTATTGTTTCCCTCAATCCGGGCCGACCCTAACGTTTCAAGAAGCTGAAAAATGTTCTTGAGTTGAAAAAAAATGTAAGGGGGCACGGTGGACGTGCGAACAGTCGAACGCAGCTTCTCCAAATCCATAATGACTTGCGAGAGTTCACTGTTCCATTGGGGAGAAGGTATGCTAATGTCTGTGTTCATTTACTTTGACGGACGAATAAGCTTACTTAAACAGTATATAATTAAAACTAATACATTTCAACACATTAAAGAAACAAGATAAGTGCTTGTACTTTAATTTTTTTTAAAAGGTTACTTCAATTCCCTAAAACAAACGAATCCTCTACACTCCCTCCAGAAAGGAGTTTCCCCGTGACCATCGACGACTTGCTTCAGGAAGGCCGGACGATCTGGAAAGGCCAGAAGTTGGGCCTGGCCCAGATTATTGTGTGTTTGGGCAAGGTCTTCGGCGACGTGTGTCGGTACGAGCGCAACGCGGCAAAGGACAAAAGCCTCCACACCGACGCCGAACTGAAAAAAGAGCTTGGCAACATTATCTTTTCGACCATCCGCTGGTGCGACGACTTAGGCTTCGACCCGAAGGACTGCATCAACGAGGCGATTGCCTGTCAGAAAAAATTCAACGCGTAAACGCCGACGACACGCCGCACACGATAAGCGCGTTGGCATATGACGTGCATTCGCCCGTGCGCACAATCGCGCGGCTTTGAGACGTGCGGCGTTTGAACTCCTGATGCGGGATCGTGTCGATGAGGATCACCTGTTCCTGCGCATCGCCAATCTTGCCGACGGCATCTCGAAATTGCCTCTCGAAGTCCGGGCTGATTTTGGCCATCTCTTCGGCGATCACAATGCGTTCGATCTGAAGCTCGGAGGCCAGCGCCTTCAAAACATCCAAAAAGCCCGGCAAGCCTTTGACGACGGCCAGATCGACGCGTTCGGGACCGTCAGGAATAGGAAGACCCGCATCGCAAAGAACAAGGGTGTCCGTGTGCCCAACACGTGCCACGACGGCCGATAACGGCGCGTTCAACAAAGTCGTTTTTTTCATGAAAAGCTTCCTTACCCAAGTTTCGAAAGATTTCTTCGGATCTCCCGCGCCGTGGGAAGCGCCGCTTGGGCGCCGACACGCGTGCACGCCAAAGACCCGCCGACCGCCCCATGGCGCAAGGCTTCCCTAGGCTCCACACCCGCCGCAAGGGCGGCCACAAAAGCCCCGACAAAAGCGTCTCCCGCACCGACCGTATCGACGGCCTCGACACGAAGCGCCGGAACCCGGCACATTTCCCTATCGCCAAGCAAAGCCGCCAAAAGCCCGTCCTTGCCCAGCGTCACGATACAGCTTAAGGCGAATCGATCCCGCATCGTTTGCGCGAATTCTTCCAGAGAACGAGCCGACAAACCCACATAATCGGCCACGACTTCGGCTTCGGGACGGTTAAGAATAAGATAGTCGATTTTTCCCAAAACGCCCGGCTCGATCTTGGCCGCCGGGGCGACATTCAAAACGACCGTCGCGCCCTTTTTTCTTGCCCGCGCGACAAGCCGGGCGTTCTGCGTCAAATCAACCTCGGCCTGAAGAACGACAATCGTGTTTTTCGCCAACGCGCGCTCGGGAACCTGACGATGGTTGGCTTTATCGTTGGCCCCATGGCTTACGACAATTTTATGCTGACCGTCCGGCTTTCTGAAAATCGTCGCCTGCCCCGTCGGATACGACGACTCGGCAACGCCGGATGTTTTGACGCCTGCACGCCGAAAACACTCGAAAAGGCCGCTCTTCTTGGCCCCTCGGCCGACGGCCCCAAAAAAATGAACCACCGCTCCGGCTTTTGCCGCGGCGATGGCCTGATTCGCGCCCTTGCCTCCAGGCGCTTCCTTGTGCGTCGAAAAATGCAACGCATCCTGCGCGCCTTTTCCCGTTTGAACGAAAAAATTTATATCCTCAATATCGAAAAACTTATCGACATTATACGAGCCGAAAACAACGACTTTTTTAACCATAACTTTCTCTCCCCAAGGCGCGTCCAGCATTAATAGCGCGCCTTTTTATGAAAGAAAGCGAAAAAGCACTTGAAGACCCACCCTTCCCCACGCTACTTAACGTGCTAAAGAAAAAGGCGATTAAAAAAAGAATAAAAAAGAATATTGACGGATTCGAACCGAGTTCACCCTTAAATAAGGTTTAGTTATGCTTCGACGATCCAGAGCAATGCTTGCCGTTTTTGCCAAACTTTCTGAAGACACGAACCTCCCCATCAATAAATTGATGGAGCTGGCTGAGAAAACAAAGATGGCCTTCTTCGATTTTGACGGATGCGTCATCAACAACGAAGATCTCCAGATGTGGGCGTTCGCCAAGCTTTTAAACGAGAAGACGCACTCGAATTACGATTACCGCGAAATAGCCAAAGTCATGGTCGGCAAATCGGAACGAACCATTATTGAAGAATTCAAAAGCGATTATGGCCTTGAAGGCAAGACCGATGACCTCTTGGCAGAACGAAAAGACCTCTATCTAAATGCCGTTTATCTCAGCTCCGCTAAAAACCCCATCATCCTCAATAAAGGATTGATCAGTTTTGCCGAGAAAGCAAAAATAAAAGAGGAAGAGGAAGAGGAAGACAAAGGAAAAAGGAAAAAAGCAAAACAAGCAAAAAAAGCAAAAAAAGCAAAGCCCATCTATACAGCTATCTTGTCGAATGGACGGGACGAAATTATTCGTAGCATCGCCGGTGATTTAGGCATTACGCGCTTGTTCGATGAAATGTTTCTTGTGGACAGCCCGGCGCGTCTGAACGCGGATGGCGCCCCCATCGACAAAGTCGACTTTATCCTTATGAAAGCGACAGAAAAAAAGGTTAAGGCTTCATCTATCGTTCTTTTTGAAGACAGCAAAAAGACAATCGAAAAAGCCCAAGAGCATGGTATTCAATGCGTGTATGTCGTTCATGACCACGTCGCCGATCCCCACTTTGTGCCGAACACAGGGATCGTACTCAATTTTGGTCAGACAGAGGGCCTTCATCCACATCTCCCCGCGACGATGGCTTCTTCGCGAGAGATTCCCGTACTGATCCCGTGATGGACACCTTGTCTCAGGCCTTCTGCGTCTTCTTGATGTAATCCGCGATCAGGAAAGCGAGTTCCAACGCCTGTGTGGCGTTCAAACGCGGGTCGCAATGCGTTTCATAGCGCGAAGACAGCCCTTCATCCGTCACCGCCGACACGCCGCCAAGGCATTCCGTGACTTCCTTGCCTGTCATTTCCAAATGAATGCCCCCGGGCGAAACGCCTTCGGCGCGGCAAACGTCAAAGAAGCCCCGAATTTCGGTCATGATGTCGTCAAACCGACGCGTTTTATATCCGCTGGCGGCTTTGTGCGTATTGCCGTGCATCGGATCGCTGCACCATGCCTCGACGCGGCCTTCCTCTTTAAGAGCGCGAATCAACGGAGACAACGCCGTCGCAATTTTGTCGCATCCCATGCGCGCGATAAGCGTCAAACGTCCCGGCTCGTTGTCCGGATTGAGGGTCGTCACAAGACGCAACAACGTCTCTCGATCCATTGACGGGCCGCACTTCATTCCAAGGGGGTTCTTGACGCCGCGCAGAAACTCGATGTGCGCGCCGTCTTCCTGCCGGGTCCGGTCGCCGACCCACAGCATATGGGCCGACACATCGTACCAATCGCCCGTCGTGCTATCGATCCGCGATAACGCCTGTTCATAAGGCAACAACAACGCTTCATGCGACGTGTAAAATTCCGTCTCACGGATCTGCGGCGATGTTTCCGAGGTGATGTTGCACGCCGCCATGAACCTCAAGGTCTCTTCGATTCGACCTGCCAGATCGCGGTATCGCGAGCCCTGAGGGCTTTTGTCCACAAAATCCAAATTCCACTGATGTAAGCGGTGCAAATCCGAATAGCCGCCTTGCACAAACGCACGCAACAAATTCAGCGTCGCCGCCGACTGATTATAGACCCGGATCATCCTTTCCGGATCCGGACGGCGTTCCTCGGCGGAAAACGCCAGCCCGTTGACGATGTCGCCGCGATAATTCAGCAGCGTCACGCCGTCCTTCGTTTCGGTGTCTTCGGAACGAGGCTTGGCAAACTGCCCGGCCATGCGCCCGACTTTGACGACGGGGAGGCCGCCGCCGAAAATCAGGATCACCGCCATTTGCAACAGAACCCGAAACGTATCGCGGATGCTGTTGGCCGAAAATTCGCCGAAGCTCTCCGCGCAATCGCCGCCCTGAAGGAGAAAAGCCTTGCCCGCTGAAACCTGAGCCAGACGTTTCTTCAGTTGTCGCGCTTCCCCTGCAAAAACAAGGGGGGGCAACATTTCAAGCCGTCTTTCGACGGAAGCCAGAGCTTGAAGATCGTCATAAGAAGGCATTTGCCGTAATGTCTTTGTTTTCCAACTGTCCGGTGTCCACGAAGCGGTCTTTGTCATGATGTTTGTCCTGTTGCCAAGAGCCCTTCTTTAAGGAAGAAGCTTAAAAAAACGTATTGAGAGATAGAAGGGGGGAAAGCGTGCGTATGATCCGGTTTTACCGGAACCAATAAAAGAAGCCATAAGAAAACGCACCAAAAGTTTCTTTGGCGTCCGTGGCTAAGTTATGGCTTTCATGCAGTCTCATGTACTAAAGCTAGCAGTCCTCGGCCCGAAAAGCAAGGCGCACATCCTTCCTTGCCCAAGGGGAAAGAAGCGATTATACATCCTCTTCCACATAAAAGGCCCGTTTTTATTGGAGTTTTTCTATGGACGCCGCTTTCCTGGCCCAACGCCTTTGCAAGGTTAAGCCTTCCCCCACGCTTGGCATCACGCGCATGGCCCAAGAGATGAAGGCCCAAGGGAAAAACGTCATCGCCCTTGCCGCAGGCGAGCCCGACTTCGACACGCCCGATTTTATCAAACGCGCCGCGTGCGACGCCATCGCCGCCGGAAAAACGCGCTATACGGCCGTGGACGGCACCGCCGACTTGAAACAAGCCATCATCGACAAATTTTCGCGCGAAAACGGCCTTTTCTACAAGCCCTCGGAAATCTTGGCCGGAACGGGCGCCAAGCAAGTCATTTTCAATGCGTTCATGGCCTCCTTAAGCCCCGGCGACGAAGTCCTTATCCCCTGCCCTTATTGGGTATCGTATCCCGATATGGTCAATCTGGCCGAAGGCATGCCCGTGTTCGTTTCACCATCGGCCTCAAAGGGTTTCCTGTTGACGCCGGACGATTTGGACGCGGCGATCACACCCAAGACAAAGTGGCTGATTTTAAACTCGCCCGGCAATCCTTCGGGAAGCGCCTATACCGCCGACGCGTTACAAGCGTTGGCCGCCGTTTTACGGCGGCACCCGCATGTGTGGATTTTGTCGGACGATATCTACGAACATCTTGTCTTCGATGATTTCGTCTTCGCGACCCTCGCGGCCGTCGCTCCCGATCTCAAAGCGCGCACGTTGACCGTCAACGGCGTTTCAAAAGCGTACAGCATGACGGGCTGGCGGATCGGTTATGCTGGAGGGCCGGAAACGCTTATCAAAAAAATGGCCGAAATTCAGGGCCACTCGACAAGCAACCCCTGCTCGATCAGCCAAGCGGCGGCCACGGCCGCACTGAACGGCGATCAAGGCTTTCTCAAGGAACGCGTGAAGGCCTTCCAAGAACGCCGGGACCTCGTCGTCGAAGCAATCAACGGCATTCCCGGCCTGTCCTGTCCAAAACCCAATGGAGCGTTTTACGTCTATCCGTCATGCGACGGCGTTATGGGATGCCGGACCCCCGATGGAAAAACCATCCGCACCGACGATGATTTTGCCGCCTATCTTCTTGAGAGCGAAGGCGTCGCGGTCGTTCCAGGCTCCGGCTTTGGGTTAAGCCCGGCTTTCCGCATTTCATACGCAACCTCGACCGAGACGTTGATCGAGGCTTGCGCGCGCATCAAACGCGCCTGCGAAAAACTGTCCGGCGGCACAGCAAGCAAAGGCCTATAAGATGACCGATCCTTCCGCCCTTCTTCCGACTCGCTACGGCGAATTCACACTGACCGTCATTGCCGTCGGCGATGGCTTTGAGCATATCGTCTTGAGCAAAGGCACGCCAAGCGACGGGTGCCTCGTGCGCGTGCATTCCGAGTGCGCGACCGGCGACATTTTCGGATCTTTGCGCTGCGACTGCCGCGAACAACTGGAAAGGTCGCTTGAGCTGATCCAAAAGGAAGGCTGCGGCCTTTTCCTCTATATGCGCGGCCATGAAGGCCGCGGCATCGGCCTGACCAACAAGGTCCGGGCTTACGCTCTTCAGGAAAAAGGCTTGGACACGTTCGAGGCCAATGTCCGGCTCGGCTTCGCGCCCGACGAACGCGATTATTCCGACGCCGTCGCTATTCTAAGGCATTTCGGCTTGAGCCGAATTCGGCTGATTACCAACAATCCGGATAAAGTCGACGCGTTGAGCCGCGGCGGCATCGCCGTAACCGAACGCGTCCCTGTGTGGATGAAGACCAACCCCCATAACGAGCGTTACATCGCCACAAAACGTTCGCGAATGGAATCAAAAAAGCCCGCTTAAAAAAGGCATGCGCCATCCGTCTTTCTCAGCTATCCTCCCCCCCTTGTCCTTCACCCAAAGCAAACCCGATGTCTTTATTCGAAACGCGCGACACCCTTAGGAAAAAAGCTCTCTTGGCCGGTCTTGTTTTTCTGTCTTTTGAGATCGTCCTTTTCCTTTTTATCGACAAACCCGTTTCGCTCTATATTGCCAACCTCGATGGGAGCCAATCCGGCCTTGTCGATTTCTTTCGCCGCATCACCGATCTGGGCAAAGGCGCCTGGTATCTTTGGCCATGCGGCCTTGCGGCGCTCTTTTGCGCCTTCCTATCCCGAGGCAAAGAAGTGCCCCCGGCCGTCCGCCATCTGTTCGGTTATGTTGGTGTGCGGGCCCTTTTTCTTTTTGCAACGATCGGCCTTTCGGGCATTGCCGCCAATATCCTGAAAGTCCTTTTCGGAAGAGCCCGTCCCAAACTTTTCCTCCGCGAACATCTTTATGGATTTGCCCCCCTCTCGTTCGACGGAAGTCTATGGGCCAGTCTGCCGTCCGGTCACACAACGACCGCGTTCGCCCTCGCCTTTTCTTTAGCGGCGCTTTACCCTCGCGGCAGAATTCTCTGGTTTGCCTACGCCCTTCTTCTCGCGGCAAGTCGCATCATGGTTAACGCCCATTATGTTTCAGACACTTTGGCCGGAGCCGCGCTGGGAGGCCTGACCGTTTGGCTGTTCTCTAAATATGGGATGAATCACTTAGCGAAAGTTATTTTTCCCATTGACTCGCGCGAGCGCACTCCGTAAAAAGATTTTATGTCAAAAGAAAAACTGTCACCCGCATGGGTCCGCAATTTGCGGCGCCTTATGGACGAGCAAGGACTTAATCCTCGGCGGCTTTCCCTGCTTGCCGGGCTTAACGCGACGGCTGTGCGCGATATGATCGAAGGCCGATCCCGGTTTCCCCGTTATGACACCGTTCAAGCCTTGGCCAAGGCGTTAGGAACGACGCCCAGCCTTCTTATGAGCGGGGAAGAAACGTCAAACGACATTGCCTCCAAAGGGGCTGACTTTGGACAACACCTCGATCTGTTGACAGAAATCATCGCGCGGCTTCAAGAAACAGCGGGTGATCTTGATTGCACGCTTTCGCCTCGTGAG
Organism: Alphaproteobacteria bacterium; assembly: GCA_028690155.1. Lineage (GTDB taxonomy): Bacteria > Pseudomonadota > Alphaproteobacteria > UBA9219 > UBA9219 > CAIXLI01. The sequence continues at coordinate 61,714 of JAQVBU010000012.1, read as the reverse complement.
TTTGCCGCCATGACGGCAACAATTTATCGCCGTCTTCAGGAAAAGGCGGGTGATACCTCTTATAAAAGCCAGCTTAACGCCATTAAGCCCCAAATTTACGATCTTCTTGAATATGAAGCCTTGCGACACAAACGGGGAAAAGCATAGATCTTATAGTAATTTTATTACTCATTTTAGGTTTTAAAGACATGAAATTATATTTTGTGAAACAAAGAACGAATTAATTTCATGATTGCATGGTAGAGTAACAGTCTAAAGGAAACGATATTTTTTAATCCTATTTTCGTACAGGATTTCATCATGGAAGACAGAGGTGAGAAAATCGTCTTTTTGGCCCGCGAACTTTTAGAATCGCGTGAAAATGAAAAACCTCATCAAAAAAAGACACTGAGCGTTACCATGACGTTCAAGACGTTGTGCTTCACGACGCTCTTAGCGGCCGCAACGGGCAACATCATCTCAACCTACGTTCACGAAAAGAGCCGCCCTTTGAATAAGTACGAACGAATTGAGCTGCAAGCCCTTGTCTTCTATGCATCCAGGACAAAAAGCCTCGATGAAGCAACGCTTCGTCAAAGCGTCGAACAACTTGTCGGCATTGAAACTTTTGACGACATGACCGCCAAAGAGTTTGCCGCCGCGCGGCATTTTCTTCAAGAAAAGGCGCAGTAAGAACGCCGAATCGGCTATAAAAGAACGCGAATCGCGTTCGAACCTCGTGGCCGTTGTGGACCTTTTATCCTTTATCGCCGTTTTGGGATGTTTCGCTCTTGGGCTTGGCCTCGGCGCCGTCGGCACATGGTTTTTGATGCGCGGCCGGACGCAACCCGAAAGCGCCCTTTCCGACCGTTTTGCCGCCTTGGCCGCCGACGCCCTTCGCAAGAACAACGAAAGCTTCCTGTCCCTTGCCGAAAGCCGACTGAAACAAAGCGAAATCACGGCCACGGCCACGTTCGACAAAAAAACAACCGCGATCGACGAGATGCTCAAACCCGTCAAGGAAACGCTCGGCAAAATGGACTCGCAACTTCAGGCCCTCGAGGTTGCCCGTCACGGTGCCTACAAAGAGCTTTTAAAGGCCGTCGATCTGTCCAACGAAGGACAACGCGCGCTTCGGACCGAAACGAACCAGCTTTTCCAGGCCTTGCATGCGCCGACGTCGCGCGGCCAATGGGGCGAATTCCAGATCCGCCGCATCCTCGAAATGACCGGCATGACCGAGCATACAAAAGACTTCTCCGCCCAACACCACATCGCCGCAGAGGATGGCTCTTTGCGTCCCGATTATGTGGTTTGGCTTCCAGGTCATCGTTGCGTCGTGATCGACAGCAAGGTTCCTTTGTCCGCCTATCAGGAAAGCACGCAAGCTAGCGACAAGGAATCCAAGAAAACAGCGCTGGGCCGACACGCCAAACAAGTGCGCGAGCACATCCGGGCGCTAAGCTCGAAAGCGTATTGGAACCACGTCGACGGATCCGCCGATTTTGTCGTTCTGTTCGTGCCCGGCGATCATTTTTTGTCCGCCGCTCTTGAATGCGAACCGGACCTTTTCGAATTCGGAACCTCACACAATGTGTTGCTGGCCACGCCCGTCACACTGGTCGCGCTGCTGCGCACCGTGGCGCTAAGCTGGCAGCAGGAAAATCTGCGCGAGAACGCCGAGAAAATCGGAGCGTTAGGGGGCGAACTTTACAATGCCCTAGCCGTCATGACGGGACACATCACCAAAATGGGCTCAAAGCTGTCGGAGTCCTTGGATAGCTATAACGGCTTCATCGGAAGTCTGGAGCGCAATGTTCTAAGCAAAGCCCGTCGTCTGCGTGATTTCGGCGCGCACAAGGAAGGCCGCGCCCTTCCCGAGGCCATCGAGCCCATCGACAAAGCGCCGCGCTTCCTTCAACCCCTTGACGATACACAAAAAGACGCTGAATCCTGACGCAAGGATTTGCTCCTTCCAAGGTTATCGTCTATGAACAAGGGGTTTCTGCAATAAAGGCTTTTATTCATGGTTAAGTTGATCATTCAAACCGTTCCTTCCGAGGTCCTTCGCTCCGTCGCCCATCCCATTGCGCGTGTGGACAAAAACGTCGCGGCTTTCATGGAAAAACTGGCCGAGGCCATGTACGAAGGAAACGGCATTGGTCTGGCCGCCAATCAGGTCGGATCGCTGAGCCGCGTCATTGCCGTCGATACATCAGACGAACGCGACGGCAGCAAAGCCCTTCTTATGGCCAACCCCGAAATCATTTGGACCGATCCGAAGGACGTTTTCGTTTATAATGAAGGCTGTCTGTCCCTTCCGGGGCATTATGCCGAAGTGACGCGCCCTAAACGTATTCGCATGACGTATTGGGACCAGCATGGAAAAAAACAAGAACTGGAAGCCGAAGGGCTGTTAAGTCAATGCATCCAACATGAACTGGACCACCTGAATGGTGTGTTGTTCATCGACCATCTGTCCCGGCTGAAGCGCAACATGATCCTGCGTAAAATCGAAAAGGAAAGACGGGAGCGCGAATCCGGCTCTCTTCTTTAAAGGGTACCGATGACCTTATCCGCGCCTTCGCTTCGTCTCGCCTTTATGGGAACGCCAGTTTTTGCAAAAACGGCGCTTGAAGCCATTTATGCCGCAGGCCACACCATCGCCGCCGTCTACTGCCAGCCCCCGAAACCTGCGGGCCGAGGCCACAACGTCCACAAGACGCCCGTTCAGGAGACAGCCGAAAAGTTAGGGCTTACGGTACGCTTTCCAAAATCCCTGCGTTCGGTCGAGGAACAGGAAAAGTTTGCGGCGCTGAATCTGGACGTGGCCGTTGTCGCCGCCTATGGTCTGATCCTTCCCAAGGCCGTTCTTGACGCACCGAAGCACGGGTGCCTGAACATTCATGCTTCGCTTCTTCCCCGGTGGCGGGGCGCCGCACCCATCCAGCGCGCCCTGCTGGCGGGCGACGCGGAAACGGGCGTGACCCTCATGCAAATGGACGAGGGTCTGGATACGGGTGCAATGCTTTTAAAAAGCGTGGTTCCCATTACCGACACAACGACGGCGCAAAGCCTTCATGATGTGTTGGCCGATCAGGGCGCGGCCTTGATTGTGGAGGCTCTAAAAACCTTAGCGGATGGGAAAGCCCTACCTGCCACGCCGCAGCCCGACGAAGGCGTCTGCTATGCGGCAAAGCTGACGCGTGAGGATGGCAAGATCGATTGGAGCCAATCGGCCATAAATCTTGAACGTCAGGTTCGCGCCCTAACGCCTTGGCCCGGCTGTTTCTTTTTCATAAACGGAGAGCCTGTCAAGCTCCATAGCGCCGCCGTTATTTCTCAAGAAGGATCGCCGGGAACCCTTCTGGATGATCAGTTCACCGTCGCCTGCGGCCACAAGGCCTTGCGGCTTCTGACGGTCCAACGCGCCGGGAAAAAAGCCATCGATGCCCCCTCGTTTTTGCGAGGCTTGCGCATGCCTGTCGGAACGACGCTATTATGACAACGCGTTGGAAATTAACCCTTGAGTATGACGGATCGGGCTTCTGCGGGTGGCAACGGCAACCTCATGCGCCCTCGGTCCAACAAACGCTCGAAGAAGCCATCCAAAAATTCTGCGGCGAAAACGCTCGCCTTTTCGTGGCAGGCCGTACCGACACCGGCGTGCATGCCCGCGCCCAAGTCGCGCATGTCGATCTTGAAAAACAAACGACCGGGAATACGTTGCGCGATGCCGTGAATTTTTATCTTCATGGACACGCCATTGCCGTTCTGGAAGCGGTCTCCGTGGACGACACGTTCCATGCCCGCCTAAGCGCCATACAACGAACCTACCGCTATCTCATTATCAACCGGCGCGCCCCCCTGACCTTTCAGGCTTCGACCGCTTGGCAGGTTCCTTCGCCGCTTGACACCGACAGCATGCAAAGGGCTGCCAACATCCTCCTCGGCAAACACGACTTCTCGACCTTCCGCGCCAGCCATTGTCAGGCAAAATCCCCCATCAAAACGCTCGATTCAATCGACATCTTTCGCGATGGAGAAACGATCACCCTTTGGACTTCGGCACGGTCCTTCCTGTACCATCAAGTCCGTAACATCGTCGGCACCCTTTGCCTTGTCGGCTCAGGGGCTTGGTCTTTGGACGATTTCCAAAAAGCCTTCGCCGCTTGCGACAGAAAAGAAGGCGGCCCAACCGCCCCCGCGCAAGGTTTATGCTTTTGGCAGGTAAGTTATCCCCAGAAAAATTAGTTATCCACAGATTCGTATTGTGAGTCGCTTTTGACATACAGTGGCAACCTATAATAGAAAAAAGAGCTCCTTCCTTCGTGCGCTAGTGTTTTCTTTGGTTAATCCTTGTGAAACCTCGCCCTCTATTTTTCTTTCTGCTTCTCGTCATTCCTTTGTTTGCGCTTCAGGGATGCAGCTCCTCGTTTGATCTTTTTGCAACCGGCGATATCGATCCTATGAGCGGCTTAACCCGCGAAGATTACATGGCCTTGCGGAATAGGCGCCCCATCGATCCGCCCGCAAACGAAAAGACTTTAGCCACGCCCCTTACGCCGGAAATTCCGCCCATCCCTAAACTTCCCGGCGAGGACGAAGCCCTGACATCTCTGGACGACCCGTTGAACAAACTCGTCAGCGTATCGGTCTCCGACAGCGTCCCGGTGCGTGACTTGCTGATGGAGCTGATCAAAAAAACGGGAGCCAATCTTGAACTCGATCCACGGGTTCATGGCAACGTAATCCTCACGGCGCACGATCAGCCCTTTCGCCAGGTTCTTGAGCGCCTGTGCGCCTTGGCCGATCTGCGCTACACCGTCGAGGGGGCTTTCCTGCACATCGAACCGGATGAACCGTATCAAAAAGCCTACCGCCTCGATTACCTGAGCCTCGTCCGAAACACGGAAAGCAACACCTCGGTCACCACGAACGTCTTCGATGTCGATATCGGAACCAATTCTTCCGGCGCAAGAACGACCTCTTCGTCGGCCGAGAACAATTCGACCGCCAAGGTCGAAGGAAAGTCCCGCGCCGACCTTTGGGCCGAAACCGAAAAATCCATCGCCCAAATTCTTGGCGATACCAAAAAGAAAACGCGCTACAGCATCGACACGCAGGCCGGGATCATCTCCATCTTCGCCACCGACAAACAGCATAAAGCCGTCACCGCCTACCTCGATACGCTGCGTCGGAAAGCTTCGGCCCAAGTGCTGATCGACGCCCGCATCCTCGAGGTCGAGTTGGACGAAACCTATCAATCCGGCATCGACTGGGGCGCCGCGTTCAAGGATGTAACGGCCGCGACCAGTTTCGGCACAAAAGCCGCCGTAGGCACCAACGGCTGGTTCACCGCGGGCGTTTCCGGTTCAAACTTTAGCGGCATCCTCAATCTCGTTCAGACTTTCGGCACGACGCGCGTCTTGTCCGCCCCGCGCATCACCGTGCTGAACAACCAAACCGCCGTTCTCAAAGTCGCCACGAACCAGGTTTACTTCATCACCGAAGCGCAGTTCACAACGACCACGAACGCCAACGGCTCGTCGATCACCACCAATCCCGTTTACACCAGCACGCCGCGCACCGTTCCCGTGGGTCTTGTCATGACCGTGCAACCCTCAATCGACCTTGAAAACAACCGCATCACGATGACGCTGCGCCCCACGATATCCCGCATCGTGGGCCAGGTCAGCGACCCCTCGATCGGCCTGAACGCGGCGGTGGCGGGCGTTACCAGCCCCGTCGATTCGCAAATTCCCGTTCTGTCGGTTCGCGAAATGGATTCGGTTATCCAGCTGTCCTCGGGAGAAATCGCCATTATGGGCGGGTTGATGCAGGACAGCTCGATCAACACCGACAACGGCGTTCCGGGGCTGGCCGACGTATCGTGGATCGGCAACCTTTTCAAATCCCGCGACAACGAAGGCAAGACGAGTGAACTCGTTGTGCTCCTGCGCGCCACCATTTCGGATCAGCCGGTCCCCCACCCGGCCGACGACTCTCTTTATGAATACTATAACCGCGATCCTCGCCCTCTGGCGAAGACACATCGGACGCCCTCTTCCGCTTCCGGCGACCCCGATGACAACGTTCCCCTTTAACTGGAGGTTTCTATGACAAAAAGGCACTCTCATCGTTCCGGCTTCACCCTTGTCGAACTGTCGATCGTTTTGGTTGTGATTGGGCTCATCATCGGCGGTGTTCTTTCCGGACGGCAAATCATGACGAACGCGCAGATCACCAACGCCGTCAACGCCATTCAGGCTTACGAAGCGCAATTCCAGACCTACATCCAAAACTATGGCGTCATGCCCGGCGACGATGCGAATGCGGCAACCCGCTTTTCAAACGCCGGCATCCCCAGCGTAACCGAAACGGCTAACGGCACGCTGGAAGGCACGTTCGATTCAGAGACGGCAAGCGATGAATCGCGGCTTCTTTGGGCCGATCTTCGCGCGGCAGGCCTTGTGAAAGGATCCGGCAGCGATGCCTCCCAGCCCTCGAACCCCTTCGGCGGCATCTATGGGTTCCAACATGGCGCGTTTACGGGCGAGACAACTTTCACGACGAACGTTCTGTGTCTGAGCGGCGTTCCGGGCGATGCCGCCATGGCGATCGACTCGCGGTTGGACGACGGAACCAGCAACACCGGATCCGTCATGGTCAGCGAGGATGCCTTGAGCGCCGTTACAGGAGCCTATGACAGCGCGAACACGTATGTGCTGTGCACCAAACTGTAGAAAGGACAAGCCTTTTGTTTCCTCGGTCGAAAAGAAAGACGCATCGGGATTCCGAAGGCTTTACTTTGATCGAAATGGCTGTCGTTCTCGTCATTGCCGGGATGATCATCATGGCTGTCTTTCCGGCCTTGATCGCGTCGCGGAAAGCCAACCAGCTTGCCGTGACGCAAAGCAACCTGCAAACCTTGATGCGCGCGACAGCCTCTTTCGTTCAGGCAAACGGCTGCCTCCCCTGTCCCGCCAAGCCCGGCGGGACTCGGACGAGCTTCGGGTTCATGGGGTATGACTCAACGGCCACCCGATGCGGCGCTTGCAACGCGCCGCAGGGGATTCCCCCGTTCGTTGCGTTAGGCGTGTCCTCTTCCGTAGCACACGATGGATGGGGGCATTGGATCACGATGCGCGTCGATCCGGCCTTGACCAATCTGGCCAACGTGGTCGTCCCGCCCACGGCTTCGTGCACAGCCAGCGACGTCGCCAGCGGCGCTTACGGCTGCACAACCGTTGGCGCTTCCGTGAAGGGATTGTGCATGGCGGCCTCGTCCTCGAACAACAGCGCGCTGTCCGGGGTCAAGGTGACAAGCGTCACGTTGTCGGGTCTTGGGGCCACGCAATACGCGGCGGTTCTTTTTCTGAGCCATGGATCGACCGGCTATGGGTCCTATGTCGCTACGACAAAAATATCGGATTATCTTCGTCCCTTTGATTCCCGATTTCATGCCTGCAATCCGCCCACAAACGGGTTTGCCCAATGCAACAGTGCCGAGGTGAATTCGGGTCAATTCTACGACGCGCCCATAATCCAGAACGACGCGGATGCAAGCGAATCCGCCGCTTTGGATTTTTACGACGACCTTCTTGCCTATGCCAGCCGGAACGCCCTTATCAGCATGCTGGGCAACGGCGCCTGCTCATCAGAGTGGTGACTTCATGAGCAACAAAGTCCTTCCTCTTCGTCCGGTCGAAAAAGAAACGCTTCCGCGTCTGGGCGAGCGGTTGCTCGGCGCCGGATACGTGTCTTCCGACCAAATCAAAATCGCGCTGCACGAACAGCGCCAGAGCAAAGAACCTCTGGGCGCCGTTCTCGTCCGATTAGGGTTCCTTCATGACGCCATTCTCGCCGAGGCGCTGGCGTCGCACACAGGTCACCAAACGATCAATCTGAAAACGGCATCCCCCGATCCTCAAACCTTAAAACGCGTTCCGCACACGGTTGCCGCCCGGTGCCATGTCGTGCCTTTATTCTTCGACGGGACGACGTTGAAGCTGGCCGTCGCCGATCCTTTGGACATCGGCTCTCTCGATGAAATCCGGCGTTATTTTCCACGCCAAATCGATATCGTCCAATTGATCGCGTCCCAAAGCGATATTGTCGAATTTCTGGACGCGCAAGTCTGGGCTTCGGGGACCTTCGACGCCATTCTCCAAGAACTTGAAGGCGTCCCCCCCGCTTCCGTCAAGGAAAACGACGCGTGGCAGCATCCTATCGTCCGGCTTGTCAACGCCATCGTTTCCGACGCGGTCCGCGAAGGCGCGTCGGACATTCATCTGGAACCCGAAGAATCGTTCGTCCGGCTTCGCGTCCGCGTGGACGGCGTTTTGAAACAAAAGCACGCGCTGCACAGCGCCCACTGGCCTCCGTTGTCGCACCGCCTGAAGCTGATGGCCGGCATGAACATCGCCGACACCCGAAGCATGCAGGACGGACGTTTTCATATGCATCTCAACGGGGCCGATATCGATTTTCGCATGGCCGTGATGCCGACGGTCCATGGCGAAAATATTGTCATCCGCATTTTGGATCACAGGCGGGCGTTGTTGCCTTTGGACAAGCTGGGATACAGCGCGCACGTCCTTCATCAACTGGACCTGCTCTTGGAGCGTCCCGAAGGCGTCGTTCTGGTTACAGGTCCGACGGGAAGCGGGAAAACCACGAGTCTTTACGCCATGCTTAAACGCCTGAGCCACATCGGCGTGAACATCATGACGCTGGAGGAGCCCGTCGAATACGCGTTCGATCTTATCCGCCAGACCTCGATCCAGGAACAGCTCGGCCTCGGCTTCGCCGAGGGCGTGCGGGGCCTTCTGCGGCAAGCGCCGGATATCGTTTTCATCGGCGAAATCCGTGATGATGCCACCGCGCGCATGGCCTTGCGGGCCGCCATGACGGGCCATAAAGTCTTTTCGACGCTTCATTGCAACGATGCCTTCGGCGCTTTCGCGCGTTTGAGCGATTTGGGACTTTCGGCGCGCATGATGGCCGAAAACATCGGCGGGGTGGTCGCACAACGACTGGTGCGCAAACTGTGTCCCCTCTGCAAGCGCATACGTCCGGCGACGCCCGAGGAAAGGCGGTTCATCGAACGAACGTCCCCGGCGCCTATGGCTGTTGCCGGATTTGCCGAAGCGCAGCAACCCTTGACCGACGCGCCCCTGCTCGCCGAAAGCGTCGGCTGCCCGGCATGCGGCCATACCGGCTATCGAGGCCGATCGGCCGTGACCGAAATCCTTCGCGTCACCCAAGGACTTGACGAACAAATCGCCGCCGAAGCGCCGCGGTCCGCGCTTCACCGACGGGCGGAAGAAGATGGCTTCGTCTCCATGGCGGACGACGGATTGGCCAAAGTCCTGGGCCACGAGACAAGCCTGGACGAACTCCGACGCAACGTCGATCTGACGAGGCTTTGCTGATGCCGTGTTATGCCTATCGAGCCGTTCATCCCTCCGGCCGCATCGCCCACGGCTCGATAACGGCCGTCAACGAAAACGAACTGGATTTTACCCTCAGCCAAGCCGGGCTTGAGTTGATCGACGCGCGTGAGAAAAAACCAGCGGCGACCTTTTTCCCCGCGCGCGCGCCAAAACTTCCGCCGCGCGTTCTTGCGGCTTTTTGTTCGCGCCTTCACGATCTTTTGGCCGCCCATCTTTCCCTGCCCGACGCGTTGAGCGCCATTCAAACGGCGACGTCCGACCGCACGTTGACGCAAGCCTTGGCCCAAATCGTTCCCGCCATCGCCGCAGGCAAAAGCGTCGGCGACGCTTTTGCCCTGTATCCCTCGCTGTTTCCGCCTTTGTTTATCGCGCTCGTTCGCGCCGGCGAACAAGCCGGTCAATTGACGGCGTCGTTCCTTTTCCTGGCGCAATACGCCGAGCGCCGCGCCCAAAGCCGGGAACGAATCGGCCGCGCTCTGCGCTATCCCCTCTTTCTTTTCCTGATTGCCGGAAGCGCCGTCGGGTTCATGGCAAGCACGGTCATCCCGCAAATGACCCTCTTCCTTGAAAGCCTGCATGGAACGCTGCCTTTTTCCACTCGCCTTCTGATGGCCGTTTCCGAAGCGCTGAGAACCGGCGCGCTCCCTGTCCTTTTTTTCTTGATTCTGACCGGCATCGGCTTTGTCTTGGCCCAAAAATATTCTCCCTCTCTTGGGCCCGGTATCGACCGCTTTCTGCTCCGTCTTCCTGTTCTGGGCACGATCATTCTTAAAACGGAACTCGCACGCGCTGCACACAGCCTTGCCATCCTCTTTCAAAGCGGATGTTCGATCGCTCAAAGCGTTCGTCAGGCGGGAGACGCCCTATCCAACCGCGCTTTAAAGAACGACTTCGCCCTCGCCGAACAAAAGCTTGTAGACGGGGCGTCGTTGTCCGTCGCTCTTGAAGGCATCTTTCCACCCTTCGCCATTGGCCTTCTTCGTACGGGCGAGAAGTCCGGCAATTTGCTGAAAAGTCTCGAGGATATCGTCTCGCTCTACGAACGCGAAGCAACGGCAGCGCTCGATTCCTTTATCGGCGTGCTGGAACCGGCCCTCACCGTCCTGATCGGCGGCGTTCTGGCATGGACGGTCTTGGCCGTCTTGGGTCCTCTTTATGGAAGCCTTTCTCTTTTGGGAGGCGGCGTATGAACCTATTTCTGACCGTTTTTCCTCATATTCTTCTTGTCATAGGCGATGACGGAATCGTTGTCGTTCCTTATGGGCTCGAACAGGAGGAGCCTTTTTTCGTCCAAGCCGATCAACCACTCGGAGAAGACGATATCGTCGATTTCATCGACCGTTATCCTTGTGCACGGCTGACGCTTCTTGCCGATACTCTGGCTCAGGATTTCCGAAGCGAGACTCTTCCTCCCATGGGGTTTTCCGATCGAAAGAAAGTCCTTGCGCGGCGCTTGGCTCTGGCCTTTCCTTCGGCCCGGCTTCGGGCGCATCTTCCCTTCCGCAAGGAGCGAAACCGCTTTCTTCTGATCGGCCTTCACGAAAGCAACGCCCTGTTCGCGTGGGCCGACCGGCTTCAGGATCGTTTTCCCCGTATCGCCCTCTTACCCGTTGAGGGGGCCCGTCTTCTACAGGCTCTGACGGTCGATACGTCCGAACCATGGCGCATGATGATCAGCCGTCAGAAATCCGGGGGATTCCGTCAAATCGTAACCCTCAAGGGATCGTTGATTTTTACGCGCCTGACGCCTCCGCCTGCCGACGGAACGTCTTTAAACGAATTCGCGCTTATCGCGCGGGATATTAAGGCGACGTTGGAATACTTAACCCGCCTTGGATTGCGCGACCCGCACGATCTTTCCATCCTTATTCTTACCGCAACGACGGATCATAACCGCTCTTTCCTTCACGCCTTGCCGGTCAAAACCGTTCGCATCATGTCCCCGTTTGATGCGGCGCAACGTTTACGCTTTCCTTTCAGCCCGGAACGCCATTGTCCCTTTGCCGACCTTGTCTTTGCGGCATCCCTTCTCACAAGGATCAGACCGACCCTCTGCCTTATGCTTCCGTCGGTCCGTTCGAAATGGCTCTCGACCCTAAGCCGAAAGATCGGCCTTTATGTCGCTTGCTTTTGTCTCTTCCTCGTATCCGCAACGGCCTTATGGCGCGCCGGCGATTTGGCCGCGATCGTTTATCGGACCCAAAAGGAAGCCCTTCTTCTGTCTCAAAATCGTCACACGCTCAAGCGCATTCAGGAGCAAGCGTCCCCCGTTACCGAACCTCTCGGACGCCTTCGTCTGGCTCTGGAACGACGTCATATTTACGAGCGACCGGCTCCCATGCCGTGGCGCGGTCTTCGCCTCTTGACCCGCGCGTCGGATGAGGAGCTGATTGATCTCACCGGCTTGACGTGGTCGGTAAACGCCGATGCCTCGAAAGAAACGATTGCCCTGACTTTGCGCCTTCCAACGCCGGAAGCCTCGCTTTCCGACAAACGCTCGGAAACCGTAGAGACTTTCACGCGCCTTGCCCATGCCATCGCGGAAAAACTTCCGGACTATACGCTGACCAAGCTTAAGCCGCCCTATCCCGCCCAGCCCGACGAAACGATCCAGCAAGAAACGTCCCTCACAACCGCGCCCGTGGGCGAATTGTCTTTGCAAAGGACTTTGCCTTGATCGATTTTCGCCCTCACAAACTTTGCCTGTCCCTCTTCGCGCTGGCCACCCTCATCGGGCTTGGAAGCGAGCCTTTTCTGGGCTTCGTTCTTCATAAGGCCGAGCGTAAATACCACGCCCTGCAGCAGGAAAATCGCGAAACAATCAAAGCCATAAAGCAACTTCGGGACGATATGGCCGCGGTGAAAAAAATGGGTTCCGAAATCGACGAAGCCGCCGCTCGGAAATACCTCGCGCCCGTCAATCGGCTGAAAGCCGCGCATATCTTGGAACAACGGGCGATCGAATCGTTCCTAAGCCACCTTACCTACACGCTGTCGCCGGAAAAACGCGCCGTCGTCAACGTTCTAAATGCCCAAGACCATCAACTTGTCCTAAGCGACTGGAAGATCGCCGCCGACGCGCCGACCGATCTCGATGTTTATACGTTTTTCGACTCCCTCAGGCGCACGCTTCCGGGCCGTCTAACGATCTCGTCGCTCTCCCTTCGCCGGATCGATGCGAACCTGCCCTTGTCCGAAGCCAACATCCATGTGGCGGCCGAGGGAACATGGCTGTCGAACGGCGCCGGCCCCGCGCTCACGGAGGCTCCATGATGTTCCAAATTCTTATGGGACTTCTTGTCTTTTCCTCGCCGGCTTGGGCGGACGAAGCGTTGCCGAGAACCTCTCTTTTTCTCTCTGCGCAGGACGCGCATAAGGCAAACGTTCTGGCCCGAGAAAAACTTCCACCCGGACAAGGCAATATTGCTTTGGGCGCTGTTCTCTACTATGCCGTCGACGATTGGGTTTTATGGCTTCGGGGAGAAAAATGGACTCCCCAAACGACCCGCGAGGATCTGAGAATTCTCAAGGTTTCTTCGGAACGCGTCCGGATTGCGTGGTTGGACGACGACCAAAACGAACACATTTTCACGCTCATGCCAAACCAAGCCTATCAAATCGCCACAGGAAAAATTATTTCCCAGCCGCGATAAGATACGCGTACCGCTCTTCGACGCTCCGTATATCCACGTTTCGAGATAATGTTTTGTCGTGGCGCGCAAAAGCGTCCAAAACCTGCTTGTACAACACGAGCGCCCCCTGATGATCGGCCAAGCGATCGTGAAGGGTCGCCAGCACCAAGCGATGCTTCATATTCTTGGGATCGCGTTCAAGCGCACGGCGCTGATAAAACAAAGCCGTTTTCAAACGTCCCTGACGCAGGAAACGCTGCGCCGCCTTTGCGGCGTCGATCTCGCTTACTCGAACGTCAAAGATCGCCGGAACCTTTTGGGCGACGGGGGCCGTAACGGACCGAGGCTCTTCTTCGTTAAGCGTGGGGGGTGGCGTACTGAGAAGGATTCCCAACGGCGCCTCTTCCGAACGGGCAAGAAGCGGATCCGGTTCCGGCCCCTTCGAGAAAAGCCCCGCCATACCGATGAAAAGCGTCAACGTAAAAAGTCCGAGAACCGCAGAGGCCGCAACGTTCTTACCGGGATAAAGAAGCCAAGGACGCGCTTTATTCATTCGGATACAAGACATTTTATGCCGCGTTTCCGGATAGCAATCGTTCGCTGAATAGCGTCGTTTTGGCATAGAAGACATGAGCCTTTTTTAATTCATTCGATTCGAGACGCCCTTCTTTTCTTGATGCCATATTTCCTGCTTTTTCTCTACAGAAAGAATGGGTAATGGCTAAAACCTATCCCCTTATTATCGCGAGATTTTCTTCTTTAAACGACATAAAGCGTCACAACGTTTGGCTTCCGACGTCGCCCTTCTCACTTATTTCTCTTACCTCGTCGTATTTTTTCTTTTATGCTTGGTTTTTCATAAGTGATTTTTGAACTCATTCTTCTCGTAACTCATGCTTTCATTGAACGCGCCCATCCTTGTTGTCGATGACGACCTTTCCACCCAAACGTCCATCGAGGGATTCCTCAAGGAAGCCGGATATTCGAACGTTCATACGGCCAGCAACGGCAAAAACGCGTTAGATAAAATTCAAGAGATCTTGGAACAAGGCACTATGTTCAAGATCATCCTTCTCGACTGGGATATGCCCGAAATGGACGGCCTTACTTTTCTCAAGGCATGCCGAGGCGATCTGGGCCTGAAAGACGTGACCATCATCATGATATCGGCCTTCACAAATCAAAAAAATTTGATCCTTGCCTTGGGATGCGGCGCAGATACCTTCATACCGAAACCCATATCCGGCGAAGCCCTTCTGAGAAAAATCGAGCAAATGGCCCACTGGATCGACCCCGACTGACGATCATCGTCAGTTTCGCAACGCCTTGCCGGTTTTTAAAATATGTTCGATCCGCGCCGCCGTCTCGGGTGTGCGTTCCAGCTTCATAAACTCGCGGTGTTCGAACCCAAGAATTTGCGCTTCCGAAACGGGTAACGCTTCGTTGTGCTTAAGCCCGCATAAAACCATTGCAAGCGCCTTGGCCACCGTAACATCATGGGGGAGAGCCTCCCCCGAAGCGCGCTCGGCCTCGATCATCGCCTCCAAAATACCGTAACCTCTAACCCCGGGAAGCTTTAACTGAAGAGGCTTCGGCGGTTTGTACCCAGCCACCATGCTTAAAAGCCGTTCTTTGGCGTCGAACAGCAACCGATCGCGATTCATGGTAATCCCATCGGTCTTGCGCAAAAACAGAAGATCGCGCGCCTGAAACGCGGAGGTCGACTGCTTAGCATGGCGAATGGTGTCGAACACGCGCAACACAGGCGCCATCGAATCGTCCGGATTCTTGGTTACACCGAAAGCGCGACCCAACATCTGGGTACAACCGCCCCAGCATGGAATAAGCCCGACGCCCACTTCGACAAGGCCGATGGACGTTTCGGCATAGGCCTGAACGGCCGAACAATGCAGCGTAATTTCGCACCCGCCGCCGAGCGCGAGTCCTGCCGGCGCCGCCACGCTGGGAAAGGGAGCAAAACGCAAGGCATGATAGGCCTTTTGTCCTAGGCGAATCGAATAACGCAGCTCGGAAAAGCGCCCTTCCTTGGCGGCCAGAAGCCCCTTCTCTAAATTGGCCCCCGCCGAGAAAACGTCGCCTTCGTTATAAACGACAAGCCCCTTATATCGACCTTGGCTTTTCACGATGAAATCAATACTCGATTGCAGCAGCACAAAGGTGTTTTCATCGATGGCATTCATTTTTGCATGAAATTCAAAACACACAACGCCATCGCCAATATCCCATAAACTGGCCGCCTCATTATGAAGAAGGGGTCTGCGCGCCCGTTTAATATCGCTCAGCAATAACACGCCTTGGGGCCGCACAACCGGTCTGTAACGAGGGGCAAAAAAACGAAGCAAGGGATTTTGGGGAATGCTGGAAAGATATTCGAGCATGCCGTTTTTCGTGCGGTAGAACGAACAACACGCCGCAGCCTTCTTCAACAAAGGAGGAATCTCGCGCCCCTCCTCTTCAAGCTTTTTGGCAAACCACGATGCGCCAAGCCTATCGATCAGCTCGAACGGGCCATAGCGCCAGTTAAAGCCGTGCCGCATGGCGGCATCCACCGACGCGATATCCCCCACGACCTGAGGCACCAACGTCGCGGCATACGCCAACGTCTGGGACAAAACGCGCCAAGCAAACGCGCCGATTTTATCGGGCGTTTCGCATAACGCGCGAATGTCTCCGTTCGCTTTCTTGATGGCGTCGGGCTTGACCTTGTTCGAAACACGGTACATGCCCGTCGCCAAATCAACGGCCTCGGTTACCTTTCCCGTTTCAGTCTTAATCACCCGGTAGAAGCCGCCTCGGCCCTTGCGCCCCGTATAACCGTCTGCAATCATTTTATCGATCAGGGGATGGGGAATATTCACGCTACGATAGACATCGTCAGGCGCCAACGTCGACAAAAGGCTTTCCGAAATCCGCGGCATTAAATCAAGCCCGATCAAGTCGATCAAACCAAAGATCCCCGTCTTGGGCATGCCAACGGGTTTGCTGAATACGGCATCGGCCTCCTCAACGGTCAACCCGAAATCAAACGCGGCGTTGACCCCGCATTGAAGGAAGAAAATTCCAAGCCGGTTGGCGATAAAGCCCGGTGCATCGTTGCAAACGACGACACCCTTGCCCAGTTGGCGGTCACAGAAGTCACCGATCACCTTGGCAACGGCAGGCGAGGTCTTCGATCCGACGACCAATTCAAGAAGCCGCATATAACGCGGCGGATTGAAGAAATGCGTGATCAAAAAGTCATGCGCAAAGCACTCGGATTGCCCCTTGATGAGATCCTTCAGAGGAATCGTCGAGGTGTTCGACGATATAACCGAGCCTTTTTTCCTCACGGCGTCGATCTTTTTGTAAAGATCCGACTTGACCTTCCGGTCTTCCAAAACCGCTTCGACGATCCAATCAACGTCGGCCAATTTACCAAGATCCTCATCTAAATTTCCGGGTTCGATCCGTTTGGCACTGTCGGGATGCATGAATGGGGAAAACGACGCATCCTTCATCCTGCGAAGCGCCGACTTAGCCAACACGCTCTTATCCTCGGCGCCGGCCGGGACGATATCGAGAAGCAAAACCGACACACCCGCACTCGCAATATGCGCCGCGATCTGGCTTCCCATAACGCCCGATCCAATGACCCCAACTTTTTTGATCTGAACCATCGCACAAACCTTCTTCGAAGAAAGAGCTCCCTGAACGAAACCTTTTTGTTTTAGGCCGTTGTTTCAACGAAAACGAGGTGTTTTAAACATTTTTTTGTGCTAACATCTTCGTTATCGCGATGTTAATTATACCAAAAAGAAACGGAAATTCTCATGAAATCGTATAAAGTTGCTGTTGTGGGCGCGACAGGCGCCGTTGGACACGAGATGCTCCAAATTCTGGCCGAAAGAAACTTCCCCGTCTCATCGGTCGTCGCTTTGGCCTCGCAACGCTCGCTCGGAAGCCAAGTTAGTTTCGGCGAAGATGACGTTCTGGATGTTCAAGACCTTGCCACATATGATTTCAAAGGCACCGATCTATGCCTGTCCTCAGCCGGGGCCAAAATCTCTGAAGCTTTTGCGCCGCGCGCCGCCAAGGCCGGATGCGTCGTCATCGACAACACCTCCCATTTCCGCATGGACCCGGACGTCCCCTTGGTCGTGCCTGAGGTCAATCCCCAAGCCTTGGCCGGTTTTTCTAAAAAGAACATTGTGGCAAATCCGAATTGTTCAACGATTCAAATGGTTGTCGCGCTTAAACCCCTGCACGACCTCGCCACGATCAAGCGGATTGTCGTCTCGACGTATCAGGCTGTCTCCGGAGCCGGCAAAGAAGCCATGGATGAGCTTTTTTCCCAAAGCCGCGCCATTTTTGTAAACGACGAACTTGTCAAAGAGGTGTTCGATAAACAAATCGCCTTCAACGTCATTCCGCACATTGACGTGTTCATGGACGACGGATCGACCAAGGAAGAGTGGAAAATGATTGTCGAAACGAAAAAGATTCTGGATCCGTCAATCGAGGTTTCGGCCACATGCGTACGTGTCCCGGTATTCATCGGACATGCCGAAGCGATTAATGTCGCCTTCGAAAAACCGCTCTCTCCGGCTCAAGCCCGAACGGCCTTGGTCAAAGCGCCGGGTGTTTCGGTCATCGACGAAGTGCGCGAGGCGCGATTTGTCACGCCCGTCGAGTGTTCGGGCGAAGACGACGTTCTCGTCAGCCGCGTGCGCAAAGACACGTCTATCGAAAACGGCCTGAACATGTGGGTTGTCGCCGACAACCTTCGCAAAGGCGCGGCCCTAAACGCCGTTCAGATTGCCGAGCTTTTGGTCAGAGATTATCTGTAATCCACGTCTTAAAAAGCCGATTACACGGCATGACGAGCTTGCCTTGCGAATCGTAAACATCCATGCTAGCGTCCGCTTGCCTTTGGTGCGTCTTTTACCTTCTTCAACTTCGGGCTTTAACATCATGAACGAAAAGACTTTTTACAAGCTCACGCTTGCTCTCAGCGTTCTAGCGCTGGTTATCCTTGTCATCAACATCTCGTTGTCCTCGGGCCTCCGTTCCAAACAAGAGGATCTGGCCCTTCGCCGTGCGACCATCGCTTCCGGCGTCCAGCTCTCCCAGCTTGGTCAAAATCTGGTACGGTCGATCGCGGAAACATCGATCAAGAACAACGATGCCGATCTGCGCGCTCTTTTGATGTCTCAGGGGATCACGGTCAAGAAAGAGGACGCCCCCGAAAAGACCAAAAAGTCAGCCAAGTAAATCTAACGCTTGATTAAAGGGAAAATGCCATGACCAACGAAAACGATTCTTACACAAGTGAGTGCCTCTGCACGACGGGCTCGGGCTTGTTGCCTCTTCTGTTTCTTTCGATCACTGTCGTCGGCTTTTTGCTGTTCCAGACTTATTCGATCGTTTCGGATCGGGTTGCGGTTGATAGCGCCATCAGCCAACAAGAAAAATCTTTGCAGGAAGTCGAAAAAGTAAAAGAGCAAGTCAGCGCCCTTATCCGCGGCGTTATTGAAATGTCCAAGAAAGGCAATAATGGCGCAACGGACATTATTGAGGGCATGAAAAAAGCCGGCATCACCTTTCAGGATGACCAACCCAAGGATGCTGAGGATAAATAGCTTATTGTCCTTTGTTGAAAAAAGGCGGAAGAAGTTCTCTTCCGCCTTTTTTCTATGCTTGGTCTTTCTTTTTTGGGGTATAACTTCCTGACTGTATTATTCGCGAGGGCCAAAAGTCATGTTCCACATTCCCTTTGATTTTTATCCTCTTTTAAAGCCGTTTCTTTTTCTTCTGGATCCGGAAAAAGCGCATAACCTCTCACTCCTGTGTCTGAGAAAAGGACTCGTTCCCGCAGCAAAGATCCCCAACGATCCCATTTTGAACGCAACGTTCGGCCCCCTTTCCCTGCCTCACCCCATAGGGTTGGGCGCCGGCTTCGACAAGCAAGGCGACCTCATCCAAGAACTTTTCAATTTCGGATTTTCCTTCGCCGAAATTGGAGGCGTCACGCCCAAGCCCCAACCAGGGAACCCACGGCCTCGAATGTTTCGAGACGTCCCGCACAAAGCCATCATCAATCGTTTCAACTTCAACAGTATTGGATTTCAGGCCTTTCTCCGACACCTTGAAGCTTGGCATGATGCGACAGCGATGGAAAAAGAACGGCCCATAGTCGGCGTTAACATCGCGCATGGGGATAACGTCAAAGACGAAGCCGAAGCCTATATTCGCGGCATTGAAATGTTCGCGCCTTATATCAGCTTCGCAACCATCAACATTTCATGCCCCAATGCCCCCGACGCGCGGCACCTTGAGGAAAAAGACGAACTCAAAGCCTTGTTGGAGCGTGTCACGAAAGCGCATGCCTCTCTTGAAAAGAAACCGCTTCTTTTAGTCAAGATATCGCCCGATCAAACGGAAGCGCAGGCCAAGGATATCGCCGACGCCGTTCTTAGCGTGCCGCTTGATGGCATGATTGTCGGAAACTCGACAACCGACAGGCCATCGTCGCTTCCCGCATCCTTTGCCGCCGAAAAAGGCGGCCTTTCCGGAGAACCCCTTTTTGAAAAATCAACCAAGCTGCTGGGCCTTATGTACCGGCTTACCGAAGGCAAAGTGCCTTTGATCGGTTGCGGGGGTGTGTTTTCCGGCCAAGACGCTTACGCCAAGATCCGCGCCGGGGCCTCGTTGGTCCAAATCTATACATCGATGGTCTTTCGGGGCCCTTATGTTGTGGCGCATATTCTGGAAGAAATGATCCCGCTCTTGAAACGTGATGGGTTCTCTTGCATAAAAGAAGCTGTCGGCGCGGATTTCAGAAAGGAATCACTGTGAAAAATTATCCAGAATTTCCCACGTTCTTTTGCATCGATCACCCCTTGGTCCAACACAAATTAACGCAAATGCGAGAGACGTCTTGCCAGTCCTTTGGCTTTCGCTCCTTGCTTCGCGAAATTACGCTGCTGATCGGCTATGAAATCTCGCGTTCGCTGCCCATGACCACGCGACACATCTCAACCCCCATCACCGATATGGAAGCGCCTGTCTTAAACGTGCCTAACCCGTGCATTGTTCCAGTGTTGCGCGCAGGGCTGGGCATGGCCGACGGTCTTCTGGATTTGATTCCGACGGCCCAAGTCGGCCACATCGGCGTTTACCGGGATCACGAAACCAAAAAACCCGTCGAATATCTGGTCCGCCTTCCCAAAAGCATCGGCCAAAACGTTTTTGTCGTCGATCCAATGCTGGCCACAGGCAATTCGCTGGTCCACGTTTGTAACGTTCTTCTCCGTCACGGATTTAGCGCCGATAAAATCAGCGTCATGGCGCTTGTCGCCGCGCCCGAAGGCGTTCGCACCTTTACGACACAACATCCCACGATTCCTGTCTTCTGCGCCGCCCTTGATGAAAAGCTTAATGAAAACGCCTATATCGTACCCGGGCTGGGCGATGCAGGCGACCGGCTTTTCGGAACCCTCTGATTTCCGCGCGCGAATCGTGCTACACCACGAACCCTGTTTTTATTCATACTATTGAGCAAAAGTGATGGCTGATTTGTTAAGTGCCCATAAAGAAAAAAACGCATCCTATAACGCCGATTCCATTGAAGTTCTGGAGGGATTGGAACCCGTGCGCCGTCGCCCCGGCATGTATATCGGCGGCACGGACGAAACGGCCATGAACCATCTGGTCGCCGAAGTTCTGGATAACGCCATGGACGAAGCCGTTGCGGGGTACGCCTCTTTTATCGAGGTCTCGCTCGCCCCCGGCAACACCGTCACCGTCCGCGACAACGGACGGGGCATTCCCGTCGACAAGCATCCCAAGTATCCCGACAAGTCGGCGCTGGAGGTCATCATGACCGTCCTGCATTCGGGAGGAAAATTTTCGAACAAAGCCTATCAAACTTCGGGGGGCCTTCACGGCGTCGGCATTTCTGTCGTCAACGCGTTGTCGGAAGAGCTGGCCGTTGAAATCGCGCGCGATCGAACCCTCTATACTCAGTGTTATAGCCGTGGCGTGCCGTTGGATAAAATCAAAAAGGCCGGGTCGACAAACAAGCGGGGAACCTCGGTAACCTTCCGTCCCGATACAGAGATTTTCGGCACCAAGGCCCAATACAAACCGTTCGCCCTTTTCCGCATGGCGCGTTCGAAAGCCTATCTCTTCCGCGGCATCGAAATTCGCTGGCGCTGCGATCCGGCGCTTCTGAAAGAGGACGACAAGGTCCCCGAACAAGCGACGCTTTGCTTTCCGGGAGGCCTTTGCGATTTCTTGTCTTCGACTCTTGAGGACCGGGAAACCCTTACGCCTCAGATGTTCTCCGGCATGGCCGAGCTTCCCGACGATCAGGGACGCGTCGAATGGGCCGTCGCGTGGCCCTCGGACAGCGAGGGATTCTGTCATTCTTTCTGCAACACGGTTCATACGCCTCAAGGCGGCACACATGAAAGCGGCATGCGCTCGGCGCTGCTACGCGGGCTGCGCTCCTATGGCGAGATGATCGGCAACCGCCGGGCAAGCGCCATCACGGGCGACGAGGCATTCGGCGAAGCGGCCATTCTTTTGTCTCTTTTCATCAAGAACCCCCAGTTTCAGGGACAGACCAAAGAGAAGCTTGCGACGACCGAGGCGCTGCGCCTTGTCGACCAAACCGTCAAAGACCATCTTGATCATTGGCTTGTTTCCGACGCCGTGAACAGCAAGACTCTTTTGGATCAGTTGATCTTCCGCGCCGAAGAACGGCTTCGCGCCGCGCAGGCGCGCGTTCTGGAGCGAAAGACGGCGACGCGGAAACTGCGCCTGCCGGGCAAGCTGGCCGACTGTTCCCAGGGGCACGCGCAGAACACCGAAATTTTCCTTGTCGAAGGCGATTCCGCAGGCGGCTCAGCCAAACAAGCACGACGGCGCGAGACGCAAGCTATCCTGCCGTTGCGCGGTAAAATTCTGAACGTCGCCAGCGCATCAATCGACAAGCTGCGCGCCAACCAAGAGCTTCAAGATCTGACGCAAGCTTTGGGATGCGGCATCGGAGCATCGTTCGACATAAACAAGCTTCGTTACGACCGCATCATCATCATGACCGATGCCGATGTCGACGGCGCCCATATCGCCTCGCTTCTAATGACCTTCTTCTACCGCGAAATGCCGGGATTGATCAAAGGCGGTCGCGTCTATCTTGCTCAACCGCCCCTTTACAAGCTGTCGCAAGGCAATGTAACCCACTATGCACGCGACGACGCCCACAAAGATCATCTTCTTGAAACGGTTTTCAAGAAAACAGGCAAAGTCGATATCAGTCGTTTTAAAGGCTTGGGCGAGATGATGCCGACCCAGTTGCGCGAGACGACGATGAATCCATCCTCGCGTTCCTTACTGCGGGTCGTTCTGTCGACCTCGCCGGAGGACAGCCAAGAAGAAATCAAGGAAACCGAAACGCTTGTCGAAAACCTGATGGGCCGGAAAGCCGATATGCGTTTCCAATTCATTCAGGAAAACGCACGTTTTGCCCGTGACGTTGACATTTAGAGCGCGCGGACCCGCTTCGGATAAAACGTCTTCAATCTGGCGAACATTTGTTCTTGTTTGAGCGCCGTTCGATGCGACCGCTTTCAGGCCCTTCTCCTTATGTCTTTTCAAAACGTCATCACAATTTTTCTTAGTGGAACAAAATTCAGCACGAGAAGAAAAGACAATAAGGACCGCGCTTCCTGTTCTTAGAAAAATTGATTTCTGAAAAATCGTAAGCGGCGACTTCATCGCAGCCCTCCCGTTCAAGTCCCAGAGCTTCATGCCTGCATATGCGCACTGCGTCCTCAGCCATCGCTGAGTTTTATGGAACATCAAAAAAACAAGTATAGGTAGAGAAATACGGACATAACCGATACTTGTACGCGAACTCTTTGGGCGTATTCTTAGAGCAGGTTTTTAAGATTGTTCACACTGCACGGCCCGTTTTCTAACAAAAAGGATCGTCATGTCTCTTGAGCTTTCTTTTACCCCTGCGGATCAAATCGGCAAGATTCAAAGAACGATTGAAGAATCTTTTGCCGAGGCCGCAAAGGAAGCGTCTTGGATGAACGACGTCTTCAAGCTCCCTACCCCCGTTTACAGAAACGGTAAAATTCACCACGTCCTGAAACCGCCCCTTTTAAAAAACCCAGGGCGATCCGATATCCCAATCAAAGATCTATTAGGGGACGACCCTTGGATGTGGCTTGTTGCCGGACCAAACGGAGCTGGAAAAAAAACCTTCTCACGCGTTTTTTTAAAGGGGGCCTCGCCTTATCCGCTTCTGCACCTTAGCCCCGACGGTCACGCGGCCATGATTCGTTCTCACCTCTCGAACAAATCTTGGGACGACGCCCTTAAGATCGCGACGCAAAGAATCGACGAACTTGTTTCCCTTTTCGTCAAGCAGAGACAGTCCTTCCTCGTCGAAACGCCCCTGTCCTCTTCAAAATATCAGGACGCCGTCCTTCTGGCAAAAAAGGACGGCTTCCAGATCGGCCTGGTTTACATTTCACTCCCCCTAGCCGACCTTTTGCCTGCTCGCATTCATCTACGTGTTCAAAAAGGGGGACATCCCGTCGATCCTCAGAAAGCCAAAGACAGCTTTGCGCGGTCTCTTGATCAGCTCCCTTGGTTCGCCGAGCAAGCCGACTTCTTTATGGCGTTTGACAATGCCGCCCAGTCCCGAGAGCCCATCCTTGTCGCGATGAAAAAAGCCGGAAGCCCTCTCGTGCATAAAAATTCGGGAATTAACCCTAAGTTGGACAGAGCCTTAAAAAAAATCGCCCCAAAACGAAACAAACGTAACGCTCTGGTATTATCCTAGAAAATTTAGAGCGTTAGCCCGACTTTTTCGCAAATCAGACGAAGGCTTTTCGGCAACGTCCTTCCACACACGGAATATCCACAACCCCTTCGGAATCCTTGTATTCTCCCCCTTGATATGATCCCCTCTTCACACCATATATGATTTGTTTCAGATAGCTTGTAAGGAGCCCTTATGGACACCTCTTCCTCTGGCGGCGCGTTGTACCCTGTTCTTCCGCTGCGCGACATTGTGGTCTTTCCCTATATGGTCGTTCCCCTGTTTGTGGGAAGGGATAAATCCGTGCGCGCGCTCGAAGACGTGATGCAGGATGACAAGCATATCCTCATGCTCACGCAAAAAAACCCGACCCAGGAAGATCCGCAAAGTGACGATCTTTATACGACGGGCACAGTCGGCACCGTGCTTCAAATGCTGAAGCTTCCGGACGGAACGGTCAAGGTTCTGGTAGAGGGAAGCCACCGGGCCAAGGTGACGCAGTTCGCCAAAAATCAAGAGTTCTTTCAGGCTTTCGCCGAACCTGTGGAGGAATTTGTCGGCAACCGCGGCGAAATGGATGCGATTGCCCGCGCCGTGGTTGGTCAGTTCGATCAATACATCCGGCTTAACAAGAAAATCACGCCAGAGGTTTTGGTCACAGTCAACCAGATTGAAGACCCCGGAAAACTTTCGGATACGATCGCGGCACATTTGGCACTTAAAATAGCGGATAAACAGCTTTTACTTGAAACACCGTCGATCAACAAACGGCTTGAAACAATCTTCGGCTTTATGGAAGGCGAGATTGACGTTCTTCAGGTAGAAAAACGCATCCGCACGCGCGTCAAAAAGCAGATGGAGAAGACGCAGCGCGACTACTATCTGAATGAGCAAATGAAAGCCATTCAGAAGGAGCTCGGCGAAGGCGAAGACGGTCGCAGCGAAGCGGATGAATACCAAGCGCAGATCGAAGACAAGAAGCTCAGCAAAGAAGCGCGCGAAAAGGCGTTGGCTGAGCTCAAAAAATTCCGGAGCATGAGCCCCATGTCCGCCGAATCCACCGTTGTGCGCAATTATCTGGATTGGGTTTTGAGTCTCCCCTGGCAACAACGCACCCGGGTGCGGCGCGACATTAAAAGCGCTGAAAAGATTTTGAATGAAGATCATTACGGTTTGGACAAGGTCAAGGAACGCATCCTTGAACATTTGGCCGTCCAGCAACGACAGAACAAGATTAAAGGGCCGATTTTATGCCTCGTCGGCCCCCCCGGCGTCGGAAAAACGTCCTTGGGAAAATCCATTGCGCATGCGACGGGTCGCAACTTTGTGCGCATGTCCTTGGGCGGCGTACGGGACGAAGCCGAAATTCGCGGCCATCGCCGGACGTATATCGGTTCGATGCCCGGCAAAATCATCCAAGGCCTTAAGAAGGGCAAATCATCCAATCCGTTATTCCTTCTGGACGAAATCGACAAACTGGGCGCCGACTGGCGCGGCGATCCGTCATCGGCCTTGCTCGAAGTTTTGGATCCCGAGCAAAACAATACGTTCAACGATCATTATCTTGAGGTCGATTACGACTTGTCGGATGTGATGTTCGTCTGTACGGCCAACACCTTGAAAATGCCGCAGCCGCTTTTGGACCGCATGGAGATCATCCGCCTTTCCGGCTACACCGAAGACGAAAAAATAGCCATTGCGTCAAAGCACCTCATGCACAAGATCAAGAAGGAGCATGGGTTCAAAAAAAGTGAGTTCTCGATGTCCGAGGACGCCCTGCGCGATATCATTCGCTACTATACCCGTGAAGCCGGCGTTCGCAGCCTTGAACGTGAGATCGCTAAAATCGCACGCAAGGCCTTAAAGGAAATCGTCGCGGGCAAAGTCAAATCGGTCCACGTAACACGCCGCAATCTTGAGAAGTTTTTGGGCGTCAAGCGGTTCCGCTTTGGCGAAATCGAAGCTCAAGATCTGGTGGGCGTGACAACGGGTTTGGCTTGGACGGAAGTGGGGGGCGAGCTTTTGACCATTGAGGCCGTCAGCATGCCCGGCAAAGGGAAAATCATAACGACCGGTAAATTGGGCGATGTCATGAAAGAATCCGTCCAAGCGGCCGAAAGTTATGTAAAGGCGCGTTCGGTCGCGTTCGGCATCAAGCCGCCCACGCTTGAGAAAAAAGACATTCACGTCCACGTCCCTGAAGGCGCGACGCCCAAGGACGGCCCCAGCGCGGGCGTGGCCATGGTCACCTCCATCGTGTCGGTGCTGACGGGCATCCCCGTACGCAAAGATGTCGCCATGACCGGCGAGATCACACTGCGCGGACGCGTCCTGCCCATCGGCGGACTAAAGGAAAAACTTCTGGCGGCTCTTCGCGGCGGCATTAAAACCGTCCTCATTCCGAAGGAAAATGAAAAGGACCTTGCCGAAATTCCGGACAACGTTAAGAAAGGCATGAGCATCCTCCCAATGGACACGGTCGATGATGTCTTGAAACACGCGTTGGTGCGTCCGGTTACCCCTATTGAGTGGGACGAAAACGCCGAGATTCAACCGCCCACGCCGCCGACAAAAGAAACCAAAACCCGCGCCTCGGTTGTGAAGCACTAAGCTCATCGAAAAAGCCGACCTTTGTTAGCGTCACCTGCGGCAAGGGATGCGTACGGTCTTAACGGAACAACGCGGAAACGGTCAGGATATTAACCTTAATTTTATTCACGCATAAGGCGGGCTTGATCGCGTTTCCAATCACGCTCTTTAATCGCTTCGCGTTTATCACGCTGTTGCTTGCCCTTGGCGAGGCCTATTTCAACTTTGGCAAGACCACGCTTGTTAAAAAAGATGCCTAAGGGCACCAAAGTCATGCCCTGTTTCTTCACAGCGCCCATCATCTTGTTCGCTTCACGCTTATGCAAAAGAAGCTTGCGGGGCCGACGAGGCTCGTGCTGCAAATGGTCTCCGGCCTGTTTGTACTCGGGAATATAGGCATTCAAAAGATAAATATCCCCCTCTTTAGGTTGCGCAAACGCTTCCTGAATGCTTGCCTGCCCCGTACGCAAGGCCTTAACCTCCGTTCCGGCCAGCACAAGGCCTGCTTCGACCGTATCCGTAATAAAATAGTCAAAGCGTGCCCTGCGGTTCAGGGAAACGTATTTTTGCGCCCGAGCGCGTTCTTCAGCCTTCGTGGTCATGCTCTTCTCTTTACCCGACGCAAGGGTTGGCGTCCATGTATGAATCTGTTAATCAAAAGATTGCTTTTTAACTTTTTTCCGACAGAAATGCCGCGACTTTTTTCTTTTCTTCTTACTTTGGCTCTGGGCGTTCTTCCCTTTTTTGGGGCGGAAGCGAAAACGCAGACGGTCGAAAGCTATTACGCCCGGGCCTTTGCCGTCGTGGAAAAGGGAAATGCCACAACGCTCGAAAAACTTATCGAAAAAGGACCCGATCCTATCCTGAACAAGGTTCTTCGCGGCTATGCCATGGCTTTGCCCGGAAACCACTATTCCTTTAAGCGACTGGATCATTTCATGCGCGACAACCCGGCCTGGCCCGGACTGCGCGACATTCAGATGATTGCTGAACAAAAAATCTCCCGCGGCGCTAAACCAGGCTCGGTTGTGACATGGTTCACCAACCATCCTTCGATCATGCTTGAGGGGTTTTATCGCAACATCGATGCGCTTCAGAAATTAGGGCAAAAGAAAAAAGCCTTGGCTCTTATTCGCGAACGCTGGGTCGAAGACAACTTCTCCCGCGCTGAACAAGCCGATTTCTATAAACGTTTCTCATCCGCCCTGAACGACAACGATATGTGGAACAGAACAGACCGGCTTCTGTGGGACGATCAAAAAAGCCAAGTCCGACGCATGTTTCCTTATCTCAACACCACAAAACGACTTCTGGCCACTGCCCGGCTTGAAATGGCGCACAATCGTAGAGGAGCCTCATTCTGGCTTTCCCGCGTTCCGGAAGACGCCCGTAATGATCCGGGGCTGATTTATCTTCGCCTGAAGCACGCCGTCAAACACAAAGACGACAAAACGGCCTATGCCCTTCTTCTTAATCCCCCCGCTTCTTTAGGACAGCCGGAGGCGTGGTGGTCGCAACGCGCCATCATGATCCGCCGCGCCATCGAAGAAAAGCAATATGCCCTTGCTTACCGTCTCGCCTCCCAGCACGGACAAACGTCGCCGCGCACGCAGGTCGATGCCGAATTCATGAGCGGCTGGCTGGCGCTGCGTTTTCTGAAAAGGCCCGATCTCGCCCTTGGCCATTTTCAGGCTCTTTACGATACCGCCTCGACCCCCATTTCACGCGCACGCGGCGCGTATTGGCTCGGTCGCTCCTACGAAGTCTTGGGCAACAAACTGGAAGCCGAACAAGCCTACGAAGACGCCGCTGTTTCCAACACCACCTTTTACGGCCAGTTGGCTTTAACGCGCATCTATGCCGCGCCCACCCTAACCGCCCAAAAAGACCCCGCTATTCCCGAAGCCTTTCGCACCGCCTTTTTTAACCGAGACAACATCCGCGCGATCTTGCGTTTGACCAAAATCGGCCAAAAGGATCAAGCGCGAACTTTTTTTCTGGCGGCAACCGAAGCCGCGACGAAACGATCCGAATTCGTTCTTCTGACCGACGTGGCAACGCTCATCCACCGTCCGGATCTTGGCATTTTGGCGGTCAAGGCCGCCAATCAAAAAAACATGCTTGTTCAAAACGGAGGGTTTCCCCTTATCTCAACACAATTGCCCGACAAGCCGGAACAAGCCTTCATTCATTCGCTTATCCGTCAGGAAAGTCTTTTCAATCCAAAAGCGATCAGCCCGGCCGGTGCTCGAGGGCTGATGCAGCTTATGCCTCATACGGCCCGGGATATTTGCCAAAAAATAGGCCTGAAGTATAAAAAGAAACATTTGCATACGCCGGAATACAACGTTCAAATTGGAACATCCTTCGTCGCCAAGCAACTTAAGCGTTTTGACGGATCCTACATCTTGGCGCTCGCTAGCTACAACGCCGGGCCCAATCGTGTCAGAAATTGGATGGATGTGTTCGGAGATCCCCGGTCGCCCCACGTTGATCCCATTGATTGGATCGAGCTTATCCCTGTGCCGGAAACGCGAAATTACATTCAACGCATTATTGAAAGCCTTCAGGTCTATCGCGCCAAACTGGCGGGAGGGAAATCCCGTTTGTTGATTATCAAGGACTTGAAAAGATAAGTTCTTTTTCCTTTTTTCTTTGCGGCATGGTACAATTTTTTTCTTGGCGAGGCTTACCATGATTTCTAACCTCTTTTTTCTTTTTTCCGGAATGGTCGCTCTTTCAGCGGCGGGGTTTGTCTTTGTCGCCGTTTTATGGCTGCGCAAACTGAGAGATGCTGTTTCAACAACCCTCAGCGAAACGGCACGGCAACAAATCAACTCAACTCAACACATGGCCGAAGCCATCGCACGGCTTCAAAAACAGCAAGACAGCCATAATGAGCAAATTCGCGCCCTTGCTCAAGCCGGGCTGCACCTGCAACAGGAAATTTCGAATATTTCGGAACGCCTGAACACAGCCGAATCCGAAACCATTCGCTTCGGTCAGACTCTTCACTAAAAAAAGGACATCCCAAAAAAGCGCCTGACAGAAAGGCGGAACTAGCTTTTCTTTGAAATGCGATCAATTTCCTTCTGAACCAAACACTCAACGACAGTCTGCAAATTTTTGTCAAGCCAATCCCTGAGCAACGGTCTCATAAGTTCAATCACCATATCTTCAAGCGTACGACGGCTGTTGCCGACAAGGGTTGCGCTGCCTGGCGCTGACGCGAGACGCTCGATCTCGACCGTATTGGCAAGAGACGAAAGCGTCGAAGCCGCTGACGTGACGACATCATCTGAAACCAAAGGCTCAGCTGGCGACACAGGCTCCGGCTCTGGTTCCGGCTCCGCTACCGATGGTTCCTCCGGAGGGGGCTCTTCGGCCTCTTCCACAGAACCATCTTCTTGAATTATCTGAGTTAATTCCAGAACATCCTCTTGCTCTTTCGGTTCTTCGGGCTGTTCCGCCGAATCCTCAGCAGGCTTATCGTCCGAAATGATTTTCCGAATCGAGGCAAGAATCTCCTCCATAGATGGATCAGCATTAACCTCAGTCTCTTCAGCCATCGTTTTCTCTCAACTGGGAAATCTTTGCGAATCGCGGGGGATGTATAACAGACGGAAGTCTATCGGTTTTTAACCTTGTTGCAAGGATGAAACAAAGGCACGGCTTCCTTTTTTTTAAAAAAAGTGTTCCTTAGGTATAGGAATGGGAGGCGGTTCGTATTTTCCAAACCTCTTGGAAGAAAGAAATTGGCTCAAACAAAGAAAACGGCAAAAATTATTATATTTCAGTGAAATTACGCTGTTGCGCTTCGAGGGTTAGACCATTATACATAGCCGCGATTCCCTGGTAGCTCAGCGGTAGAGCAGGTGACTGTTAATCACCGGGTCGGCGGTTCGATCCCGTCCCAGGGAGCCATTTTCTCCTTTTCCAACAGCCTGTTATCGCGTGTCTTTCTAACGAAACCACGGCGGGTCTGCTTTACTTTTTTCGTTTCAAGAATTGACCCGTAAAAGATGAACGCGTTATAAGCTCTAACCCTTTTTCACCTTTAACCCCTTGAGTGTTCCCCCGTGTCCGTTCCTCTTCGTCAGCAGTTTGATGTCGCCCTTTATATTATTAAGCAAAGACTGAAAGGGAATAAACGCTTTCCTCTCGTTCTGATGCTCGAACCTCTGTTCCGATGCAACCTTGCCTGTCAGGGCTGCGGGAAAGTGGACTATCCGGCCGAAATCCTGAACCAACGCATGTCCGTTCAGGAATGTCTGGACGCCGTTGACGAATGCGGCGCCCCCATCGTGTCCATTCCTGGTGGCGAACCCCTTCTCCATCATGAAATAGGAGAAATTGTCACACGGCTGATCGAAAAGAAAAAGTACGTCACCTTGTGTACCAATGCGCAAATCCTTGAGAAAAAAATTCATCTTTTTAGCCCCTCCCCTTATTTTAACTTCTCCGTCCATCTTGACGGTCTGAAAGAGGAGCATGATCGCGCGGTTTGTTTGGATGGCGCCTATGAACGTGCCGAGGCGGCTATCAAAACAGCCTTGGCCAAAGGCTTCCGTGTCACAATCAACTGCACGCTTTTCAACAACGCCGTCCCCGAACGCACGGCGGCCTTTTTCGATCATATGATGGCCATCGGCCTCGAAGACATAACCGTGTCGCCGGGTTATGCCTATGAACGCGCCGCCAATCAGGACCATTTCTTGACTCGCGAAGCGACCAAAAAAATGTTCCGCGAGCTTTTCCGGCTTGGCAAAAAAAGCATGCAGGCGGGAAGACCCAAATGGCGCTTCAGCCAGTCCCCCCTCTTCATGGACTTTCTGGCCGGAAACCAAACCTACACCTGCACGCCGTGGGGCATTCCGGCACGGAATATTTTCGGTTGGCAGCGCCCTTGTTATCTGATCGGCGAAAGTTATGCCAAAAGCTTCCGCGAGCTTATGGACAATACGGATTGGGATCAATACGGCACCGGCCGATACGAAAAATGCGCCAATTGCATGGTCCATTGCGGTTATGAACCCACGGCGGCCGACGACGCGTTCGCGCACCCCCTGAAGCTTCTGAAACTCGCGCTTTTTGGCGTCAGAACCGAAGGTCCCATGGTGCCCGATATCGATTTGTCCGGCCAACGTCCAGCGGATTATGCCTTCAGCCGCCACGTCGAAACCACGCTGGAAAAAATTCACGCCGAGAAAGGCTGTGCCGACCCTGCGGAAACGGAAATTGTTGGGAAGGCATGAGCACAACGACTTCATCTGTTTTCATCGTCGGCGCAAGTCGTGGTCTTGGCCTTGCCCTGACAAAGCGTTATCTCTCACAAGGACGCCCTGTCATTGCCGGATGCCGCGCCCCTGAAAAAGCCCCCGAGCTTCTGGCCTTGGCAAACGAGTCAGCCGCGCTTCGTATCGAAACGATCGATATCGACGTTCCTGCAAGCATTAACGCCTTGGCAGAAAAACTTAACGGCATTGCCCTCGATCTTTTGATTCATGCCGCCGGCGTCTTTTCAGGCGCCGACGGCTCCTTAACGGCTTCGGACAACGATCCGTCGCAACGTTTCGGCTCGATCGACCCCAAGGCGTGGCTGAACGTCTTCCGAACGAACAGCATCGGCCCAATTCTCGTCGCCGAAGCTTTTTGCGGAAATCTTGCCACCGTTCCCTCGAAGGTCATTTTCCTCTCAAGCTGCATGGGCTCAATCGCAAGAATCCGGCGCGAGGGCGATCTGGCTTATCGTTCAAGCAAGGCCGCTTTGAATGCGGCCGCAAAGAGCCTCTCTGTGACGCTAGCCAAGCAAAAAACGATCGTCGCCTGCCTTCACCCCGGTTGGGTCAAAACCGATATGGGAGGCCCCGATGGCGACCTAGCGCCTGAAGAAAGCGCCGCATCCCTTGCGACCGTCATTCAAGCTTTGACGCTTGACCAAACGGGACAATTCTTCAACTATGATGGGCAATGTCTTCCATGGTAAGCACCTCTCTTCAAAACTTATGGGGGCGCGGCTGCGCCTTTCTCGGTTCGGACTTCGCCATTATGGGCGGAGGGATGAGCTGGATTTCCGAACACACGCTCGTCGCCGCCCTATCGAATAAAGGAGGATTCGGAACGCTGGCTTGCGGTTCGATGGAGCCGCCCCTTCTCCGCAAAGAAATCCAAGCCACGAAAGCCCTTACAAAAAAACCTTTCGGCGTTAACCTGATCACGATGCACCCGTCCTTGGAGGCGCTGGTCGATGTCTGCGTAGAAGAAAACGTCTCGCACATCGTCTTTGCCGGAGGCCTTCCACCGGCCCCATGCCTTAAAAAAGCCAAAGACGGCGGCGCCAAGGTTCTTTGTTTCGCCCCGACGCTGGCGCTTGGGAAGAAACTCGTGCGCATGGGCACCGATGCGTTAATCATCGAAGGCATGGAAGCCGGGGGACACATCGGCCCCGTCAGCACCTCCGTGCTGGCTCAGGAAATCCTGCCCTTCCTGCATGACGTGCCCGTTTTCGTCGCGGGGGGCATCGGCTGCGGCGATATGATGGTTTCGTATTTAGCTATGGGCGCCGCGGGCGTTCAATTGGGAACGCGTTTCGTCTGCGCGGAAGAATGCATCGCGCATCCGAATTTCAAACAAGCGTTCATCCGCGCCTCCGCAAGAGATGCCGTGCCTTCAGTCCAACTTGACGAACGCTTCCTCGTTATTCCTGTGCGCGCGTTGGTCAACGAAGGGTGCAAAAATTTTATCAAGAAACAACGCGATGTTATCGCCCTTTTTGAAAGCGGCGCCTTAACGCGCGAGCAAGCCCAGCTTGAGATCGAGCAGTTCTGGGCAGGCGCTTTGCGGCGCGCCGTTATCGAAGGCGACATCGAAAACGGATCGGTCATGGCCGGACAAAGCGTCGGTATGGTCAAAAAGATCCAACCCGTCGCGGACATCTTTGCCGAGTTTATCCAGCAAGCCGAAAACGCCCTTGAAGAAGGGAAAAAAATCTAGAAAGTCCGGTCAATCAGCCAATGCGACAGGTTATAAAGCCGCGACCGTGCGAGGGGTGCCAACCTGATGGCCGGTGGCTCGTAAACGACCTGTAGTGATTCTCGTCAAAAATACTTGGGCATCGGGTGGGCCAGCTGTATCTGTGATGGGGACCATAGCCGCCATGGTGATAGCCCCCCCCGCATCCGTCAGGAGGAGCAAACGTCGATCCCCCAAACGAAAAAAGTTTTGGGCCATGCGAAAAACAACCGCTGTGACGACAATCGACAATGTAGATGTTGTAGACATTTGTCACAGGCGTTGTGGTTGTGGCGGTTGCGTTTGTCGTGGATGATAAAGCTGTATCGGTAGTCGAGGGGACTACGTCCGCCCCTGCGGTCGTTGAGGGGGTAAAATTAGCGATAATCCCGTCCATCACCAAAAAGCCGAAGGCGCCGAAAACAGCGCCCAAAGCCGCCCCACGCGCGACAGCGCGAAGAGAGCTTTTCGGGGTCGTCCTCTTTTCAATCAACTGCGCCTGCTTTTTCTCAAGCGCCGCATGGTGCTTTCTTAAGGCCAGAAGAGCCTTCTCCATCTCCGCCTTGACTTTGTCGTCAGGAGCTTTGCCAACGGCCTCGGCCAGTTTTTGTTCTTTCTCTCGGTGCTCGTTCTTCAAGGCAACGAAATGAGACACCAAATCGCCCGTTAACGAACGGCCGTTCTTCTTTTGATAGTCTTTTTCTTCCTCGTTAAGACGCGCATTCTCTTTATGTGTCCGATACGCCGCCACCGCCCCACCGGCCGCAGCCCCGCCAACCGCCGACACGGCAACAAGAGGAAGAGCCGCGCTTCCCACGGCCATCGTCAGGCCATAACGCGCCACCGCGCTAACCGTCATACCCAAGGCGGCACTTGTGGCAATTTCCATTGCCGCGCCTTTCCAACGATAAAGAAGCCCAGGCTGAACAACCGATTGATGATCGGCATGAAGGCCTGACTGAACGGCCGCTTTATTATCGGCATAAAGCGCAAGCATCGCCCCAAAAGCGTTATGATCTTCCTTTGAAACAGCACAAAGATCCTTGTAGGCTTGCGGTTCCATAAAGTTCTTAACCGCCTCGCTCCCTTCAGGATTCTGAACGACGCGGCGGAATGTCGATGCTTCATTGGACGTCCAGAAGCCGATCATTTCCAGAAAAGCGATAAACTGCTCGTCGTCAAGGAGGCCCACAAAATCTTTGTTGTCCTTCTTCGCCGTCAGAAACAAGTTCATCAACGAAAGATAAAACGGAAGATAACGCAGGTAGTTATCTTTTAATTCTTGGGGCGACACGCTGTTTTTCATAAAATCCCCCCGACCAAATCGGTATCAAATGGGCCCATACAGAAATAATATATTGTTAATCTTAGAGAGGCCCTTGTTTTGTTTCAAGCGCCGTTTTTTGTTTCATCTTATTGGATGCAAGGCCTTTGTTTTTTTCAAAAACAAAAGAAGAATATGCTTAATTTTCAGATTGTTTTTAGCCTTCTTTTGATACGAATCGGGCCAGAACCTTCAACGCGCCCTTGCGTTCGAAAAGCACTTCAAGTTTGTCGTTTTCAACCCGGCGCACAACCCCCTTACCGAATTTTCCATGAACGACATGGTCGCCTACATGGAATCCATCCGGCTTATGCGGCGACGAAACCTCAACCGCGCGCCCTTCGATCTGAAAGGCTCCCTTCCTTCTGGATAGCGACCGTCCCGCCCGAAGCTGCTCCCACAAAGGCGGAATACGTTCCGCCTTAGTATTATCCCTTTGGTAACCGCCTCCGCCCATCACGATGCCGTTGCCCACCGTCGACGCGCGCAAAACATGCTGATCCGGAAGCTCGTCCAAAAAACGTGACGGAAGCGCATTGACCCAGCTTCCATAAAGAAACCGCCTCGTCACGCAGGATATGACGGCGCGTTCCTTCGCCCGCGTGATTCCGACATAGGCAAGACGGCGCTCCTCTTCAAGTCCCGCCGTTCCGTTTTCATCAAGCGCCCGGCGGGAAGGAAAAATTTCTTCCTCCCATCCCGGAAGAAAAACGATCGAAAATTCGAGTCCTTTGGCGCCGTGCAACGTCATGAGACTGACTTGCTCAGCCTGTGTGTTTTCGGTGACTTCAAGAACAAGACTGACATGCTCCAAAAACGCAGGCAGCGTATCGAATTCGGCCATCGCGCCGATCAATTCCTTTAGGTTTTCAAGCCGCCCCGGCGCTTCAGGTGATTTATCCGCTTGCCACATGCCGGTATAGCCCGAATCGTCGAGCACGATTTGCGCCACCTCGGCATGCGGAAGATTCTGGAGCGCGGAACGCCACCGCACGAACCCTTCGACGAAAAGGCGGAGCGTTTGCCGAAGCTTTGGCTTCAGTTCGTCCGTTTCAACAAGACGCGCCGATGCCTCCATAAGCGAAATCTTCTCGGCGCGCGCGAACGCATGCACCTGCTGAAGCGCCGCCGGGCCGACACCCCGTTTGGGCACGTTGATAATGCGCTCGAAGGCCAAGTCGTCTTCAGGCGTTACAAGAAGACGCAGATAGGCCAACGCGTCGCGGATTTCCGCCCTTTCGTAAAACCGCGCGCCGACAAGAACCCGGTACGGCAGACCAACCTGGATAAAACGCTCTTCGAACGCACGCGTCTGAAACCCGGCCCGCACCATGATGGCGATCGCGTTCAGCGATACGCCCTTGCGCTGAAAATCCTCGATCTCGTCCGCAATCCAGCGCGCTTCTTCCTGACCGTCCCACAAAACCTGAACGCGCACAGGCTCGCCCTGTTCGGCCGACGACCACAACGTTTTGCCCAACCGCATGGTGTTGTGGGCGATCAAATGCGACGCGGCCGCGAGAATGTGCCCCGTCGAACGGTAATTCTGTTCAAGGCGTATGACCGTCGCACCGGGAAAATCGTCGCTGAAGCGCAGAATGTTTCCGACCTCCGCGCCGCGCCATCCGTAAATGGACTGATCCTCGTCGCCCACGCAGCAAATGTTTCGGTGGCCGCGCGCCAAAAGCCGAAGCCACAAATATTGGGCCGTGTTCGTGTCTTGGTATTCGTCCACAAGAATGAAATGAAATCGACGATGGGCTTCGGCCAAAATATCCGGATGCGATTTCAGGATGGTCAGATGATGCAACAAAAGATCCCCAAAATCGCAGGCATTCAAGGCCAACAAACGCTCCTGATACGCCGCATAGAGTTTGGGCATTTTGCCGCCGGCAAACGAGGACTTTTCCTGCGAAACGTCGGACGGACAAAGGCCTCGATCCTTCCACCGGCTGATAAAAGCCAAGGCTTCTCGCGGAGGATTTTTTTTATCGTCGATGTTTTCGGCCTGTAAAAGCTGTTTAACGAGCCGAAGTTGGTCGTCCTCGTCCAGAATCGTAAAGTTGGGCTTTAACCCCACCCGTTCGGCATGAGGGCGTAAAAGCCGCGCGGCAAGAGCATGGAACGTGCCCAAAAACCAGCCTTCGACCGACCGGCCCAACATCGCCGCCACACGCGCGCGGACCTCGGTCGCCGCTTTGTTCGTAAAGGTCACGGCCAAAATCTGCGAGGGCAACGCGCGCCCCGTCGCCAAAAGATGCACAAGCCTTGTTGTCAGCACACGCGTCTTCCCTGTCCCCGCCCCCGCAAGAACAAGGACGGGACCGTCTAAGGCCTCAACCGCCGCGCGCTGGGCCGGGTTCAAGGCATCGAGATAAGTCGGGGGCGAAGGATTTTCCGCAACGGTCGTCAATATGTTTTCCGCCATCAGACAACGCCCGCCGCCCAATCAGGCAACGACGACCACAAAAAATGGGCCCGGTTATCCTGAGGCTTGTAGTTAAGATCGAATTTTCCGGCAAGCACGGCCAAGCTCTTCATCGAAAAAAGACTGATATGCCCATTTCTGGGCGCAACGTACCACCATGTCAACCGTTTCCCCGGCACAATATCCCGGTCGGACAGCATCGTCGAAAAATAAATAAGACCGGAGGGCTTCAACAACGCCTTCAAACGGCCCATAAGCTCGTTGACATCGGGGACATGCTCAAAAACCTCAAAGGCCGTAACAAGATCAAACTGCCCAAGATCCTCTGGACGAACGCCTTTATCAAGGACGGGGTCATACGATTGGGTATCCCATCCCGACTCTTTAAGAAGCTTCGAAAGAAAGCCGTTTCCGCCCCCAAAATCGAGATGACGTATCCGTCCTTTGGACTTTGAAAACAAACCTGTCAAAATTTCATGATTTTGATGAGGCCTTTTCATCCGAAAACTGGGGTCGACCGCAGCATAGTCTTCATTATAAATCTTTCTCTCAAAAATCTCCCAAGGCCACGCACAAAGTTCGGGCGCAAAGGTAAAGCCGCAGGTCGGACAGAAAAAATAATAAACGGGCTCTCCTGATAACGGCAGCGCCGTTCCATGCTGTTCAAGGCACGATTTGTTGAAATCGACAACATCGAAAGGGCGGCTGTCATGAGCGCATACAGGACATGGATAACAA
This sequence comes from Alphaproteobacteria bacterium, assembly GCA_028690155.1. GTDB lineage: Bacteria > Pseudomonadota > Alphaproteobacteria > UBA9219 > UBA9219 > CAIXLI01. Next base: position 23,718 of record JAQVBU010000012.1, on the reverse strand, counting down.
AGACGATTGAGCACGTCTCTTCCCCTTTATGCCCTTATGGCAACAACACGATTGCGTCCCGTTTGTTTGGCTTCGTATAAGGCTTTATCCGCGCGCGCCACAAGCGCCTCGCCCTCGTCCCCGAGCTTATATTCGGAAACACCGATCGAAATCGTCACCGCGCCAACGACCTCATTCGAGCCACGCTTTGTAATCTGTTTGGTCGCAAGGCTCACGCGCAAATGCTCGGCCACACGCTCAGCGTCCTCAACCCGTGTGTCGGGAAGAAGGATCACAAACTCTTCGCCTCCGTACCGCGCAATGATATCACGCCCCTTTAAATTCTCGACCAGCGTTTTAGCCACAAGGCGCAAAACCTGATCGCCAACAAGATGGCCATGCCGATCGTTGAATTTTTTGAACCAGTCGATGTCCACCATCAGTAAGGAAACCGTCGTTCCGTTTTCCCGCACATCCGTCAGAAGCCGACCAATCTCGGCATCGAAGAACTTCCGGTTTCCGACCTCCGTCAAGGCGTCGATCTGTGCCTCGCGATGCGCACGGTCGACGTCGCTGCGCACAAGGGTCAGTTGCTCCGACGTCTCGGCCAGTTCTTCCTGAAGCTTGGCGTTTTGCGCCACGACGAATTGGGTCTCTTCGGCCATCTTGCAAACCGCGTCCCGCAGGGTCTCAAGCGACGGGGCAGAAGACAACTTCCCGGAGAACGTATCCAAATCTTCGCCGAAATGACCGGTCTCCTTAGCCGACTGGCTCAACAGTTTCAGAACCTTTTCAAGCTCGGCCGAAATGGTCCTGTCCGCCTCTTGGAGGAAGGCTTTCTCGTCGTCGAAAAGAACGTACTTGTAATAAATCTCGTCGCACTGCTGTTGCGTCAGTTTGCCGTTTGCCGACGCTTTGTCGAAAGCTTGGGTCAAAGCAAAATTGCGGCCCGACATATACTCATAGCAAACAGCATAGTTGCGCGGTGTCGGAGGAAGTCCGTCACGTAGCAATCGCTCAAGAGCTTGCTTTGACCAAAGGTCCGCCTGATAAATTTCTCCGTCAAGAACCAAAGATTCTCTCCCTACTCTCTTAAAAAACGGTCCCAAGACAAAACCGCAAACGCTTCACAACGCCCGCCAAGCCTCTTCATCCAACAAAACGACACCCAACCGACGAGCCTTATCGGCCTTGCTTCCGGCATCGGCGCCAACGATAACATAGTCCGTTTTCGATGAGACGGAACCGGAAACTTTGGCCCCCAAGCTTTCCGCTTTCGCTTTGGCCTCGGCGCGACTCATGGTAGCCAATGTTCCCGTAAAAACAACTGTTTTTCCGGCCAGAATCGATTCCTTCTTGGACGAAACCTTTTTGTGCGGCTCAACAACGAGTTGGGCGGCCAAGCTTTCCAAAACATCACGATTATGCGGTTCAGAAAAGAATTGAACGAGGCCTTCAGCAATAAGGGGGCCGATCTGGTCGATGGACTCAAGGTCGTGCCGCGCGGGCGATTGGTCGTTCTGAGCCTTATTCATAGCGTCGACCCAAGCCTCAAGGGTTCCATAGTGGCGGGCCAAAAGCTTAGCCGTTGCTTCGCCGATCTGCCGAATTCCTAACGCGTAAATAAACCGCTCAAGCGCAATCGTGCGCCGCGCTTCGATTGCCTTGAGCAAATTCTCGACGGATTTGGCGCCCCATCCTTCGCGCGTTTTCAAGGCATCCTCATGCTCTTTCAGCTTGAAAATATCCGCCGGAGATCGGATCAGCCCGTCCGCCCAAAGCTCGCGCACACGTTTCTCACCCAAGCCTTCGATATTAAAAGCCTGGCGGCTCGTAAAATGACGCAACCTTTCGACAGCTTGGGCCGGACAAATCAGCCCCCCGGTGCAGCGTCGTACGGCTTCGCCTTCCTCGCGCACCGCCAAAGACTGGCATTCGGGACAATGATCGGGAAAAACGAAGGGGGTCGAACCTTCCGGCCTTTTCTTGAAATCGACCGCAACCACCTGCGGAATCACATCACCGGCCCTTTGGATGCGCACAAGATCGCCTTCGCGGATGTCCTTGCGTTTAATCTCATCTTCGTTATGCAACGTAGCGTGGCTAACGACCACGCCGCCAACCGTCACGGGTTCCAAATCGGCAACAGGGGTTAACGCTCCTGTTCTTCCAACCTGAATACGAATGGCCTTAAGCCTCGTCTCGGCCTGTTCCGGCGCAAATTTATGGGCGATCGCCCATCGAGGCGACCGACTTACAAAGCCCAGACGCTTTTGCCAATCCATGCGATTGACCTTGTAGACGATCCCATCGATATCGAAGGGTAATTCATAGCGGCTCTCTTCAAGCGCACGATAGAACGCCAGCAAGGCATCGGTCCCCTCGCATAAACGCGAGGGCTCGTTCAGCTTGAACCCCCATGCGCGAAGAGCTTTTCTCAAATCTTCCTGAGTCGTAAAAGGAAGGCCGTCTCCTTCACCCACGGCATAAGCGAAAAAACGAAGCGGCCTTTTCGCCGTCACGCTCGGATCAAGCTGACGAACGCTTCCCGCCGCCGCGTTGCGCGGATTGGCAAATAAAGCCTCGCCGTCTTTTTCCCTCCGCGCATTGAGAGCGAAAAAATCCTTCCGCTCCATATAAATCTCGCCGCGAATCTCGATTAGATCCGGAACGCGTCCCTCGATCTTTTTTGGCACGCTTGCGACGGTCCGAACGTTCTCGGTGATGTTTTCTCCCGTCGTTCCGTCGCCGCGCGTGGCAGCCACGGTCAACTGCCCCTTCTCGTATCGCAACGAACAGGACAACCCGTCAATTTTCGGCTCGGCCACAAAAACAACGGCTTCGGATTCGGACAGGTGAAGGAACCGCCGAAGCCGTTCGACAAACTCCTGAATATCTTCATCGGAAAAGGCATTCGCCAACGACAACATCGGAATGGCATGGGTGACTTTGCCAAATCCAAGTGCCGGGGCCGCCCCGACACGCGTTTCCGGATCGTTTTCAGGCCGCAGATGAGGAAACGCTTCCAGCAACGCCTTATACTTCTGTCTTAAGGCGTCATAGGCGGCATCCGAAATTTCCGGCGCATCCTTTTGATGGTACGCGACGTCATGACGCGCTATTTGCCGCGCTAGATCCGCCAATTCGGCCGCGGCTTCGATATCCGTAAGTTTGTGCATCGTTCGTAAGTATACGCTTAATGACTTGAGTCTCTTAGTGATTTTGCACTATCTGCCCTGTAAGTTGAAGCTTTACTTGACGGGCGCGGACTAAATCAATACCGTAATGGTCCATTATGCTTTTCAAGGAAGGTTCCCATGTTTTTATGTCGCTGTTGACGCTTTCGTTGAGCCTCTCGCAGGCCTTGTTTGCGAGGAAATTGGCAAAACGCCTTTGTTAACAAGCGAACACATGGGAAACACGATGAAAAAAACGTCACTCAATCATACCTTATCCGAACAGGATCGCGCCCTTGTCGATCGCGTTTGGCAGCTGATACGCACCTCGGCCGAAACCGTTGCGCGTCAGGATGCTTTTCTGAAGCGCCTGACACAAAAAACGGTTTTGAAGGCCTCTTCCTTCGATGCCAGTCTTGCTCGGATTCTTTCGCGCGAACAAATTGTTGCGTACGGTTCTTCTCGCAAGCTCGCGTCCCTTTTTTGCGACATTTATAAAAAAGATCCGTCTCTTCTGGTTGCCGCTGCCGCCGATCTTATCGCCGTGACCGAACGCGACCCCGCCGCAACGAACATTCTTTATCCCTTCATGCATTTTAAGGGATTCCACGCCCTTCAGACTCACCGCCTCGCCCACTGGTTCTGGGAAAACAACCGGCACGATACGGCCCTGTACCTTCAAAACCGAAGCAGCGTTCTTTACAGCGTCGACATCCACCCCGCCGCGCAAATCGGCAAAGGCATCATGTTGGATCACGCGCATAATATCGTGATTGGCGAAACCGCTGTCGTCGAAGACAATGTCTCCATGCTCCACGGCACCACGCTGGGCGGCACGGGCAAGGAACGCGGCGATCGGCACCCCAAAATCGGCCGGGGCGTCATGATCGGCGCCGGCGCCAAAATTTTGGGCAACATCAAAATTGGCGAAGGATCGAGCGTGGCGGCGGGAAGTGTCGTTCTTAGCGAGGTTCCGCCTCATACCACCGTGGCAGGCGTTCCGGCCAAAGTCGTCGGCAAACCCAAATCCGACACCCCCTCGCGCGAGATGGACCAGTCCATTCCCGCCGAAGACCTCGTCGTCGCCCTGACCCGGGCGTGTTAAGGGTTAAAATCGGTACTTTTTTGTAAAAAGGGTGTTTTTATTTGAGCTTTTTATTACTTCTTAGTAACTTCGGCGATACAGTGTCCGACGTATTAAACGGGCTCGTTTTTTATTAAATTTCTTATTGGGGACCTCATTTCATGACCCAAGCTTATACGAAGATTGAAGAAACCAACCCCACTGATGACAAATTCAACGGCATCACCGTCGTGATTCTTCACGGCGTCGACGGTTTTCCCGAAAAAAGCTGGTACGGATGGCTCGCACGGCAGTTGCAGGCCAAAGGATGTCGAACCTTCGTTCCCCAGCTTCCCACAAAAGTACCCGCGGACGGCATTCGGGATATGTATGACGGCAACACACCGGAAAAACTCGGTTCATACGATTATCAGACGCTCAACGAATGGACGGGCGGTGTTGAGGCATGCCTGAAAGGGCTTGACCCCGAAAAAACAATCGTCATCGGGCACAGCCTCGGCGGCGCGATGGCCGTTCACACAGCGCACCAGATGGCCCTTGAAGAAAAAAAGCTTCTGGGTCTTTTCTGCGTTTGCCCTGTTGCCGGAGATATTAACTTGCTTGAATGCGAACCCGGCCTGTCCACGTTTTACAAACCTATGACGCCCGAGTTCGTCAAAAAAGCCCAACAAGGGGTCAACGGAAGAAACAGATGGGTGATTGTTTCAAACAATGATCAGGACGTTCCTCCTGAACAGTCGCGCCCGATGGCCGAAGCCCTTGGGGCCTCCATTTTCTGTATTCCGGGCGCAAAACACATCAACCGTGATAGCGGGTTCACTCCGGATACGGGCTTTCCTTTCCTTCTTGAAAAAGTCTCCGCGCTTATTGAACAAAACCTCAACGCACAACATACAGTCAAAGAACATCGTTCAACCAGACGAGCTGGCGCTAAACCGGAAGAGCTTAAACTTTAAGGCGCCTTTTTCCGACGGTTCTTAAAAAAAGATTGCCATACCGCGTCAACGGCGCGACATTGACGGCGTTTTCATACGCCTTTAATGAGGTTTCGCTATGCCCTTAACGTTTTCTGCGCGCGGTAAAGTTTACAACGATATTACGGAAACCATCGGCGGAACGCCGCTCGTAAAACTGAACGCGCTGGCCAAAGACGAAGGATGCCATGCGACCGTCCTTGCCAAGCTTGAGTTTTTCAACCCTCTGGCGTCATCCAAAGACCGCGCCGCCATGAGCATGATCGACGACGCCGAGCAAAAAGGCATTCTCAAGCCGGGCGGCACCATCGTCGAAGCGACATCGGGCAATACCGGCATCGGCTTGGCCTTCATCGCCACCGTCAAAGGATACAAGCTGATTTTGACCATGCCGGAAAATATGTCGCTTGAGCGGCGCAAATTGCTGGCCTTTTTGGGCGCCAAGATCATTCTGACCCCTGCGGCCGACGGTATGGGCGGCGCGGTCAAAAAGGCGGAAGAGATCGTTCGCCAAACGCCAGGCTCCATCATGGCCAAACAATTCGACAACCCGGCCAATCCCGCCGCTCATGTCAAAACGACGGCCGAGGAAATATGGGCCGACACGCAAGGCCATGTCGACGCCTTCGCCGCCGGTATCGGCACGGGCGGCACCGTTCAAGGCGTCGCTCAAGGCCTTAAAGCCCACAACGCCGCGATCCACATCATCGGAGCCGAACCGGCAAGCAGTCCGGTTTTGACAAAAGGAACCTCGGGGCCCCATAAAATTCAGGGCATCGGCGCCAACTTTGTCCCTTCTATTCTCGACCGATCGATTTTGGACGAAATCATGGACATCGGCGACGACGAATCGCTGGTCTTCGCGCGCCGTCTGGCGCGTCAGGAAGGCATTATGGCGGGCATTTCCTCGGGCGCGGCCGTGGCGGCCGCCATCCGCTGGGCCAAACGGCCCGAAACGAAAGGCAAAACCATCGTCGCCCTTCTTCCCGATACGGCCGAACGTTACTTGTCGTCGGAACTTTTTGACATCTGATCCGCTCCCGGCGAGGGCGGCTTAAGAAGGCCGATCAGCACCCGGTACGTCGGGCCTTGAAGAAGGCTCTCGGGCGGCAGAGGAATAAAGACATGCAAACGTTCTTCCTTTTCGACAAGACGGTTGTTTCCTGAAAAGGAAAAGGACAGATCAAACTGCTCGCGCCGCACAACGTTTTCGGCAGGATCGACGATGGCGACAAAGTACGGGAAAAACGCCTTGGTTCCGTTGAAAGCGTCCCCCTTCATCGCCGCCGCATCCAAGATAAAAGACAGGTCAATGCCCGTCGGTTCATCCGGATCGTCCGTTTCCTTGCGGTAAGCGCAATCGCCGATCAAGCGGCGCAACCGGACCTTGGCCACGAGATTCTCTTGAGAGGCCTTTTTTCCGCCAAAATCAGCCGCTTCTTCCGCTTCGCGGATGACCGCCACCTGCGGACAGATCAAGTGCTCGGTACGCACGTCGACAACGGGCGTCGCTTCTTCCGGAGGCGCCTCCACCCCATCGTCACCGGCGCAAGCTGCCACGATTCCCAATAAAAAAAAGCCGAGCCATTTTTTCATATCGATGCTTCCTTCTTTCTGGCCACGTTATAGACAGGCATCATAATCGAAGATTTGTCCATCGTTCAGGCTTTCAGTTTATAGCCGCTCTCAAACAGGCCATACGCGACAGCAAGAAGGACCAAGTTTACAACAAGCAGGCAGACCATTCCAACAGGAATGACGCTGTCCGCCGTGCCGATAATTCCGTAGCGAAAGCCGTCGATCATATAAAAGAAGGGATTGAAAAGACACAAAGGCCGCCATTCTTCCGGTAGGCTATCGAGCGTATAGAACGTCCCCGAAAGAATCGTTGCCGGCATAATGAAGAAGCTTTGCACCGCGATCAAGCCGTCGAAATCTTCGGCCCAGATCCCGCAGATAAGCCCCATCAGCGCCAGCATGACCGATCCGGAAATCGAGAAGTAGAGAACAAAGAAAAGGTCAGAAAGATGCACCGGAGCAAAAAACGAAAGCGCGCCGAGGCACAAAGCGCCGACGACAAGCCCACGCACGGCACCGCCGACGACGTAGCCGATCGTCAATTCAAGCGACGACAGAGGCGGCATCAACACGTCCACAATGTTGCCCTGAAGCTTGGAAAGAACGAGTGATCCGGCCGTATTCATAAAAGAGTTTTGAGCCAACGCCATCATCACAAGCCCCGGCACAAGGAAGGATAGCGTCACACCGCCGCGGGAAGAATCTCCCCCCAAAACGAACGCAAACATACCGAAGAAAAGAAGCGTCGAGATGACAGGAGCCACAACGGTTTGCAAAGAGGCGTTCATAAAGCGCGAAATCTCTTTGTCGATCAAGGTCCTCACCCCCAACAGATTGATCGCGCCCAAAGGTCGCGGCGCAAGAGGCGGAATATCCTGAGTTACCATGCTCCGCTCCCCTGCCGATTAACGAGCTTTTGCCGCACGCGTCGGATCGAAACCCAAACACCAGCACAGAATGGCTTTATGCGCATGGAGCCTGTTTTCGGCTTCATCCCACGCCGCCGATTGGCTTCCGTCCAAAACCGAATCCGTCACCTCTTCATTCCGGTGCGCCGGCAGGCAATGCATAAAAATTGCCTTTTTATCCGCACGGGCCATGACATTATTGTCAACACAAAATGGCTGCAAGATGCGCTCGCGAACGCCGGCATCGCTGTTGTGCATCGACACCCAACAGTCCGTCAGCACCACATGGGCGCCCGCGCCCGCCTTCATGTCCGCCGTCACGGCAATCGCAGCCCCTGCTTTCTGCATACGCGACAACAGCGCCTTGGGCGGCGCAAATTCGGGCGGACAGACGATGGTCAAAGAAAAGTCCAGAATTGGAGCCGCGTGCATCCAACTGGTCAACACATTGTTGTCGCCGTCGCCGAACCAAACGACCTTCTTGCCTTTCAGGCTGCCCAACCGCTCTTCCGCCGTCATCAGATCGGCGACGACCTGGCCCGGATGCGATTGGTTCGTCAACGCGTTGATGACGGGAACCGATGCGCCGTCCGCCAACTGGCGCATCGTCGATTCATCGAACGTGCGGATCATGATGATATCCACATACCGCGACAGAACGCGCCCCGTATCGGCAATCGTTTCGCCCCGGCCCAATTGAAGCTCGGCGCCCGACAGGGTCGTCACGTTTCCGCCCAACTGGCGCATGCCCACTTCAAAGGACACGCGCGTCCGCGTCGACGGCTTTTCAAAAATCAGCGCCAACGTTTTGTCCTTCATCGGACAATAGGCATGCGGTTTTTCCTTCAACCTATGGGCAAGAGCAATAATCTTCTCAAGTTCGCCCTTGGGCAAAAGATCCAAATCCAAAAAATCTTTTTGTATGATTGTCATTGAAACTTCCTTTCAAAACCGAACGATACCCGAAAAAGAGCAAAAACAAAACGGGGGAAACTTTCGTTTCCCCCGTTTGTAGCGACAAAAATCGCCGATTAACGCTTGCTGAACTGGAAGCGACGACGCGCCTTGACGCGGCCGTATTTCTTACGTTCGACCACACGCGGATCGCGGCGCAAGAATTTAGCCACTTTCAAAGGCTTACGAAGTTCCGGCTCAAAGTATGTCAGCGCTTTTGAAATGCCATGCTTAACGGCACCCGCCTGCCCCGACAAACCGCCGCCAATGACGCTCGCTTCAACATCGAACTGATTGGCGCGATCCGCGACCGCAAACGGTTGGTTCACAATCATCTGCAACACAGGACGCGCAAAATACACGTTGACCGGACGCCCGTTGACGGTGATCTTGCCGTTGCCCGGCTTGAGCCAAACACGCGCAATGGCATTCTTGCGCTTGCCCGTCGCATAAGCGCGGCCAAACGCATCGACTTTCTTGACGTGCTTGGGCGTCTCGTCCGCCGCAGGCGCTTCGACCGTAACGGTAGCGTCCTTTTCTTCTTTAGCTTGTTCTTTCACAGCCGCTTTGATGCCTGTGAGATTCGTTGTCTTCTTTCGTGTCGTGGTGGCCATGTCTTAGCCCCTCTTGTTCTTACGGTTAAGGGCAGCGAAATCGATCTTCGCCGGGTTCTGCGCGGCATGAGGATGCTCGGCGCCTTTATAGACCTTGAGGTTCGTCATCTGGCGACGCCCCAAAGGTCCGCGTGGCATCATGCGTTCCACGGCCTTCATAATCACGCGTTCGGGATGCGCTCCGGCCAAAATCTTATCACGCGTCCGTTCCTTGATCCCACCGGGGAAGCCCGTATGGTAAAAAAACGGCTTTGTTTCGGCCTTGTGCCCGGTCATCTTGACCTTCTCGGCATTGATCACGATCACGTTGTCGCCGCAATCAACCGATGGCGTAAAGGTCGGGCGATGCTTACCGCGCAGCCGAAGGGCGATGGCGGCCGCAAGACGACCCAAAATCACGCCGTCGGCGTCGATGACGACCCATTTCTTTTCCGCATCTTGGTGGCGGAGTTCAAAGCTCTTGCTTTGCACCGTCTTCGATACACGAATTTTTCCAGACATTGGTCTCTCCTGAGTTAGGCGCGCCGTTGTACAAGGTTTGATCCTTCCAAGTCAACAGAAATACCCTCGCAGACGCCTTTTCTTTGTTGTGGTATTATAATACCTCGTTTTTGGTCTGCGCAGAGACGGCCCAAGTCTTCTGTTGCGGTCCCTGCCTAAAAAAAGGATAACTCGTTGATGAATTTCGACGTGTTAAACGATATCCCCGACCCTCAAAACAGGCCCTTCGACGAAATCGAAACGTGGGTTAACCAAAGAGTTGCCGCGATCCAGCGGGCTTCTTTTGCTCCGGAATGCACAAAGACGTTTGGGGCTGTCACCCTTGAGACGATCCCCCCGTCTCCCTTCGGTCCCGAAGCCTCAACAGCGTGGCGACGATTTTTCTTGGCAACGCTTTTGGCAGACTGGGCTTGTTACGAAACCCCTCAGACCCGCGTCGACGTCGCCCGCCTGCGCTATATCCTGACAACAGCCTATCCGACGACGCGCGTATGGGGCATGACGCTTGAAGACGGGCTTTTTACGCCTTTGGGGTATACATGCTGGTATCCGATCGACCCCCTCATCGCCGAAGCGGTCCTAAAAAATCCTGAAGCCATCCACGATCGAGGCTTGATCTTGCCGTTGCGCTTCGTCGAATCGACTAAAGCCTCGCACGCCTATCTTATGAACATCAGCTTGGCCCCGTCGTTACGAAACGCAGAATGCGTTCGAAAATTGACCCATGCGTTCCAAAAAGAAATCGCATCAGCTGCGCATTTAACGTTCTTGGCCATTACACTTGATCCGCACGAAGAGAGGCTCTGCCGCATAGGAGGGTTTTCTTCGGCCGCCATTATCGAGGTCCAAGGCGACCACGAGCAATTATGCGTTCGCCCTCCCCTTAAGTGATATGCATATTTTCACCCATTCTTGCTGTCTCAAGCACACGCCGCCTCCGGACCCCTCGTTTGCGCCCAAACGGCTTGAGGTCGTTTACGACGCGTTGCGACGAAGCCCCCTTCCTCTCGTGTGGCATGACAACGCCCTGCCTGCGAGCCGCGAAGATCTTTGCCTCATTCACACGAGCCCTTATGTGGATCGTGTGTTGACGCCGCTTGCTCCCGGCGAAACGACGCTTTTTGCCGCCGATACTCTGGCCACGACTGGAACGGCCGAAGCCACGCGTTATGCGGCAGGGGTCGTCTTGGCGGCGACGGAAAGCATCATGAACGGCGCTGCGAACGGCGCTTTTTGCCTTGTCAGCCCCGGAGGCCACCACGCCGAAGCCGATGCCGCCGGAGGTTTTTGCTTTTTCAACAACGTGGCGTTGGCTGCCGTGGCCGCTCAACAACGATGGGGGGCCGAACGCGTCGCCGTTGTGGACATTGATGCACACCACGGCAACGGTACACAAAGCTTTTTCTGGAACGTCGAAGACAGGCTTTATATCTCCGTACACGAAGAAACGCCCGGATCGGGGCTGGTCGAAGAAATCGGCGCATGGAATAACGTGCTGAACATCCCCCTGCCCAAGAAAAGTGACGGGCGCCTTGTGCTCGACGCCTTCGAGACAAAGATCGCCCCGAAGCTTACCGCCTTCAAACCCGACATCCTTTTTGTCTCGGCAGGGTTTGACGCGCACAAAGATGATCCGCTCAGTTCGTTGCGCTTAACCGAGGACGATTACCGCCAGATCGGTTCGCGCCTGCGCGGCTTGGCCGACAGCTTCTGCCAAGGGCGGCTTGTGAGCGTGCTGGAGGGAGGATATAACCTTTCTGTATTGGGATCATCGGCCGCCGCTTACGCGACCGGCATCGAAAGGCCATCGTAAATGAAGGAAAACATGCTCGTTCGCATCCTCGACGTCCACGACGGCCATGTCGTCTATGCTTTCGAGGATAGCGAGACGCGTTGCCGGTGGGAAGGCCTCCTGCCCGGTATCGGCGACGTTTTCCTGATCGACCCCGATCATCCGGGCAAAAACGCGCGGCACATCGCAAGCCCGGTCGAAGGCGCGTGGAAACCGGACACGGACGTTATGCGTTGGCGCAAGCCCATCACGCCGGGCCATCCTGGCTCGCGCATGGCCGTTTTGAAACAACGCCATCGAATCCGCCGTTCGGTGCGCGACACTCTGGATGGTTTGGGATTTCTTGAAATCGATGTGCCGCTTCTGGTTCATGGCGCGGCGCCGGATGTGTCCATCAACTCTTTTGCCGTCGACGAACGATATCTCATCAGCTCGGCAGAATATCAGTTGAAGCGCATGGCGGTGGGCGGCTTTACAAACATCTACTCATTGACCAAAAATTTCCGCCAAGGTGATGTCAGCTCTGTCCGCACCCCTGAATTTACGATGCTTGAATGGGGACGCGTCGGCGGCACGTTAAGGGATATTGAAAACGATGCCGAAATGATCGTCATGGACGCCTTGGACGCTCTAACAATCGACCCTGTCGTGAGTTATCAGGGCAAAAAGATAAACCTGAAGACGCCGTGGGATCGCATTCCCGTTCTTGAGATGATCGAGCGCCTGACGCGCGCGCCCATGCCCTCTTTCGACGCCGCCTCGTGCCGCCGCGCGCTGGAAGCTGCCGGAGCGGCCATTCGCAACGAATGGGCCGAGGATGCGTTTTTCTTGTTCACGCTTCTGATGGACACATTACAACCGCGCTTCGGCACCGACCGTCCGCTCTTCTTGATCGATTGGCCTTTGACTCAAACGTTGTCGGCCGCCGCCAACCCCGAGGATCCGTGCCTTGCGCAGCGAAGTGAACTTTTCATCGGCGGGATTGAAATCGCCGACGGCTTTGCGGGACTGGCTGACCCCACGATGCAAACGCAGCTTTTCAACAACGCACTGGCGCAACGAAAGAGCGAAGGGCTTTCCCCCGTGGCATGTGACCAACGATATCTTGAAGCCATGACCCTTGGTGCGCCCTTTGGCGCGGGCATGGCCATGGGCTTTGACCGACTGGTAATGCTTCTAACGAACCAAGCAACGATCACGCCTGTGTTGGCCTTTGGCTGGGACGAAGCCTAACCTCTTTTTTTGACTCTTCTTTTTCGCCGATTGAGTCTTTCGTGCAACGGATCGAAAAATAGTCGCTTTGACACATTGACCTCATGAATCTCCTGCCCTTACAGTGTCCGTACTGATTCGCCCCTTTCGGCAGGAAAAAGTGAAGAAATCATGAATCCAACGCCGACCAACGTTCTTTTTCTCTCAACAGGCGATGCCGCGCGCGGCATCATGGCCGAAGCGTTGCTTCGCCACTACGGCGAAGACCGTTTTGTCGCCTTCAGCGCAGGAACGGCCATCCTGCCCACCGTTGATCCTCGCACCCTGAGTATGCTCGACGATAATGGAATCTATCCCTACGGGTTCTCTCCCAAAAACATGATGGCTTTTTTTGAATCACCGCGATCTATTTTGGTTGACGTGATTGTCACTCTTTCCGATGAAGCGCGCTCGCTCTGTCCCGAATGGCCGGGCGATCCCGTCCGTGTTCATTGGCCGGTCGACGATCCGTGCGTTGCCGCATCGGAAGACGAAAAAGACTGCAAATTTCGCCGGTGTTTCGATATCCTTCAAAATCGGGTTCATACGCTGATCAAACAGCGGACGCCTCAATCCGCGATCGAGTTGATGTTTCAACTTCGCAGCATCGCCGCCGTCGTCTAGGGCCGTCAGGCCACGGCGTTGCGCCGAACAAGAAAGCGATCGCAGCATGCCGAAATTTCCTTTTGGGTCGCAATAAGGTTGGCGTCTTTTGACGGCAACCGTTTACGTGACCAAACGCCACAGGCGTTTGGCGCGTAGCGGGACCGAAGGTCCTGCGAAGTCCGAGCTTTCGCGAGGATAAAAACAGGCCTAAAGTCTGTTTTTACAATCGGCTCGGTTAATCAAAAGGCTAACGCCTTTACCGCCCGCACAAAAAGCGCCAACCTATTCGAAAAAGGCTCTAAGCACTCCGTGCAAGAAGCGAGGCATCCTCTTGCCTAAACGCGCCGGGATAAAGAAGGCTTTCGTAAAGATCCATGACGCCGTTGAACCATGTGGCTTGAGGAAAGTTTTCTTCAACAAAGAAACGCGCATCTTCGGCGACGCTAACGCGTTGATTGGTTCCCATATGCGCTGCGATTTTTAACGCTTCGGCCAATGCCTGGGTGTTTCCGGGAGGAACCATCAACGCCGTTTCGTCCTGAGAGACCATTTCGGCATTGGCCCCTATATCCGACACAATAACCGGACGCCCAAGCGCTTGGGCCTCTAAAAGTTCCTTGTTCTGCCCTGTCGGAACCGTGTTCGCCGCGGCGACGACATTCGAAAGCCAAAACGCCGCCGGCCAATCCGGGCATGAATCGAACATAATGACTTTGCCGTTGAGCCCAAGCTTTTCGGCCTTCTTTTCCATTTCCTTTCGGAAACCGGGGGCTTTCTCGTCGCTGCCAATCACAACAGCATAAAGGGGCGCATCCGCCAAGGCCATAGCGTCGAGAAAAACCTCGTGGCCCATGCCCGGCTCAAGCGGCATCGCAACCAAAACGACCGTCGCCAACTCGGGCAACCGCCATAAATGGCTCAACGCCTGCAATCTTTCCAACGTAATCGCCGCTGTGTTATAAGCCTGAAGATCAATCCCCGGAGGAACGCATTGGATCACGGCCGGATTGATCTGAAAAGTCTGAGTCAAATAAGCCGCCATCATACAGGACGGCACCCGTATCGTGCACGATGCCTGAGACATCCGCGTTATCAAACGCCGGGTCCGCGCCGTATCGGGAAAAGGCTGGGTTAAATCGACCACAAGGGGAAGATGGTAGAGAAGCCCCATCCGGCTCCCCATATCAACGGCATCCATTCCATGCGCGTGCACGAGAACAGGCTTTTCCCGCTGGACCAGCGCTTTAAGCCGCGCACGATTTTCCCAATTGACGAAAAGCCCTTGCCGATCAAGCGGCATTCGAACATGGCTCACAGCCGCACGTTCAACCTCTTTCACCAGCGAGCCGCCCCCCGAAACGAGAATGGACCGCCAGCCAAGGCGATGCATCAAAACCGCCAACGACACGGTTTCCCGAGCCGGGTCGCCGTAATTCAAACGACCGCAAAGATGCAAAACCGCCATACGCGCCGCACGATGCTGGTTGGGCTTGTATGCGGAAGCTTTAAGCCGCACGTTTTTTTTGTTAAAAATGTCTTGGCTCATCGCACACAAAAGGATCCTTCATGTCTTCGGATTTCTTTAGTCTAACGGATAGACGGCTCGCTTATCAACGACAACTTGGCGATAAAAATTTTGCCAGCGTTTTTTTTCTTTCCGGTTTCGGTTCGGACATGGAAGGATCGAAAGCCTCTTTTCTTGCCGACCGTTGTGCTCAAGAAAACGTATCGTTTCTTCGTTTTGATTATAGGGGATGCGGCCAATCGTCGGGCTCGTTCACAGAAGCCACGCTTAATGAATGGTTAGCCGACTCGTTGGTTATGCTCGATCAACAAACCGAAGGGCCACAAATCATCGTAGGGTCGTCTATGGGGGGCTGGATCGGGCTCTTGCTGGCCAAAAGGCGCCCCGAACGCTTCCGCGCCTTTGTCGGCATCGCCGCCGCGCCGGACTTTACCGAGGATCTGATCTGGGGCACCTTGACCTCAAAGCAAAAGGACATTCTTCTAAAACAAAAGGTCATCTACGATGAAAAGGCGCCCCCGGACAAACGCCTTCCCTTTACGCTGGCTATGGTCGAAGCCGGGCGGAAACATCTCATCTTTAAGGAACCGTTAAAAGCCCCCTTCCCCGTGCGCCTTCTCCAAGGGCTTTCCGATTCCGACGTGCCGTGGGAATACGCCCCGCGCATCGCAAACCATATCGACGGGGCAAACGTTCGAGTCACGCTCGTAAAGGGCGCGGATCATTCGCTTAGCTCGCCCGAACATCTCGAACTTTTGTGGCAAACAATCGCCGCGTTTCTTTAACCTTCAATGGTTGCTTTGCCGCCTGAGGAATGCCGGAATTTCAAGCAAATCTTCCGGTTGCTCGGACAACGTGGGACGGTCCGAGGGATGCACGTCAAGATGCGCCGAAGGCATCGGATCCGCCGATATTTCCTCTTCTTCGCGCTGCTGAACCGAAGGGCGCACAAGGCCAAAGCCTGTAATGCGCGTAAATAAAGACTCGGAACGACGCTGCCGCCGCGCATCCGGAGCCGGCTGCGCGGTCTGGGTTTGAGGAGACAATGTCGTCATCCTCATATCGGACGATGCCATAGGCGAAGCCGGACGCTCGCTGCGCGGCGAAGGGGCCGCTTTTGACAGCTTCGATGCTTTGGGCGCGTGCGCTTCCTCGACCTTTTGCTCAGTCGCAACGGAAGTTTGCTCTTCCGAAGCGTTGGGTTGAACGTCGGCAGAGGCTGTTTCGGCCGCAGATGTTTCGGACACAGCGGCCTCAAGCTTGGCCGTTTCGACCGGCGCTGTATGAGGCAGAACATCCGCATGCGGTATAATCGCCTGAGGCATCGTAAAATAATTCGTTTGGGCCTCAGCCGTAGGGGTGGCCTCCTTCGTCGCCGGAGGATAAGACGGCTGCGCATAAGATGTCGTGCTTGCCTGCGTCTTGGCGGGCGTCGCCGCCGGACGCAAAGGGAGGCCCGTGTTCTTAAGGGCCGACGCGGTTGCCGTCGCCGTCGAAGCCGGAGCCACTTTCTGCGCGGCAACATCAATGCCCGTCGCAATAACCGAAACGCGAATCTTGCCGTCCATATCATCGCCCAACGTCGAACCGACCTTGATTTGAGCTTCGGGATCAACTTCTTCACGAATGCGGTTCGCCGCTTGGTCAACCTCGAACAAGGTCATGTCAAGGCCGCCCGTGATGTTGATCAGGACGCCACGAGCCCCCTTCATGGACACATCGTCGAGAAGCGGATTCGAAATCGCCGCTTCAGCCGCGCAGACGGCGCGGTTTTCGCCATCCGCTTCGCCCGTGCCCATCATGGCCTTGCCCATCTCGCCCATCACGGTTTTAACGTCCGCAAAGTCGAGATTCATAAAGCCGGGCATAACCATCAAATCGGTAATGCCGCGCACGCCGCTGTGCAGCACTTCGTCCGCCAAACGAAACGCCTCGGCAAAAGTCGTCCGTTCATTCGCAATACGGAAGAGGTTCTGGTTCGGAATAACGATCAGCGTGTCCACATATTGCTGAAGCTCAGCTAGGCCGGCCTCCGCCTGACGCATGCGGTTGTTACCTTCAAAATGGAAAGGCTTCGTCACAACGCCAACGGTCAAAATCCCCGCCTCACGTGCCGCGCGCGCAATAACCGGCGCAGCCCCGGTTCCGGTACCGCCGCCCATGCCCGCCGTGACGAACAACATGTCCGATCCTTCGAGGCTGGCCAAAATGTCATTGATTTGCTCTTCCGCCGCGGCACGACCAATGTCGGCCTTCGATCCGGCGCCAAGCCCGCGTGATAAATTGACCCCAAGCTGAATCTTACGCCCGGCCAAAGATGCCGCCAAAGCTTGGGCATCCGTGTTCGCCGCAACAAAGTCGCACCCTTCTAATTGACAACGAATCATGTTGTTGATCGCGTTTCCACCTGCGCCACCAACACCAATCACGGTCAAACGAGGACGCAAATTGTTCTCTGGATCAGCCATCGACAAGTTGATCATGAAATAAACCTCCAAGCTAAGGTTCGCGCGAACGGCGAATACAGCAAGAAAAACGAATCACCCTTTTTTCTATATGAATCCTTTCCCTTGATTCATGCAACAAAAACTAGCTCCAAGAATCAGAAATTTCAAAGATTTACGCCTGTTTACGCCCCTCAATCTGCATAAAAAAATTGCAAAGCAAGACGTTAGAAGGCGTTGTGAATGTAAGATATGAGTCGCGAAGATTTTACGCCTTGCGCCGCAATTTTTTTTCCTGATCAAACAAGAAAGAGAGGATCTCTTTGCGCAGCGCGATGAAGGCGGCGGCGTTACGATCGCGTGGCCGCGGCAAAGCGACATCAATTGTTTCCTTGACGGTCTGCGCGCCGCCCGGCGCCATGACAACAATCCGATCGGCAAGGAAAACAGCCTCGTCAATGTCGTGGGTCACGAGAACAAGCGTTGTTTTTTCCTGTTCCCATAAGGCCAGGATTTCCTGCTGCATCTGAAGTTTGGTCAGCGCATCCAAAGCCCCAAACGGCTCGTCGAGCAAAAGGATTTTGGGCTGGTTGACCAGAGCCCTTGCAATCGCGACGCGTTGCGCCATGCCGCCCGAGAGTAGGTATGGATATTGGCGCGCGCACGAACCGAGACCCACACGCTTCAGGCACCGCATGACGCAACGCCGGGTCTCGTAGCGTGAAAGCCCCTTCAGCGCAAAGGCAACGTTCTGTTCGACCGTCAGCCACGGCAAAAGCCTGTGTTCCTGAAACACCACGCCACGATCGAGCCCCGGCCCGTGAAGAGGCTGCTTTCCGAGGAGAACCGAGCCGTCATAGGTCGTCTCAAGCCCAGCCAACACACGCAAAAACGTGCTTTTTCCACAGCCGGATTGCCCCACGACGCAGGCGATGCTGCCCGCCGGAACCGTCAACGACACGTTCCGTAAAACCTTCGCGGCGCGGCGGCCTTCGCCGAAGGTCTTGCAAAGGCCTTCGATCCGGATATCGGCGCCTGTCGTCACGGCCCCGCTCATTGGAACGCCCCCTTCCACCGGATAAGACGGCGCTCAATTTTTTTCAGAACCACGTCCAACAGCTTGCCAATGGCGCCTATGGCGATCATGCCAACGAAAACCCGATCCGTCTGCATCATCTGCCGCGCATCCATGATCAAAAAGCCGACGCCGCTCGAGGCCGCAATAAGCTCGGCCGCCACAACGCACATCCACGCAACCATCATGCCGACCCGCATGCCTGTCATGATCGACGGCAACGCGCCGGGGAGGACGACCTTTGCAATGAACCGAAGCCGCGACGTTTCCAGCACGCGGGCCAGCTCCACAAACTTGACGTCCGTTTGTCGAATGCCGTCCATCGTGTTGACCAGAATCGGAAAGAACGCGCCCAGAAAAATAATAAAGACTTTGCCCTCTTCGCCGATCCCGAACCATAAAATCGTCAACGGAATCCACGCAATGGGGGGTATGGGCTTAATCAGCTGGATCAAAAGATCCGTGGCCCGATCCAACGGGCGCGACAAGCCGAGCCCGACCCCAAGGACGACGCCCAGAAGCGCCGCCAACGCAAACCCTTCCAGAACGCGCAGCAAGCTTATACCCAGATGCCGCGCCAGCTCGCCGCTTATCGAAAGATCCCATCCCGTCGCCGCAATCGCGCTGGGAGGCGGAAGAAGCAACGCCTGAACGGCTCCGGTCTCGTAGAGACCTTGCCATACGGCGATCAAAAGAACAGGAAGAAAGATATAAAGAGCGAGGCTCTTTGCGCGCCTCCCAAAACGAAGGGCTTGTTTTCGTAATCGGCTCGCAAAACGACTCATCCACCGCGTCCCATCACCGCCAAAAATCCTTGAAGGAGCCGAATTGTGAAGAAGTTTGCCGCTCAGGTCAAACTTTTATGGCACAAAGGAACGGATGACCCACGCATCGACATCCACTTTTTTCCGCAGCAAGCCGTGCGTTTGCATATAGGCCTCGGTTTTCTTGAACTCGCCAACGGCGGCATCGTTCAGCGGCGGCGCAAACGTCTGCTTGGCAAAAACCTTCTCCAACAGCGCCGGCGGCAGGCCGCAATCCTTGGCCGTCCACTTGGCCGCTTGAACCGGGTCTTCCCTGATCGCCTCGGCTCCCCGGGCATAGGCCCTCAAGAACGCCCGGATAAGCTCGGACTTGGCCGACACGGCTTTGGCCGTAGCCAAGATAGGCTGCACGCCGGATTTCAATCCGGTTCCGTCAACCAGAACGCGCACGGCACCATCGGTTTCGAAGCGCGTCAGATAAGGCTCCCACGTTATGCCGGCATCGACGGCACCGACGATCACGGCCGATGGAATCTCAGCCGGTTGCATGTTGATGATAGAAACGTCCTTTTCCGTCAGCCCGGCCTTTTCCAACACCAGCGTCAGGAAATGCTGGGCAAACGAGCCTTTCGTCACGGCAATCTTTTTCCCTTTTAAATCGCCTAACTTTTCGATGGGCGATCGAGAGGCAACGAGAACGCCCTGCCCTTTAGGCCCGCTAACCGAAAGTCCAACGACGCGCGTGTCGATCCCCACGGCCTTGCCGATCAAGGCGGGCGTATCGCCCATAAGGCCGATGTCCTGCTGCCCGGCGGCAAAAGATTCGTTCATCGCGGGCCCGGCGGCAAAGACGGCCCATTCGATCCGGGCTCCTCCGGCTTTGGCCGCTTCCTCTTCAACCCAATGGTTCGCCTTGGCCACAAACAGCGGCGCGTACAAAGGGCTCGGCTGATAGGCGATACGCAACGTTCCCTCGGCGCGCGCGGACACGAACGCCCCCAAACTCAAGAACACACCGAGCAGCGCCGACCAAAAGATCTTTCTCATAAAAAAAGCCCCCAACGTCCGGTTACAGCCACCGGACCTTAGGGGCGTC
>JAQVBU010000012.1:0-3297 GCA_028690155.1 Alphaproteobacteria bacterium | reverse complement strand
CAAATGTACATCGTATAGACATACAAAATGGTAAAGGCCAGTTTTGTCAAAACCTCATAGCCAGATGCCGTTGCCCCGGAGGCCGCAATGGCAATGCCGTATGTGTAGTCAAGAAAGTTTGCCGCAATTGTGAAAATCAACATGCCAATAATCAAACCGAAAATCGTCATCACCGGCCGCAGGAAGATGCTAAAAACAAACGAATACGCGTTTTTGGCCCGATCGGGCAAAAAGCCGTCGCCATCGGGGTTTAAATGGGCCAAAGCGACAACGGGGATCGCTACAACCGATTCGCAAACCTCGCCGATCCAAATGATCACGGCAAAGAAAAAGCGCGTAAACATAATAAGCGGAAGCATAAAGGCGAAAACAAACCCTAATGCAAGAAAGAGGGTCGCAATAAACATCAAAATCCCGCCTAGGATACCCCCGCCAATCCCGACGGCAAGCCCGGCGACCGGGCTCCCTAATAGTCCGGCGGCAAGGGAGCCGATGCCTCCACCTATAATAATCATTGCGCCCCACGCCACCAAACGCAGCCCCGTTTGGATATTGGCGCGGCCAAAATTCACTAAATCGCTCAACGCGTCCGACCCGTTCGAAAACATCGTCCCCAGCTTGAACGTCTTCAATCCATCACCGGCCGTATCCGAAGAACAGGTGTCCCCTGTACCCCCGGACCAAACGCCATTCCATGTCGCAACCCAGTCAACAAGCCACAACACGCCGTTGATCAATGCATCAGGAACGCCATTCGTAACGGTTTGTGAAAGCGAAGAAAGAGTTTGCGGAAGAGCGTTATACCAACCGGAAGAAGAGACTTCAGAATCCGAAGTCAGACCAATCATGCTTGCGCACTGCACGCTGGTCGAACTCGTGGACGACGACGACGTTGAGCCCGAGGTCATCATCGTCTGCAACAACGTCATAAATATTGACATATCCTCTTGAACTTTTTTGTACGCACTGCCATCGCTCAAACTCGTCATGTGCGCTATTTTCGGCCCCGACACGACCGGCTGCCCCGCGCTAATGGCGTCGCCGGTTGAGGACAAAACGCGCTGAAGCGACGTCAAAAAAGACCCGGCAAAAGCCCATCCATAGGGCCGCATTTCCTTAACAGCAGCCTCAGCCGTTTGCGACAAATCACTCTTAGTAAGCTTTGCTGAAAGCAGACTGATGACGTCGCTTTGATAACGGTCTATCGCCGTCATGACCGAATCGTCGATTATTATAGGCTCTCCATCGGCCGTGCCACATTCCGCTTCGCCGCTGGGAATTAACTCACAGATTTTTTCTCCAATCGTTCTGAAATATATCCAATTGTTGTTTATCGCCTCTTCTTGGGCTTCTGCCGCCCCACGGGCAAGGTTATCCGCATCGGTACTCACATACCAGATACCAGACCACTCGCTCCAGTTACCAGACCACTCGCTCGAACTCGGAATGAAAAGAGATCCACAAACATCCAAATAAGAATCTGCCGAAACGCCCCCTTGTCCCACATCCATTCCTACAAAAGTAGCTGCCTGACCCAAAATGTCTGTTTTGATCTCTCCCACACCAAAGTAATAAAGGGTTCCTTTTAAGCCATCGACAATAGTGTTGATAGAGCGTCGGGGATGATACTGATCATCGAGAATAAGATCATCATCCGTGGCTGTTCCCGCTTTTTGAACCCGACTGTCGTGATCAATAGAACAGGCCAACGACCCAATCAACTTGATCGCGTTGGGGGCAACCATAGGCGCGGCCATCCTTGCGTTCGCGGTCGGACTCTCCGCTTCGTCCAAGAAGACACCCCAAACCTGGGAAGCGAGGCCCGAGCCGAGTTCGGCCGTTTTGATGACGATGTATTGCCCGGCATTAAGGCCGGATTCGCTCATCGGCACCAACAGGCCTATGGCCAGAACGAGGCGAATGGGGGCCCAAATCTGACGGGACGATTTGCCCATCGGCACGCCGGAGTGCGCCGTTTCAACCACCATCGTCACAAGGTGATAGAAAAGGACGATCGCCGCAATAAGAAGCATGGCGTTGCTGTAATAACGCAACGCCTTCGATAGAATGGCTTGGAATCCCCATGTGGACGACGCCGTCGAGGCCGCATCAAAAGAGGGTAACGCGCCCCCATTGAAAAGGAATTCAATCCAAGCTTGGGCGGCATCTTGCTCGCTCGCCGGATCGAAAAACCCGCCATCCGCATGCGCCTGCCCCGACAAAAGGGACAAAACGAAAAGCACGACAAAAAGTCCCGCAAACACCAGAATGCCAAGAACCGAAAAGAAGACGAGAATGGGGACGATATTGTCTTTTGAAAAACGAAGGTTCCGCCATGCCATCCACAAAACGCGGGTCAAAGACATAGGCGCAAATTGGTCCTTAAGCCCGGGATAATCCGAGGGGATAAGTTTGTATGCGGCAAACGTGCCCGCAATGACATGAACAAAAACCCGCGTACTCTCAATCAAAGGCCGGATCATTTCGCCGAAATGAAATCCGAGCGTCCGGCTCATAAAAGACCGTTTGGGAGAATTTTTATTTGGGCGGAAAAAATTTATCATCGTCTTAGTGTGTCTTATTTTGGCAAAAGATTCGTTAATTTACGGCAATATCAATAAAAAATGACAGGCGATGCAGCGAATTTTTTTATACCATGAAGACGCATGAAAGTATTGGTTTGTTTTACCGATAGGCAGAGGCTCATTTTTTGTTATGATGCCCCCTCCCTCGTCAAGAAGGCTTAAAAAGCGATAATTATCAAAGAACTACCATGTCTCTAGCCGCCATCATCCATAAACTCCGCAACAACGAAGATCTTTCGGTTAACGAAACGCGGGATATTTTTAACGCTATTTTTTCCGGAACCGTGCCGGAGGATCACATCGCCGCCTTGCTTCTCGCCCTTCACAGAAAAGGCGAAACGACCGACGAAATCCGTGGTGCCGCCCTCTCGATGCGCGATAAGGCCCTGAATATCAAAGCGCCCACCGAGGCGATTGACATTGTGGGTACAGGCGGCGATGCGCACGGCACGTTCAACATCTCGACCGCCGCCGCCCTTGTCACCGCCGCCTGCGGTGTTCCCGTGGCCAAGCACGGCAACCGCGCCGCCACAAGCCAATCCGGATCCTCTGACGTCTTAGTAGCTCTTGGGGTCAATCTGGAACCGCCGTTAGACGTTCTGGCTGAATGCCTTCACGAAGCGAACCTTTGTTTCCTTTTTGCCCAGCGCCATCATCCCGCCATGCGCTTTGTGGCGCCCGTCCGGAAAAAACTCGGCATCCGAACCATCTT
>JAQVBU010000011.1 GCA_028690155.1 Alphaproteobacteria bacterium | reverse complement strand
AATTAGAGTCTGTTAACCTTTAAGCGAAGGAGCAGACGATGAAGAAGCGATTCACGGAAGAACAGATCATCAGGATCTTGAAGGAGGCGGAGGCCGGGGCCAAGACGGCCGATCTCTGCCGGACGCACGGGATCAGTCAGGGGACGTTCTATAACTGGAAGGCCAAGTTTGGAGGGATGGACGTGTCGGACGCAAAGCGCCTCAAGCAACTTGAATCCGAAAACGCGAAGCTAAAAAGGCTTCTTGCAGATGCCGAGCTGGACAAGCTCATGATGAAGGAGCTTCTGTCAAAAAACTGGTGAAGCCTGCACAAAAGAGGCAGGCAGCAAAAACTCTCGTAGAAAAGCACAAGGTTTCTCAGCGGCGAGCCCAACGGATAGTTGGGCTTAGCCGAGGAACAGCGCATTACAAGTCAAAGCGTAACGACGACGCTCTGCGCGAAGCCATGCGGCGTGTGGCCGCCGAGCGGCGGCGATTTGGCTACAAACGGATTGCCGTGATGCTCCGGAGGGAAGGCTTCGTGTGCAACATCAAAAAGATTTACCGGATCTATAAGGAGGAAGGACTGATGGTCAAACGCAGGAAAGGCCGTAAAAGAGCCTTTGGCACGCGATTGCCGCTGCCAAAGCCGGACAGCCTCAATCAGGTGTGGAGCTTGGATTTTCTGAGCGATGCTCTGTCGGATGGCCGCCGATTCCGGATCTTGGGCATTATGGATCAGTGCTCTCGAGAATATCTGACGCTGGCGGCGGACACGTCGATTGGTGGAGCAAGGGTTGTGAGAGAACTTGACGGCTCTTGTGAGCCGACACGGTAAACCCCTGTGCATCGTCAGTGATAACGGTACGGAGTTTACAAGCCGAGCCGTTCTGGCATGGGCGCAAGAGCAAGGGGTCGAATGGCATTACATTACGCCGGGCAAGCCCCGAGAGAACGGCTATACTGAGAGTTTGAACGGGCGGATCCGGGACGAATGTCTGAATGAACACGTGTTCGAGGGCCTCGCTCACGCTCGGCGGATTGTTGATGCGTGGCGTCAGGATTACAACAACATCCATCCCCACGGCAGCATCGGAAACATACCCCCAGCGGCCCCTCGCGTCAGTCTGCTCTCGACTCTTGCGGTCGAGCAGCCTGCCGCTTGCCCTCAACCCCGAACATGACTATTTTAACCGAAAGACTCTAAGTCAAATTGACCCGAACTTGGGGAGAACGTCAGAAGAAGTCAAGGACGGGCTCCCAAAAGCAAGCTAAGCAACTTCGCTCCCTACAGATTCCGCAACTGGGGCCAACGGCAGAGAAAAACGCAATCCTCGTCAAGAACAACCAAACAACACAATCACAGAATATATGTTCCGGCCCAGTGTCCGGGAGTTATCCCCCCAAACAGAGTGACACAAATGCCTTTCCCTTTTCTTCATAGCTTTTGAATTGGTCATAGCTAGGCGCTGCTGGAGAGAGAATAATTGCTCCTTGCGGAGGAACCTGTTTTTTAGCTTTCTCTATTGCTCGCTCTAATGTTTCTTCAAAGAAGATATTTTCTTTTTTAAGTTTTTTGAGAAGTTGAAAAAGCCTCCTTCCACTTTCTCCCATACAGATTACGGAATGAACGTTTTTCTCAAAAATAAATTGGGACAGACCTTCATAATCAAGCCCCCGATCATATCCTCCAACAATAAGAACTATTGCCCGATCGCTATAAGCCTCTATAGCGGCCATTGTGGCTTCAGGAGCTGTCGAAATGCTATCATCAACCAATAAATAGCCCCTAGGGCTCATAATGCTGTGCTGTCGATGGGGAAGCTCTTCATAAGTTTCCATAGCTGAAAGAATTTTATCCGCAGAAATATTCAAAATTTCTGAAATAGACAAGACAGCAGCAACATTTAGAAGATTATGCTTTCTTCGCAAAAAGGCATTTTTTATTTCTCGGATTTGCTCTCCTTGATAGGAGAAAATACCCTTCTTCTCTGTCACTGGCGCAAACAGTTTAAGCTCTGGAAGAGATATTTTTTCTCTCTGCAATATTTCTGAAGCCTGAAAGGAAGCCAACCTAATCTGGCTGTTACAGAGAAGATTGGCCTTATCTCTGTAGTAATTCGGTAGAGTTCGATGCCAGTCAAGATGCTCTGGAAAGAGGGTTGTGACAACTCCAATCTTACAAGGGAAGCAAAGGTCAGCACACTGATAACTCGACAACTCAAGAACAAAACAATCGGCATCGTGTGCCGAGATATCTTTTGAAAGAGGAACGCCTATGTTTCCAACAGCCATTGCTCTAACACCATTCTTATTAAGAACGTGGGCTAGAAGGCTCGTTGTTGTGCTTTTCCCCTTACTCCCCGTTATCCCCACAACAAATGCATCGGCATTCTGTTGGAGCCACATGTTTGTTAGAGAAGTGGAGTTTTTACCTCGTTGACGTCTTTCAAACAGGAAAGGATGATAGAAGCTAATCCCAGGAGACTTCACGACAATGTCTGCGTTTAGAACTTTTTCTTTAATTCTGTCTCCAGTAACTATTTGGACACCTTCAAGCATTTCTTGATCAAGATTCTCTTTTTCATCGACAAAACAAAGTCTCACATCCGGAGCAATCTCTCTCATAAACAATACTGCCGACTGCCCCTCTCTTCCCGTTCCCCATACGACGACTTCTTTTTTACTAAGGAACTTCGCAGACATCTAGCATACTCCTCTCCTATATCGAGAAGGCATACGATGTGGTCCCCTGCGTGCCAGAAAAGATGCTAAGTTCTCTGTCGCTAAAGGAAAATCTGGAACAAGGGATCGGACAATATAATCGTCTTTCCAATCCGAATTCGCAGACAAACTTTTCAGGAGAACCGCACTCTCCTTTTTTTCTCCCACACATTCAAAAGGTTTGTCCACACCTTCCTGACAAAGCGCCCTAAAACCATCAAGTTGTCGTGGATCATCGAGAAGATTTTGTCCAAAAATTTCCACTAGCTCCACTTTTTTGATAAACGGGGCCAACGCCAAGAAAACAAACCTGCATTTAGGGCAATCACAACACCATGTTTTACCTCTCTCAAAATTATTTTGTTTAAAAGCCGCATTACAACTCCTAAACACATTGTGATATTTTTTCATCTCGGAAAAACGACGAGCTATCTCAGCCTCCGTTAACGGACGGAGAAGAGAGAAATATTCCACACTGGGGGATACATAATATTTAGTAAAATCAGCGAAATCCGTCTCAAAATCTAAGGTCTTGCTATACTGATGATTTACGGCTTGCCCACCTAAAAATACGGTCGGTTCATTTGCTGAACTTTCATTGGAAAAGATTACTTTGTTACAATCAAACAACAACGCACTGGCTACGGCAATACTGCTTAATATCGCCGTAATTGGAATATGTCCGTTTAATGCTCCTTTTTCATTCTGCTTGATTAGCTCTCCTGATAGGATCCTTTTGATAATAACAGAAGGTTGCCCCATAGTTTCTATTGATTTCCTGATCGGCTCTGCAACACCTTTTACATTTCCGACGGCAAAAAGCAGGAGGTCTTCTGCATTTCTCTTAAGTGTCTCCACAGAAACAATGGAATCTTTTCCTCCACCGACGGGCACAAGCGATCTATCTTTCAATGCGACCTTTACGGCCTTATGATGGGGGGCATCTTGTGTGCAAACAAACAGCTCTTTGGAAACAGAGACATTATTTCTGTACGCAAATTCGCCAAGACCATGATAATAAATCTTGTTAAGAAAATCTGCTGTTTGCTTATCAAGAGGGAACGCCGGGCAAACAACTCGACGAGGAACGTAGAGTTTATAGTAGCTTATCCCGGACAACAGGAAAATGAGCTTGAAGGCTTGTTCCAAGGCTTCATGTTTGCCCGGGTCCAAGGCCACAGCAGCCCTAGGAAAGGACACATTCTCCTCAAAAGAAGGGCCGTCCTTATATGCATAGTGCATATTAAGAACGCCCTCTTTTTTGTCAAAAGAATATCGCAAAAATTGAAACTCATCATAACACATGATTTCTATGCGACATCAACAACGTCGCCCCTTTCCGAGAAAAGCATCCATCTTCACCTAAGATGGATGCTT
Source organism: Alphaproteobacteria bacterium (assembly GCA_028690155.1). Lineage (GTDB taxonomy): Bacteria > Pseudomonadota > Alphaproteobacteria > UBA9219 > UBA9219 > CAIXLI01. Next base: position 74,768 of record JAQVBU010000011.1, on the reverse strand, counting down.
GCGATGTTCTTCACTGCAACCAGTTTCTTCTCGTGCCGTTCAAGAGCAAATCCGTCCACACTCAAAACCTGCTCACCTGTAACTCCATCGACTGACGGTCCTTGCGTAACCATAGCTTCCAATATTTCAGCATGTGTCTGCGAACTCAGCCCGGACAATGCTCCTTGCCCCCACTCTTTTCTCAAAACACCAAGAGATGCCAGAAGAGCATAGCCACCCCAATTGGAAACACCTGCTGTTATCAAAAAGTCCGCAGGTGTTTTACACGCGATTTTATCACCATGTGCTACACAGCTAGCAATGATAGCTGAATCAATGGCTCCCATACCTATTTCGTTTCCACCATCCCCAATTGCTAGGGTTCTCCAACTTTTTGAGTGGAACAATTTATCAAACGCAGGCGTAAATTCACTAATGTCCTTCCCCCTCATATTTCTGGGCTTACCATCAGCACTTTGCCCGCAACGCTCAATGGAGAGGATATGAGTTATGCCTTCTTTTTTCCACAATTGTTCGACGTTTGATAAATCATCGTCTGTATCCGCCACATCTAAAGGAATATCATGCCCAGTCTTTTTTATCGCTGCAAAACAGGCTCCGGCACAATAGGAATCAGTCAGAATCCGGCAGGAAACTGCTGCCTTTTTCAGGCCGGCGGACAGAACCACTGCCCCCAACGGTCCATCGGTTTCCGCTGATGGAGGGTTTCCTGCTGGAACATAGAAACCTGTCACAATCCCAATTTTCGGAGTCTTTGTTTCTGCAATTTCTTGTGCCGCCGCATACAAATTCCCCTTGGTTGCTTCAAACAGCGGAATGACATTTCTTCCGACATCCTCTTGGATCAAGGCTTCAATACGATCGATAGATTTCTTCTCTCTCATAGACATATCAGATAAGGCCGAATAGAGATTCCTGATTAATGAAGAACATTCCTAACACTGATAGGCTATGTCCAGCGATATTCCATTTAGGTTTATTGTTACCAAAGTAGTAACAGGCATTCACCCCCAACATCATGGAAGATCCCAACACTTTGGCCTTTTCTCTCAACGTGGGGCTATCGAGCACATCGCCAAATTGGCTGTCTTATTTTCTGATCCTCAAAAAAAGGCCGGGTTCCAACCCCACCAGGGGTCCCACCATGGGCTAAGAAGTTTAGAAGATGGTGGCTACGATTTTATTAACAAATCCTGATTCTTCTTTGTATATCATATCCTGACTTTTAAAACGCCGTTTTTAGAATTTCGGGTGTCGTCGGCCATGAATTACCGCCATATTTACCATGCGGGGAACATCTGTGATGTTGTCAAACATGCGGTTTTGTGCCGCATCCTCGCCAGTTTATTGAATAAAAACAAGGGATTCGCTGTTCTCGATACGCATGCGGGATCCGGGCTTTACCCCCTCGACGACACGCGCGCCCAAAAGACGAATGAAGCCCAAAACGGTATCCGGACTTTTTTGAACGCGCCGCCTCTTCTCGGACTGGAAGGGTATTATAGCGCTTTACAAAGGGCCAATCCGTCGTGGAGCGAAGAAAAACCGGAAAATTTTCGACTTTATCCGGGATCGCCTTTTATCGTTTTTCATCATCTTCGAGCTCAAGATCGTCTAATCGCCTGCGAACGGCACCCCGAAGAGGCGCGGGATCTGCATACCCAAGCGCCTCTGGATGCGCGTTTTCAGGTCCATCGCCGCGACGGGTATGAGGCGTTAAACGCGCTCTTGCCACCGCCGGAAAAACGCGGCCTTGTCCTGATCGATCCGCCCTATGAAGACGCAGACGAATTCGACACCCTGACCCACCATCTTGTCAAAGCGCATAAACGCTGGCCGTCGGGCCTTTATATGGCATGGTACCCTGTCAAAAACCGCCCGGCCATATGGGCTTTTCATGAAGCCTTGGCCGCTTCCGGAATACCCAAAATCCTTTGTGCCGAATTCATTTATGATGAAAACGTCCGCACGGATAATCTTGCCGGAAGCGGACTTGTCATCATCAACCCTCCTTGGGGGCTTGATGAGACCCTTAAAACGCTTTTTCCAGCCCTGCATGCCGCCATGAAAACGGCCTATGCCAACGATGCCATTCGCTGGCTTGCTTCTTAAGTCGCTTCGCGTTTTGGTATGGGGCGTTGGGTGGAAAAGGATGGCTCAACAACGCCGAAGGAAAAAATGGTGCCTAGGGACGGAATTGAACCGCCGACACGGGGATTTTCAGTCCCCTGCTCTACCAACTGAGCTACCTAGGCCCACAAGCCTTAAATCCCAGCGAGGGGAGCTTATAGGAAAGCTTGGCCCTCTTGTCTAGCCTTTGTATGTATTATTTTCAGGATCTTTTTCCGGAAAAGTGGTTGTTTCCTCATCGGTTTCCTCGCTTTTTAACCGATAGGTTTCGCCTATCCATGCCCCAAAATCGACCATGGAACAACGCGATGAACAAAACGGTTTGAATTGATCAACCACAGGTTTGCCGCATATTGGGCACGTTTGAGTCCCCCTCTTCGTCATTGGCTCCATCCGACACCTCGCAACATCTGGTTAACCTCAAACAACGGCAAGCCCACAATTCCGGAATAGGATCCTGAAATAAAACGAATCAAAAGCCCGGCCCGTCCTTGAATGGCATAGCCTCCCGCCTTGCCGATCCCTTCACCGGTCCGTGCATAAGCGTCAATTTCGGCATCCAAAAGCTGGCGAAAGATAACGGTGCTGTCGCTCACCCGGCTTAAGACCTTTCCATCCGGCGTTCCCAAAGCGACGCCCGTATAAACATGATGTCTTCGCCCGGCCATCAGTTTTAAAAAACGCCGGACGTCGTCGGCCGTTTTGGCCTTGGGCAAAATCCGGCGCCCGAGTCCCACAACCGTATCCGCCGCCAAAACATAGGCGCCTTGCCCTTCAGCATGAGCAACAGCCTGCATTTTTTCAAGGGCCAGTCTCTGTGCCAAGGCACGGGGCGTTTCTTTCTTTCCGGGTGTTTCATCAAGCTCTGCCGGAACGACCGCGTCCGGGACAAGCCCAACCCCCGTCAGTAAAGCCAAGCGGCGCGACGATGCCGAAGCAAGAATAAGACGTGAACGAGCCATAATCTTCAGTTCCTTCAGAACCTTTTTAAGAATTCGGCCTATTTAACCGAGTTTACAACAGATTACAAAGTTTTCTCCTTTACGCCTTAAAAAGAAGACCTTGCCGCGCACGCACCTGTTCTAATTATTGATAATATGTTAAGAGTCTTGGAGCTATTCAAGGCATCATCTCGTTGTTGTCCCTTCAGGGAAATTTTTGTGCGTTACCTCTTCTCCATAGCCCTGCTGGCGTTTTTTGTTCCGTTCTTCGCTCGTCCGGCAGAAGCCGTTGGTTTGGGGTCAGCCTCTTCCTTGCGGGCCTTCGTCCCCCATCGCGCCGTTTACAGGATGAAAATGGATTCCGTAAAAAACGGAAGCAGCGTATCGAACGTTTCCGGCGATATGACCTTCGAGTGGAACGACTTGTGCGATGGTTGGGCCGTGGAGCAACGAATAACGCTTCTTTTCAACTATGCTGACGGCGAAAATCAGGAGCTTTCCAGCTCCGAACTAACGTGGGAATCCAAAGACGGAAAGCGCTACAGCTTTAATGTTCGTCGCCTCGCCAACGGCCAAGAAACCGAAGCCTATCGCGGCAAGGCGGTTAAAAATCCGGACGGATCCATTTCGGTTTCCTATACCCTGCCTTCCGGACAAACCAAAATTTTACCCCCTAAAACGCTTTTTCCACTCGCACACACAAGCTTTGTGCTGAATCAAGCCGCGCAAGGAAAAAAGTTTTTCTCGTCCCAGGTCTTTGACGGATCGGATACGGCGGGTTCCAGCGACATAAGCGCATTCATTTTGCCTCTTCGCGCCGTACAAAAGGGACCGGTTCTTAGCGAAACGATGAAAAAGAACGCCCTTCTCAAAGAAACGCCCTGGCCCGTCCATCTAGCCTTTTTTGGGCTGGACTCGGAAACGAGCGAGCCGGATTATGAAATGGACCTTTTTCTTCTTCCTAACGGAATTGCCCGCAGCATGAAAATCGATTACGGCGATTTTTCCATCGCCGGATCCTTGGAGAATCTTCAGGCGCTGAAACCCAAGAGTTGCCCATGACTTACGAAGATATGCATCGAAAAAAGCTCGTGTTGATCGTCGAAGACAACGACCTGAACCTTAAGCTCTTCAAGGATCTTTTGGAAGCGCATGGCTATGCCACCTTACACACGCGCGACGGATTTCAGGTTTTGGATCTTGTGCGAACGAACCACCCGGATCTTATCCTCATGGACATCCAACTTCCCGAAATCTCGGGCATTGAAATCACGGGGTGGTTGAAGGCGGACGACGCGTTGAAGCATATTCCCGTCATTGCCGTCACGGCTTTCGCCATGCGCGGCGATGAAGAAAAAATTCGCGCTGGTGGATGCGACGATTATTTGTCGAAACCGATCGCGGTTCATCAATTCATTGCCACGGTTAAAAAGTATATTTAACCTTCGGCTTTTTCAGGAGGAAGTTCTTCATACCATGTCGGCTCGCGTTCTTATCGTCGATGATACCCCGGTCAACATCCGACTTCTCGAAGCCAAGCTGGCCCGCGATTATTACGTTATCTCGACGGCCGAGAACGGCGTCGAAGCGCTCAAAAAAATTGACGAGGAAAAACCGGATATCGTCCTGCTCGACGTCATGATGCCTGAAATGGACGGCTTTGAAACATGCCGCCGCATTAAGGCGAACCCGGAAACGGCGCATATCCCGGTTATTATGATCACGGCCCTATCGGACGTTGCGGACCGCGTGCGCGGCTTGGCTGCCGGCGCGGACGATTTTTTGGGTAAACCCATCAACGACCTTGCGTTGATGGCACGCGTTCGCTCTCTTTTGCGCATGAAAATTCTGATGGACGAATGGCGCGCGCGGGAATCGACAGCGCTGAAATTATCGCCCGATTCCGCCGAAGAAATCTCGGACCCGCTCAACGTCAGAAATTGTCGTATTCTGATCATCGACGACGATAAAAGCGACAGTGTTTTTATCCGTGAAGCCTTGGCGCCCCTGTCTGCGCACATTGAGGAAATCGGCAGCATCGCCCAAGCCGAAGCTCTTGTCTCCGACGGCTTTTTTGACCTCGTTTTCTCCAAGCTTGACTTGGCCAAGGAAGACGGCCTGACAATATGCCCGTGCTTGCGATCCAATCCGTCGACGCGGCACATTCCCATCCTTCTTCTGGCCAACCCCGACGATATCGAACGCGTCGCCAAAGGATTGGATCTCGGCGCCAACGATTATTTGATCCGTCCTCTCGACACGCATGAGCTTTTCGCCCGCGCGCGAACCCAGCTTCGGCACAAGCGCAATTACGATCGGCTGCGCAGCGGGCTCGAGCACAACCTCATGCTCGCGCTGATCGATCCGCTGACCGGCGCGTTTAACCGCCGTTATCTCGATGCGCATCTGCCCCGCTTTTTAAAGCATGCTCAAGACGAAAAAAAGTCTCTTTCGGTCCAAATGATCGATATCGACTTTTTCAAGCGCGTTAACGACCAGCACGGGCATCCGGCCGGTGACGCCATCCTTAAGGAAATTGCGCATCGGATATCGAACAACATCCGTCCGACCGACTTTTTTGTGCGCATGGGCGGCGAAGAGTTCGCCATCGTCATGCCGGAAACCGAACTTCAAAACGCCGCCAAAATCGCCGAGCGTATTCGCCAACGCATCGCCGAGGAATCCGTGCCTGTCGACAACACGTTAAGCGTCCCCATCACGATCAGCATCGGGGTTGCCGAAATGAATCCGAAACGCCAAGACGAACCGAACAAGCTTTTTTCCCGCGCGGACGGCGCCCTTTTGCGCGCCAAGCAGAAAGGGCGGAACATCGTCGTCGTCGACGGGATCGAATGACCGCTTCGTCGCCTTCGGCCGTTTTTGACGGCGCCCTTGTCCGGCAACGCCTTTTGCGCGCGCGACAACGCGGAACGACAAATGGAGAAGGCCTGTTTGACGATGTCGCCTCGCAGCTTATGGAACGGTTGGATGAGATTACGCATCCTTTTCATGCCGCGCTTGATCTCAGCCCCTTCCCCTTCCTCGAACGCCGCTCGAGCAACGCCCTTGCGGTCAGAACGCCTCCAACGCTTCCCGACGAAGAGCCTTTCCCTTCCGAAGAAGAAAAGGTCGATCTTATCGTAAGCAACCTTGGGCTTCATTGGGTTAACGATCTTCCTGGCCTGTTGCTCCGATTACGCGCGATGTTGAAAAAAGACGGATTATTCCTCGCTTCACTGATCGGGGGCGACAGCCTTACGGAATTAAGATCGTGCCTGCTCGATGCCGAAATCGCCGAAACAAAAGGAGCCAGCCCGCGCTTCTCGCCGCGCGTCGATCTTAGAACCGCCGGAAATCTTATGCAGAAGGCGGGGTTTCGTCTGCCCGTTGCCGACATTGAAACCGTAACGCTTCTTTATCCCGACATGGTCGCCTTGATGCACGATCTGCGCGCCACGGGACAAACAAACGCTCGTTTTGATCGGATTCGACACCTTACCCGGCGTAGCATTTTCATAAAAGCCGCCCAATTGTATCAAGAACGCTTCAGCAACGCCGACGGCCTTATCCCCGCTTCTTTCGATATTCTTTATCTGCACGGATGGACATAATTTTACGAGACTTAACCGTATATTAGGGGTTTTGAGCGACCCTTCTCACATCATGTTTGCCGATCCTTCTACCCTGTCCCATGACGAACTTGTGGCCGCATTGCGCGAATGCATGCACAAGTACCGTGCGGTTTTTGAAAACGCGGATATCGGCATCTTTCATATCGACGCCGACGGAACGTGGACAAGCGCCAACGCCACGGCATCAACGATCTTGCACTATGACAATCCGGAAGACTTGCTGAACGCGCAGCCCGACCGTCGAGGCAAACTGTTCGTCGATCCCACCCAGCGCCTGTCCTGGATCAAGGGGGTAAAAGAAAAACAGCGCCATTCGGAAGAATGCGCCGTATACACCAAGGACGGCCATATCCTGTGGGTCAGCCTAAGCGGGCATAGCTCGCTTGAACATCCCGGCTCCATGGAATTCGAATGCACACTTTACGACGTCACCGAACGCCGCAAAGCCGAAATGGCTGCCGCGCACGCCAAGGAGGAAGCGGACTTTGCCAATCGAAGCAAATCGGAATTCCTTGCCAACATGAGCCACGAGCTCCGCACGCCGCTAAATGCCATCATCGGATTCGCCGAAATCATCAAAGACCAGATGTTCGGCAATGCTGGACAGCCTCAATACGTCGAGTACGCCAAGGATATTTACGACAGCGGCCAGCTTCTTCTTTCCCTGATCAACGACATTTTGGATATGTCCAAGATCGAAGCGGGCAAACGCCAGCTTCAAGAAACACAACTGGACATCGACCAGATCGCGACATCGGTCTCGCGGCTTGTCGCCGCGCGCGCCAAAGCAAGCAAGGTTCATCTTAATTTCCACGTTCCGCGCAATTTTCCTCTCCTGATGGGAGAGGAAAAAGCGATGAAACAAATCCTGACTAATCTGATGACCAATGCCGTCAAATTCACGAACGAAGGCGGAAGCGTAACGCTGTCGGCGCTGATTGACGAAAACGATCGCATCATGATCAACGTCGTCGATAACGGCATCGGCATTGCCCCTGAAAATCTTGCCCTCGTCATGGAACCCTTCGGGCAAATCGAAAGCGCCCTGAGCCGCAAACATCAGGGTACGGGATTGGGCTTGCCGCTGACCAAGGCGTTGGTCGAGCTTCACGGCGGCACGCTCGAGCTGAAAAGCACGGTGAACGCCGGGACGACCGTCTCTCTTGTCTTTCCGCCAGAAAGAACGATCAAACGCAATCCGGAACCCGTGCTCTGATCGTCATTTTTCCTCTTTATTTTAGGCGCGGTTTTTTCCATGCTGCGCCTTATGAAAAGAATCGCCGTCCTCTGGTCCCTTCTTGGGTGCCTTTTTCTAGCGACCGCCACATCTGGCCGTGCCGAAACGTTCTTGTCCGCGCAAGATTTGAAAGATACGGCACAAATCGAGGACGCCCTTAACGCCATTCGGAACCTGCACGCCGATTTCATCCAAATCGACGATGCCGGCGGCGTCATGAACGGCACGATCGATATTCAACGACCGGGCAAGATGCGCGTCACATACGCCCCGCCAAGTAAGGATTTTATTATCGCCGATGGAAATTTCGTTCATATCTGGGACGACGCTTTGCAAGCTCAAACGAACGTCGATCAGGAATCTTCTCTCGCCCACTTTATCCTGCGCGCTCCCGTAAGCCTCAGTGGGGACGTTACGGTCACAAAAATCGACCGTTTCCCCCAAAAGATCGAGATCACCCTTGTCCAAACCAACGATCCGGGCATGGGTTCGTTAACCCTTATTTTCAGCAAAAATCCTCTTGAACTTCGACAATGGCGGGTCGTCGATCCGCAAGGCCATGTAACCGGTGTGAGCTTGGAACATAAAACGGAACCGGACCATTTTGCGCCATCGACTTTCGTCTTTATCCCCCCGAGTTTCTCAAAAAACCGCTAACTATCTTTATCGGACAGCCCCTTGACGCTTTATCTTACGCTGTCTAAGCTTTGGGCACCTTAATTTTAAAGGCGCAATAAGTCGGCCCCAAGGTCTTTGTGCAACGAACCCCTTAAAGGTCCCCGCTCTAAGCCATGTCCGTTTTCAGCATCCTGATCGCCTACCACCAAGCCTTTCTTCAGGGGCTTGGGGTGACGTTGAAGCTTTGCCTGATTATTTGGACCTCAGGAATTGCCGGCGGAATCGTTCTTGGGGTTCTCGGCGCTAATTTTCCGTCCAGTTGGGGGCGTCTGACTCGGCTCATGGCTTTCTCTTTCTCAGCCATTCCAACACTCGTCGTCCTGTTTTGGCTGCATTATCCGGCTCAAGCTCTTTTCAACGTCGTTATTGATCCCTTCTATACCGCTGCGCTGACATTCTCGCTCGTAAACCTTTTCGGCATCGCCGAACTTGTCCGTAACGCCATTTGCGATTTTCCCCAGCAATATAGCCTAGCCGGACAAGTTTGCGGCATGCGCCACCGCGACATCGTAGGACATATTCAACTGCCCCTTTTGTTCCGTCAGCTTCTTCCAAGCGTTATGATGCAACAGGTCATGATGCTGCACGTGACGCTATTCGCGAGCCTTATTTCGGTCGACGAACTTTTCCGCGTGTCCCAACGCATCAACAGCCTTATCTACCGTCCGGTCGAAATCTATACGGCGCTGGCGCTGTTTTTCCTGATGGTCTGCCTGCCCATCAATCTCACGGCCGTCTATTTGAAAAAACGCTATACGCGCAATCTCTCGGAGCGGTAGAGCATGCTGGACATCCGTCATCTTTCCTTTTCCTACGACCAGAAGGCCCCGCTTCTTAAGGATATCAGCCTTACGGTTTCTCCGGGCGAGCTTACCGTTCTTATCGGACCGAGCGGCGCGGGTAAGACAACCCTTCTGCGGTGCATGGCTCTTCTGGAAAATCCTCAACAAGGTGAAATTTGTATCGATGACGAACGCCTTGTCTATCCCCTCGAATCCCAAAAGACCTTCACGCCCCCGTGGCCCAAAGTCACCGTTGTCTTCCAACAACTGTTTCTTTGGCCGCACCTGACGTTGCGAGAGAACATTCTTCTCCCCACAAAACACAGAAAAGATCCGACCATCCCGGACAAACTTGAGGCTCTGATCCATGCCTTCGATATGCAAGGCTTCATCGACAAATATCCCAACGAAGCCTCGTTAGGGCAACGTCAACGCGTTGCCTTAGCGCGCGCGTTAATTCTTGAGCCGCATTACCTGCTTTTGGATGAAATCACGTCGTCGTTGGATGTTGAACAAATTGCAAAGCTTCTTTCTTATCTGAAATCTCTGCGAGGACAAAACATCGGGATTTTTATCATTACGCATCTTCTGAGCTTTGCGCGACATACCGCCGACCGCGTTTTCTTTATGGCAGACGGAAGAATTGAAGAAAGCGGAACGGCGTCAATCCTTCGCGCGCCCCAAACCGAAAGATTGGCCCAGTTCTTGTCTGTTGTTGCAACGGTAAGTTAGAGCCAAAAAATTACGCCTTCTCATACAAATGTCATAAAAAGTGACGAACGCCCTCTTTCCGGTTTAGAATGGGTTTGTTAAAGCGCATTCATGAAACAGTCAAAGGAGTCTGTCATGGCTATGCCGATCACCCTTCCTTCTCTTCCTTATGCGCCGGATGCCTTGGCTCCCGTCATATCGAAAAAAACCGTAGATATTCATTACGGAAAGCACCACAAGACCTATGTGGATAACGTTAATCGTCTTATCGAGGGTACCGGTTACGCCACGCTTTCCCTGATCGATATCGTGCAAAAAACCTCCGGCCAACCGGATAAGACGACGCTGTTCAACAACGCCGCTCAAGCATGGAACCATACTTTCTTTTGGGAAAGCCTGACCCCAGGCGGCGGAAGGCCTTCGGCAAAATTGGCCTCCCTGATTGATCGGGATCTTGGCGGATACGATAAATTCAGAACAGATTTTATCGCCGCCGCGACATCACAGTTCGGCAGCGGCTGGGCTTGGTTGGTTGCGAAAGACGGTGCGCTTTCCATTCAGAAAACAGGCAACGCGGAAACGCCCATCACGGATGGGGGGACTCCTCTTTTGACCATCGATGTATGGGAGCACGCCTACTACCTTGATTACCAAAATCGACGCGCCGATTTCGTCACAGCCGTCGTGGATAATCTTTTGAATTGGGAACGCGCCAACGACCGGCTTGGGGCCTAGCCTTTGATGTTTTGGCAAACACCTGTACAAACAACCTTGTTTCCCAAAGGGTTGTAGGCGATCCGATTAAATCCGCACTGCTCTGCCATAATCAAACCGCGCCCGTTTGGCCTGCTGGCGTCCAAAGAGCGCCGCAAGCGCCCACGCCAAAAGAAACCACGCCCTTGATCGGCGATGGCGATCTGAGCGACGAGCGCGTCGCAAACAAGATCGACCGTCACAAAACGATCACAAAAAACCGGCATAAGAAGGCGGCGCTTAATTTCTTCGTCCCATCGCCCTTCTCTTAAAAGAGCCGTCTTTCTGTCAAAGCCAATCCCCAAATTTCCGTGTTCGACGGCATTCAAAAGAAGTTCGTAAAGGCCGACTCGGATATTCCCGGAATCCGAAAAATAGCGGGCAAGCGCCGATGAAACGTCGCAAACTTCGTCCAGGGTTCTAAGCGTAAAACGTTTAACATCCGAGCCAAACATGATTCAGCGCCCACAAACAACAATGGTCAGATCGTCGCATATCAAATCCCCAGCGTGTTCTTTAACGCTCTTAAAAAGAATGTCCTTGAGCTCAAAAACGGATGCAGAAGCGTTTTCTTCGACAAGCGTTATCAGATACTCTTCCGTCATAAACACACCGGCGGCATTCGCCGTTTCAATCAGCGCGTCGCTGTAAAGAACAAGGACATCGCCGGATAAAAAAGGAACGGTCTGTGTCGAGTAAAAATGCATACCCACGCCTAAAGGCGGGGCACTGCCTTTAAGTTTCTCGGCCTTGCCCGTCGAGCTGTGGAGAATAATCGGATTTGTCATATACGCCCGCGCAAAGAAGAGTTGGTTGCTTTGGGTATCGACAATCCCATAAAACATCGAGGCAAACTGGCCTCTAGGCAACACATTCAACAGCTTGTCGTTCAACTGGGAGAGGTACGCGCCGGGACGAGCGGCCTCGGGAACATGTTCCTTCAAATAGGCATGAAGCCGAAAAGCGTTAAGAGCCGACACCATGCCGTGGCCGGAGAAATCCACAAGCCATAAAGCCACCTGATAGGGAAAGATCGTCTGAACGCCCCAAAGATCCCCGCCGATTTCGGACGAAGGGTAAAAAGCGGCGTCGATCGTCAAACCACAACACTGTTCGCATTCTTTCATTTGCTCCGGTTCGGGCAAAAGCCCCCTTTGGAGCTGGCGTGCGTTCTCAAGCTCCGCCTCAACGCGGCTTTTATAAAGCTGCAACGCCTTCAAGGAATGCCGTTTTTCCAGATGCACGTTCACACGCGCGCACAATTCAGCGGGATCGATAGGTTTACTGACAAAATCCGTCGCGCCTTTCTTGAAGGCCTTGACGCGAAGTTCCGGCTCGACAATCGAGGTTTCGATCAGAATCGGAAGATCGCGGTAAGATTCATCGCGCCTCAAGACCTCGCAGCAATCGAAGCCGTCCATGCCGGACGGAAACAAAATATCGAGTAATACAAGATCAGGTTGAAAATCTTTAATCTTGACAAGAAGCTCTTTCGTGCTTGCAAGGCAAAGAAAATTATGGAACCCGCAAGCGCGCAGCGTCTTTTCGAGAAAAAGACGATTGATCTCGATATCGTCAACAATAACGATATGCGAATCGAGAATTTGCCGTGAGAGTTCATTGGTCATGGCACATATGGTCTAACACCCCCGATCGGGAGAAAAAAGACCCTTTTCTGCAAGAAAGGCCTTAATTACCGAAAGCTCCAAAATAATTTCCCGGAGCAAGGCTGTTCGTACCGCCTTCACGGCACAAGCCTGTTTCTCCGCCTCGAAGCAAAGCGTCTCTAAGGACCTCGTGCCGATGTTTGCTGAAACGCCGCGCAGTCTGTGGGCGGCCCCCTTCCATTCCACGTCACATTCTCGATCATTGGCCGCGCGCATTTCGTCAAGAATACTCTCGGCCGTTTCGAAAAAAAGGGCAAGAATCGAGCCTCGCTCGTCTTCGGTTTGAGCGACTAAGTCCAAGCGCCGGAAATCAATCGGAGATGTTTCTCGGTTTATAAATTCGCCTCCCAAAATTCGTCAAAAATCCCTCGCGCTTCCTCAGAGAACCAAGCCACAAGGGGAGTACCCATCCCCCCAAAAAACCTTCAGTCAACCTATAGGTTGTAGGCTCTTCCCCGTCAAAACGCTCCACTCCAACATAACGCAAGAGTCATTGGCGGCAACGCCTAATATCAACATCAACCTACGCCGCCAGAACGTTATTCTCAATTAAGCCTGTACGCTCAATATTGGCACCATGGAGGAAAAATAACTTTTTAAAAATAATCGATTGCGCACACGTTCATATGAATATAAACGTATATTTACAATTCGAGGTTGTAGGAAAGGGATCTCTTACAAAGATGCATAAAAAGCAAGGACAGAATTGTCTTGGAGCAAACATGATGAATGTCGCGGAACATCAGGATGCTATCTATGCCTATATAGGCCAACGCATCCGGGAACGAAGAAAACTCCTAAAGCTCAGTCAAACGGAATTGGCTGAACTTATGGGGTTCTCGTATCAGCAAATGCAAAAGTACGAGACAGGCATAAGCCACGTGTCCGCTGGAAAGCTTCTCCTTTTTGCAAAGATCCTGAACGTCCCGCCAAACTACTTCTATGAAGGCCTTAATCTCGAGGGATCGTTCGGCACACAAATTGATGAAACCGTCATCCAAAAAAAACAGGCAAAGCCTTTTTCCATCGTCCTTATCGAAGACAACCCCGCTGATGTCATTCTGTTTAAAAAGGCGTTGACGGAATGCGGCTATGAGGTGGATGTACACATTTTTCACGAGTCAGATAGTGCCTTGGATTTTCTCCATAATTATGAAACAAAATTTCATAACAGACGGCCTGATCTCGTGGTTCTGGATCTTTCCTTACCCAAGAAGAACGGCATGGGCCTTTTGAAGACAATCAAAAAGAACTCGTCGCTTCAAAGCATTCCCATCATTATTTTGACCAACAGCATCAGCCTGAAGGATATGGTCGAAGCTTATCGCCACGGCGCCGCCGGCTTTATTCAAAAGTCGGTCGATCTTTCAGAATACATGGATTACATAGCCGTCGTCATCAAATACTGGTCGAAGGTTGTCGTTCTGCCCCGTTCCTAGAGCCTTTTTCGGAAAGTTTGGCGCTTTTTGCGCGGGCGGTAAGTGCCCTAGCTTTTTGTTTAACCGAGCCGATTGTAAAAACAGGCATTAGGCCTGTTTTTATCCTCGCAAGGCTCGGACTTCGCAGGGCGTTGGCCTGCTACGCGCCAAACGCCTGTGGCGTTTGGTCACGCGAACGGTTGTCGTCAAAAGACGCAAACCTTATCACGATCGGCTCTAGTCCGAAGACCGTTCTTCGTCCTGCCCGCTTTCCGTCAGCGTTGTGTGTTTGGGGATTGTGAAAAAGAAAGTGCTACCCTTTCCCTGGACAGATTCGACCCAAATCGAGCCCCCAAAAACCCTGATGATGCGCTGGCAAATAGCTAACCCAATGCCTGTGCCCTCGTATTGATCGTCGCTATGAAGCCTTTTAAAGGGAGCAAAAATAGCCCTGACATAATCCGGATCGACTCCGATGCCGTTATCCTGAACCGAAAAAAGCCATAAGGCCCCGTTATCCTTCGCCGAGATATGAATGACGGGAAGCCGTCCATCTTGCCTGTATTTAATGGCATTCCCGACCAGATTCAGGAAAAGACGAGAAAGTTGAAGGGAATTTGCGAAGACGGTTGGCAAGGAGTCACTTTGAATTTTTGCCTTAGACGTTTTGATCGCTTCGCCCAACCCAACTAAAGCATGTCGCAACGCCTCGTTGCAATCCGTTTCCTGCAATCGCTCGACGTTCTCCCCGATTCGTCCGTATTCAAGAAGATCGGTCACCATCGCCTCCATCTTCTTGGCCGTTTGGCGGCTTATTTGCAGATAGCTTCGACCTGTTCCGTCCAAACAGTCGCCGTACTCTTTCTCTAATAAATCCGAAAAACAGGCAATAATGCGAAGCGGTTCTCGAAGGTCGTGCGACGCGATTGTCGCAAATTGCTCAAGCTGTTCGTTGGCCGCAATAAGCTGCCTAACAAGCCGATCACGAATACATTCAGCAAACTGCTTTTCCGAAAGATCTATCGTCATAATCGCCCGTGCTACGCTCGTTGTGTTTAACAAAACATGCTGCTAGCCTAATGGCTTGGAGGACGAATCTTATGGACATTATTCAGAATGTGCAAAAGAAAACATTTGATATAACGTTGTCAGGCGCTTTTACCTTCAACGATAATAAGGCCTTTCGCGATATTATTAACCAGATCGAAACTCTCGACGATCTTCAAAAAATCATCTTCCGCATCGACAAGCTCACCTTCGTCGACTCGGCCGCGCTTGGCATGCTTCTCCTAGCCTATGACGCGGGGGATAAAACGCATAAACGCATCATCCTGAAAGGCCCCACCGGTCAGGTCAAAAAAATGCTTGAACTTACTCATTTTCAACGACTTTTTATCATTGAATAAAGCTTATGCATTCGTCTTTTTAGGCGGCAACGCCAACCGGATATGAAGCTCGTTCAGCCGATCCTGCGTAATGGCTCCCGGGGCCTGCATCATAAGATCCTCGGCCTGTTGGTTCAGGGGGAATGCAATGATCTCGCGAATGTTCGGCTCATCCGCCAAAAGCATGATCATCCGGTCGATCCCCGGCGCGGCGCCACCGTGCGGCGGCGCGCCCAACTTCAACGCCGACAGCATCCCTCCAAATCGCGACTCCACATCCTCGCGGCTGTACCCGGCGATCTCAAAAGCCTTGTACATGACCTCGGGAAGATGATTGCGAATGGCGCCTGACGAAAGTTCGATTCCGTTGCACACGATGTCGTATTGATACGCTTTGATGGCCAAAGGATCCTTGGTCTGCAAGGCTTCCAAGCCTCCCTGAGGCATCGAAAACGGATTATGCGAAAAATCGATTTTCTTGAGATCCTCATTGTACTCGAACATCGGGAAATCGACGATCCAGCAAAAACGAAACGCGTTCTTTTCGATCACGTCCATGTCTTGGGCAATCTTGGTACGCGCCTCGCCTGCCATTTTGGCCGCCTTGGCCGGCTCGTCGCAGACGAAGAAAACGGCATCACCGTCTTCGCACCCCGTCAAACCGCGAAGTTCTTGCTGCGCCTCGGCCCCCACAAACCGCGCGATGGGCCCCTTGCCGGCCCCCGCCTCGAACGTAATATAGCCGAGCCCGGGCGCGCCGATCTCTTTCGCCCAATCGTTCAGCTTGTCGAAGAAGCTGCGTGGACGGCCCAAAACCTTAGGGGCCCGAATGGCGCGGACAACACCGCCCCGATCAACCACGCCGCGGAAGGCCCGAAACTCGACGTCATCGCGCGTGAAAATCGACGTCACATCCGTAATAAGCAACGGATTGCGCAAATCGGGCTTATCCGTGCCGTATGTCAGCATCGCTTCCTCATAAGGAATACGAACAAACGGAAAGGATGAAACAACGGCCTTTTCCGGCCGGTTATGGCCGCTGAATTCTTCAAAAACGCCGTGAAGAACGGGCTCGATTACATCGAAAATGTCTTCTTGGGTCACATAGCTCATCTCGAAGTCGAGCTGATAAAATTCCCCCGGGCTCCGGTCGGCGCGGGCATCCTCGTCGCGAAAGCACGGCGCAATCTGGAAGTAGCGATCGAAGCCAGCAATCATCAAAAGTTGCTTGAACTGCTGCGGAGCCTGCGGCAAGGCGTAAAATTTTCCGGGATACAACCGGCTGGGAACCAAGAAATCGCGGGCTCCTTCCGGACTGGACGACGTTAAAATCGGCGTCTGATATTCTCGGAATCCCGCATCCCACATCCGACGCCGTAACGACGCGATCACATCCGAGCGAAGCTTTAAATTACGCTGCATTTGTTCACGGCGAAGGTCTAAAAAACGATACTGAAGCCGAACGGCCTCGCCCGTTTCGGTGTCATGCTCGGCATTAACCTGCAACGGCAAAGGCGCTGCCGCGCTTTGAACCACAAACTCCTGAATATCGACTTCGATCTCGCCCGTGGGCAAGCGTTCGTTCCTCGTGTCGTCGGGCCGTTCGACAACTTTTCCCGTCACCGTAATAACGCTCTCATTTTTCACCGACTCGATAGCCGTTAAAAGAGGGCTTGACCGATCGATGACGCATTGCGTCATGCCATAGTGATCCCTCAAGTCGATAAAGAGAAGGCTTCCATGGTCTCGCTTCCGATGGACCCAGCCGGAAAGCCGAACGATTTGATCTTTGTGAGAAAGGCGAAGTTCGCCGCAGGTATGAGTACGATAGGGATGCATGATAAAAAACTCTTTAACCACAGGTATTCAGAGGGGGGAAACATTAACGACTTGTCGGCAAGGCGTCAATTTTTCATTCTCTCGAAAGACGTTATCTCTTTTGAAAGAACAACGGTGCAAAAGTTAACAAAATTTCCATGACAATGACAAGTCATGCCCCCTTTATCTTTGAATTGTATCAAAGAGAAGAGCACGCTCTAATAGCTATCTGATTCCCCTCCTGTCTTAAGAAGTCTCTTAACGCACAAAATATAGAATAAGGACGTTGGATTATGGGAAAAGCCGCAAGCGCCTTCCTTCTTCTTGTCTTAACCACAGTCGGCTGCAGCCAACAAGCGGCTATAGGCGCCGGAGCGGCCGCTATTTACCTAACCCGGTCGGAGGAAAAAACGACGCAAACGAACACCTCCTCGGCCTTGTCCGAAGAGCTTTGGTGCTATCGAACCCTGGGGTATCCCGAATGCTACACATCGCCCCAAGACGTCGTGCCTAATCGGCTTATCAATGTGACCCCCCAGAAACGCTATCCTCATTCTGCGGAAAAGTATTACGAGCTTGTGGAACAAAAGGCGGGCACGCTCGATGCCCCAAACCTCGCCGCGCAACAGCCTGTCCCAACCAAAACTTCCCAAGAAGGCCCAAACGACGATGCGGACGACAAGGGCCCCACGTCCCTATGGCCTTTCTAGATCAGGAACGGCCTAGAGCTTTTTCCGAATAGGTTGGACGCTTTTTGCGCGGTAAAGGCTCTCGCTTTTTGATTGACCGCACACCACACGCGAACGGGTCTAGCGCCGTTTTTCAATGACCGTTAAAGGATCGATCGGATGCCCGTCTTTGCGAATTTCAAAATGAACCTGAGGTGATGCAACATTTCCCGTCTTGCCCACGCGACCGATCATGTCGCCCTGAGCCACGATGGAATCCTTTCTTACAAGGACGCGTCCAAGATGCGCATAAGCCGTGACCCAGTCGCCTTGATGGCGAATAAGAATAAGGTTTCCAAATCCCTTCATGTCGTTGCCGGCGTAAACGACAATGCCGGATGCCGCGGCGACCACCGGCGCTCCGTTAGGCGCGCCGATATTGATTCCGTCATTGTTCAGGCCATTTTCCTTGGCCCCGAACCTCGACAAAACAGGCCCGCGAACCGGCCAGCATACGGATAAGGCAATATTTGATGCCGGTTCCTTAGGAAGAACGGGTGCCACGGCAGCCTTTTGACGTGTCGGCTTTGTCTCCGCCTTTTCGGCCGTCTGGGTTCGGATCGCCTCCGCTTTCTTTTTCGCAATCCGCCGCCGCTCGACCGGCGTATAGGGCGATGAGGACGGAGGCTTCATCCCTCCCGCAAAGTTTTCGCCGTCTTGGGGAAGAAAAAGTTTTTGTCCCTGAACCACGTTGAAAGGGGGCTTAAGATCGTTCAACACGATCAATTCGCGCATCGAGACATTGTGGGCTTGGGCAACCGAGTACACAGTCTCGTTTTTTCCAACAACGACAGCCCTTCCGGCCTGAATTCCGGATCGGCTGGGAAGCTCGGCCGGAGGCGGCGGCATGAACGTACAGGCCGCTGTCCCAAGCAGTACGACAAGCCCCAACCAGCGCCTCAGGAGGAAAAACCGCGCCAACGTCATCCAATACGCTCCAATCCCCCCATATAGGGACGCAACGCCGAAGGCACGACGATCGATCCGTCCGGCTGTTGATAGTTTTCCATAACGGCGATCAAACACCGGCCAATGGCGATGCCGGACCCGTTCAGCGTATGAACAAACGCCGATTGCTTGTCGCCCGCGGCGCGGCACCGCGCGTTCATGCGCCGGGCTTGAAAATCGAGGCAGTTCGAGCAGCTTGAAATCTCACGGTACACCTTCTGCCCCGGCAACCACACCTCAATGTCATAGGTCTTGCTGGATGAAAAACCCGTATCGCCCGCACACAACACGATCGTCCGGAAAGGAAGCTCTAACCGTTTAAGCACGGTTTCGGCGCATGACGTCATGCGTTCGTGTTCGTCCTTCGACTGCTCGGGCGCCGTGATGCTGACCAGCTCGACCTTGTAAAACTGATGCTGGCGCAACATGCCGCGCGTATCCTTGCCCGACGCGCCCGCTTCGGAACGGAAGCATGGCGTCCGCGCCGTCACGCGCATCGGAAGCTTTTCGCGATCGACAATCATATTGTTGACAAGGTTCGTCAAAGGAACCTCCGCCGTCGTAATCAGCCACAGATCTTCCTTGGTCGGCGCTTTGGAAAGAACAGACGCCACAAAATCTTCAAGGCTGATTTCGCCGCGCCGCATCCCTTCGATGTCGGCGGGGTCCGCCGTGCTCAAGGCCTCGCGAAGCAAGGCCTCGCGCGATTTGGTCCGCCCGGCGAAAAACATCTCGTCCGTAAACTTGGGCAGTTGGCCGACGCCGAACATGATCTCATCCTTCACCAGAAGCGGCGGCGACACTTCGGTATAGCCGAACTCGCCCGTGTGAAGATCGAGCATGAAGTCGCCCAGCGCGCGCTCCATCCGCGCCAGAGCGCCCTTCAGAACCGTGAACCGCGCGCCCGACAGCTTGGCCGCCGCTTCGAAATCCATAAGGCCCAAGGCTTCGCCCAACTCAAAATGCTCTTTGGGGTTTTCGATCGCGGGCGGCGTTCCAAAACGGCGCACTTCCTTATTGTCGTTCTCGTCCCGGCCGTCGGGCACTTCGTCGGAAAGGATGTTGGGATAGGACGCCAACAAATCTTGCAGCTTTTGCCCCAAACGCCGGTCCGTTTCGTCCAAAGCCGTCAGGCGATCCTTCATCGCCGCCACGACCGCCATCAAGTCATCCGCGTTGGCCCCGGTGCGCTTGGCCTCGCCGATCTTCTTCGACGCGTCGTTGCGCTTGGCCTGAAGATCTTGGCGCTCGGTCTGCACCGCGCGGCGCTCTTCGTCCAGGGTCCGAAATTCCTTGGACATCGGCGCAATCCCGCGCCGTGCAAGAGCGCGGTCAAACGCTTCCGGCTGTTCGCGAATGAAACGGATATCATGCATAATACGCCTCTACTTTCTCGTTCTTTCGACCCATTTTGCCCCGAAAATGGAAACCTCGTAAAGCAAAACTACGGGCAGCGCGAGGCAGATCATGCTGATCAAATCAGGCGGCGTCAACACGGCAGCCGTAGCAAAGATAATCACGATAGCATAGCGCCGAAACGACGACAACGCCGCCGCCGACAGAACCCCCGCCCGCGCAAGCAGAATAAGGGCCAGAGGAAGCTCAAACGCGAGGCCAAAGGCAAAAATAAGTGTCATCGACAGCGACAGGTATTCGGCGACCCTCGCTTCAAGCTGGATCGGCAGCGCCCCCAAGCCCCCGACCGATTCGAAGCTCAGGAAAAAGCGCCACGCCATCGGCATGACCACGTAATACGCCAAGGCCGCGCCGATCAGGAAAAGAACGGGCGTGGCGATGAAAAAAGGTAAAAAAACTTTGCGTTCACTCTTGTAAAGGCCGGGGGCGATAAACATCCACACCTGCGCCGCAATCAGGGGAAAAGCCACGAAACATCCAGCCCACAGCGCCAAGCGGATATAGCTGACAAAGGCCTCGGTCAGATTCGTGTAAATGAACCGATGAGGAGCCCCTTCCGAAGCGTCGGCAAGCGGACGGGCCAAAAAAGCATAAATCTCGGGTGCAAAAACATAAGCGATCACAAACCCCGCCAAAATGGCCAAAAGGCAATAAATCAAGCGCTGCCTTAATTCGACCAAATGGGCCAGCAAAGGCTGGGCCGAGGGATCGGCAGGTTCATCGGAAGGATCGGCGGACGGCGGCAACGTCATAAAACACCCTGAAAAAAGCTAAACGCGATCCCGCGAGGACGGAGGGGCCTTTTTTTTCTCGGAAGACTCCCGGGCTTCGGCCTCACGCGAGACTTGATCGAGAGCGCGGTGGAAATCGTTCATAAAAACGCGCGCCTTGCCGACAAGGCGTCCCAGCGCATAAAAAACCTTGGGCAAGTCCTTGGGGCCGACGGCCACCAACGCCACGGCACCGACGACAAAAGCTTCCGGCCATCCGATATTCAACATCGTCCACCCTCCTCAGGCATCGGGCGGGGGCAAGGGCTTGGTCTCGTCGGTCTTGGGCGGAACGGAAAGTTCTTCTTTGCTTCCGGAGGCCGGGTCGCCGTTGAGGCCGGCCTTGAAATTGCGCATGCCCCGGCCCAAATCGCCCATGACCTGCGGCAATTTGCCTACGCCAAAGACGACCAAAACAACGACCAAAAGCAAAATGATATGTGTTAGACTTAATCCCATGGGTTTCCTCTTGAGTTTAGGGAAAGCTTTCTTTACGGGAAACTTTAAGGACTATAGCCTTTTCACGAGCTTATGGAAACCCCATGTCGCAAGAGACCCTTATTCTGATCGGCGGGCCAACGGCCTCTGGGAAATCGGCGTTGGCGCTTCGGTTGGCCGAAGCGCGGCGTGGGGTTATCCTTAACGCCGACGCCATGCAGGTTTACCGGGCCCTCCCCATCCTGACGGCCCAGCCTTCGGACGAGGATAAGGCCCGAATCCCCCATCGTCTTTATGAAATAATCGATCCCACCGAGCCTTCGTCGGCAGGAATATGGCTTGACCGTGCGTGCGCCGAAATCAATCAAACGCTCACGCAAGGGAAAACCCCCATCCTTGTCGGGGGAACGGGCCTTTATTTTGACGCCCTTCTGGGCGGGCTGGCCGATATTCCCCCGATCCCCAGCGAGGCCCGCGCCGCCGCCGCCAAGCATTACGCCGAATGGGGCGAAACAAAATTCCGGGCCGAGTTGGCCAAGCACGATCCCGAAAGCGCCCAAAAGATCGCACGTAACGACCGCCAACGCCTGATCCGCGCCTATGAAGTGGTGACGCACACGGGCAAGGCTCTGTCGGCGTGGCATAAGACGGGGCAAGATCGCCGCGCGTTACCGGAGCGCGCAAAAATCGAATACCATCTTCTGCTTCCTCCGCGAGACCAGCTTTACGCCGCCTGCGATCAACGCTTTCTCAGTATGATCGAACGCGGGGCCATCGACGAAGTGAAAAAACTTCTCGCGCGCGGCCTGTCCCCCACACTGCCCTCTATGAAAATTTTGGGTGTGCGCGAAATCGCGGCCTACCTTCGCGGCGAAACCTCTCTCGATGAAGCCGTCGCCAAGGCCCAACAAAAAACGCGCAATTACGCCAAACGTCAGACAACGTGGTTCAGAAACAGGTGGGAGAAAACGCCTCTTTTTGGCAAAGATTCTCTTAACGAAATTCCCGTTTAAGCGTGAAAGTAATTTTCTGTAAAACTTGCGCGGCCTCTTCTCTGAAATCTCTCGAAAAATCCATCGCAATTAAACGTTCCTTAAGCATGAAAATGCTATGAAAGGCCCGTGGCACAGTCGTTTTTGTGCATTACTTGCAACGTTTGGTGATACGATCAAGACAATGGAGAACGAGCCATGACAACGTCGAAACTGACCGAAGAGCAAATAGTGTTTATGACACGAAACGCCCTTCTTGCCGCCGGGCAGGAAATGGGGGCCGACGATGCATGGCCCGTCATCGACGACACGATCGTCAAAATCATGAAGGATTGGGAAGATCTGAAAATCGAACGCGACGTCGATGCCGAAATGCGCATCCATCTCTATGAACAGTTGAAGGTTATGGAGGCGGGTTTGGCCGAATGCGCTCCCGACGTTCGGGAACAGGCCGCCCCGCATATTCAAGCGCTTCGCGAAGCATGCGACGCCTATTTTGAAGAGATAAACCCCGACGCGATGGCCTATGACGAAGAAGACGCGCCGGACCATATCAAAAGAATGAAAGCCATTTTAGGAACGATGGAGGAAGACCATGAATAACGCAACGACCCCCAATAACGTTTCCAGCTATGTCAAAAGGCTCTTTGACTATGTCAGTGGGTTCTCTGCCGCGACCCGTCTGAGAAAAGACGGAAAAGGGGCCCTGATAGAGGCGTATAAAAACGTCATCCCTATTCTGAAAAACATTCCGGGTGCTCCGGCCCACGTTCTTTTGGCCTTGGATATATCATGGGGCGTCTTGGGTGCCGCTTCGGCAATCGCCGAACATCTCGGCAAACGTTTCGATAACAACCATTCAATAACACCAGCTCAGCCATCGGCTAAGGCGCCGTCCTTCTTGGGTGGCCTGGGTGGCCGCCGCCTTACCCCTTCCCAAGGCTAACCCCTTCCCCCCGATGAAAGGGCCCGAAGTTTTCGACTTCGGGCCCTTTCTCTTGCGACTCTTTTCCCTTTGGGAATCGCGAAGAGGCTTTATAATCGTTTCCTCCTTCTTCGGAATTTTCCCTATGCACAGACACGGCGTTCTCGATTTCGCAAAAGCGCGACGTAACATGGTCGAAGGACAGTTGCGTCCCAACGGCGTCACGGACAACCGCCTTCTGGATGCGATGGGGAGCATCCCTCGCGAGCTTTTCGTTCCACCCACGCACGTGGGCATCGCGTATAGCGATGCGGCGATCCCTCTTATGCCGGACCGTTGGATGATGCCGCCGTTGCCTCTGGCGCGCCTTCTGGAAGCGGCCTCTATCGGTCCCAAGGACCGCGTGCTGGAACTGGCGGCCGGAACGGGCTATGCCACCCTTGTCCTTGCCATGCTGACCTCATCCGTCGCCAGCGTCGAACCGAATGCCCTTCTTCACAAGGAAGCGGCCAAGAACGTCGAAACCTATGCCCCCGGACGGACCCAAATGCTGGCAGGCGCGCCGGTCGAAGGGTGCATCGCGCATGCGCCTTTCGACGTTATTTTTATCAACGGAAGCGTCGATTTTCTCCCGGACTATCTTTTCAGCCAACTTGAAGAAGGCGGACGACTGGTCGCCATCGTCCGTGAACACGACCGCGCCCACATCGTGCATATGGGCCACGCGCGTGTTTATCGGAAAATCAAGGGGGAGATTTCAAGCCGGGATGTTTTTGATGCGAATGTTCCCCCGGCTCCCGGCTTTGTCGCGGAAGAAAGTTTTTCTTTCTGTTAGAAGGGGAAAGCCTTCGCTTTTCACGTTGTTAAGGCGCTACACGAGCTTTAGTCTTCATCTCTATGATTTTGCAAGAAAGTTTCTTTATGGCCGATCACGTCAGGCTGATCGTTGCTATGGTTGGTCTTCCCTGAAAACGGAAGGTCCCATCATGGGCCAAACGGCTTTTCGTATCCAGCCAGATCTGGCCCCCGATATCGCGCCAGCGCCGACAAAACGTGAAATCCTCACTAAGATAGATCTGGGTTCCCGGCTCGATCATGCAGTCGAAAAGGGCGTATTGATGATCGCTTGCGTGCGCGGGCATGGGATAAACGTGGGCGACGTCGTACTTCGTCTCCGGATAGGCCTTGATCATGCGCTTAAGCGCCGCACGCGCGATTAACATAAAGCCCGTTCCCGCATAAACGCCCGTAACGAAGTCGCCCGAGACCTCGCGTTCTTTCAGAGGGCACGGCAAGCCGACAAAATGCAATCCGCTTTCGGCCAAATCGCGAGAGTCCATTTCGGGTTTCATTTTCTTCCGCGCTTGATCCCAATCGTAATTCTTAATGGGATAGACACCAGCCACAACATCCTGCCCGAGCTTGAGCATGCGGTGAATGTCCTCGGGCAAAAAGGAGATATCCGCATCGATAAACATAAGATGCGTTGCCTGAGGCATATCGAGAAAAGCCGAAACCAGCTTGTTTCGGCTTCGCGTAATGAGCGAATCGCCCCCCAGAAGCGCCAGACTGACCTCAAAGTCATTCTGTGACGCATACACCATCAGCCTGAGCACCGATTCCATATAGCCTTGAAAAACAACGCCGCCGTAACAAGGGGTTCCGATAAGAATAAGGGGTTTCATGAAAAAACGGGGGTAAGAATCGAGGAAAAGGGCTTTCAAACAATATATTTAACCTTTACCCAACAAAATCAACCAAAAGTTAAAAAAGTTTACCCCATAGTGCCCGCTTCCAAGGTTCTTTGCCCGTCCTTTTTTCAGGGTTTCCGTGACCAAAACGCATTCTTGGCTGTCCTCTTTTCTTTTTGTTTGTGCGAGCGCCCTTTTCGCGGCGTTCGCGCCGAAGGCAGCATGGGCCGACGTTTTCATCCGAACCACTTTGCAAAACGATCAAATATCGGCCCTGTTCTTCGGCCTTCTTATCGGTGTCGTTCTTTCCGCCGCCGCCTACCTTTTCTTTATCTGGCTCGTCATGCACGACCGGGGCCAGGTTTTTCTGATCGCCTTCCTTCTGTGCCTTTGCGTCAACATCTACAGCTCGAACGACCTGTTGATGAACAAGATCGGACTCCTCGACGCGAACAGCCGTTACTTCCTCGTCAATTTCAGCCTCATCGCCTCGTGGATTTTTGCCCTGCTCTTCACCTTTTCCTTTCTCGAGCTCGACATCAACAATCCCGGGTTCAAAATCCCTTTCCTGCTTCTCGGCGCGCTCCTTGTTTTCATCCTCTTCTATTCTCTTATTGACCGCACGCTGATTTACCTCGCCTTCCCGCTCATCGGAACCTTCGTTTTGGGCGCCATCCTTCTCGCCGGCGTTTCCGGCGTTTACAACCGGACCAGCGGCAGTTTGATCCATATCGTCGCATTCACCAGTCTTTTAGGGGGGATTCTGGCCGAACCCGCCTATGTGCTTGGTCTTTTGAAAACGCAAACCCAAGTCAACGGCACAACCTGCCTGTCTTTTGCGCTGTCGTCCCTTATCTTCGCCATCGTCATCGCCAGCCAGTTTGCCGCGAGACAAGAAGAAAAGGAAAAAGCTCTGGCCATCAGCAACGAACGCTTCTCTCTGGCAACACGCGGCGCCAACGAAGGCTTGTTCGATTGGAACCTCGTTTCCGGCGAGGTTTTTTTCTCGGATCAATTCCGCCGTATCCTCGGCTTCCGGCTCATCAACGGCCCTAAAGGGCTTCGGCAGTGGATCAAGCTGGTTCAACCACCCTATCGGCGCGCCTTAATGGAGACGGTTCGGCGCTTCCGGCGCAGCGCGACCGCCATTACCCTGACGGTCGAATACTGCATTGAACGTCCCAATGGCGAAAAACGCTGGCTGCACTCAAAAGCCGTCGCGGTACGCGATCGGCTCACGCACGGCGTTTTGCGTATGGTGGGGTCAACCAGCGATATCACCGAACGCAAAAAAAGCGAATTTGCCCTTTTGGCCAGCGAAGCGCGGTTTCGCAGCATCATTGAGGCGCACCCTGTCCCCGTGTTGATCGTGGCCATTCGAACCGGGGCCATTCTTTATGCCGCTCCGGGATCGGAGCAACTCTTGGGCATGAAACGCAAAGAGATTGAAACGCATCGCCTTGAACACTTTATGCCCAATACCTCGGTACGGGGAAAAATCGCCCAAGACATAGCCTCCCACGTCCCCGTCGATTCGGTGGAGGCGTCGATCGTCTGCGGCAACGGCGAAGAAATCCCGGCCGCTGTGTCGGCGCGCGGCCTAACCTATAGGGACCACGAAGCTATGGTCATGGGCCTTTCCGATCTTACGGAAAGAAAAAAGGCCGAAGTTCAAATTGCCCAACAGCAAGAAGCCTTACAACAAAGCGAAAAAATGGCCGCCTTAGGGGGGCTGCTGGCCGGGGTTGCTCATGAATTAAACAACCCTCTTTCCGTCGTCGTCGGCCAATCGACGCTTTTAATGGAAGGCGCGACGGAAACCAAAGTCGCTTCGCGCGCCGAAAAAATCTTCAAAGCCGCCGACCGGTGTTCACGCATTGTCAAAAGCTTTCTTGCCCTCGCACGCCGAAAACCGCCGGAACACAAGCTCGTCGATCTAAACCAAATCGTCAGCGCGGCGTTAGAGCTCCTGGGCTATCAATTCAAAACCGAGGACGTTGAGCTTCATACAAGCCTCGACCCCTCCCTTCGCGAAATTATCGGCGACAGCGACCAACTGACCCAAGTCGTAACAAACCTTGTTCTCAATGCCACACAGGCCATGGACAGTTGGAGCGGCCCCAAGCGTATCGCCGTATCGACGAAGCGCGAAGACGATACCTTTATTGTTCTGACGATCGAAGATACGGGACCAGGCATACCGGCGGATATTCGTTCGCGTATTTTCGAGCCGTTCTTTACGACAAAAAGCAACAAGGGCGGCACCGGCGTTGGACTGGCTTTGTGCATGAACATCGTCTCGGCTCACGGCGGAGACATCTTCCTGACCGAAACGGAAGGCGGCGGAGCAACGTTCACGATCAAATTTCCCTTCTTGGAAAAGCCGCTCCAAGAAGATGATGTCGCCCTGAACGCCGCGTCTGAGGTTGTCCGCAACCTTAAAATCCTGCTCGTTGACGACGAAATTGAGCTTGTCCAAACCCTTGCCGACCTTCTTGAACCCGAAGGGCATACCGTCGACATCGCCATCAACGGCGCTATCGCCATGGAAAAACTCCGCGCCAAATCCTTCGACGTCATCATCAGCGATCTGCGCATGCCCGTCATGGATGGCCCGGCGCTTTATGCCGCTTTGGAACGCGAGTTGCCATCTTACACAAACAAGATTATTTATGTTACCGGGGATACGTTATCCTCTCATGTTCAGGACTTCCTGAAAAATCACGTTGTTCCTATCGTTGAAAAACCTTATCGCCTCAAGGATATCCGCCGCGCGCTCGGTGAATTACTGAGGAAGGGAGTAACAAGCTTATAAAGTACGGGGACCCCATGCGACTGCTGATTATCGATGATGAAGAGGATATTTGCGATCTTATCGCCGAAGTCGCTGAACGGCACGGTTTGACCACACAATCGGTCACGGATGCCGAACAAGTCGATTCCATTCTGAATGAGTTTTCTCCCGATGTCATCATGATGGACCTTATGATGCCGGGCGTTGACGGCGTCGAGCTTTTAAGGCTCCTTTCCGAAAAAGCCAAAACGGCACAGCTTTGCTTGATAAGCGGGAGCGATTCGCGCGTGCTGAACGGGGCCCGTCGTTTGGGAAGCGCTCATGGCCTCAACGTTGTCGAGGCGTTGGAAAAACCCCTAAGCATCCAAACATTAAAGACCTTCTTCGAATCCGTCACGAAGAGCAAAAAAGACTCGGATGTTGGCGTTCGCGCGCAAGCCCTCGCAAAAGGAGAGTTCTGTCTTTACTATCAGCCCGTCGTCGAAATCTCTTCGCGTAACATCAAGGGGCTGGAAGCCCTTGTCCGTTGGAACCGCCCCGATCAGGGAACGCTTCTTCCTGACGCCTTTCTGAAACAAATTACGGATGACGGTCTTATGCAAGAACTGACCCTGTTCGTCATCCGCGAAGCCATAAAACAGGCCGCGTCGCTTTTCCTTTCCGGACGGTCTCTAACCATGGCGATCAACGTCACCGCGTCGACGCTTCTTGACCTGTCTTTACCGGACCAAATCGCTGAAGCCTGCGAACAAAGCCGCCTCCCCACGGAAAAACTCATTCTTGAAGTTACTGAAACGGAAGCCATGCGCGATGTAACCCGCACCATGGACGTCCTTCTTCGCATGAGGCTTCGAAACATTGGCGTATCGATCGATGATTTCGGAACAGGACACTCGTCCCTCAGAGAGCTTCAACGTATGCCTTTCAGCGAGCTGAAAATCGATAAAAGCTTCATTACGGACGCTCCAACCAATAAAGATTCGGCCGTTATCATGAATTCGATCATTGACCTTGGTCACAACCTTGGATTGAAGGTCATTGCCGAAGGAATCGAGGACCAAAAAACGTGGGACTTGCTGAACGAAAAAGGCTGCGATTTCGGACAGGGCTTTCTTATTGGGCACCCCATGGCCGCCTCCGACATCCATACATGGATCGAAAAATGGGAAAAGGGCAGCCCTTAAAGAGCTACCCTTTCTAGCGCTCCCCTCCGAGCGTCATTCTTATTGAACCGCCAGAACCTGATAGAAAAAGAATTGCGTTGTCGGTCCTGCCGTACAGGTACCTGCCCCGCACCCCGTGCCCAACGCTGCCCCGGTATTATAAAGACATCCCGTTGACACCGCATGAAGCGTCGGCCCCGTTGTCGTGGTCGTTGTCGCGCCGACCGTCCATGTCGCGCTCGAAGCCGGAAAATCTCCCGTCGCCTGACTGGCTCCTGTGCTCAGGAAAGTTCCGTAATCGCCGGCAGGCGGAACAGCGGCAATACCGGCCACACGATTGTTGATTTCGGAACAAACGCCTCTTGACACGGGAATAACGGCCAAGATTTCGTTGCCTGCCGTTCCAAACCCGCTGATATTGCCTTTCGGAAAGGCCCACGTATCGTAAAGAGGGTAGTTTGCCATGCCGACAGACGGAGCCGAAATCCCGCCTCCAACCGGCGAAAAAAGAGCACTAAGCCCCGTTGTATTCTGGACATTGGTGTCGATTTGCTCCGGATCCAAAACATTCGACATCATAATACGGGCCATACCCGTCGCCAAAGTGTCCCCAATTTGAATAAGAGCCGATGATTTTGTCTTGTTGGCTTCCTGTGTCGTCCCCGCTGTAAAGCTTCCGCTTCCCGCCGCAATGGCGGCAGCAAGAATCGCCAAGATCGCTACGATGAAGAGAATCGGTCCAATTGCAATACCCGCGTTAGGGGATAAAAGTCCCTCACCACTCCGCTGAACCATGCTCGTTCCCCTCAGGGTTGCCGTTGCAGAAAGCTTAGTACTTTGAGTGTGCTAATTATTAGTTATACACCATCATTCATAAAAGAAGTCAAGGCCTCTAAACAGTTTTTTACTTTGGGGGTAAAGAGATAGAAACCTCACGTCCCACCAAAGTAGCACTCATCAACCCGCCCCCCCCACCGCAAGCCCCAACACAGAATTCCCGAAGGTCCCACCGGATCTCGGGGGTCATCGAATCAATATAGCTAAGAGCGGAAATCCATTGATGAAACAAGGCCCCATCATTGCTCCTTAGGGTTAGGAACTTTCCTTCCCGCTGATCAATATTGATTTCCGGAAATTGTCTTTTGAGCCTAGAAAGAATGGGCTCGATATTGTTCAACCGAATAGGCGCGGTCGTAATTTTGGGCAAAACGGGTTCCTGCGCCAAGGCAAGAAGGGCCTCTCTCTTCGAATCAACCACACCGCGAATCGAAAGGGAAGCAAAGAAAAGCATGAGGCAGGCAACAGCCCACGCAAGGCCAATAATCACAGCCGTCGACCGATCGAAGCTTTTGATGGCCATATAGACGACGCGCGGTGAGAAGACCCGAATCAAAAAATTCGGCGAAACAGACATTACCGCCTCCTCTTACTTTCCTGTTCATACAGAACTTGCGCTTTGTTTTCTATCGTGACCCCGTCTTCGGTCGTTTCGATACTCATGGCGCCAAGACCGGAAATACGATCCGCCGTCGCGCTGGGAGGAACCACGGCTTTCCACCGGATGCCCTTATCGTCAACGTTGTAAACAACAAGAAAGCCATTCAAGGGCAAAAGGCCATCATTAATCTGCAAAAACTTTTCTATTTGTTCCTGCAACGAGCTTTTGCGCAGATCTTCAGCCTGTCTCAACAAAGCGCGCGCCTTGTCCTGCGTTCGTATGGTCGTTTCCTCGATATTATGCCGCAACGCCACCGTGGTCATATTGCTGACAAACCAAACAAAAAAGGAAATGCCTAAAACGACGAGCGCCGCCAAAAGAGAGACCACCGCCAAAATGCGCCGAGCTCTTTCCTCGAAAAGGGACACCGAATACCAAGGTACGGGAGTCATCTGACCTATAAGGAAAGGATCAATATTGACAGTCTGGGCCTTTCCCTCGTGTTCCGCGACGATACGATCGGCCTTGGCTTTGATCACGGACGCCGTTCCTCGGAAGATGTGAAGTTCCTCAGCCGTAACGACCATAAGAACGGCAAGTTCTTCCCCAAAATACGTGTAACAAACAGGAAGGGTCTCGATCGTCTCGGAAGTTGGCAGAAGGGCGGCTAAAGGACACCATGTTTTCGTATGCGACGCCATGCTGTCTGAACGTACCGCCAAGTACCAAATATTATTGTCTACCGCGCGCCAAACAACATGAACGCGTTCGCTGTCACAAGCCTCGGCTGCGGCGTTCCAAACGATCGCTTCCTCCTCGCCGACAACGCGCGGACAAACCCCACCGACAACGTCGGAGGGGAAGAAAAAGTCCTCGATTTGAGTGATAGCCCCGCCCAAACTTTGCATCATTGACGAGGACGGAGATGGAGACGGAGACGCGCCGATATCTTCCTCGTCCGGCAACGAAGAGTCAGCAGCCGACCTAAACGTCCTGCCCCTACCGAACAAGACGTCCATAAAAAAATCTTTTTTCCTTTCTAACTCGTCATCCATGTTTCCAAAATCCCTCTGGCAATCAAGAACGGCGTCTTCTTCGTCCCCCTGCCCCTAAATTATGAACGCAGTTCGGTGAGACTATCAAGAAAGCTCTGATTCTGAATAACCAAAAGATA
Organism: Alphaproteobacteria bacterium; assembly: GCA_028690155.1. Classification (GTDB taxonomy): domain Bacteria; phylum Pseudomonadota; class Alphaproteobacteria; order UBA9219; family UBA9219; genus CAIXLI01. Next base: position 43,139 of record JAQVBU010000011.1, on the reverse strand, counting down.
CACCATCGTCAAAATTGTCGCCCCCGCCAAAACCATCATGAGGATAACGCCGGAAATGGCCAAACGTCGTTGATCGGTCTTGGCCATCAATCCCCTCTCCTCGGCAATCGCGGCATAGACTTCGGCAAGCTGAGAAACAGACTGTATAGTTCGAACCTGATCTTGTTCGCCTTTTGTAAGAGGCCAACGAGCCAAAGCGCGTGATGGCTCCGCTCCGGCCATAACGCGGCCTTTGCACTCCGTCCAATAAAGGCGGCATGAAGGCTCATTAACGCTTTCGATGATGATGTCCAACGCATCCGCCAAAGGAACTTTGCCGTTTAAGAGGCGCTGCATAAGTTTGCAACTTTCCTTGATGCTGGAATTTCTGAGGTAGGAAGACATAATGGGCATCTTCATCAGTATCTTCGACGTGTAGTGATCCGGTTGTTGTCTGTTGAACCAATAAAGGGCAACAAAAACCATGCCCCCGATGACGATGGTTGTCACAAGAACCAAAAGGGCCATGTTGATCCGGGATGCAACCGCGATGGCATGATCGAATTTTTCAACGGCGGCTGCGTCCGATGTCTTGGCTCCTTGATTTTTCAAGTAGGGAATGAATCCGAACTGAGCGCCCCAGATCGTTCCCACGATGTTGACGATATCGAACGACAGCCAGCTAAGGGCCGTTATAATGACTTTTGTCTGCTTTCCCTTTTCTTCGGTATGCTCAATCGCATGCTGAATGACGCCTTTCAAGTCGCCCGCCCGTTCGCCCGCCGTGATAATCGCCATCGTGGCCGCATCAAACAAACGTAACGCCTTCAACGCTTCGGAAAACGAACCTCCCCCTTTAAGAACGGTACGAGTCGGAAGAAAAGCCAACCGTCTTTTGGGATCGCTTTCACCTTCAATGATGTTTAACAACGCCGTTCCCGCGGATGCCGTGGCCCCTTGAAATCGGAGCGCGCGCAAAAGTTGTATTTGCCACCCTCGGGATCGCACGTCCGCCCATTCAAGAAGGCTTTGCCTTTGTTCCCGAATATCGACGGGGAAAAACCCGTTGCTCCTCAAATGACGACGAACCGCATGTTGATCGGGAAGATAAAAATCGTCTTCCTGAATAGAAACGTATCCATGGCGCATCTGGGCATATTTGGCATGAAAAAGTTTCATGTCAGCCTACCCCCTGCCGCGTGACGTCATCGAAACTTCTTCAATCAACATCGACGCGCCCATATTGGCATCAATGGCGTTGCGGCGAATGAGATCAAGAATCGATTCGCGCCGCGGAATGTAAATGGTTCCCGGAACATCGACAATCGACGACGTTACGTTGGACACCATCATCTCGGTTATGGCGCGACGGCTCGCCTGGTCGTCTGGTGGAAACATGGCCTCCAAAGCCAACGTTCGGCCAAGAAAACCGCTATGCCCGCATAAATCGCAGCCCTTGTTGTTGGCAATAGCCAATGTCGCTTTGGGGTCAATTCCAAGTTCTTTGCAACGTTCCTCCCCGCCCAGCACATCAATGGCCTTTTTCTTTTGATGACACGCGGGACACAACGTCTTCACAAGACGCTGCGAAAGGCTCGCCACCAACGCGTGACCCAAAATATAAAGGCCGCTCGTCCGATAAGCCGAGCTTAAAAAGCCGTCAACACGGTCCAAAGTATGCAACGCGTCGACCGAGTGGACGGTCGTGATCACCATATGGCCGGATTCCGTCGCGCGCAAAGCCGCTTCGACCGTGTCGCCATCACGCATTTCGCCGACGATGATGACGTCCGGATCGTGCCGCATAAGCGCACGAATAATATCGGCGATCGAGTTTGCCGAATTGTCGGTTACCGATGTTTGATCGACCAACGGCATATCGTATTCGACCGGCGCTTCCACCGAATAGACCGCGCGCGACGCCCGATCAATTTCCTGAATGATGCCGTAAAGCGTCGTTGATTTACCTGATCCTGTCGGGCCGCTGACCACGATCAATCCGCCATCTTTTGTATGGGCGTGAACCGCTTTGCGCAGTTTTTCGGCCACGATGGGGGCATGAAGGAAAAGCTCGTCAAAAGACCTGAGGTTTTCCCGATCCAACAAACGCAATGTCAGCTTCTCGCCCGCCGGCGCAACAGGCAAGGACGCGCAGCGAACGTCGATCATACGGCCCTGCCACTCGAACCCAAGACGCCCGTCCTGGGGATGCTGACGATCGGCCGCGTCCATCTTGGCATCCGTTTTGATACGCGTCACGATCGGCGCCATGACACGATGCGGCACAAGGTGCTTGTATACAAGATCGCCGTCGATGCGATACCGAATCCAGCATTGTGCGTCGTCATCAAGCAACGACAAATGAATATCGGAGGTACGGCTTTGAAGAGCTTCGGCCAAAAGATCCTTGACCGCCTCTTCAACCAAAGACGCATCGTCCGGATCACGCGCCAGCTCCAGCAGCAATCGAAGCAATCGATCGCCGGCCATTTCGCCTTGTTCGCGCATCAACCGGGCAAGATCCGCTCGGTCCCACGCTTCGACATCGACCTTTTTGATCTTGTGGCCCGCGCGCGCCAAGGCCTTCGTTATCCTCAGAAGGTCCGCATCATCCACGCGGTCGCCAACAGCAATATGGAGAATTCCTTGCCGCAGTTCCAGAAGGCAAAGCCCCATAGCCGTTTGCGCCGCCGACGACACATAAAGGCGCAGCGCCTGCATCGTCAGGTCGTCGCTGCTGTCGTTTTTGGTGGTTTGAGAAACATGTTCGACGCTTGAAAACCCATTGCGGTGCAGAATTTCCTCAATGGACATCAACCGCCCGTTCTGGCGGCGCATAGCCTGCTCGGCAAGGGCAAGCTCATAGTGTTTCGGATTAACGTGGTGCGCCCTAGCCTGCGTAAAAATGGCATCGGAAGGAACCACAGCAGAAAGGGAGATGTCCGTCATCTTACGCTAACGCCGATGTTACCACCGGGCTTCTCCCCTTTCGTGTCGCCACGCCGATTGTTTTGCTCCAAAGCAAAAGAAATGAGAGAATCCGAGGCCTGAAGGGGCACGGTAAGAAGTTTATCGTTCACCATAAGATCCGCTTCCTGTGCCCGAACGGCAACAAGCCGGCCAAACCCAAGACCTGTGTCAAGCTCCTCACCCACGGAAGCAACGCGCATCTCCCCGGAAGGCAGCAGAAAAAGTCCTCGGGCCCCCACGGTCCCGATAAGGCTAAGTTTGCCCTTGGACTGATCGGACGAATCTTCACCGCCACTGCGCGAAGAAGACCCTGTGGTTCCCCAAATCTCCCTGACTTCGCCATTTGAAGAGGAGGTTACGGAAATTTGAGGGATTTTCCCCTTAATTTCGTTTTCAAGATCCTTGGCTGAAAGAGGCAACGGAACGCGATTTTTCGATGATTCACGCGAAGTCTTCGTCTTTTCCTTGCCTGAAGAAGCGACAACGTTCTTGACCGCCCCTCGAACGGGAATAACGGCAAAGCCCAACTTTCCGCTATGACGAATGATTAAATCCGTCGAAACGGGCTCGTCGTTTTCGGGAATCCATAACAGGGTCACAGGGCACGCCGCGCCGGGGGCCAGAACCATGCCTTCCTTGCAGCCCTGATCCAAGCGCTCCAAACCGTTGCTGGCTTCAATAACATCAATAGATTGAATGGTGATCACATCCGGACTGTCATTCACCATCAACGACGAACGAACAATCTTCCCTCCGTCGGCATCAACGCTTCCAAAGTCTATGGGCTTAACCTCGTGCGAACTTACCGCCAACCCCATGTTTTTCCCTTCCCCGAATCCGGGAGTTCGCCCTGACAACCGAGCTCGAGCAATGCGTCCGGCTCCGTTGTGCGTCATAAGAACATCGACGCTCCAAGCCCCCTCCCCCGACGGCGTGACGGAAATCTCGACACTGCAACGGCTAAGAGGAAGGATCTGGCCTTGCTTTTCGCAATCGCTGGCAACCTTCTCGGCCTCGACAAAGGTATCGCTCGTCAAGGCAATGCTCTCAATCGTGACGGGTGTGCTGGTTTGGTTCGCGAAAAAAATGGTCACTCTCTTCGACACGTCGACCGTCGTTTCGCCGACTTCGATATCAGCTTTTGGTTCGACAATAACCGCACTATCCGACGATCCGGCCCCCGTGTTCGGTTTAAGAAAAGAGGCCTCCCGCGCCCAAGTCGAAGACGCGTCGACACAAAAGACTGCGGCAACGACCAAAAAGCCAAACAAAAGAAAAAGGGACCTCGCCATCATTGAACCCCCTTCGGGGGCCCAGCCTCCTGAGCCGGGCCAAGCAAGGTGTCAAAGGCATGCGAGAAGTCGAACGAGTCCCCGCTTGCCCCACTTTTTTTCTCAACGGAAGTTTTCTCAACGGAAGGTGAAGGAATGGCCTTCGTTGTGTCCTTAACCGCCGGGACTTCGGATTTCTTTGAGGGATGAATCAATGAGTCAAAGGCATGCACAAACCCCCAAGAACCGCCCTCTTCCGCAGACTTCGAGGGCATGCTTTCAGATTTCGCTTCCGTCACGGAATGGGGTCCATTCTTCGCCCCCAAGGTTGAATCGGAAATGCTTTTCTCTCCTTTCTCTACCTCATCAGGCGAAACGGAAATCATCCGCGCATCCTCTTCCTCCAAAGAAACAGGAGCTGCCACAGAGTCTTTCTTTTTAACCGTGCTCTTATTCTCTCTGGAAACGTTCTCCGTCCTTGTTGTCGTCTCAGAAACCATCGCGGGTTGAATCCTGGAAGCTGGGGGCTTCTTGTCCTCTGAATTATGCAAGGCATGGACCGTGCTCTTTGTCGACGGTTCAGCCGGTGAAGAATGAGACCCTTTAGAGCCATGATCCGACGCGTCGTCCTCCTCGAAAAGAATGACCGAAGGTTTTAAAATCAGCACAAGTTCCCGGCTTTCGCGCAAATCCTTCCCGTAAAGAGGCAAAGCCGTTTCCGTTCCTAAAGGAAAGCCTTGAGATGACCCCGACTCGCTGGACGAAACAAGGCCTGCCAAAATAACGCTGTCGCCCGGTCGTACACGCAAGATCGTATTCATCATTTCGTCGGTCGTCTCAGGAAGATCGATCGTCCCGCTTCCGCTTTGGGTTGGATTAAGGCTCACAAGGCTTTTGATCGACAGATCCAAACTTGCAAAGACAACGCCATTTTCATAGGCACCAGAAATCGATACGGAGAGGCCCGTGTCGATCGTATCGGTCGTCACGGTATTGGTGGAGCTGCTGCTGGAGCTTCCGCTCACGTCGCTTGAAGAAGACGTCCCAACCTCCGAAATGTACTTCTGCGTTCCCCCAACCTTAAGCGAACCCGTTGAGCCTGACACAAAAGTTATTTGGGGATTACTGATCGTTTTGATGCGTCCCTTCGTTGCCACGAAAGAAGCCACGACATCCGCCGAGAAGTTCCCCGTCGTTACAGCGCCGAGACTAATGCTACCCGCCGTGGATTCAAGCGACGTCAAGCTGTTCGACAACGACAGCGTCGCGTTTTTCATCGCCGTATTCTGGAAGGAATCCCATTTGATCCCCTGCGCGTTTGCTTGATCCAGCATAACTTCCCAGATATACATCTGCATCACGATCAAAGGACGCTCGGTCCGAAGTTCCTTCAGGTAACGCGCCACGCGCTCTTCGGCATCGACCGTCGCCGTGTAAACAATGTTGCCCCCCTGTTCATCCACCGTCGCGGTCTCGCCGTCCAAGAGCTTGTTGATAGCATCGACGATCGTGTTGCTGACGCCCGCCGCAGCTTGAGGCACCGAAGAAGAAGGCGCCGAAGACGACGAAGAAATCGAGCCAGCCGACACCGCCCGCGCGATCGGGGGAAGGCTTACAACAAAAATCTCTTTCTCGGACAACTCGATCGAGCCGTGGCGATAGGTACAGAATACCTTGGCGGCTGAGCATATTTTTTCGACAACACGGGACAAGGGACCGCGAAGGTTCATGACCGTCACAAGACGCGACCCCATGGCCCCGGAATCCCAAGACAACGCGATATCCGTTCCAGACAACACGGCCTGAAGCGCGGCGGTGATAGGAACGCCGTTCAAATTGGTTGTGGGAACGATAACATCGTTTGGAAGATTCTCAGATACGATCAGTCTTTTTTCCCGAAGTCCCGACTTCAGCTTTAAGGTAACAATAGCCGGGTCTTTATCGCCTCGAACGACATCCTCCCTTCCGGGAATTTTGGTCGGGATGGCGCCATGGTCCTCCAAATCAGGAATGGAAGGTAAGTCCCACGCAGAACACCCTCCCATACCCAGAACGAGAGCCAGAACAACTAGATATCGCGTCATACCTGAAGAGCCCCCAAAGGAAGACAAAAAATAAGCAGAATCAATCCAAACTCCCCGCATACAGCGTGGACCTCGCCATGAAGGAAGTTTTCGACGAAGCAAGTTTATTTTTAGTTAACTCAGGAGGAGAAAAAACATTTTTTATAAAGAGATACCTCTCTCGACATAATGTTTTTCCCTTTAGATTTTCCGGCTGTCATAGGCCCAATGAAGCAAAGCTTGCCTTTGCCGTCGTCGGCAGAGGAGATCCCCTTGAAAACAGTGGTTTTTTACCTGATTTACATGACGCTTCATTTTTTTCCAGCGGTCAATTTGACGTCTATCCTCGTTTTTCATGCGTCGGCCCCTATAGTAACGGCAGTACCACTGGAACCAGCCGCGAGGATCGGCAGGATGGATCCAACCCTTTGTCCGCCAAACAGAAAGTGGCTGACTTGCCCGGACGCCAAAGTAGTTAAGCGATGGATCATATCGTTCCGGAGAAAGTTTTGCCTGAACAAACCAGCTGTCAGGAAATTCGTTGCGCGTATCGGTCATGTACTTTCCGCCGAATACACCCAGTTTAAGCATCTCTTTGGGAGTCAGTTGAGGTTTAAAATCGGGCGCAAAGTTCCGCCCCGAAGGTTCTTCGAGAACGTACCGGTAGCCTTGCTGCATCTTGTCATGAACAACGATGGCCTGTTTTCCCATAATCAAGAAGGATACACTCTGCCTGTACTTTCGACAAACAGAGCGCATACAGGGTAAAAAAATCTCTCAACAGGAACTAGGAAAAGACCTTCCGTATCAAAAAGCTCTTGCTGGAACAGCGCCACCTCGTCCTCATTCCACGACCAACCCCAACGGTCCAGAGGCTCTTTCATAACTCTTTTGTGGAGAACTCTGAAATCTTCGAAATCGTCTTCTTGAACCGGAACAAAAGTTATATCGGCGTCGTCAATCAACACATGTTCTTTTTATTGAAGCACAAACCTTCCCCACCGAAAGATACGGGACCAAAGAAAAAACGATGGGTTAAAAGTCACAGGAAAAAATAACGGATGCCTCTGGCGGCACTGCCGGCGGCAGTGGTGGACCTGATCGGGATCGAACCGACGACCTCAACATTGCGAACGTTGCGCTCTCCCAGCTGAGCTACAGGCCCTTTTTGGCTAACCATTAGAAGGGAGGGCTCTTTATGAGCATCCCCAAGCCTTCTGTCAAGCGTTCAAAGCGCTCCAAAGGCAATCGGCAATGGCTTTGTACTGCATCGCCACGCTTCCCTCGGGTTCTGTTAGCGTTAACGGAGCGCCCGCATCGGACGTCGTACGGATTGTCGTGTCCAAAGGAAGCTCGCCCAAAAAAGGAATACCGAGCCTTTCGGCTTCGGCTTTTGCGCCACCGTGACCGAAAATTTCCGTCCGTTGCTTGCAGTGCGGGCATTCGAAATAACTCATATTTTCGATCAAGCCCAAAAGGGGCACGTTCGTCTTCCGAAACATCTCGAGAGCCTTGCGCACGTCCAACAACGCCACGTCCTGAGGCGTCGAAACCATCACGGCCCCAGCCACAGAAACCGTTTGAATCAAGGACAACTGAGCATCCCCCGTCCCCGGAGGCAAATCGACAACCAAAACGTCTACGTCGCCCCAGACAACGTCGCGAAACATCTGAGTGATGACACTATGCACAAGGGGACCCCGCCAAATAACGGGTTCGGTCTCGTCCACCAAAAAACCGATGGACATAACCTTGATTCCGTCCCGTTCGAGCGGATGCATTTTTTCGTTTTCATCAACATAAGGTTCGCCCGAAAGCCCCATCATCCGAGGTACCGACGGACCATAAATGTCAGCATCCAGCAAGCCGACTTTTAAGCCCTTCCTGCTGAGCGCCGCCGCAAGGTTTACGGCCGTCGTCGATTTACCGACGCCGCCCTTACCGGACGCAACGGCAACAATATTTTTAATATTCGGGAGATCCAGCTTGTTAGGCAATCCGTTGCCATGAGCTTTCGGTGCGGACGCGTGTTTATGTTCGTGCGGACCCTGATGAGCCGTCAAAATGACCGCCACCGCAGAAATGCCTTCGACCGCTTGAACCGTTTTCTCGACGCGGCTTTTAAGCCCTTCGATGTCGGCCTTCTTATCCGGATCGATTTCTAAAATCAGGGTCGCGCGCTGGCCACCGCCTTCTTCAGAAAGCGAAACCCCGACCACCATCTCCTGCGACACAATGTCCCGGCCGTCCCAATCAATCGTGCGAAGCGCCTTAAGAATATCCTCTTGCGTTGGCATAAGCTTACCCTTTCCTTCGTTCTTTAAAACAAGGCCTCATACCGTCGGTACCGATCTATGAAATCTAAACGGCCTTGAAGATCAAACTGGCGTTTGTCCCGCCAAACCCAAAGGAGTTCGACAGCGCGACCTTAACCTTCTTCTCTTTGGCTTTAAGCGGAACGAGATCAATACCTTGAACCGCTTCAGAAGGACATTCCAAGTTCAACGTCGGGGGAACAATGCCCGCACCTATCGTTTTGATGGAATAAATAGCTTCGACCGCTCCGGCCGCCCCCAATAAATGCCCGGTTGCCGATTTAGTCGAGGACATTGTTGCCTTAGCCGTGTGGCTACCCAAAAGACGCTTGACCGCACGAACCTCGATCTCATCGCCCATAATCGTGGACGTTCCGTGCGCATTGATATAATCAATTTGGTCGACATTCAGGCCCGAACGGTTCAAGGCCATTTGCATGGCACGGAATCCACCGTTTCCATCTTCGGCCGGCGCCGTCATGTGATAAGCGTCGCCGGAAAGACCGTATCCAGCCACTTCGGCATAAATCTTGGCCCCGCGCTTCTTCGCGTGCTCATACTCCTCTAAGATCACAACACCGGCACCCTCGCCCATGACGAACCCGTCGCGATCCTTATCGTACGGCCGAGACGCCTTTTCCGGATGATCATTAAATCCTGTGGACAAAGCCCTAAGCGCGCAAAAACCCGCAATGCCGATACGGCAGACAGCCGCTTCGGCGCCTCCGGCAACCATCAGATCTGCATCGCCCAAGGCGATCATGCGGGCCGCATCGCCGATGGCATGAGCCCCTGTGGCACAAGCGGTTACAACCGCATGGTTCGGGCCACGGTATCCATATTTGATGGATACCTGCCCCGAGGCAAGATTAATTAAGCTGCGCGGAATAAAGAAGGGCGATACGCGGCGCGGCCCTTTTTCATACAGAAGGATCGAGGCTTCGTAAATCTCGTTCAATCCACCGATGCCGGAGCCGATCATAACGCCGATACGGTCGCGCTCTTCTTCCGTGGCGGGAACATAGCCGCCATCCTTAATCGCTTCATCCGCCGCGACAAGCGCGTAATGGATGAACACGTCCATCTTCTTTTGTTCTTTCGGCTCGATAAAGCAAGAGACGTCGAGCTCGCCCTCACCGTCGCCGCGAGGAATAATCCCCGCGACTTGGCTGGCCAAGTCGGACGCGTCAAAGGACGAAATTCGCCGAATGCCGCCGACCCCGCCGATCAACCGTTTCCAGTTGTGATCGACGCCGACGCCCAAAGGCGAAACCATCCCCATACCCGTAACAACGACCCGACGCATAGACTCCTGCCTCTTCAAGAACAAAAGCGTTTCAAACGGAATTTAGGCTGCCGATGCTTTCTTGGCATTAATAAAGTCGATCGCATCCTTGACCGTTGTGATCTTTTCCGCTGCATCGTCCGGAATTTCGATGCTGAACTCTTCTTCAAAGGCCATGACGAGCTCGACGGTGTCGAGGCTGTCCGCGCCAAGATCATCAATGAAGCTGGCGTTGTCCGTGACTTTCGCCGCATCGACGCCCAAGTGCTCGACAACGATCTTCTTCACTTGTTCTGCAATATCGCTCATAATCTCATAGCCCTCTGTTGTTATGACAGTGCTGATCGTTAACTTTTTAACGACCTGTTGAGTTGTCCTCTCTATTCTGTGAACTCCGCAATGTCCAGACAAGAAAACACACTTTGGACATAATTTTCATTATCGTCATGAAAAAACTTGATTTTTCTTCGAAGCATGCTAGCCCCTCGCCGCTAGGCAAGCCTCTTTCTTCAAGCTATCCTTCGCCCAGACAGAATCACGAAGGAGGCCTGTAGTGTCAGCAAAAACTCACGCGCACGTACGCGAAAACGGCGAAAGTCCCTATGCCGTGACCATTGATGTTTCCGGTTTCAGAATTAAGGGGGACGAGCCCGTTTCCTTCGGCGGCAACGACACAGGCCCCAGTCCCTATGACCTGTTGGCCGCTGCCTTGGGCGAATGTACGGCCATAACGATACGGCTGTATGCCGAACAACAGAATTGGCCCCTCGAAGAAGTTGAAGTCCTTGTGGATTTTCATAAGGAACGCCGCGAAGGGGCGCCCTATCCCGTTGATGTGTTTGAAAAACACGTTATCGTACGTGGTGCAGACCTGACCGAGGAACAACGGGCAAAACTGATCGACGTTTCAGCCAAGTCTCCTCTTCACCGGACACTTGAAAACACGCCAATTATCAAAACGGACGAACGGTCTCCTTAAAAAGAGCCATCTTCAAAAAAAGGATCGGCATCATAAGACGGAAGCCCTAACGCTGTCGCGACAGGCGCATAGACGATCTTGCCGCGAACGACGTTAAGCCCTTGCCGAAACCCGACATCGTCTCGTAACGCCTTTTGCCATCCCTTGTCGGCCAAAGCCAAAACATAGGGCAGCGTCGCGTTATTCAGCGCAAACGTCGATGTTCGGGACACAGCGCCGGGCATATTCGCCACGCAATAAAAAATCACGCCATCCTTTTCAAAAATCGGATGGGTATGCGTCGTAGGCCGGGAACCCTCGATGCAGCCCCCCTGGTCAATGGCAACGTCCACAATGACCGCACCGCGCTTCATCTTGGCCAGCATAGCCTGACGAACCAATTTGGGCGTCGCGGCGCCGGGGATCAAAACCGCCCCGATCAAAAGGTCGGCCTCGACGACCTGAGACTCAATGGTATGCGCCGTCGCATACAAAGTATGCACGCGACCTGCCCACCGGTAGTCCAGCTCGGCCAAGCGCGCAGGCGATTTGTCGAGTACGGTGACATCAGCGCCCATACCCGCAGCCACCATCGCGGCGTTCGTTCCCACGACGCCGCCACCCAAAATAACAATTTTTCCAGAGTCCACGCCGGGAACGCCTCCTAAAAGAACGCCGCGGCCGCCGTAAATCTTTTCCAGATAGTGCGCCCCGGCTTGCACAGCCATCCGTCCGGCAACCTCGGACATCGGTGACAAAAGCGGCAATCGCCCTTGTCGATCCGTCACTGTTTCATAGGCGATCCCGACGCACCCAGCCTTCAACAAAGCCTCGGTCTGGTGAGGATCCGGAGCAAGATGCAGGTAGGTAAAAAGAATTTGGTCGGCGCGAAGAAAGCCGTATTCCTCCGGCTGAGGCTCCTTGACCTTCACAATCATATCCGCCGTCGCAAAAATCTGGGCCGGATCGTCTACAACCGATGCCCCGACCTTCGCATAATCGGAATCAAGAATGCCCGCGCCAAGCCCTGCCCCAGCCTGCACCATTACGCTGTGCCCTCGGGACGTCAGCTCGCGCACCGAAACATCCGTCAGCCCGACGCGATATTCATGCGTTTTGATTTCCTTGGGAACGCCTATCCGCATAAAAGCCTCCTTAAGTCTCGTTGAAAGAAGGTCTTCTTCGATAACCGATCGTTCTTTTCTGTTAAGCATAAGCTGAATTTTAAGAATTGGTTATCTTTTTTATGGTCGTATGTTTTTTCGATGCGTCTTCAGGACGTTGGCCATGATATCTTTCCTAGCTTCCATCCTATCATGATTTCAAAAGCTCTTCCTTTCACGTTACGGAAACCAAACCCTAAAATCGGTTTCAAGGCCTGCGATATGAGCAACGTCGCCTACGTCAAGCCCATCACCGTCGGCGGACGCACCTATCAATCAATCTATGCCGCCGATGGCACGCCGCTCAGCATCACAGCCGACCGCGACAACGCTTTCGCTCTTGTACGCCAAAATCATATGAAACCGACAAGCGTCCATTGAGACTTTTTGGGCAACGGACGTCTCTCGCTTGATGTTCATGCCAAATTTCCGCATATTATGAAGATGAATCGCGCGCGCGGCCTGCCGTCGCGCCATCTTTCTTGTATCGGAGGAGTCCCCATGCGTTATATCCCGTTGTCCCTTCTTGTTGCTCTTGTCGCCCTGCCATCCTCTGCCGTAGGCGAAACGGGCCACGTTTTCGGCCGTTATACCTGCTCGACCGAAGTGCCCTGCCGCAGCTACGACCTCTCCGCTTCCGAATGGGTCGAAGAAGGCCAAGCCTGCCTGGCACGGGGATTCGGATTCAAAAACGAGAACGACGTCTTCGACGATTTCGCCGGCCTCGACACGGACGGATGCCTGACGGCGAGGGAAGAAAAAAAGAACGGGAAAGGAGGCCTTGCCCCCGTATGCTGCGTCATACAGAAAACGCCGGACACGTGTGTGTTCCAGTGCAAACTGGTCGAGAAATAACGATCAGAAATTACTTTTTTTCGAGAACGCGAAGTCTTCTATCGAGGTCCTTCATCTGGACGCGTAGGGCGTCGTTTTCTTTCTTCAACTCCTGAACCGAAGCGATCAACGGCGCAATAAGGCCGTCATAGGCAACCGACTTGAACCCGTCCTTTTCGTTTCTGACAAGTTCAGGATAAACTTTTTCAAGGTCTTGGGCGATGACGCCAAGGCTTTTCTGGCCCGTCGCCTTAAGGGTAAAGGAAACCGGTTTGATCTTGCCAAGCCTGTCGAGTGCCTTGTCGATCGGTTTGATGTTTTCCTTCAACCGCCGATCCGAGGTATTGTAAATGAAGGTTACCGCATAAAGGCCCGTCGCCTCCAATTGTCCCACGACCGTAACGTCGCCCAAAACCTGCTGAACAGGCTGACAGCCGGCGGCATAATTAACTAGGGGCTCGGTGCCAGAGGCGAGGGTCGTACACCCCCCTTTTAATGAGAACGCCGGATTTCCACCATTAGACATATCGGCCGTCAGTTCTATGCTGAAGGGTTCCCCTACTAACTTTATCTCTCCGGGATGAATCACCGTGTCTCCTTTATCATTCAGCGTTGTAGTTGGTCCTTCGATGCCGTAGTCGGAACCAAAATCAATCTTCCCCTCTTTAAGAGACAAGGTCTGATTGTCCAAATACAGCCCTGTGGTCATCGTGTTATAAGTAAAATTGGTGTCTCCAAGAACAGCGCTACGGGCGAGCCAAAACTCATTGGCACTCTGGGACGGAAGATAGTATGTCCGCGAAGCAATATGCCCAACTTTAACGATGTCGGCATCAAATCCATAGGTGTCGTCGTCGTGAAGGTCAGAACTCCACGAACCATAAGAACCGCATGCATATTGCGCCGCAGGATCTCCACAGGTATCCGTACTATAGATAAAACCGCCGTCGCCGCCGATCATGGCGCTGATCCGGCCGCCGGAAGCGTCCGGTATCGTGTCGCCCCCGGACGTCATAATCATGAATGAATACGTGCGTGGCGGCGTACCTTTTAGCGTGTCGTCCTTCTTGATACGAATATTATAGATCTGCCCGTAGGGGTTTGTCGTTCCCGCGGACACCCCGGCCGGCAAAATCGAGCATAATCCCGGAGAGGGCGCGTTGCCTTCGCACGAAGGCTTTCCGGCGGGGTCTTTCACTGGGGGAAGCTTAAGTGGGCCATTTTCGTTTGGACCAAGGTCGGCCAAATCCTTTTGCCCCTTCGACGTTTGAAGATAGGTGTTCACGGCCGCGATCAATTGAGCCTGTTGGTTCGCCGCCGTCTGGTCGCGCATCTGCGCGTTGCTGGTGGACATGAGCCGCCAAAGGCCGCCAAAAAGAACGCCCGCCACACCTAAAACGATGGCAAGCTCGACAAGCGTGAAGCCCGAAGAACGGCTTTTTCTTATACCGCGCCTCGCCTTTTCTTTTTCCTCAGGCACCGTTGCCCCCGTTAACTGCTGCAATTTGAGCATGGAACGACCTCTGTTATAACCCCTAAAGACCCAACGGGAACGACGCTCGGCACCGTATAGTAGGAGCCCTTAGTCGTCCCCTCCAACGTCATATGGGGCGTCAATTTTCCCGTCTGCTTGACGGTGCCGTAGGCTGTCGGCGGAATAAGCCCCGTTTTTTCCATTTCCTTGGAAAGATTGCTGAAAGTCATCGAAACCTGCTTCTGCGGAGAAGGACAGGGACCATCGGCTGTCTCGTCGATCTTGCCCGGCAGGCACAAAAGCCCGACGCCGAAAGCATCGCCTTTCGAGGCCGGAGGCGGCACGAATGTTAAAACATAGTACTTGTCGTCGGTATTCTTAAACTCGATGGAATAGAATTTGTAATTCATATTATATCCGCTGGGCAAAACGGAAAAACAGGGCGTTTTGCCTTCCCCACTGCAAATAGTTTCGTTCGATTCATCCCAAACGCAAGAAGCGGAAGAACCACTACATAGAGAAACGGACGTTTTTTGGACAACTGGAGGATCCTCATGATCCGGAAAGTGGGGCTTTCCGGGGCCGCGCCACCACACATCCGCATTAATGGACGCGTTATCTGACAAACCGCCAACGGCGACCGGCTCTGTGGTCGTGGAAAGAGAAAGTGCGCCGGGGGCTTTTTCCAGCGTTTCGCAGGTCATTGAACATTCCGATGCCGAGGCAGTATTAATATACTTCTGCGCCAAATCCACGGCCGTCGCATGCCACGATGCCAAGGACTCGACGACGCCGGACTGTTGAGCCATGCTGGAAGAAGCTTGGTTCATATGAACTTGGGTGAAGGTTCCGATAAGCGCCACGAGCAGCGCCAAAAAAGCAACCATGTACATGGCAGACCGTCTCTTTCTAAAAGCCGAGAATCCATTTTAAAAGGATTGAAATAACAATTTATTAATAAACCTCAAACATCCCGTGCCGAGCGCACGCGGAAAACAACCTCGACCTGCTCCAATTTTTTACCGGTCGGAAGTTTGGGCTTTAATAAAAACCGCACGGACGACGCGTCAACATCCGACAATTTCCGACTTTTTTCATCGAAAATATGGTGATGCGCGCGCGTGTTCGTATCGAAATAAACCCCGCCCCCGTTAATCACAGTTTGGCGAAGAAGGCCCGCTTTTGTAAAGGCATTCAATGTATTATAGACCGTCGCTAACGAGACATGCTGCCGTTTTTTTAACAAGGCCGCACAAACTTGTTCGGTCGTGACATGACGGTCCTTGCCGTCAAACAGAATATGCGCCATCACAAGGCGCTGAAGCGTCGGACGCAATCCTACGCCTTGCAAAAGAGCCGTAGAGGAATCATACTTCCGCTCGGCTTTTTTCCGTTTCAGGCTCATGCAAGAAAGTATGCTGCATAGCAGCATAGAAAACAAGTGGCGTTTATCTTCAAAAAAATCCAAGGAAAACTTATCGGCGGCCTTTTGGGCTTCTTTTTTGCCGGTCTTTGGGGCCTTCTTTTTGGCGTCATCGTCGGCCATCTCTATGACAAACAAGCCCGAATGAGCAACGATGTCCTCTTTTCTCTGTGGCGCAATCATGAAGCGTTCGCCGCGCGTCTGGAACAAGCGGCCTTCACCATGGGCGTCGTCGTTCTAAGCGCCAAAATGGCGCGGGCCGACGGGCGCATTTCACAGAAAGAAATCAACGCCTTTAAGCGCGTGTTTCGGATCACGCCTGAACAAGAAAACTCGATCGGCTTGCTCTTTGACCGGGCCCGCTTGAGCCCTTACGGATTCGAGCCTTATGCCTTGAATCTGGCCCAAGTTTTTCATCATACACCCTCTGTCCTTGAAGAAATTTTAAGCGGCCTTTTCATCATCGGTACGGCCGATTCAGAAACATTAAGTCCCAGTGAAATCGTTTTTCTTAAAAAAGTTTCGGCTCTTTTTGGCTTCTCCACAGAAGATTTTGTCCGTATTGCCGCACGATCCGGCGTCACGCTCCCCGAAAGCGAACGGCCGCGCCATCAGCCTCCCGAAGCTTTTGAAGTCTTGGGCGTTGATGAAACGGCGTCGCCCCAAGAAATCAAAAGGGCCTACCGCGCGCTGATCCGCGAGCATCATCCCGATAAGCTTATCGCTCAAGGCATGCCGCAAGAATTTGTCGCCACGGCGACCGAGAAAATGAAGCGCATCAACGCCGCCTACGATACGGTCTGCAAGATAAAGGGCATGACATGATCTTTCGTTCGCCAAATTTCAACGAACGTGATCCGAACGTCGCCTTAAGCCTGATTGTCCTGCATTACACGGGGATGAAAACGGCCAAGGACGCCTTGACCCGCCTGTGCGACCCCAAAACTCCCGTCAGCACTCACTATGTTATCGACGAGGACGGAACAACATGGCCTCTCGTCGATGAAGACAAACGGGCCTGGCATGCCGGAGAAAGTTTTTGGAAAGGCGAACGCGATATCAACAGCGCGTCGATCGGCATTGAACTCGTCAACCCGGGACACGAATTTGGCTATCGGTCGTTTCCGTCCTCTCAAATCAACGGCCTTATCTCTCTGTTGCACGACATCGTCCACCGTCGCCCCATTGATCCTCTCACCGGGCTCCTCGCCCACAGCGACATCGCGCCTTGCCGTAAACAAGATCCCGGCGAACTTTTCCCTTGGGAAGATTTGGCTCGACAAAAACTTGGCTTATGGCCGAGCCTTATCGAAGACGATGATGTTCTTTTGGATGACGTTTCGGTCGCGGCGAAACTTGCCTTTCTGGGCTATGACACGGCAGACCTAACCGCCACGCTGCAAGCCTTTCAACGCCGTTTCGTTTCAAACCACATAACGGGCCGAGCCGAAAGGGAAACCTGCGCACGGCTCAACGCCCTTACACGTCAGCTCCGCCACAAATAATCGCCCTCCACCGCGCCCAAGCCTCGCGTCGTCCATAGAAAAGCGCGAAAAGCGCCGTGTTGACCGCGAACATCAACAACGCCGCATAAACGATATCGCTGAAGAAATGCGCGCCCATTGCTAATCGAACAAAGCTGAACACCAAGCCAAGACCTACCGCCGCGGCAAACGCCCGCCGCGTCAACCGATAGGGCACAACGAAAGCAAACGCCGTCAGAAAAAAACCGAACGCGCCGTCGCCGCATACAAAAGAGCCGTTTGACCGAGCGCCGTCAAATTGAGGTTCATAAATGGGCAGAAAACGCTCAGTTCCTCCGAAGGCCACGACTTCCCTTGGTCGTGGACGCCCCCAATGGTCCTTGAAGCCGGCATTGGCCACAAGTCCCGGTCCAATCACAAGGGCCAAAAAGAGAAATATCCAAGCCTTAGAGGATAAAAAAACTTTCTTGCGCCGAACAAGCGCCACAAGAAGAAACGCCATAAAGGCGAGCGCAAGGACACGCGCTCCATAGAAAGCCAATTCATGCACAGCCTGAAAAAGAAAGGAGTCGGCTAAAGGAAAACCTCGCCCCGCCTCATGAAAAAGGCCCGAAAGAAAAAGATCCGCTGATGGCCAAAAAACGGGCACGGCAAGCAAAAAAACAAACACGATAAAAAAGACGGCCATATCCATCCTCGCGCCAATCATGCGCCAACGTCAGTTTCCCGACAAAAGCTTGTCGATATCGTCCTGACTTATAGCATTCGATGGAAGTTGAGGCCCGTTCAAAAGACCTTCTTCCGAACTCGGCGCGTGAATATTGGAATGAACGCGATCCTTTTCGCTGCCATGGTGAATCTCTTCACCCATCGCCTTGACAAGCGCTTCGATCTTCATGTCGATATGTTTCAGCGCTTCGACGACCTTCGTAATACGCTGTCCCGTCACATCCTGAAAATTGCAGGCCTCGAAAATTTTCGTCGTGCAATTCACAAGCTTTTCATTGAGTTCCGGCGTGCATTCCGCCGCAATGGCGCTCATTTCATCACAGACATCCATAATCCGATTTGTGGCATCTTCGGTTGCCCCCACAACGGCATCCAGTTCATCGGTCGCACTCGGAATATAACTCGTGCTGATATCATCCGGCTTAATCGCGGCAATCTCGTTCTTGGCCTGCCGGATGTATCGGGCCAATTCCTTAAGTTCGTAAAAAAACTTAAGATCCGCCGCCGAAACATCGCCTTCCAACGATTGCGTCACTTGCTGAACAATAACGGCAACCTCTTCGGGAGTAAGGGGAACTTTCGTCTCTTCATAAGCCACTTCGATTTTTTCTCGGATTTGATCCTGAGTGTCTTCCTTCGTCATTCTTCTTCCCCTTTGGACTAGAAGTTTCCAAGAACGGCGGCAATCTTTTGTTTGAGTGTTTCGGCATTAAATGGCTTGACGATGTAGTTATTAACTCCAGCCTCTTTGGCCGCAATCACGTTCTCCGTTTTGCTCTCCGCGGTAATCATGATAAACGGCGTCGCCTTGAGTTTAGGATCAGCGCGAACCTCTTTCAAAGGTTGCAAACCTGTCATCGGTTGCATATTCCAGTCGGAGATAATCAAGCCCACGCTCGTTTTATGCAGAACTTCAAGTGCCATCCCTCCATCCGTCGCCTGATGAATGTTTTTGAAGCCGAGCTGCTTCAGCAAATTCTCGATGATTCGCAACATGGTCTTATAATCGTCCACGATCAGGACGTTCATATTCATATCGACAGCCATAGAGCACCCTAAACAAAAGTGGACAGAAAAACTGATAAACCCGAAGAGTAAACGCTACCCCAAGAGAATAAACAAAACGTTACCACAACATAAGCATAGGGTTGAACAACGCACGCCTAACTCAACGGCAAGATGCACCAAAACACATACGACTTTGATTATTTATCATAACACAACAAGCTGCCAACGGGCACATCCAACCGAGCGCGTCCGTTCAAAAAACCAAGCTCTATAATAAAGGCTGCCTGAACAATATCGAGTCCAAGCTGACGCGCCAAAGCAATCGTAGCCGAAGCCGTTCCTCCGGTTGCCAGAAGGTCGTCGCACAAAACGGCCTTTTTCCCCGAATCGATGATGCCCTCCTGAATTTCTAAGGTATCAGAGCCATACTCAAGAGCATAGGATTGGGAAACCGTTTTTCCCGGAAGCTTGCCTTTCTTCCGTATCATCATGAAAGAAAGGCCAAGATTCGCCGCGACCGCCGAACCAATAAGAAACCCTCGCGATTCGACGCCAAGAAGAACATCCGGATGTAAAGGAGAAATTAAATCGGAAAAGCGCGTCACGGTCTCTTTCCACGCGGCTCCGTGCGCAAGAAGTGTTCCTATATCGTAAAAAAGAATACCTGGTTTTGGATAATCCGGAATGGTACGGATATGATCTTCAATATTGATCACGGTCTCCCCCGTTAACGGTTTCGTAACGGGAAAGAAGCCTATACTAGTTCCGGCAGGCCTTGCAACCTAAGTTTTAAACGACAAAATCAATCGACAATCCACACTGAAGAAATCGGCTGGAGTCAAAGCATGCATGTGACATTAACTCAAGACGACGTAAAGAAACTCTTGGCAGAACCATCGCCAGCCATACGCGCCGATCTGGCCAGCAAAGTCGGCGTTGAAATTGAAAACCCAGACCTAAGCGAAACCGAAGCCGAGCTGGCCCAAGACATTGTGCGAATTATGGCTCGCGATGTCGAAGCCAGCGTCCGCACCGCCTTAGCTCAAAATTTACGCCATGCGCCACATCTTCCGCACGACGTCGCCGTTAAATTGGCGCACGACATCGAAAGTGTTGCTCTTCCGATTCTGGAAAGTTCAACCGTCCTGACGGACGCCGATCTTATTGAAATCGTTCAAAGCGGGGTTCCGGCCAAACAGGAAGTTGTCGCTGGACGCGAAAATCTTTCGGAAAATGTCGCCGATGAAATCGTAACGACAGGTGTCGAAAAAGCCGTCGCCAGACTTATGGATAACGCCACAGCGCATATCAGCGAACAAAGCCTTAACAAAGCCGTCGATCGTTTTTCGTCAAGTGACGTTATCAAAGAAAAGATGGCCATGCGATCGGTGCTTCCCCCGACCGTGACCGAACGTTTGGTGACGTTAGTCGCCGACAACATGCGCGAGTATCTTATCTCGCACCATCAAGTTTCTCCGACGATCGCCTCAGACATTGTTCTTCAAAGTCGCGAACGCGCGGTTGTCGGTCTGACCGGACGATCAAACATCGAAGAGCTTGAAAAGCTCATCGTTCAAATGCACACCAATAAACGTCTGACGCCATCCATCGTTCTTCGTGCGCTGTGTACAGGCGATATTTCCTTCTTTGAAGTCTCCATTTCAGTCATGGCGGGCATTCCGCTTATCAACGCACGCATTTTAATTCACGATGCAGGGCAACTCGGATTGAAATCGCTCTATGACCGCGCCGGCATGCCGGCCGAATTCTTGCCCATCGTTCGCGCGGCCATTGAGGTGTTAAACGAAACGGAAATAGACGCCGGGGAAGAGTCGCGGGAGCGTTACCGCGCCATTGTTATCGAACGCATTTTGACACAATGCGAAGATATGGATGAGGAAAACGTCGACTACCTTCTCAAGAAACTAGGCGATGTTCTGAAGCCCGTCGAAGCCTAAATCTTCCTGTTAAAGTTTCGCGGCAAAAAGCGCGTGAACGTCCGTGGACGCTGTAAGTTCGGGATGAAACGTGGCGGCAAGAATGTTGCCTTGTTCGACAAGAACCGGCGTGTCCTGATACCGCGCCAAGACCGTAACGCCGGGACCCGTTCGACGAAGAATGGGCGCGCGAATGAAGACGGCCTCGATCCGGTCGGCGCCCGTTCGCTGCCGATACGGTTCTTCCGGCGTCAACGCCACTATGCGGCTTTCGTTCTGGCGTCCGTAAGCGTTCCGTTCGACCGAAACGTCCAACACGCCCAAACTTTCCTGCACGGGGTGAGACACTTCTCTGGCCAACAGAATAACCCCCGCGCACGTGCCGAAAACGGGTTTCGTTTCGGCAAAGGCCCGCAACGGCGCCATCATTCCATCATGAGCGAGAAGTTTGAGCATCGTCGTGCTCTCGCCGCCGGGAAGAACCAAGCCGTCAACCTCGCGCAGACCGTCGGCCGAGCGCACAAAAGAGACTTTAAGTCCGACTTTTTTCAACGCCGCGGCATGAGCCTCGAAATCGCCCTGCAAAGCGAGAACGCCTGCCGTCTTCATAAAAAGGCTCCTTGATTACCATCCGCGCTTTTGCAAAAGCTCGGATTCTGGGATCTTGGCGATATCCAATCCCGGCATGGCATCGCCCAGCGAACGACTAACATCCAAAAGCTTGGCCGGATCGTCATAATTCTTGGCGGCCTGAACGATGGCCGAGGCCCTTGCCGCCGGATCCGACGATTTGAAAATGCCGGAGCCGACAAAAACAGCCTGCGCGCCAAGCTGCATGACAAGAGCCGCATCCGCCGGAGTCGCGATGCCGCCCGCCGAAAAATTCGGGACCGGAAGCGCGCCGTTCTTCGCAACCCATTCGACGAGTTCCAAAGGCGCCTGAAGCTCCTTGGCCTCGCGGGCCAACTCATCTGGTCCGACAGTTGTCAGACGCTTCATCTCGCGGATGATTGAGCGCATATGCCGCACCGCTTCAACAACGTTGCCCGATCCCGCTTCGCCCTTGGTGCGGATCATCGCGGCGCCTTCGCCGATACGCCGCAACGCCTCGCCGAGATTGCGCGCGCCGCAAACAAAGGGCGTCTTAAAATCATTTTTGTCGATATGATTCTCCTCGTCCGCCGGGGTCAGCACTTCGCTTTCGTCGATATAATCCACGCCCAAGGCTTCTAAAATCCGCGCTTCCGTGAAATGGCCGATGCGGGCTTTGGCCATAACGGGAATCGAAACCGTTTTCATGATCGCTTCGATCACGCCGATATTCGCCATGCGCGCCACGCCGCCTTCTTTGCGAATGTCGGAAGGCACGCGCTCCAACGCCATCACGGCAACGGCCCCGGCGTCTTCCGCAATCTTGGCTTGCTCGGCATTCGTCACATCCATGATGACGCCGCCCTTGAGCATATCGGCCAAGCCGACCTTTAAACGAAACGTTTCGCTATCAAATTGAAACATGGCGTCTCCTGTTCCTGAAAAAACAGCTTTCGAGGCTCGCCCCCGACCGCATGCGGGGGGTACTATAATCAGGGTTTTCTCTGACCCGCAAGAGGGCCGTTACGCCTCCCCCAGACACGCTACTTCGTCGACGCCCCTCGCGGCGTCGACGCTTTGGTCTTTTGCGTCTTTTTCTTCGTGTTAGACGTCTTTTTTGCGGTTTTCTTCTTTGTTGATGTTTTCTTCTTAACCGCTGTCTTTGTTGAAGCTTTCTTTTTGATAACCTTTTTCTTGGCGGGCTTCTTTTCAACGGCCTTTTTCTGAGGAACCTTGTTCTTGATCGCCTTCTTCTTAACGCTTTTTTCCTTAACGGTCTTTTTCGAAGAACTCTTCGTTGATGCCACCATCGCATCGGAAAGACCGCAGGCCTTTCCGATGACGCGGTAAGCGGCGCGCGCTCCTGTAAGACTAAACTGATCCTTGATGGTCGCCGCCCCTTTCCCTGACGGCACGCTTGTCACAAGCATCTTTGAAGAAGACACGAGGCTCTTGGCGATTTGGTGATCCGTTTGGGCGTCACGAGCCCATGCTTTGTCGCGAACGGAAAAAAGATCGAACGATTTCGAACCGATACGCACACGCGAGCTATGCTTGGCGTCAAGAAGAGCCCCTGCGCCATAACTGAAAACATCCAAACTTGCCTCGATCGGTCGATGCGTGAGCATAAGATACGCCGTTCGATACGTCTTCTGGCCCTGCACGCGTTTTTTCTGCGTGGTCACCATATAGCAAACGGTCTGTCCGCCTTCTTCATACGCATAGGCCCGCCATGCCCCAAACGTCCCCAGCTTCCGCTCTTTATGGACAGGCGCCGCATGGCCGGGCGCACAAAAACCCCAACCGACCGCTAAAAGCGCGAAGAACCATAGGCATGAAAACCGTCGGAAAAAACTCATGGAGCCAATGCCGCCGGCGCGCCGTCGATCAAAGGATTAAGAGCCGGCGCTAAAACCTTAAGAAGCTGCGTCGCCAACGAGCTTGTAAAGGTAAAGCGCCCCGCTTCCTCGCCCGCGACATGCGCCGTAATCGCGCCGAAGAAACGGTCGCCGATATAAAAGACGAACGTGCCCGTCCGGTTGACGACGCGCGAGGACATAAGTTTTCCGTTGGAGGAAAACTCGTCGTAACGCTGATCGCCGGTTCCCGTTTTTCCCCCGATTCGAAGATCCCGGCCTTGGGCGTCTTTGTAAACGCCGCGCAGCCGACGCGCCGTCCCATTTTCGACAATATCGGTCATAACGTCTTTTATAACACGAGCGACCACAGGAGACAAAACTTGACGAGGGGGCTTTCCATTTAAACGAAAGAGCGTCTGATAAGGCGTGTTCGTCCCAAACTCTAGAGATTCAAAGCGTTCAGCCGGTTTTCTGACCCCATCGGAAAGAATAATCCCCATCAACGCGGCCAAAGAGCCGGGCCGATCGGCCGAACTTCCGATTGCCGTTGCATAACTCGGCACCAAATCGAAGGGGTACCCCAAACGCGCCCAACGCTTTTGAATGTGGTTGAAAGCATCTTTTTCCAACATAATGCGAATACGTTTATCCTGAGCCTGTTTCTTTCCGGGCTTATAAAGCCACGCATAGCAGGCGATCCGGACAGGACGGCTTACCTTGATCAGATCGCGGTGCGTCGCATGGGGATTCTCTTGCCAATAGGCCAGCAACCACAATTTCATCGGGTTGACCCCGACCAAATACGCGCGGTCCGCTAACGAATAGCGACCCGGCGCGTAAGCCGTGTAAAGCTCGGCCAAACCCCTCAGGGAAAGCGTCGATCCATGCGCCTTCATAAAGTCTTGGTAAGTCTTATAATCGGCCTTTGGATGAATGGAACGAAACATGACCGTACGCGCGACAGCGCTTTGGTGCCCCTGCTCCAAAAGCTTATCGAGCCGAGCCTCGGCCGACAACCCTTCGTATTCGGCCACATAGCGGTTCAAAAAGACCCGCCCCTCTTGATCGGCAAATCGTTCGAGATACGCTTGACGCTCAGGTCCGCCTTCGGCTTCCAGAAGCGCTTCTTTTGTCTGCGCCCGCTGAGCAATCGTGTAGTTCACAATATCCCGCATCATCCGAATAAAAATCAGGTTGACCGACTGGCAGAACGCCTCGCGCACCGGCATGACCCAGGAATCCTCGTCGCGCTCAAAATTGTGAAAAACGTGCGCGCCGCTTCCGGTAAAGAAAACTTCATTGGGACTGGCCGAGTAACGCCGCTTCAGGGATGCCCTCAGCATCGTCTCAAGATCGGCTGAGACATGGTGCCGCAGCCATGTAACCGCCCATTCTGTCAAAGCGTCGGGCGCATCCGATGCCATGTCTTTTAACGTTGCCGCGTCAAGCCCCGCGTAGCGCCTGTGAAGCTCGGCCACGATCTCCAAATACGTCACAAGGGTTCTCAGTTTAGCGGTCGATCCAAGATCAAGCTTCATCCCTTCATTCATGTCGAAGGGGCCCTCGATCGTATCGACTTGAACGCGAACTTTATTGCTCTTTTCGCCTCGCTCATAAAGAACGACGCTCCATTTTATCTTTGTCGGATCATCGCCTTGCTCAAGAAGGTGATGGCCATAAAATCCTTGGCTCTTCAAAAAATCGATATCTTCCATTTTTTTTAAAAGAGCCGCCACGTTTTCCTGCGCGCTCCGGTCAATCGTCGTTTGGCCCGATAAATCCAAACGATCAACCTCATAAAGATTCTTTAACCCCAATGAATTCATCAGATGGACGCGCAACGCGTTGACCGCCTTTTGATCGACATAGGCCGGAGGCGGTTGTGTCGGAGGTTCTTTCAAAAAGACGAGCTTCGTTTTTTTGGCCGCGTCGCATAAAGCTTGCGAAACGACACCCTCGTCCCTCAAGCGGTCCAACGTCATATCGATCAAGCGGTCCAACGAGGTGTGATTGCTTAGAAGATACTCGCTTGGCCGACGCTGCGCCAAAATCAATCCCAACGCAGCCCGATAGGCAAAGGCCTTTGACTGAAGAGCATCGCCCTTTTCTTCCGGCAAAGTCAGAAGAATGGACGCGACATCAAGATCCAAACCGAACCAAGCCCACAAGCCGTCGCCGAAGCTGTTAATTTCGCCAAAGCCCGGCCGTGCCGATAAGGGCGTACTGTTTAAATAATCAAGAACAATCGTCTCTCGGGCTTTGCGCGTATCCGGTCCATCCAGATAAACGCGCAAGGAGGCCGAAAAAATCTGGCGTAGTTTCTCCCCGACGCCCGTTGTCTGTCCTGAAGGCGAAAAACGGAATTTTTCGATTTGCGTCGCCAACGTGCTGCCGCCGCCGACACGCAGGCGCGGATCGAAAAGGCGGGCCAAACGTCCCCACGTTGCGTAACACAGGCGCCCCCACTCGATAACCGGGTTGCGCGTTACGGGGCCGTCTTGCAGAAGCTCCCTGTTTTCGATGTAAAGTAACGTTTGCACAAGCAAAGGCGGAATCGCGGAAAAGTCCGAAAAAACTTTTTGCGGGTAAGACGCCGCATAGAGCTTCTTTCCCTCACGATCATAAAGGGTCAACCCGGCCGTCGTTTTCGGATAGTAAGGGGGATAAAGCCCAAGACCGATCAGCGTATTGTACATCGCCGAGCCGCGCATCTGCGCCGCAACGCTGAAATCCTCGGCGGCAAGGGCCTTGGTGTAAAACGGCAAATACTGGTATCCAAGGCGCGCGTTGTAGGGCCCCCACAACGGATAGTGCATGGCCGGATTAGAGCCCGGCTCCATAGCAAAAGAAACCTTCTGCGTATAATGAGAAAACCACTTGGCTTGGGCTTCGGAGGTTATGATCTCGTTGTAAACGAGTCCGCCAATTAAAACGACAAAACCGATACAAAAGGAAACAAGCCCCCCTCGCCAAAGGCTTCCTCCCTTTTGCGACCGCTTCGGTGCCTTTTTGCGCGTCGCCAAAGCCTAGGCCTCCAACATGCCTCGCACCGCAGCGACAACCTCGTCCCGCGGTGTTTCTTTCTGCTCTTTTCCCACCATATCTTTAATGACGACGGAACCTTTGGCTTGTTCGTCTTCGCCCAAAAGCAGAACGATGGGAATTCCCGCTTTGTTGGCGTATTTGAGCTGTTTATCGAGTTTCGCCGGCTCCAACCACGTCTCAACCCGCAATCCCGCCGCCCGCAAGGCCGTCGCCAAAGCCAAATACTCGGCCCTCAACGCCGGATCCATCTGAGCGACTAGGACCTGCACGGCACAAGGCGCTTCGGGCAAAAGATCGTTCGCACGCAAAAGATCGAACAGCCGGGTGAGCCCGATCGAAATACCAACCCCCGGAAGCTTGGATTTGGTGTAATGGCCGGCCAAATCGTCGTAACGCCCCCCCGAACAAATGCTTCCGAATTCAGGATGCGCGTTCACTTTTGTCTCGTAAACCGAACCCGTGTAATAATCCAAGCCCCGCGCGATCGACAGATCGAGCCGCGTCCGATCCTCGGGGACGCCCAAGGCGCGTAACGAGGCAATCATCGACGCAATTTCGTCAACGCCTTCCCGGAAAACGGGATCCTCAACCGCCATCCCTCTTAGAAGGGATAAAATATCGTCTTTCGTCCCTTTGTGGGCAACCAGCTCCAACACGGAAGAAGCAGCCGTGGACGAAAGCCCTGCGTCCATGATCGCGGCGCGCACTTTGTCGGCGCCGACTTTGTCCAGCTTGTCGATTTCCCGCAGAATCAACGTTTTTGTCTCTTCGCTCGCCACGCCAAGCCCGGCAAGCAAGCCTCGAAGAATTTTCCGGTTGCTGAAGTAAATCGTAAAGGCGCCGATGTTCAGCTCTTCAAAAATCCGGGAAATAATGGCCGGCAGTTCGGCATCGTACGCCGGGCTCAATTTATCTTTTCCGATGACGTCGATGTCGCATTGGTAAAACTCGCGAAAGCGCCCCTTCTGCGCCCGTTCGCCGCGATAAACGCGCTGCATTTGATAGCGCCGGAAAGGAAAGGCGAGCTCACGCTCGTGCTGGGCGACATAGCGCGCTAAGGGCACCGTCAAATCGAACCGCAAAGCCAGATCCGCCTCGTGCCCCTGCTGCAAGCCTCCTGTCGATTGAACGAAGTAAACCTGCTTCTCCGTTTCCCCGCCCGATTTTGTCAGCAAAACGTCCTTCAACTCGAAAACCGGCGTCTCGACGGGAACGAAGCCAAACCGCTCGAATCCACGGCGAATAATATCCACCATATGCTGAAAAACAGTCTGTTCCCGGGGAAGAAGCTCTAACGTTCCGGAAGGGGTGCGCGGTGTAATCATTGCGTTTATTTTCCTCAAACAAAGGCCAAAAACAAAGGAACCTTATCACGAAAACAGCCGGCGTTTCCTTATAAAACTAGGGAAGCAGGCGAAAAACAAAATCGACAATATTGGAGGCCTTAGAACAGCCTGTCTGAGCGGCGGAAAAGGAAATCGGCAACTCTCGTTTTGTTCCGTTAATATAAACGCCAAGCAATCCTGGAAACAGCGATGAATTCGCGTTCCGCACCACCGCATTGATACAATCTTTTTTGTCCACAGCGATCTCAACGGCAAAAAAGGGCACATCGAGTGTTTCTCCCGCCGTCTCGCACTTCGTGCTGCCCGAAGCCTTCCAGCCACAGACCACAAGCTCTCCGCCGAAAGGCGAAACGACCTTGATCGTCCCGTCGCTTTCTTTCCGAACGACGTCGCCGGGGAAAACATGCTTGCGCCTCAGGATGGGCATCATCTTCGTGGGGGACGTGCTCTCGAAAGACGCCTTGCCGACATACGTTCCGCGAATGTTCTCGACAACGACGGCGAGAAGATCGGAAAATTTCGTCTGGATGGCGCTCGAACGCATGCCGCCGACCATGACCCAGACCCCGCTCAGTATCAACCCCGCCACGCCGAGAACGATGGCCGTTTCGGTCAAACTAAAACCGCGTCTCGATGAGGTTGCCATGTTACGCCTTCTCCTTGGCAACGCCGCCTCCGACTAATAGCCGCTAACCAGAAGGCTCTTCAGCGTGCGCATTTCTTCAAGCGCGCGGCCCGTGCCCAACGCCACGCACGACAAGGGGTCCTCGGCCACCGACACGGGCAAGCCCGTCGCATGCCTCAGAACAAGATCGAGATTGCGCAAAAGCGCCCCCCCGCCTGTCAACACAATGCCTTTGTCCACAATATCGGCCGCCAGTTCCGGCGCCGTGTTCTCCAAGGCAACCTTCACCGCTTCCAAAATAGCACTGACAGGCTCGGCCAGACTTTCGGCAACCTGACGCTCGGTGATCACGATTTCCTTGGGCACGCCGTTCATCAAATCACGGCCCTTAATCTCGGACGTCCGGCCCTCGCCGTCTTCCGGAGGACACGCCGATCCAATTTCCTTTTTAATCCGCTCGGCCGTGCTTTCGCCGATCAGAAGGTTATGATAACGGCGGATATAGTTGATGATCGCTTCATCCAGCTTGTCGCCGCCCACGCGCACCGAACGCGAATACACAATGCCGCCCAACGACAACACCGCCACTTCGGTCGTGCCGCCGCCGATATCCACCACCATTGATCCCGTCGGTTCCGTCACAGGAAGGCCCGCGCCGATCGCGGCCGCCATAGGCTCTTCGATCAAGAACACGCGGCGCGCGCCCGCCGACTCGGCCGACTCTTGAATAGCCCGACGCTCAACCGCCGTCGAACCCGACGGCACGCAAATAATAATTTGGGGATTAGCAAAGCCGCGTCGGTTGTGAACCTTGCGAATGAAGTGCTTGATCATCTCTTCCGCCACTTCAAAATCCGCAATCACGCCGTCACGCAAAGGCCGAATGGCTTGGATATTCCCCGGCGTCCGGCCTAACATCAACTTGGCTTCGTCGCCCACGGCCAAAACCTGCCGCTTGCCCTTGCTTTGCGCGATAGCCACAACCGACGGTTCATTGAGAACGATTCCACGCCCCTTGACGTAAACCAAAGTGTTCGCCGTACCGAGATCAATGCCCATATCGGCGGAAAGAAGACCTAACAAATTGAGAAACATAGATTATTCCCTGCAGCGGTGACGACTCGTTGCGCGAAGGCGATGCAAACCTTCTGGCACCGTCCCCCCTTTTTCGCAAGAGTAATCTTGAAAAGAGACCCTTTTATGCCCACGGACGCCTCTGAAGGCAAGACGCTGTGTCTTCTTAACCCTATTTGTGCCCGAAAAAAATTATCCACATGAATTATAAATGAAATTATTTCTTTTAATTGCACAAAAGCTTAAAGATCGAGATACTTCTTTCTTAGAGAAGATCAGGGTTTCCCCAAGTAAATATGGAGGATGTTACGATGATAAATTTTACTTCCACCGCTTCTATCCCGACTTATTTTGGATCCGTTGACATGAGGCGGGTTGAAGGCTGTTCTTTCCACAGCAATGAAAATGGCGTCGTCATCGCCAGCAAAAACGGCGAGCCCGTGGCCCGTTTTATTTCCCCTACTCGCGGATCATCGCACAGACAGCATAAAGGATCACAATATCAAAAAGCACTCGGGAGGGAGCGGCCTGAGCCTGGCGTCACCGAAGACCCTTCGACCAAATTTGATCGCAAATTCGACAATCAGGCGGGAGTCATCCGCGTCTCGGGAGAACATAATAAGCCTTCCCATCTACGCTCGAGCGGAGGGGTTAAGCCGAGAGGTAGAATGCGCTTCGGCGGAAGTCATAATAATTTTAACAAGCTAGACCTCTAACGCCTGCTTCTGCAGCGTTGAGAGTTCGGCGATACCTTTTTTCGCCAGACGCAGAAGTTCATTGAATTGGGGTTCAGAGAACGGCTCTTGTTCGGCCGTTCCCTGGATTTCCACAATGCCTCCAAGCCCCGTTATCACAAAGTTTGAATCGACTTCGGCCGTCGAGTCTTCGGAATAATCCAAGTCCAACAAAGCCTGGCCGCCGCAAATCCCGCATGACACCGCTGCCACCGACGTTTTCAAAGGATCGGCCGTAAGCTTCCCGATTTTCATCAAATAGCGGCACGCCTGCCCCAGCGCGACATAGCCGCCCGTGATCGAGGCCGTGCGCGTACCGCCGTCGGCCTGAAGAACGTCGCAATCGACCTTGATCTGGATCTCACCCAGCGCCTTGCGATCGACCACAGCGCGCAAACTGCGCCCCACAAGGCGTTGTATTTCCTGTGTACGTCCCGATTGTTTGCCCTTGGCCGCTTCGCGATCCGTACGGTCGGCCGTAGCGCGAGGCAACATGCCGTATTCCGCCGTCACCCAGCCCATACCGGAATTCCGCAAAAAAGACGGAACTTTGTCGCTGACGCTGGCGGTACACAAAACGTGCGTGTCGCCAAATTTCACAAGGCACGAGCCTTCGGCATATTTCGAAAAACCGGGTGTTAAAGAAACCGGCCGCATCGCATCAAAGCCTCGATTGAAAGAGCGCATAAGAAAAACCCCTAAAAGTTGGAGAAGAACGATTAAATCGCGTTAAGGCTGAACCGTCAGGCAGCTTTTCCCTTGGCGGACAAGATACGAACAGATGTTCTGCGCCGTATCTTTATCCAAAGACATCAAACGCGCCCGGTACATGGTGATCCCGCCCGCGTTGATTTTTTGGACCTGAGGATCGGGTTCGGCCTGAAACCCTTCGATCTCGGAAACAAGTGATGTCAAAACGCGACGCCCGACCGCGGCATCGCTGTACGCGCCAATCTGAACGCCCCACGAGCTGGCGTCCGTTGCCTTACGCGCCGACGCAACCGCAACGGCATGCCCCCCGCTTGACGGAGCCAGTTCCGACAGTCTTTGGGGCAAGGAAAGATCGTCACGCTGATCGACCGAAGCGACGCGCACGGACGATGTCTTTCTTTGGGCCACGACAAAGCTCCGGTCCAAAAGACGCGCCATGCGCCAATCGCGGTCCTTGGCCGTACGACCGCCAAACACGACCCCGATCAACCGAACGCCGCCTCTTTTGACGGACGCGACAAGATTAAAACCGGAAGCCCGGATATACCCCGTCTTGATGCCGTCCGCCCCGGTGTAATGAGCCAAGAGCCGATTATGATTGCGATGAACCGTACCTTCGTATGAAAAAGTTTCCTGGCTGAAGTACGGATAATATTTCGGATAATGATCGATCAAAGCCGCGCCTAAAATCGCCATGTCGCGCGCGGTCGTAACCTGCCCCGGATCGGGCAAGCCCGACGCGTTCTTGAAACGCGTGCGCGTCATTCCAAGCGCGCGCGCCTGCGCCGTCATCATCTTGGCAAACTGCGCCTCCGTTCCGCCCAACGCTTCGGCCAAAACAACGGCCGCATCGTTTGCGGATTCGGTTGTCATGGCTAAAATAGCGTCCTCGACGCGGATCGCCTGCCCTTCCTCTAAGCCCAGTTTCGAGGGCGATTGCGAAGCCGCATGCTGCGAAACGCGCAGCCGTTCCCTAAGCCCAAGCCGCTTCGATTCAAGGGCTTGAAAAGACAAATAAAGCGTCATCATCTTTGTCAACGATGCCGGATGGCGCAATGACCGAGAGCTGGTTTGATGTAAAATGTCGCCCGTGGAAGCATCGATAACGATATCGGCGTAAGGCACAGGACGATGGCTCCTTCGTGCGTATGCTTCGCGCGAAGGAAAAACAACAGCGACGAGGGCTAAAAAAATGATTGCGTTACTTATTCTCATATCAAACCGTTGTGCCTTTTTCGTCGATTCGCAACAAAAGGTCCAGAGGGGTTTTCCGCCAAGAAGAGAACGCCGAGATTGTTGTTCCAATCAAAAAAATAAAAAAGATTAGACGCTGGTAAGGTTAACGGATAATTATTAAGCAAACCTAACCAACCCGTAACGACCAGCAAGGAGGGGGATCCATGTTCAACTTACCGCAAAATACAAGTCGCCAAGGCCGTATTATTCGGATCGTGGTCGGCCTCGCGCTTACATCTCTTGCTTTTTGGGGACCAAGCAATCCGTGGTTTCTTCTGGGGCTTTTTCCCCTTGCCGTGGGCATAATCGGATGGTGCCCTCTTTATGCGCTCTGCCCTTTGTGTTCGTGCTCTGGCTCTAACCCCGAATCCAAGGGGTGCCCTTGCGCAAACGGGGAAAAACCGGAGGAAGAAAAGAAAGAGGAATCAAACTGACGCGCCGTCAAGACCACGAAACGCTGGATGACATCTTTTGTTGCTCTTCAAGGATCTTGTCGAGAAGAAGGATAAGTTCAAGCGTTTGCTCCCATGCGGGCTTGCGATCGGGGTGACGTTTGGTCGTTGCATCCCAACAATAAATTGCGTGACCAACTTTACCGAGGCAATTTCCAAGCGTTTCGTAGGCTTGGCTGCTGTTTTGAAGGAATTTCACAAAGTCCGACGATCCTGTTCGATTCTTGAACATTTTGTCGTAACTCGACTGATATTCCTTCAGAACCCGCCCGGCGGCATTCCATTCGTCCTGAAGGTGGGTCTTTACCGTTTCAATGGTCGTTTTAATCTCGAGACGTTCTTGTGTCGATCCGGCGGCAACGGGAACTTTAAGCTCTTGCAGCCACGCGCTCAGCTCATTGACGGAGTCGACCATGCGTTCATGCTCGAATCCATAGAAGATGATGCCTTTCCATGCCGAAAAAGTCTCGTGTTCATGCCCCGGCGCCAAACGAAAAGCCATAATAAGAGGTTTCAACGTTTCAAGATCGCGCCCTTCCCAAATTGTTTCGACAAGCTTGCGCGCAACTTCGTCCGAAGACAAAGCATCGGGAAAAGCCGCCTTCGCCAGCGGTTCAAAGCCCTTCAAAATATACGTTTCGATTTCATTCCAAAGTTCCTTGCTGACCTCGAAATAGTCGGGGTTCATCGGAATGTGTTCGTTGATGAAAACATCCTTCAAGAGAAACGGATCCAAAGAGGGCAACCGGTCAAGCACGCGCAAAATTCGCATATCCGCCGCCAGAAGGTCCTTCGGCAGAGCCCCTTCGCCAAAGTTATCGATTAAGGCTTGCTCGACGCCTTTGGTGTGAGCAAAAACCGTACGCCCCCCCTCGTAGATGTCGTTTTCGTTAAAAGGGAAATAAAGCTTCGTTCCGATAACCGATCCTTTTGCAAAAGGATCGGTATCTTTTATGAGAACAAGGTTGTTCAGGGGCTTACATGAAAAAAACGTCTTCGCTTGAGGATCCTTGGCAAGAATCCGCCGCGTCATAACGTTACAGTTAAGAACGCGCGGCGACCCGATGTCGAGCATAGGTTTAAGATATTCGCTGGCCATAGGTGGTTCGATCCTTGTTACAGACAGAAATCATCAGGAATTTTAGCGCGGATTAAGTTAAAAAAGGGTCACTATTTTACCCCGACACAACCTAAAATAGCTTATTTTTTTGGCAATCGGACCGCCAAAACATCCATCAGGGTCTGGGGCAAAAACGACAACGATCGAGCCGCCCACGCCATGGGCCAGGGAAACGCTAGGCAAGCCTTGTTTCGGGCCAATCCCTTCCGAATAATATGAGCCGCCTTCTCCGCCGACATAAGAAACGGCATGGGGAAAGTGTTAACGTCCGTCATGGGCGTTTTTATAAATCCCGGACAAATAACATTAATGTCAACGCCATACGCGGCCATTTCCGCTCTCAACCCTTCTCCGTACACGCGGACCGCCGCCTTGCTGGCGCCATAAGCCGGGGCTCCGGCGAACCCCCGAAAACCAGCCAGCGAACTCATCAACGCCATTTGTCCTTTTTTTCGCGCCATCATAAACGGCAGCGCCGCATGAACGGTATTGAGGACTCCACAAATATTAATGGCCATGATCGCCTTGGCCTGATCGAACGTTTCGCCCCCGTGCAGAGTTCCCCCCGAAACCCCGGCGTTTGCAATGACGAGATCCAAAGGCGTCGCATGATCTCTTTCGGCAATCCATGCCATAAGACCTTTTTCCTCGGTCACGTCGCCCGTTTGAGTTGAAACCTGAGCCCCCTTGGCGCGAGCTTTTCTTGCCACAGCGTCAAGACGGACTTCGCTTCGTCCATGCAACGATAGAGAAACGCCCGGAGCCGCATAAATCTGCGCCAGCGCCGCGCCAAGCCCTCCTGAAGCCCCCGTTATCAAAATGTGCTTAGGATTTTTCATGGCAACAAGCCCCTTTTTCCTTTTTCTACAAAACGGTATTTGCTGTTTTGATACAAAAATGCTTAAAGCATCTTTATGATTTCTACGCATCCCTTCGATCTGATCCGCCGTCGCGGTCTTATGCTTGTCCTGTCATCACCCTC
The DNA here is from genome assembly GCA_028690155.1 of Alphaproteobacteria bacterium. Lineage (GTDB taxonomy): Bacteria > Pseudomonadota > Alphaproteobacteria > UBA9219 > UBA9219 > CAIXLI01. The sequence goes on along the minus strand of JAQVBU010000011.1, from coordinate 8,471 downwards.
AGGGGCCGGCAAAACAACGTTATCTCGCCTTCTTCTCAAAACGGACAAGGAGATTGACCTCTCCATCTCGGCCACAACGCGCACGCCGCGAAAAGGTGAAATCGACGGCAAGGATTACTTCTTTGTCGATCCTACCGAATTCGATCTTATGATCAACCGCAATCAGTTTCTGGAACACGCCAAAGTTTTTGGTCATTATTATGGCACGCCACGTGCGGCCGTCGAAGCGGCTTTAAATAAAGGCCGTGATGTTCTGTTCGACATCGACTGGCAGGGAACGCAACAACTCAGCGAAAAAGCGCGTGACGACCTCGTTAGCATCTTCATTCTGCCTCCTTCTTGGTACGAGCTGGAGCGCCGTCTTTTGAACCGTGCGCAAGACAATCAAGAGGAAATCACCCGCCGTATGAACAAAGCCGCGGATGAAATGAGCCATTGGGCTGAGTATGACTATGTTATCGTGAATAAAAGCCTTGACCAGTCGGTCGAAGCCGTTCGGTCCATTCTTCTGGCTGAACGACTTAAACGTCGCCGACAACTGGGGTTGGCCGAATTCGTCAATGGTCTTCAGGCCGGGCGCTAACCCTCGAAAAAATCTTTTCTTTTTATTGGAAAGTAACGAAATTTTTCGCATACGACCAATTGCCTTTTTTCCCCAGTTCTTATAATGTTCAGCCATGTCAAAAAATAGGCATCACAAACCATATTCGTCCACCAAGACGGAAGGAGATCCCCTTTCCGATCGTGTCACTATACCCAAAACGCAAGGCAGTCCCGACGAGGCTCAGGCTCGGCCCGAAGAAAACGCCCCGCAAGGCCCTGCATCCGACAATCCCGCTTCTGCCCCATCGTCAAACACAAGGACCGAATCCTCTCGGCCTCAGTATGAACGCATCGGCGATATGCTTCGCGCGGCGCGTCTCGAACGCGGCGACGACCTTTACATGATCGCGGAATATCTGTGCATCAAGCCTTCTTTCCTTATCGCCTTGGAGAACAGTCGTTACGACGAATTTCCCGCCGACGCTTACGTCATCGGATTTTTGCGCACCTACGCCAACTTTCTTGGCCTCGACGGGAAAGAAGCCATCGACCGTTACCGCTATGAAATGGCGGGCCAACGGCACAAACCCGTTCTTTTTATGCCAACTCCGGTTTCCGAAGGCCGCGCCCCCTCGATTTTTGTTCTGATAGGTGCGGCGTTTGCGGCTCTTCTGATTTATTCCCTTTGGTATGCCATCTCGTCGCCCAGCGCGCCCGTCGTTCCGCCGGATCTTTCAGAAGCCGTGGCGACGACTCCTCCTAAACAGACGCCGCCAACAAGCTTGCCTTCGTCCGAGCCAACACCTTTACCGTCAAAAACGAACGTCCACGAAGAAAAACCGGCTCCCACACCGCAGTCCTTGCCCAAAGAATCGATCGACAAAAAAGGAGCGCAAGCCAAAGCCCCCATGTTGGATGAGGTCGAGGAGGATGAAGAGAAGGATATCCTCACGCCGCCCCAGTTGGCGCTTCCAAGCGTCGTCGTCTACACAGACGGCAAGGATGGGACAACGTCCATCCACGTCTCATCCGAAGAAAACTCTAAAGCCAAAAACACCGAGGACACCGCCAAAACGGAAGAGACGGATCAAAAATATACGAATCAAATAATCTCCACATCGCGCGTCGCCATCCGGGCCGTCGAAGACAGCTGGATCCTGATCGCCACCAATGATGGGAAGACTATTTACGACCATGTGCTTAAGCCCGGCGAGGCGTACTCCGTGCCGGATATTCCGGGTCTTCTTCTAACAACGGGGAACGGACGCGGCATCATTTTATCCCTTGACGGACAAGACCTGCCTCAATTGGCAACGGAACGTGCACAGGTCGTGCGCAACATCCTTCTCGACCCCGACCGTTTGTCGGTTGAAGAAGGCGTCAGTTATCGTTAACCCCCGGATAAAGAGGAGAGACCATTGTCCACATCCGCCCATAACAGCCCGCGCCCATGGAAGCATATCGAACGGCGCAAGACAAAAACCGTCAATGTCGGAGATGTTCTGGTTGGCGGCGATGCGCCGATTAGCGTCCAGTCCATGACAAACACGCCCACGGCGGACGCCAAGGCGACGATCGAACAAATCCGCACCATCGAGGAAGCCGGCGCCGATATCGTCCGCGTCTCGTGTCCGGACGAAGAATCGACGGCGGCGTTGAAGGAAATTGTCCGCGCGTCCAAGATCCCCGTGATTGCGGACATTCACTTCCACTACAAACGCGCGATCGAATCCGCCGAAGCGGGTGCCGCGTGCCTGCGCATCAACCCGGGCAACATCGGCTCGGAAGAGCGCGTACGCGAAGTCATCAAAGCCGCCAAGGATCATAATTGTTCGATGCGGATCGGCGTAAACGCAGGATCGCTGGACAAGCATCTTTTGGAGAAATACGGCGAGCCCTGCCCCGAAGCGATGGTGGAAAGCGCGTTGGAACACGTCAAAATCTTGGAAGACAACGACTTCACCAATCTAAAGATCAGCGTAAAGTCGTCGGATACGTTCTTGTGCATCGCGGCGTACAGGGCTTTGTCGAAAGCATGCGACTATCCCTTGCATATTGGCGTTACCGAAGCCGGCGGCTTGCGCACCGGTACAGTCAAAAGCGCGATCGGACTCGGGATGCTGCTCAGCGAAGGAATCGGCGATACGTTGCGCGTCTCGCTGTCGGCCGAACCTGCCGAAGAAGTGCGCGTTGGGTTTGAAATTCTGAAAGCCTTGGGAATCCGCAACCGAGGGGTCAGCATTGTCTCGTGCCCCACATGCGCTCGACGGAATTATGATGTTATCGGTACGGTCGAGGCGTTGGAAAAACGTTTGGCTCATATCACGACGCCTCTGTCGCTGTCCGTCATCGGCTGCGTGGTTAACGGCCCTGGCGAAGCGATGATGACGGACATCGGCGTCACGGGCGGCGGCAAAGGCACACATCAGATTTATCTCGACGGCGAGGCGGCCTATCGGTTGCAAGATGAGGATATCGTCGAACATCTGGTCAAGCTTGTCGAAAAAAAGGCGGCCGAAATCGAAGCCACGAAGGCCAAGTAATGTCCTTAGAAGAAACGCTGGCGCACGTTCTTGAACGGCACGACGAGCTTCGCGACACGTTGGCACGACCGGGGTTAAGCCCCGATAAGTTTGCAGAACTCTCCAAAGAGTACGCTGAGCTTACCCCGGTCACCGACGCGGTAAAAGAACTGAACCAAACGCGTAAAGAATTGGCCGAGGCCAAACAACTTTTAGCGGATCCAGATTTCAAGACCGAAGCACAAAAGGAAATCGACAGGCTTTCCCCGAAGGTGCCCGAGCTTGAACTCAAAGTCCAGCGCATGCTCCTTCCTAAGGACGTGGCGGACGAACGCAACGCGTTCTTGGAAATTCGCGCCGGAACCGGCGGTGATGAAGCGGCTCTGTTTGGAGCGCTGTTGTTCGAGATGTACCGGAAATACGCCGTTCTCCATGGCTGGACGTTCGAGGTTATGTCGATGTCCGAAAACGATCTGGGTGGGCTGAAAGAAGGCGTGGCACAAATCAAGGGGCGCGGCGTGTTTGCGCGGTTAAAATTCGAATCCGGCGTTCACCGCGTTCAGCGCGTGCCTCAAACCGAAGCATCGGGCCGCGTTCATACCTCGACGGCCACCGTGGCCGTCTTGCCGGAAATGGAAGAAGTGGACGTCGATATCGACGAAAAAGACCTGCGCATCGACGTGTACCGGTCCAGCGGTGCGGGCGGCCAGCACGTCAACAAAACCGAAAGCGCCGTGCGCATCACACACATCCCCACGGGTATCGTGGTGGCCATGCAGGACGAACGCTCACAGCACAAGAACCGCGCCAAGGCGATGAAGATCCTACGCGCCCGTATTTACGAAAAGAAAGACTCGGCCGTTCGGGCGGCGCATGCAGCCGAACGGAAAAGCCAAGTCGGCACGGGCGAACGGTCCGAACGCATCCGCACCTATAACTTCCCCCAGGGGCGCGTATCGGATCACCGGATCGAGATGACTCTCTACAAAATCGACGACGTTATCAACGGAACGGCTTTGGACGAGTTTATCGACGCTCTGATCACCCGCGATGAAGCGGAAAAACTCGCCGCCCTCGGGCAATCATAATCCTATGCGGCTTGCGGATTTCATCAAAGACGCTGTCGTCAACCTGAGAAACGCAGGCATCGACGATGCGGCAACGGACGCGCGGATTCTGATCGGCCATGCTTTGGGGCTGGACCGCGCGTCGCTTCTAAGCCAATCCGAACGCGCTCTAAGTCCCGGAGAAGAAATCGCATGCCGCGCGCTTCTGGATCAACGCAAAAAGGGCAAACCTGTTTCTCGCATCACAGGCGTCCGTGAATTCTGGGGGCTTCCCTTTGGCCTGAACGAGGCCACACTCGACCCCCGCCCCGACAGCGAGACGTTGATTGACGCTGTCACGGCCCTGTGGAGCTCGGGCTGGAACGACGGGAAAAACGAACGCATCCTCGACCTCGGAACGGGAACCGGATGCTTGCTCCTCGCCCTGCTACACGAACGCCCAAACGCCACGGGCCTTGGCGTGGACGTTTCCGAAGACGCCGTGGGCCAAGCCCGGGAAAACGCCGCAACGCTTGGCCTCCGCACACGAGCGGCCTTTCAACAAAGCGACTGGCTCAACAACGTTTCAGGCACGTTTGATATTATTGTCAGCAACCCGCCCTATATCGAGACGGAGACGATCGGCACCCTGCAACCCGAAGTCCGCCTGTTCGACCCTGCCCGCGCTTTGGACGGCGGCCAAGACGGGCTCGATCCTTACCGGCTTCTGATCCCTCAACTTTCACGTTTCTTAAACCCCGGCGGGCTTGTTGCCTTCGAAATTGGCCTTAGCCAAGAAAAAGCCGTTTCAACCATGTTGCGGCACAATAAGTTTACAAACATAATCTGCCGCAAAGATCTTGGCGGCATTGTCCGTGTCGTTATGGGAAGAATCTCGTTCTAACGAGAGCTTAAATGGTCTATCCTTCCCGTCTGTTGGAAAGGTTTTATAAACCATGATGCGAACGGAAACCGATGCCTTGGGAAGCTTGTCGCTCGATGCCTTGTGGGGTATCCATACGCAACGAGCGCTCAACAATTTTCCTCTCTCGCACAGGCCCGTCCCCTATCCGCTGATTGCCGCGATTGCCACCGTCAAACAAGCGGCGGCCCAGACGAACAAGGAACAGGGACACCTTTCCCCTGACATCGCCGACGCCATTATCGCGGCGTGTCAAAAGATCTGCAGCGACGAGAAAACGTATGCATCGGCGTTCCCGTTGGACGCGCTTCAAGGCGGCGCGGGCACGTCGACCAACATGAACGTCAACGAGGTGGTGGCCAATCTGGCGCTTCAAACGTTAGGGCATCCGGCAGGATCGTACGACATTATAAACCCCATCGATCACGTCAACCGCCACCAATCGACGAACGACGTTTATCCCACGGCGTTGCGTGTTGCGGCCATCGGCGGCCTTCGGTCGCTTAGCGACGCCTTGGCCAAACTTCAAGGCGCGTTGCAAGATAAGGAAAAAGAGTTCCACGACATTCTCAAAATGGGCCGCACGGAACTCCAAGCGGCGGTGCCCATGACCTTGGGGCAAGAATTTTCGGCGTTTTCCGAAGCCATTTCCCGCGACCGTTGGCGCACCTTCAAATGCGAAGAGCGTTTGCGTATGGTCAACATCGGCGGCACGGCCATCGGCACGGGACTGACCGCGCCGCGTGACTATATCTTTCGCGTGATTGAAGTCTTACGCGGCTTAACGGGCATGGGACTCGCGCGCAGCGAAAACGTCATCGACGGCAACGCCAACGCGGACGTGTTTGTCGAGGTGTCGGGAATCTTAAAAGCATCGGCGGCCAATTTGGCGAAAATCGCGGGCGATTTGCGGCTGTTGCATTTTCTGGGTGAGATTACTCTGCCCCCGCTTCAAGTTGGCTCGTCAATCATGCCGGGAAAGATCAACCCTGTTTTGGTCGAAAGCGTCCTTCAAGTCAGCCTGACCGTCCGCGCCAAGGATATGATCATCGCCGAGTGCGCCGCGCACGGCACGCTTCAGATCAACGAATTTTTGCCCCTGATCGCCACGGCTCTTTTAGAGTCCATTGAGCTTTTGAAAACAACGTCTCTCGCGCTCGCCAAGCATATTGAAGGCATTGTGCCGCATCCTGATCGCTGCCGCGCTTTTGTGGAAGACAGCCCCACGCTGCTCACGGCGCTTTTGCCTTTGATCGGCTATGAAAAAGCCCGCAGCTTAATGAAAGAATTTGAGGCCGCACAGCAAACGTCGCAGCCGCCTCATTTAAAAGATTTTTTGACCGAAAATCTGGGTCCCGATTTTGTTGAGAAACTTCTCTCGGACACGAATTTCATTCAGTTAGGCTATAAACCATGATCGACCAACAAACCGAGCAAACGCCCAAGGCTATGCGCCTTCATATCGGCTTTTTGGGCCGGACAAACGTCGGCAAATCGTCATTCATGAACATGCTGGCGGGCCAAGACGTGGCCATCACCTCGCCGCAAGCCGGCACAACAACTGACGTTGTCGAAAAGACAATGGAGCTTCTGCCGCTTGGCCCGGTGGTATTGATGGACACGGCGGGCATCGACGACGAAACAGCGTTGGGCCAAGCACGCATCGAAAAAACGAAAAAAGCCCTGCGTCGCATGGATGTTTTGGTCATCGTCACCACGCCGGGCGCATGGGGCACTTACGAAGACACGCTTGTGAACATCGCACACGAACATAAAATTCCCGTGATCGTCGTCATCAACAAGGCCGATCTTGGCGAAGCGCCACCGACGTTTCTGGCGCTGATGGAAATGAAGAAGCTTCCGTGGATTCAGGGGAGCTCGACCGTCCCCGCCACCATGGAAACTTTCCGCGCCGAGTTCAAAGAGCGTCTACGCGACGTTCTGCCCCAGAACTTTACGGCGCCCAAAACCCTGATGGGCGACTTGTGCCCGGCCGGCGGCTTGGTGGTCTTGGTTGTGCCCATCGACCTCGGCGCGCCCAAGGGACGCCTGATCGTGCCGCAGGTTCAGGCCATCCGCGACCTTTTGGACAACGACGTGGCCGCGCTGGTTGTCAAAGACCGGGAATACGCCGCCATACTGTCGCGTTTGAACCGGATGCCGGATCTGGTGGTCTGCGACTCTCAAGTCGTGGCGCGTACCGTGGCGGACACGCCTGAAAGCGTGCCTCTTACAACCTTTTCTATTTTGTTTGCGCGTTTAAAAGGCGACCTCATCGCACAGGCCAAAGGAGCCGCCGCCATTGAAAACCTGAAAGACGGCGACAAGGTATTGATGGCCGAAGGCTGCTCTCACCACCCGTTGGAAGACGACATAGGCCGCGTGAAAATCCCGCGCTGGCTGCGGCAGTATACGGGCCGGAATTTGACCATCGATTCTTCGGCCGGGCACGATTTTCCTGACAATCTTCCGGAATACAAGCTGGTCATTCACTGTGGCGGGTGTGTGATGACGCCTCAGGAAATGGCCACGCGTCTGCGAATCTCGAACGAACATGGTGTGGCCATTACAAACTATGGCGTGGCGATTTCGGCGCTTCAAGGCGTTCTGAAACGAGCCCTATCGCCTTTCCCCGCAGCCTTGGCCGCTTACGAAAAAGCGCGACGCGACGCTCATTGAGAAAGAAGCGACAGGCCATAGGGACGCCATAAAAACTTCCGCAAACATCCCGTGGGTGAAGAAACGGAACCTTTGATTTCTTTGCAGTCCGCCCGGCTCGGCGCCAAAAGATTGATCGTCGTCATCGTTGCGCCGGTTTGCTTGTCTTTGTCGTTCGAAAAGAAAAAACGCGCCCCCACAATCTCAAAATCCTGTTGCCAACGCTCTTTGCCGACCGGCGTATAACCCCGGACCTGACACCCCTCCTTGGTGCAAAGTTTTTGGCGGCAACGCTGCCGGTCGCTCAGGGATGCGAAGGCTGTATAATCGACGACATAACGCGGCGGCAGGCGTTCCTCCCGGGTTCTGTCGGAACGCCACGAATAAACGCCTAGAAAAGGAAAGACGTCCCTCAAACCGAAACACATCAAAAGCTCAGCCCGGACGGGCTCCATGATGTTTTGAGGAAGATCTTTTGCCTCGATCCGATCGAGAGCGACATGCCGCCAAGACAATCCCTCATCGACAAGACCCGGCTCAAGGCGCATTTCCGGAGGCATCTTGACAAGCTGTTCGGCCCGCGCCGGGCCAAACGATAGAACAAAAGGCGTCAGGATCAGGATGGTTGTGAGCGCGCTTCTGATTGTCATGGAGCACCCCGCTTCGACGAAAGTCTCACATCGTCGACGATATAGCCCACACCCCCATCGAGATTTAGGGCGATTCCTTCGCTCTTCTCCGGAACCGTCGCCAGCGTATCGACAACTAAGCTTTGCTTGT